>DATGZX010000189.1:0-5122 GCA_035296965.1 Gemmataceae bacterium
CCCCACCGATTGGCTGCAACTTGTCAACCAACCGCAAACGGAAGCCGAAGTGGCGGCGTTGCGTTGCTGCGTCAATCGCGGTCGGCCCTTCGGCGATCCTAACTGGGTCACGGACACGGCCAAGCGATTGGGGCTGGAATGCACGATTCGGCCCCGTGGAAGACCGAAGAAACAATCGTAGGCTGGCCACGGTTACTGGTGCCTGTCTCCTTTTCTTTCTCCTGTATTCTCCAGATTTGGTGGCTGTCTCCTTTTCTTTCCCGAAGGCGGGATTTTTGCCAGCGTGGGAGCAGAAGATTTCCACCGGACAGCAACAGAGACAGCAGGAGGCGGAGAGGACGGAAAAGCCCTCGATGGGCGAACGGTTCATGGACTGGGTCCGCGACAACCACGCCAGTCAGCCGTCGCTCGGCGGCGAGCTGAATCGCATGACGCGCGAAGCGGTCAAGGACATTCGCGCCACCGTCAACGAGGTGTTCTTCGGGAAAAGCGAGCACGCGTCCGAGCCGGCGGGGGGGAAACGTGCCAGAAACCGTAGAAGGATTTTCTCGACCAATGTGCCCGAAAACGGTTCCTGACACCTTATCTACGACTGACACGTTATCTATGACAAAGGGCTGGATAAGTTATCCCTATCGCCCTTCTTCTTCCGTCTACGCGTCTTGCGCATACAGATCCAGAAATGGCGAACTTTGATTTCGGGGCTGGCGGCTGATGTCCTCGGGTGGCTGGACGTGCCCGACGCGATCCTGGCCCGCTTGGTAAGCCGGTAATCCCCGATATGCTCGCACGACGACCAATGGCACCCTTTGGAGCAGTCGGTGCCGTTCAGTGCGGTAATCCAACCGTTTATCCTGACAAGCCAGGCGTTAGGGTCATCGTCCTGCACGTAGCCGACCATCGCGGCGATTTCGAGCGTCGCGCCGTGAAGCCCGAGCTTGAACCGCTGAAGGCCGCCGCTTACTTCCTCGCGGCCGGTGACGTATTCCATCTCTCGGTCTTTGGTCGGTGCGGGTAGCCGTTTACCTTCGATGACCAGATAGGGGTCGTACTTCGTAAATTTGCGAGTGCCAGCGACGATCGCATGCTCGGTTTTTACCGAAAGGTCGATTCTACGACGCCCCGTCTGGAATTCTTCGTGGTGGAAAACCGCCATCGGATAACTGTGGCGCGCGCGGAAGTTCAAGTAATCGCACAAGTTGCTGTTCAGCTTCTCTTCCGCCTCTTCTTCAGGACGATCCGGGTCGTCACGCCAGCCGGCGAGCTGCTTGCGAACGAAATCCAAGGTCTCGTTCACAAGCGTATTCAGAGCGATGCCGCTCGTGATCCTAGTCACGTCACCGAGATTCGCCATCGTCAATACCCTTGGCCTCGCAGATCAAGGAGTGATTCATCGGCATCGCGGATGGCCATAGAACGAATCCAGTAGCGTAGACGATCCGGCTTCACGATGAGCATCATGTTGTCGGCATAGAACCGGACGATGCGCACGGTACGTAGGGAGCCGTGCTCCTGCTTGTAAATCAACTGGTCCAGGCGTTCCTTCTGGCCATTCAGATTCCAATTGACTTTCGGATATTTGCCAAAGAAAAACGGTTGGCAGATCAAGCCATTGGTGTGAATGGACTCGCTTGCCTTGAGATTCTTATAGACGGTGCCGAGCATCTGGCACAGCATCTCCGCATAGGACCGCACATCCTCGACTGTCGCCTGCTTTTCCAGCAATTCCGATTTCTGGCCCAGACGCACGAAAGGTGCCATGTAGTCGAGCACATCGTCAACCAGCGCCTTCTCCCAGAAAGCCAGATCAAGGTCCTCATCGCGCTTGGGGTAAGGTAGCGCGTCGATGTCCTGCTTGAGGATGGCGGTTGCCTTACCGACGAGCGCCTGTGAGCCGTTAATCGCGCAGCAGAACTGATAAAGCCGCCGCCTCGCTGTCATCTGTTCATAGAGTTGCCGCAGTGACGCTTCCTCGCTCGCGTCGGCGTGAATGCCGACGATCTTATCGCGATAGGCGAGAGGACTTTTCGTCCAGTAACCAAGCGCAAGGTCAGCATGTTCTTTGATCAGAATCAATGGATTTTGGAACAGCTCCTTAAACCTCGGGTTCTCGAAACGGGTAGCCGTAACCGTCCCGATAGCCCTTTCGTCAATGCCTTCGTCGCTAAGGGCTGCTGTCGGTAAGTCTGGCAGGCCGGGAAGGAAATCGACCTCGTGGCGCTCATTGCCGACGGTGAATCCCTCCCCGTACTTCCAATTCTTGGAATCGATGTATTCCGCGATTTTTCGCATTGCCGCGAAACGCTCGGACATTTCTACCAGGCGACCGCCGCCCAGCAGATTTACACGCCAGATGTACAGGCTACCCTCCGCCGCCTCTTGCGTGATGCGGTGGCGGTCATAGTGATCAAGCTCAAAGCCGATGCGCTGCGTCGCGCTGAAGGTTCGACGGAAGGTCAGGTGGTAAAGATAGTCCGGCTGGCTCTGCATCCTGCCGCGCGCATGGATAGCAATGGTCTTGGGGTCAGCGCCATCGAACAGGTTGCGGATGGAAGTGAAGTCCAAAACTTCCTGGCAGTAGACGGTGCTGAAAAAATGTTTGCGAAACTGAGCCGCCTTCCGGTTGTAGAGGAACCCGGATGGCTGGAGCAGGCAGATACGGCCTTCATCGTTGAGCAACTTCGCGGCTTGTTCAAGGAAAAGGTATGCGGCCTGCCTATCGGGCAGCGTGCCTCTAACCCGTGATAGATGTACGTCGATCTCTTCCCCGGCTTCGGTCAGCGATGACTCGAACGGCGGATTGCCGATCACGACATCAAAACGTCCCGGCCAGCCCTCGGCGGTGGGCCATCGCCTCGGGTGAAAGAGCGGAAATGGCTCGCCCTCGTCGAAAAGGGAAAAGAAATCGCCTTCAAGGAGGTTGGTTCCGAGTACGGGGTCAAACTGCAGCTCATTCCAAATGACGTTGGGTTTGAGGGCATCGCAGATGGCAAGGGCAAGGCTGAATGCCGCAAGGTCCACGGCACCGGGATGAAGCTCGATCCCGAAAATGGATTCCCTGAGCACTTCCTTCAAGGCGGAGACCTTGGGCGATTGCCAGCCGTGCTGGAAACGCCAGACGTTCACCAGCCGCTTGAACGCCCCGACCAGGAAGATGCCCGACCCGCAAGAAGGGTCCAGAACCCGCTCCTTGCCGTTGAGTTTGTCATAAGGCAACGCGTGATCGAGCAGCATGGTGGCCAGGATGGGCGGCGTATAAAACGCGCCGTGGCCATTGCTCACGAATCGCTGATAGAGACGACTGATGACTTCTACGGGGAGATGCTCGAATGAATATTGCTCCCAGAGGTATCGCTGACGCTTCAGGGTCTTGGCTTCGACTAACGTAGCAAAGCTTGCGAGATGCTCGCTGTTGAGCGTTACATCCCCCGGAAGGGAGAAAAGATCGCCCCGGAACTTTTCTTGTAGCGCGGATAGTAGCGCCAGCACCTTTGCTGGGTCGCTCGACGCCAGCACACCGAAGAAGCTGTTCGCGCCGGGATGGAAATCCGAAAACCAATCCGGCGGGAATACCCGGCGATCCTCCAAATACTTGATCAAAACGGTCAGGACCAGGAGCCGCCGCAGGAGCGGGTTGTTGTGGCCGTCAAGCTCCTGATCCGCCTCAACAATGGCCTGAATCAGCCGGTAATGCGCCCCGTGCTCATGCTTGGCCAGGGCTTTATTGGCGGGATCATCCCAGAACGTCCCATCGGCCAGGCGCAGGGCGGAGTATCGGCGTGCCTTCTCGTTCAGAGCCGTGTCGATACCGACAGCGATTTCCAACAAATTGCCCGTCGGAAGCTCGATCTTATCGACAGGTTTATAGGAGGTTTTTTCGTTAACCCAGAAATCGGGGCCGCGTGCGCAGCTTAGGATGTCGATCCGCGTGCGCCACGCCACATACATCAGCGGCGCGGTGCCATGCAGCCAGAGCTTATGATGCAGCTTCGCCAGTGCAATTTCGTCATGTTCATCGTCGCCGTTATCGACAACAAACGCCGCGACTTGCGAAGACCTGCCATCTGAGAACCGGCGGAAGAAAACGTAATCAACGTGCTCGAACGACTCGGCATCGTGCAGGATGGACGCCTCGTCTACGCGCCCCGCTTCCGCCTCTCCGTGGACGGGCACAAGGCCGAGGGCAAGATCGCCACCAGCATCAATCATATCCACAGATTTAAGGGCTATAGAAACCACTCTCGCATCCACCTCAGCTGGGTATGCTAGGAACCGTGGTCATCCGATCGGCCAGTTAGCCCGTCGCTCTTGCCTAATCGGAACGACTGGCGCCTTGCGGGACCTGTCCACACCGTTTCTTCGGATCCTTCGCAACCCTAGAATCATCGGCAGTCAGTCTCCGCAGCGTCGCGGCTTCCTATTCGATGAGATAGCTCGGAATGCCTAGCCGCATTGCCCCTCCGCATGTCGCTAATGATCTGTTCGGCGAGGTCAGTACCGTTCCGGCCGCCCCGTCACGACGACACGCCAAGGGAGATTGTAACGGTCCGGTGAACGATCGGCCAGTAACCAGCGAGCTTAAGCCTTGGCATGTCCGCGGCGACACCGCTCGTCGGTCAAGGGAAGCGCTGTGCCCTGGTCGAACAGGCCGCCGTTGAAGCGGAGCACCGACTGCATGAGGATGGGCGAGAAACCGCCCGTCTTCATCGTGGCCCAGAGTGAGCCGGCCATGTCGGGAAACGCGGTGATTCGGCTTTCCTCCCGCAGCCTGCTGAGCATTGCCGTGAAGCACTCCTTCGGCAGTAATCCGACATCTTCGGCGAAGAACGTGAACAGGCAGCGCATCAGGAACTGGGCGACGAGGTCGGGGGCGTAGCCGGAATGCTCGAGCGATCGGGCCAGCTCGGCCAGCTCGGCGGCGACCTCGCGAGTGACCTTCGCCGTGCGGCGGCTGGGGTCGAGGGCGAGCGGCTCGGTCCATACCTGTTTCAACCGTTCGCGGATCTCTGCCTCGGCCAGGTCGCGAAGCTTGAGCCGATGGGTCCGCGGGTCGGGGAAAGGAATGTACGTGCGGCCCTGGCGTGAGAAGTCTGAGAACAGCTCCATGCTGTGGCCGACATCC
>DATGZX010000190.1:0-10733 GCA_035296965.1 Gemmataceae bacterium
TTTCTGAAGCAACTCGCTTCAGCATATCGCCCGCGTCTGCGGGTACAAGCGAGGCGAGCAAGAAAGGGGAAGGGACCTCGATGTAGGTGGCTCATTTCGGCCAGCCAAAGACGAAGGCGTCCTCCCCCACGGGAGCACCCCGCGCGATCGAAACGAGGAAGGAGACCCAGAATCGCAGCGTGTTCTCAAGGAACGAGACCAAGAAGGAGACACCTTTTGCGCAACCCTGGGCGATCTAGACAAGGAAAGAGGCGTCGTTGGTGTCTCCCTCCAAACGCTCGAACCTGCTGCTGAATTCCTGCTCGGTCCCACGGGCACTGTGACCGACGGCTTGCAGCGGTTGGAACTCCTACTCCGGCCGATTTACGAGGCGATCAAGCAGCGAAATCCTCGAGGGGATTTGCATCAAGGCGATGAGACGCGGTGGCCGGTGTTCGTCCGCCTGGAAGGCAAGGAGGGACACGGCTGGTGGTTGTGGCTGATCAAGGGCCTGGACACGGTGGCCTATCTGCTGGATCCCACTCGCAGTCACACGGTCCCCGAGAACCACTATGGGGCCGAGTCGAGGCTCCCGGGGTCAGACCGAGTTTCAAGTTAACTTGAAACTCGGTCTGACCCCAACGCCTGCGCGGTCTGACCCCAACGCCTGCGCAATCCCTGCAACGTAAAATATGTTCTTGTGATGGGTAGACGGAGCGAAATTGCCGACAACGATGAGAGAGTTCGGCGGCTGAAAGTGATGCAGAATCCGCTAGACTTTAAGATAATGTCATATGACGGCTTATGCGAAGCGCTGCATGCAAAATACCCTTTGTATTTGGGCGTCAGAAAAAATGAATACTACGAGATACGCTCTACGATGTATTGCGGTGAAGCTCCATTCGTTTACATGCCGCCGGAAACACTCAGGATTAACGAATTACTTAGAAAAGATATTGTGAAACATCGTGATGACTGGATATGTATGGGGAAGGATCTTAGAGGAAAAATGTTAGACCAAGTGCTGCCGCAGATATTGAACTACTAACTTAAGCGGATTGTCCTCATTTTAGGTAAAACCCTCGGGTCAAGCAGGGCAGATGCGTACTTCGGATGCCAGAGAACTGCGAGGTTGCACGGGGTCTGGACGAACGGTTGCGTGAAAACCGCCTCGTACCTGTTGATTCTCCAGTCTTATTCTATGCGCATCTCGGTCATGGGATGATGAGAGGGGGAAGTCGCGTAATAAAACGCCCTTTATCTTACCCCAATCGGGAGGGTGAACGGGATGGTGCTGGAACGATACCGGTTGCTGTCTCCGGGTCACCGTAATGCGGACTGGGTATCGGGCGTTCTCCCGCAGGAGCTGATAGACTGGTTGTCGCCGAGAGTCAGCATGCTGCCTATGGACTCCGGGTAGGAATTCATCCAACAACATAGTGATATGGTGCATTGATAGCGCCGAGTCTCGATCGCTCCACGTTGGGCGTCGTTTCTGTGGGCGTCTGTCTTCGACGAACTGCGAGTGGTCTGGCGAAAAGCCCGCCGGGCTGGATGGCAAGCATGGGAGAAGGACCGAAAAGCTCCCGGAAAGCGCCGAGCTTCGACGGCCTCAAGCCGGCATCCGAAGCCGCATCACGCGCGAAGCGGGCGAATCGAAAGAAGGATTCGCGCCACGAATTGCTCTTGCGCCGGGAGTTGTGGAAGCTGGGCGTCCGCTACCGAAAATACGTCGCCAAGCTGCCTGGCAACCCGGATCTGGTGTTCCGCGCGGCTCGCGTGGTCGTTTTCTGTGATGGCGATTTCTGGCACGGCAGGAACTGGGATCAACTGCGCGCCGCCCTTGGACACCGCCATAACGCGGATTATTGGATCGCGAAGATTGCGCGGAACCGGGAAAGAGACCAAGAACATGCGACACAGCTGAGAAGCGACGGGTGGCTGGTCCTTCGGCTTTGGGAGACGGACATCAGGCGCAATCCCCAGGAAGCGGCAAGGCAGATCAAGGAAGTCGTTGAGCGGCGAAGAACAGAATATGCGTTTGTTATGGGCGCTGGGAATGGGCAGGAAGCGCCGCACGGAAGAGGTGACTGCGTTCGATGAGCTGCGCAGGCAAGGGCAGATCGTGGCTAGTCAAATCGACGCGGAAACGGACTTCGGAAACCTCCGGCGGCAAGGGCACGGGGACCGACGGTATGCCGGATGCATCGAGGAAACGAAGCGATGCGGTTGCGAGCTGACGGTCGAACGATCGCCGCTGCATGCTCCTCCAATCCTGGCCGATGGCGTGAGCGACAACTATGTCGAGGCGGATAAGCAGCTCTGGATCAGAAACCCGTTGCCGGATGGCGTCGATTAGGTCCGCCATGCTGCTGCCACCCTCGGCTCGCCCAAGCATCACCGACGCAACCAGGACTTGTGCGCCGGCCGGTGGCCGGAGTTGCTCAAGGCTGAAATGGTGGACGCGCAGGCCGCCACAGGCCGCCTTCACCTCGATCCGCTCGATTCCGCGGACGAAGTCGAACTTCTCCTCCGGAGCGGAATGCCAGCACGCAAGTAGCGCCGAGGGATCGGCCGCGCTGGCGATGACGAACAACTCGGCCCAGAGGCCGGCAACGGTTTTCCGCGGTGTTTCTGTAATCTTGCGAAAGAGGTCGATAAGCCGTTCAATGGCATCGGCGATTTGCTGCCGGGATGGGCTGCTGGGCAACGAGGCGATGACCGGGTGTAACGAGCGCAGAAAAAACTCATGGAACGCCCGATCGCCCTCCGTGCATCGCAAGACGGAGAGTGTCCGCTCCAGGTCGCCGTCATCGGGTCCCTGTACGCGGCAGCTCACGAGGTGAATGACCGAAAGGTGCTCTAGCGCGAGCGGGGCGGGGGTGCCGGGCTGAGCGTTATCGGCTTGGATGAGCAGTGCAGGATGTCCGCTGGTATCTTTACCGACGGCGCACGCGGGGAAGCCGGGCACGGGCTGAGCGCAAAACCTTCCTAGCCCGACGTCCCTTGCAGGCGCGGGCAGGCTATCGAAAAGACGGACTAGATCCGGGAAAGCACCGCTCACGCACCGCCCCCCTGGGGTTGGATCAAAGTATCCCGTCCCATAGCCACGGGCACCCGGACGGCGATCAGGGGCACATTCTCGGCGATCAAGTCATTCGGAGTGCCGATGTCGAGATAGTACATCTGCACCGTAAGGCACTGATCGTCTCGCACCTGGGCATCGCCCGGATACGTTCGGACGCGTTGGCCATTCTGGGTCGCATATTGCGGCCCTTGGAAGGGCTGGACTCGATCGTCCGTGTAATCGCGGCGGCGGCGCCTGCCCCCGGCCATCAGGAACACCGTGCATAACGCATCCGGCTGCTCGATCAGGTGAAGCTGGATGAGCCTGAGCAAAGGCACCATTTGCTGCGAATCTTCGAGCCGAGTGACGCGGTAGCGGGTCAGCAGCTCCTCGTGGACGGCCTGAAGCGATGCGTCGCGTAGCACAAGGTTTCGGTCGCTGGCCTGGCGGAGGTCCAGCCCCTCGTATGGGCCGAAAGCATGCGCTGCCTGGAATTGTTCGAAGACGGTGCGGTTCGCCGCCAATGCATCGGCAGAATCATGCGGCCCCTTCGGATGTATCCATGTATCGCCGAATCGAATCTGCATATAAGGGATGTCAATGACATTGTGGCGCGTGGGACGGAGCGGGCGAGGCAGGAAGAATTCGCGCCTCCATTCCACAAGTGGGCGGCCGGTGTTACTGAATTGGCGCAGTTCAAGGCGAATGTCTTCCTCGTGCTCGACATAGTCGCGGAAAGCGCGGCGCACATCCGGCCCCACGAATACGCGGCACAGTCCGACATAGTCACGCTTGTAGCCGAAGAAGCGCGCCCGCTGCTGGACCGTATCCGCGTTCCGCATCCCGAGCCCGCGGGGCATATAGGTCACTGTCAGGCCCTCGACGGTGAAGCCCCGTTCCATCGCTTGTCCTCCGACCAGAATCCACGCATAATTTTCGCCCCAGTTAATCTGGGGAGTGCGGCGCCTTCCCCGCGTGTTGACCTCGCGAATGTAGGTTTGGGAAATCGCCTGGCGAAGGCGGGCGCGGACCTGATCGAAGGGCGGGATGTTTTCGACAGTGGGTACCAAGTCATCATATGCCGCCCGGAACAGGTTGATGAGATCGATCTTGTCTTGCTCGTCATCAGGAAGGTCGATGGTCTGCCGCCACAGCTCGCGGGTAGCCGACACCCAGTTATAAAGCTGCCGCTGCGGGTCGGTCTTCTGCGAGGGATGAACCATCATCGAGCAATTCTGATCGGGCTGTCCGGTGATGAGGCCGATCGCAACGCCGGTGAAGTAGAGACGCATGGCGTCAAGGAGGGTCGGCGGCGGTGCGTTCAGCGGATTATTGGGCGTCTGAATCTGTGCGACGGGAATGTCGCGGATCAGGTTCGGGCGGCGTATAAAATATTCAGCGCCACCGATGTATCCGTCTCCAGGCGTCAGTATTTCTGCGAAGTCGGGAGAGAGTACATCGACGATGTTGATCAGCAACGGCGCTTGGGGCGTGGCAGTGTATTGGAGATAGGAATGCCGGGACAGAATAACCTTGAGCGCAAGCAGCCGGCGGTATGTGGTACTCTCCTCGCCTTGATTAACGAGCGTGTTGAGCCCGGCCTGGTCGCCTTCGTCATCGATGATCAAGGTCGTCGCGTGTTGCAGATCGACTTGGCGAAGCACATCGATGAGGTTCTGTAGATGCTGGTGTTGCTTCATCACCGTGATGACAATCGTGCGCCGTTCCACCGGCGATGCCGTCGGCGATTCCCATTGCAGCAGAGTCTCGCGGATGGCGACGTGGGACTCATCCCGGATCTTGGGCTGAGAGATATGTTGCCAGGGATTGTTGCGGGGGCGGCATTCGAGCCGCAGCGCGTCGATCAGGCGATCGCGGTTCTGGGAGAACAGGTTATCCTTCGTGCCAGCGATGAGGATGACCATGCGGTAGCCGTTGTCGCGCGCGAGCGCCGCCACCGTCGTAAAGGATGTGGTCTTCCCGCTTTGAACATAGCCGACCACGAGCCCTGTTTGATTCTGGATCACGGCCCCGGGCGCTATGCAGCGACGGAGGATGCGTTGCGCTTCGCTGACGATGTGGTCGCGTGCATGGGCTGGAAGGGAAAGCCCATTCGTCTCCGGTCCAGGCTGCGGGTCCCAGCCGCCGCCGGCAGGCTCAGCGAGGATATCGACGATCATTGGCCCGTCATGGTCTCCGTTGCTCATGCCTGACAGTCCTCTATGGATTGCTAAGAGCGTCGCGCAACAGTTCGTTGATATTCCGCCGGAAGGTGCCAGCCATGGATACGCCCGCCTCTCTGGCCGCCGTCTCCGCCAGGCCGATTGCTGCCGCCAGGCGCAGCAGGGGCTCGATGCTGGCGGCATCGGTGCCGCCGAAGCGGTCCATGAATGGATGCGCAAGCGACAAGCGGACGCAGATGCAGCGGCGCTCCTGGCCGGCTTCCCTGGCGGCGGGCCGGTCGCTCACGCTTACCCAGTCGCCGATAGCCGGATCGGTGGCCAACTCGATGATAATGCGCCAGGCCTGCCCCTTCAGCTCGACGTCGATGGTTCGCTCTGTGGCAAGGGATTCGGCCGGGGGCAATGTGTGAGGCGGCGGCCATGGGTCCGGGCCTGCGTCAATCTCTTTCTCCAGCACCTCCGGGACGTCGTGGGCGATCACGTCGGCCGTCCGGTCGGCGGCAGTCTTTGCCCCGGCCTGGAGTGATTGGCGCGAGGGGCGGACCCGATATTCCTCGGCCTGGGAGAGCAGCGGCAGAGGCTGTTGGTTCAGGTGCTGCTCAAGAAACTCAAGGAAGATTTCCTCATGCTCCTCCCACCGGAATCCGTCCTTTGTGTGGCTCACCTCGAAGCCTTCCAGGTGCAATTCGCCGAACAGACGCTGGTAGCGGTAGCTGTTCGACTTGCCGAAGACCGCATCGGGCCGGTATCCCTCATCGCCGCTTCCCTGGATCAGGCGGTTGCGGCGAAACAGGGCGAACCCGGCAGTTGAGACGGAGGCTTTCTCCCGGAGGGCTGCGAATCCCGTGGCCTTCTGCCCTTCCCCGAAATCGAAGTCGATCTCCTTGCGCCAGAGGACCGGCTCCGCGTTCGGGGTCTTGTAGTAGGGCGCGCGCAGAATGGGCGGGTCCTGGAAGGTCAGCGGATCGCCGTTGAACCAAAGCGCCATCGTGCCGCTGCGCAAGAAAATGCGGTAGATGCTGGCAAGGTGCTCCTTGATCTTTGAAACGGTCCGGCCCTGGGGGATCTTGTGCAGCCCTTCTAGGATCAACTCGGTGTAGTGACTGTTCGGGTTGGACTTTGCTGTCCGGATATCAAGCTCTTCGATCCGGTTCTGCACGATATCCGCGACGTCGAACGCGACGGTGCGCTCGATCGGCTCCCCCAGTGCCTTGGTGCGGACGGACCATTGGACGGCGAGCCAGCACGCCGCGCTCTTCATGCCCATGCCGAACTCCGAGAGACCTGACCGATTCGATGGCGGCTCGGCGGGTTTGAACGCCCGTGCATAATCCCTTTCTGCGATTCCGGCGGCATTGTCGCGGACAAGGATCCGTCCCGGAGGAGCCGGGTCAAGCTCGATCTCGACCTTGAGTGTAAATCCTTTGCCGTGAAGTGATTCGAGCAGGCCGCGGCTCTCGCTGTAGCTCTGAAGCGCGTTATCGACAAACTCGGCGGTAGCGAACCACGGCTTGTAGTTCAGGTGCCGAAGGACCGAAAGAATGCTGACTTCAGGGCGGATATTGATCTTGTCAGCATTTTTATCGTTCGGCATGGGCGCATCCTCCTGGCTTCCGCTCACACAGCGAGCGGCCTTCCTCGATGCGCTCCCGTGCCGTCAAGCCCGTTAGCGCCCACGCTTGGACTCGACGATGCGGCGCCGGTGACGAGAGCGCGGACGATTCTCTCCACGACATCGGCGTTGATGGCGTTGCCAAGGGCTTCAAAGGCGACGGTGCTGGCAGTGGGGAGATGGTTAAGCTCTTGCAAGCTCTGGAGGCGGGCGCATTCCCGGGGCGTCATGTACCGGCGCTGCCAGGCGATGATCGGGACCTGGGTGCTTGTCATCGCAATGAGCGAGGGAGAACTGGTGGGACGCTTTACCCGCACGCCCGATGCACGAAACTGGATAACATACTGCCAGATGTTGCGGTCCCCGCCCTTGCAGTTCCATTCGAGCTTCTGGAGGCTGGATGGAAACCGCAGAATCTCGGGCAGCCAGCGGTCGATCCACTTGCGGTTGTTGGCATAAATCTCGCGGTTTTGGCGGATAAACTCGATCTTCCAGTCGGGAAACCTGTCTTGCGCGACGCGGGCATGGGAAGGAAGCCCAAGCATGCGGCGGTCGGCTGGCAAATCGCGGAGCGACGCGCCGTGACTACCCTTGCACCAGCACAGGGCACGAAGTCCGGCCTTATGCGGCGTTTTGTCCTCGTAGGGGTAGGTTGCGCCGAATTCCATCGACCACACTGGGAACGTCGGAAGGTATATGTCTTTGGGATATAGTTCGATGAATCGTTGCCAGACATTCAGGCAATCGACCACTTGCGGCGTCAGCCGGCGTGCGTCCGGGGGATGCTTGTCAAGCGCCGACACGATGGACATTTCGGACTTGGGGGTGGGCTGGGGCCAGGTGAACTGGTCAAGGCCCGATCGGCAGCCGACTATATACACCCGATCACGAATCTGCGGGATGCCGAATTGGTGAGGCGACAGGCGGTGGTCGTCGACCTGGTAGCCGGCCGCCTCCAGGCGATGGCGCATGGCCAGCCAGGTACGCTCCTTGTCATGCCGCAGCAGATTGGGAACGTTTTCAAGGATAAGGTATTCGGGCTTACGGGCGTCTAGGATCTCGACGACCTTATCGAACAACGTCCCGTTCCGCAGGCATTGCAAGCCTTCCTGGTTGCCGGCCTTGGAGAACGGCTGGCAGGGAAAACCCGCGCAAAGAATGTCGTGCTCAGGGATTGCGTCGAGGTCAATGTAGCGGATGTCCCCGGCGGCTTGTAGACCGAAGTTGGATTCGTACAATGCTTTAAGTTGCGGCTCGATCTCGCAGGCGAAAACGCATTCGTACCCCAGCCTGCGAAGTGCTACGTGAAAACCGCCGAGGCCCGCGAAAAGATCGACGAAGCGCATTCCGACGTTAACTCCCGAACGGGGTAACCGGGCCAACGCTCCGTCCTCCGGCAGATCATGACATCCACTAGCTCAATCTACCGCACGAACGGCAAGTCCGCCAGTCCGTAGGCTTTACTCATTAGGCGGGGGCGGCCACGCAACCGCGGGTATTGGAAAGCGGGACAGTATTGGAAAGCGAGTATTGGAAAGCGGGACAGGTCCGATATTGTTAAACTGGGCGGCCCCGCCGACGTTTGAGCGATCTTCACTTGGGCGAGGCATTTTAGGCTCTTGGGGTCATAGGCTCTTGGGGTCAGACTGATTTCTTAGTTAACTCAGCGAATCAACTGAAAATCAGTCTGACCTCGCGCCAAGAAAGCTCGAGTGGACGGAAACTGGAGTGGACGGAAACTGGGACGCGATTAGGACGGCAATCCGCTGCTCAGGCGCCCGAGCAAACTAATCGCGTCCCGGTTTCCGACCCCCAACGTAGATCTTGATGCAACGGGGTTCTTGATTTCGCTGTGATGAGAATTGGGAAGCGATCGCCGCAAACCTTTCAAGCTAAAGGGATGCCCGGAGAGCCTCACTTCAGCAATCGCACGAATCCTGCCTGCTCGAAATGGTGATCGGTCGTCAGCGCCTCGGTCAATCCGCGCTGTTGCATGACGACGAAGCTTGCGCAATCAACCAAGCTCCATTCCTTGTCGGGGCGGGATTGCCAGAGTTGCCAGGCGGCTGCGTCGAGCGCGGTGTCGACATGGACGACCTCAACCCAGTTGGCAGCGCGTAAGGCGATCAAGAACTGGATTTGCTGAGGTCGAGGAATACGAAAGGGGCTGGTCAGGACCGAAACGAGTTCGGACAGAATGTAATTCGTCGTCACCAGCCGAAAAGGAACTCGCCTGGCTTGGACAATGATCGACACAGCCAGGCCGTGATGCAACTCTCTGCGATTGAGCCAGGTTGCCCATCCTGACGTGTCAGCAAAGAGATCACTCATCAGGATTCCCGCGAAGCTCTCGATAGAGGGCCTGACCGATGTAGTAGTCATGGCGCTCAGCAACATCAGAAATCTCGGAATCGATGGCGCCAGCCCATCGCAGCAAGGGATCTTCTTCCAACTCCTGAACGGCAGTCGATACCAGCTCTTGGGCGAGGGTTTCGGGAGTCTTACCCTGCTGAAGGGCGAGCTTGTTCAGGTGCGAGAATACCTCTTCCGGGACGTCAATCGTGAGCGGGTGCGACATGATGGTTCTCCTTATGGATCGGGCAGAGCGCCTGGCCGAGATAGTCGTTGTGCCGGACCAATGAAGAACGCTCATTGGACACGCCAGAGCATGCGCTCCAACCCCTGCGAGTGTAACATGAGATGCGATCTACGGTCGTCTTCAATGTCCCCCTCCACCCCCCTGCCCATGCCCCCCGGTATGGTCCCCCTGGGGACGGAACCTGGGACGCGATTAGTATTGACAGCAATCCGCTGCTCAGGCGCCCGAGCAAACTAATTGCATCCCGGTTTCCAACCCCAAAAAAACACCATGCCATGACCTGTGCGGAAATGGCCGGGGTCCCGAGCGGAATTTGACGACTCCAAGAAACCCCAGGTCTGGCACCTGATCAGGCCAGGGTCAGAAACGGTCAACAACAATGCGGAATGCGGAATGCTTCTGAATGCGGAATGCGGAATCCGGAATAAAAACGATGCGAATTGAATCCTCATTCCGCATTCCGAATTCCGCATTCCGCATTGGAAGGTCTGAATGGTCCAAGATCAACGACCGGGTCGATCAAGCCGCCGTGGCAATCCCCGTTCGTTTGCATTCTCGACGACGGTCGGTCTGGCGGTGGAGAAATAGGGAGGGAGATCTTAACGCCCGAATCGCCACCACCGACGCGCCGGCGAAGGTACGGTCGCGATTTCCCGGCGCCGGGCCGCGACCATGTCCAGAACATCCGTGAACGAGGTGGCTGCCGGCGCATCTTGCAAGTAAGCGATGTCCACGTCCATCACGCGTTGCGCCGACAGCGGCCGCCAGCCGCCGGTGCCCCAGTTGCCCTGGCCGTCACCCCAGACCATCGCCGCGAGATCGCCGTCCCGGAACTCGATCATCAGGAATGTGGCCGGCCCCTGTCCTGGAAGAAGCAGCTCGCAGGGCGTGATCTGATGGAACCAATGCTTGACGACCGGGTGCTCCCGGTGCAGCTCGATGGCGCGAACGTACCCCGGCGCTTCGTCAGCTCTCGAATTCGTCTCGTGTTCCCCGTCGGTCATGGTTGCTGAGCTCCTTTTCTATGGTTCGCGTCGGAGCGTCAAGCTGAGCGGCAACTCGAGTCCGTGGCCCTCCACGAGTTCCGCATTGCCGAGAATGTCGCGACTGGGGCCATCGGCGACAACCCGGCCGCGGTCGAGCAGAATCGTCCGGGGGCAGATCTCCAGGACCATCTCGAGGTCATGCGTGGCAATGAGCTTGGTCGAGGGCAGCGTGCCGATCAGGTGAATGAACCGGCGCCGGCCGCGGGGATCGAGATTTGCGGTCGGCTCGTCGAGCACAAGCACCGAG
>DATGZX010000191.1:0-58102 GCA_035296965.1 Gemmataceae bacterium
GATGACATGGAGGCCTTCCTTGACCACAAACGACAGCAACGGACAAGGAAGGCCTCGCGAGAGAGATTCTAGGCAAGGAAGGCTTGGCGTCCAGCTGCACAATACGTCGCGTCGACGAATCCAGTGCTGGGACACTGCGAAGCACCGTCGGCCGGGGCGTTCGTGTTGCGCGCCGGGCAAAACGACGACCTGCGAACTCGTCTATTATCCACAAGTAGAGATGCTCAATGTCGTTAGAGACGGGTCACACGTGCGACAGTGCCATTCAGGGCTTGTTACTGTTTCAGGCCATCCAAACGATGACGTGCATCCGAAAACATTGAAAAGTGTTCTACGACAAGCCGGATTGGCGGAGGAATCATGATCGAATACACCGTGATCTATGAGTGGGGCAAGGGCAACTGGTCGGCTTACGTGCCCGACCTGCCAGGCTGCATCGCCACCGGGAAAACACGCAAGCAGATCGAGAAGCGTATCCGCGAGGCCATTGAATTCCACATCGAGGGCTTGCACGCACGTGGAGAAAAGATTCCACAACCAAGCATCGAGGCCGGCACGGTCAGTGTCGTGGTTGAATAGGTGATGCCTACTTTGTTAGACGCGTACCCCGGCTTGGCTGGGCCCCCAAGAAGTTTTGCTCGTAACTTACGCTCCATTTGTAAACCATTCCGGCATCTTGTGCCGCAACCCCACGTCATATGGCTCAAGCTATCAGCTTGAGCTACAGCCGCTTAACCATCTGTCGCCAAGTCGCTTGAGAGCCGTCGATAGGAAGCGTTCGGCTCAATGAGAGGCGCCAGCTCCCGGGCGCACCAGCGCTGGGCTGTCATCTTGGGGCGGGTGTCGCCGCCGTTTGCCAGCGACCAGGCGGCGTGCTCCAAAAGCAAGGCGGCGGTGTAAGTCCGGGCCAGGCTGAATGCGAACGCACGGGCGCCGGCCTGGAGATAGTCGACACCCTCCTTCAGGCCGTGCTGGTAGCAGATCTCAATGCGACGGCCGGCCTCGCGAATGCGTTGGACCTGGGGAAGGAGATCGGCCGCCTTGACCACCTCGATCCGGGAGCGGAGATCGTCGAGGAATGGTCCAAGGGCAGCTTCCTTGTCAATGGCGCGCAGGCTATCGAGGCTGAGGACGTTGGTCGTGCCCTCCCAGATCGAGAGAACCTGGGCGTCGCGCAGCAGCCTGGGTAAACCGGTGTCTTCCACATAGCCGGCTCCGCCGAACGATTCCAGCACCTCGCTGGCATGGGCGACGGCCTGGCGCGCCGTGTAGAGCTTCGCGAGCGGAATAAGCAACCGCAGGATTGCACGTTCTTGCTCCGTTGCTTCACCCAGTTCCTCTCTGCCCATCAATTCGGCAACCCGGAAGGTCAGGTGAAAGGCTGCCTCGAACTCGATCTGGAGATTTGCCAGGGTCTCCGCGTGGAGCGGGTGATCGCACAGGCGTTTGCCGAATGCCCGGCGCTTGCGCGCGTAATCGCGGGCCAGGGCGATGCCGCGGCGCATGAAGCCGACGGCGCAGCAGGCGTTGTACGCGCGCGTGATGTTAAGGAGGGCGGCAATCTTGCGCACGCCGCGGCCGGCACCGCCGATCAGCCGGGCCGGCGTGCCGTCGAGGGTCAGCTCGGCTGTCGGCACGGCGCGTGTGCCCAGCTTGTCTTTGAGGCGCTGGATCGTGATGTTCTGCAAGCGGCCCGAAGAATCCTTCGTCTCCACGTAGAACAGGCTCAGGTCGCGACCGGCTTCGGATGAATCCTCAATGCGTGCCAACGTCATGGCCATGGGCGAAGTGGTGGCGGACGTGAACCACTTCGTGCCATGGAGCCTGTACAGGCCGTTGTCGGGGCGGGCAATCGTGGACGTGCCGCTGACGTCCGAGCCGCCCGTGCGCTCCGTCATCCATTGGCCGGAGGTCCAGAACACCTTGGGGTCGCGGGACGTGAGCCGGGGGAGGGGATTGCTGCGGAGCCAAAGGTCGCCATGGAGTTCCAGGATGCGGGCTGCCCCGTCCGTCATAGCCAGGGGACAGGTGTAAACGGCCGACGAGGCCCCAAACAGGTACAGGCGAGCGAATTGGTGGATGCGCGAATAGGCACCGTGCCGGCGTTCGTACGCGCTGGCAACGATTCCTTCTTCGGCGGAGATGCGCTCCAGCTCCTGCCAGGCTCGAGAAACGTCGATGCGGTCGATGCGACGGCCCCAGGGGTCGTACGGCACGTGCCGCGGCGGGGCTGCTTCCGCGGCGTCGCCCAGGGCGAGGATGTCGGTCACAGCGCGCTCGCCGAGGCGACGCAAGCCCGGCTCAATTTCCGTGAAAACGTCGCTGGGCAGTTTCCGGCGGAGGAAGCTTTGCAGCACGCGGTCGTCGTCGTACTGGTTCGCGAGTTGGGGGCCTTCCTGAAAAAACTGGCTCATGAGACGTCACCTTCCGCGCAGTGCGTCGAGGGATAGGTGTGGCAGTCGGCAAGCATGAATCGGTGCGCACACTGGGTGGCATGCTTTCGGGTCCGAACTACTGTCGGAACCTGCGACGTGCCATGACCCGAAAGCATGGAGCAGCCGGCGATCTACTCCCTTGCGTTTGGGCACGACATGCTTTCGTGGCCGCTGCGGGTTGGGATCGATGGGTTCAGGCCCACCAGGGGCCACGAAAGCATGGCACCCCAGCGTACGACCCGCATCACTATTGTGGGCAGCAGAACCTGGGGTTTCCGTACTGTCAGCCAAGCAACCCGCCAAGATTCATCACACGCCCATGACGTTGTAGCCGCAGTCGACGTAGAGGACGTGGCCGGTGATGCCGGAGGCGAGCGGGCTGCACAGGAAGGCGGCGGCGTTGGCGACTTCTTCGGGTTCGATGCCGCGGGGCAGGGGGGAGCGGTCCGCCGCGTACTTGATCATGTTGTCGATCTCGCCGATCGCGCGGGCGGCACGCGATGCGTAAGGGCCGGCCGAGATCAGGTTGACCCGGATTTTCTTCGGACCGAGGTTGCTGGCCAGTTGCTTGGCATCGATTTGCAGTGCGGCCTTGGCGGTCGACATGCCGCCGCCATAATGGGGCACCACGCGGTCGCCGCCCAGGTAGGTCAGGCCGAGAGCGCTGGCGCCGTCCGGTCGATTTTCCATCAACGGCTGCGCGGCCCGGAGCAGGGCGGTGAGGGAATAGGCGCTGATGCTCAGGGCCGTGAGGTAGGCGCCCCGGCTGGTGTCGACGGCGCGGTTTTTAATTTCCGGGCTGAAGGCGATGCTATGGACCAGGATGTCGATGCCCTGGAGATCCCTCTGCACGGCCGCCAGCATGCCCTGAATGGTGTAATCGCCGTGCTTCTGGTAGCGGCGATCGTTGCGGGTTTTCTCGTCGACGTCGGCCAGGGTGTCGAAACTGACATCGCAGGGCAGGACTTTTTCGACCTTCATATTGCCAGCGCCGAACGGCAAGACACGCGTGTCGGCGTCGGCATCGCGTTCGAGGATGTTTTCGACAATGCCCATCAAGCGCGGGTGGCAGGCGAACACCAGCCTGGCTCCTGCTGCTTGAAGCGCCTTGGCAATGTACCAGGCAAAGCCGACGTTATCCCCAACGCCCGTTACCAGGGCGATTTTACCGGAAAGATCGAGGGGAATCATGCGCATCCTCGTTAACGCACAGGGGAAATTGGCGAAGACCAGAGATTGGACGGCCTTCCCTGACCCGCGTATGGTCTAGCAAATCCGCACAATTCGGGCAAGATTAAAGGCAGGTTCTGTTTGAAGGCGGGCGGCCAACGGAATGCCAAATACTACTATAAATAGGACCGTTCTTATATTTTCCTTACAATCTTGAGTTCGAGTTTCACAGAGTGAAATGTTGAGGAAGGAAAAGCAAAAGCGGCGGAAAAGCGCCGCAGTCCAAAGAAGCCCACATTTGGAGCAGTGCGGCGCTTTTCCGCCGCTTTTGTTTCCTCCATTTAGTCGCAAAATGCAAATCCTGCCCCCGGGAAAGGCGCGAAGGCAAAAGGCGCCCCGCGGCGCCTTTTGCCTTCTGGATCGGGCTTCTGTCGGTTTACTTGGCAGGAACAATGGCGCCGGCCGGCTGGAGCCCCTGCCGGTCCATGGACATGGTGCTGGGGGCGAGGACGTGCATGGCTTCCTCGAATTCGTGACGTACGCGCGGATCAGTATCGTACTTCAACCCTTGCACACCCTGAACCACTTCCTCGCTGGCGACCTTCATTTTGGCGAGGCAGCGGACGCACCCGGCTCGCACGGTGGCGGCAGGATCATCCTTGGCTGCCTGCAGAATCGCCTTCACGATTACCGGGTTCGATCGCCAGTCCATCTTTGCCAACCCTTCCACGGCCCATTCCCGCTGGGAGGGTAAGAGCGAGTCATGGAGCGCGCTCAGCATCTGGGGGATGGTCTTGGTCGTCGCCTCGGCCGAGCCGCCCGTCGCTGAAGCACCCTGGAAGCCCGCCCGCATGACAGCCGGGGCTGGCAGATTCATGGGCATACGAGGCGCGGCTTGGCCTCCTGCGGCATTGCGTGCCATGAGCGCCTGCCTGCTGTTATTCGCAATGCCAGGGCCCATCTGCGGCTCTTCGTTGGGATCCATAGGACCGAAGGCATTGGTAACGCGAGCTACAGCCTCTTCAGACGGAGGCGACATGAAGGCGTTCGTCACAACGGGATCGTTGGTGGTTGGGCTGGGGCCAAACGGCCTGGAAACGGCACTCTGGCTTGCGGCCAGGGCATTCCGTGCGGCCAGGCTTGGCGGGACGACTTGAGGCGGTCCCGGCGGCGGCGAGGGCAGCCTGCGAAAATCGGGTACCGTTACGATCGGCACCGCGATGTACTGAATCTGGGGGATTGCCATTGCGGTCGTGCCCGTCGACGGCTGCATCGTGGATGGGATTTTCGCCTTTTGATCCCCTGCCACATCGCTCTTCGAGGGAGCGGCAGATTTAGCCGAGGACATGCCGTCCTTGGCTTTATCCGCGTTTGCCGGGGTCTTCGAGTCTTTTTTGGTCTCCAGCGTAATGCGTGCATATTTCTCGGGACTCTTCAGCGGATCGGGGGCAGTCATGTCCGCCTGGGGCAGGGCTGCCTGTTCCTTCTTGTCCTTCTTGCTGCTCGTTGGGGCTGTCGTCGAAGACGATTCGGTCGACTTGAAGTCGTCCGCCTTGCCCCAAGATTTGCGCCAATCGCTCAGCACGGAGGTGGACGGCGTCTTCGGGGATTCCGGTGGCTTTGGCGTTGGAGCTGCCGTCGCAGCCAGGTCCACTTTAGGCGGCGTCGCCGGTTGAGTGGCCTTCGCTACTGGAGGCAATGCCGGCATGGCAGGCGGAGCTTGCGCCACCAGCGGTGCGACAGGCACGGGCGTGCTTTGCACATATTCGCTCGGGGCGCACGGCGTTCCCGGAGGAGGCGTTTGGCCCCGGCCCCAGTGGAAGATGCGCGTTGCCATCGCCTGGATGCGTGAACCAGGGCCGCTCTCGGACAGTTTGGTAACAGGGCCGCTCTCGACGATGGTCATGATCTCGCCAGTGTCGAGCGCTCGGACCTGGTAAGCAGTGCTCCCTTCGGGAGTCTTCCAGGTCTTGAGGATCTTGCACTTTTGTGCCAGCTTGCCTTGCTCTTGCACCGTGATGATGGCCTGCGTGTCCGCAGGCATCGAAGGGGTTGGTTGCTGCGCCCAAGCCAGTCCGGCCCAGGCCAATGATGCAACGAGGGTCCTTTTCCAGATTGACCGGACCATCGACAGGGTCTCCTTGATTGCCCAGCTGCTGCCACCCTTCGGAAATACCCCGGAGGGATAACCTTGTCATCCTTTATCGGCTGTAGCGGTTCGTTCCATCAGTCCGAGTTTGCCGATTTTAAACATTGCGAGGAATAGACATGCGCTGTGCGAAATGACGGCGGCAATGGCAACAATCGACCGGGGAACCGAGTGGGATGCGTACGGAGTAGATACTGCTGATTTCGACCTGACTTTTTTCAGCAGACTTACACGGCCGGCGCATTGAAGAGAGAGCATGATCGAACGGTAGAAACCACCGTAACAATCCATGGGTCAAGGCCGTGCGATGCCGCACAGCGCCGTCCGCTCGGCCTACGGAGAGAATGGAATAGCGGGCCCGTTCGCTGAGTGTGAATAGTGTGTAATTCTACATGGCCACATGGGTTACGACGGGGCTTTTTCAGGAGGTGGGACGTCGGTATGGAACTTGCTTCCGATGATGCTGGAATAGCGAAAGGCGATGATACGAGGGTGCGCGCGATGGCCGAGAAATCCATCCGGGCTGCCGCACTGGCTATGCTCGTGAAGCGCCCGACCCGCAAGGAAACTTCCAGAGCGATGGCAACCGCGGAGTAGGAGGGAGCAATGCTGCCGATAAAAACCATCCTGGTGCCGATCGATCGTTCAGAGTCGTCGCAGCACGCTTTCCAGTTTGCTGCTTCACTGGCTCAGGAGCACGACGCCCAGTTGGTCGTGCTGTACGTTGTGCCGCTTGCGGCGGTGATGTACGGCCCCCCACCGAACAACTACCTGGACCATTTGCTCCAGGAGCTATGCCTTATGAAGCCGAGCGATCCGCACGCCCGCGTTCAATACCAAGTGGCCGAAGGGGATCCTGCCGCCGCCATCGTGAGGGCAGCCAAGGAAACCAATTGCGACCTGATCGTGATGGGAACGCACGGGCGGACAGGGCTGAGTCGCTTCCTGATGGGTAGCGTCGCAGAGCAAGTAGTTCGCCTGGCTCCATGCCTTGTCATGACCGTGAGGAATCAAGTTCCCACGGAGACATCTGCAGTCGCGGCCAGTTCTTGTTAGGGGTGGCCAGGGCTTCGCTGTGCTCAGCCCCGGCCACCCCGTCGGCTTAGCGCGGGCAAGCAGCGCGCCAACTAAATTACCGTGCGGGAATCGGCCGTAGGTCAGGTTTCCAACCTGACCGGATAGATTGGAAATCTGTCCTACGCAGCCGCCGAGTCAAGCAAGGTGATATAGACGGAAGCGGGTATCGTTCTGGCGTGCGCTCAGTTGTTTACCATCTTCTTGTTACCGCCCAGATCGTGGTGGTAAAGCGGCAGGTGGCGATAATAAACTTCGAGAGTAAGGAGAGCCAGAGAAGTAATCATGACGCGGCCGCCGGCGCCGGCATGAGCATCACCGGCGGGCGACCAACTGCCCTTCTGATGGCGATGCTTAGGGTCTTGGCCCTGATCCTGCGTGGCAATGAGCAATTGGCGCATCCGAGGATTCCAGGATTCCCAGGCCTCGCCGCCAACGTGGTGCATCACCTGAGTTGCATAGTAGTAATAGTACATGGTGGTCATTTTCAGCGGCGGGTTGTCTTTCCGCAGACGCTTGACGCCGCCCACAATCCCGCTGTTGAACGGGCCGATGCCGAAGTACATCCGGCAGAGCAGGCCGACGGCCGTCATCGTGGGCGAAGCCTCGGCGTTTTGGTAGCCGTAGCCCGTGCCGTCCGCCGTCATGACGGTATTAAGCCACTTGCTTGCCTTGCCGAGAGTGGGATTGCGGGCGTCGTCCACGTCCAGGCCGGCCATCTGCCCGCTCTTGAGGGCCATGACCTGCCAGCCGAGCACAGAAGTATCGCCGCCCTGGCGCGGCTCGTATCTCCAGCCGCCGCTGGCGCTCTGGGCCGCCCGAATATAGTTCAAGGCCCGCTGCGCTGGGCCCTTCAGACGAGGATCGCTCGTCATGCCATACGCTTCGCAGACGGCGATGGAAGCGAGCCCGTGAGCATACATGCCTCCACCGAAACTCCCGTCAGTGGCCTGCTTGCGGACGAGATAATCGAGCGCGCGCCCGACGTTCTTCGCATACATGCCCTTCGTGTTCTTGTGAGTTTCGCCAGCGCCGAGCATCGGTAGCAAGCCGAACGCCGTGGCGGCAATGTCGTTGCTCTGGCCGAATCCTCCGCAGTTGCATTTGCCGTGCTGGTTGAAGCCGTCCAGCGACCAGTGGCCGTCCGGCGCCTGGTGCCGGGATAGCCAACCAAGTCCCGCTGCCACGGCCGCCTCAGATTGCGGATTACCGCCCCCCTCCCTGATCATCGTCTCGCGCGTGGAGCCGCTGCGGCCGCCGAAGCCGCCGGGGACCAGAAGGCCCTTGTCTCCTCCCAGGGTGCCGACAGTATTCGCCAGTCCGGGTATCTTCGATTCAATGCCGCCTCCCTGTCCGTTGCTCATCATGCCGGGAGGCGGGGGAATGTTCGTTGGGGTGGCCTCGGCCATTCCCTTGATGCCGATTGCTTCGGTGGGATCGACCGGCCCTGGCACGGAAACTTCTTCGATGCGGTTGACGTTGTAATTCAACAACTCACTCGGATCGTCTCCCACGTCCTCGTTCGTCAGGTTCTCCTCGCGCGGCTTGTCGTCGTCGACCTGCGTCTGGATCACTTCGGTCTCAGTTGCGACACTGGCCGTGCTCACATTCACGGTCACGAACAGGAAGAGGAAGATGAGGACGACGTGCATGACCAGGCTGCCCGCCATCGCCACTCCCAGGACGATCAAGGTCTGGCGACCGCCCGATCTTCGGGGCATATAAACCGAGCGGATCACTGCGAGATCGGAATCCTGCTCGTCCCGCAGGTTCCGGGGATAGCCTTGATGATTATCGCTAGGTTGCATAGGCATAGCGGCACTTTCCTTCTGCGCAGCATCATCGGGGTGCAAGTCTTCAGCTTCTATTATTCACCATGGTCCGCCATCGATGCAAGTGTTAAAAGCGGCAAGGGTTCCAACGAGGTTGGTCTCGCCCCGTCTATTGCTTCCAGCCGCTAATCCAAAAGGGTGGATGGGGGAAGGCGAAAGGATTGCCTGGGATGAGTAAGACTTAGGAGGAAGATTACGATTACGAAGAGGATGAAGAGCATGATCCAGATTAAGAGCAGGATGTCATGCCTGCGCTACCTACTAAGTCCTGCTTTTTCTCGTTCTTCTGCTCTTCATCTTCTTCCAAATCTTACTCCTCATCTTAATTCCTCCTCTTAGGCGTTGGCCGCGGGGCAACTCGTCAGTCGAAGAATGACAGAGCACCCGGCACTCGCACGGCAGGTTTACAGACTGCCATGCGGGCCCTGCGGAGCGGATGGGTCCACAAAAGTGGCTTGACGGCTTTTGCTCAGGCGTGCGCGTACCTGCCTGTCACCGCGGAGAAACCACCAGCTCAGCCCTAGTGCAAGCAGCACGGTCGCAGCCAGGACGGTCAGGAATGCGGGAACCAAATGCTCCGCCAGCGAGGTGTCAGCAGGCACCGGAGCAGGCGGGAGATCGATCAAGCCATGGCCGATCAGCAGCGGTGCTTCCCGTTTGCCGTCGCCGGCTTCGTAGCGATACCGTTTGAAGAAGTAACCGTCGAAGGCGACGCGGTGTTCGAGTTTCTCGCCGGGCTTGATCGAGGCGGGCACCTCCGTGACCACGACGCAATAGGGATTTGCCAGGTAGGCGTCCTCGAAAATCCAGCCCTCGTAAAGAGTCGGAATGCCTTGCTTGGCGGCAAACCGTGAAGCATCGAAGCGCTGCAATCTGCGCAGCCGGCCTTCGATGTGGATGAGCTGCCCGCGGTATTTCGCCGGCTCCTCCCACAAGTGCGTGAAGGTCAGATCGCGTCGTGCATGCTTGGCCAATGCCTTGGCCGACGCGTTGTGCGCTTCGATGAGCAAGTAGTCATAGGCGCGCGACTCATACATATTTTCGTCCGCGCTGCGGACCGGCGCGTGGTCCTCCACGCCGCCCAGCATTTCGCGCTCGATGGTTGGCGCCTTGTCGGCGCCCTCGGCGGCTGCGACCGGAGGCGGCTGCAAGTTCTCCCAGGTGCTCGTCGCCTGGCCCATGATGAGGAGGGCGGCGCTGCCCAGGGGATCGCTTTGGGCCACAACTTCCGCTGCCGCCGCCCCCGCCCGCGCCCGATCATCAACGAATAGAGCATTGGCCTGGTTTTGGGGGGCCTGGCCCGCGCTAGGCATGACTGTGCCGATGCAGTAGACGAACAGGGCGCTGCCGGCAAGACCTTGCAGCAGCAAGCGACCAAGCGGATGTGCCCAGCCTTGCGCAATCGAGATCATAGGATCATTTTCCGCCCATTGCTGGTTCACCGGTCATCCCAGCCGCGTCCGCGGGAGGACCGAAGCCGACGTTTCTGAAGCCGGCACGCGTGCACGTGTCCATCACCTCCATGACATACGCATAGCGCAGACTGCTGTCCGCCTGCAACTTGATATCGTTCTGGTTCGTGAGGCCCTTGCGGATTTCGGACAGGTATTTGCGCAATTCCTTGAGATCGCCAACGTCCTTGGGACCAGTAGGCTCCTGCACGGTAATCTGGCTGATGCCGCCGTCGTGCGTGCCGTCGTGTTGGGTCTTGACGACCACGGTGATCTCGGCAGGAAGCTCCAGATCTCCCGGCATCGAATCCTTCGCGTCCTTGGGGTTCGCCGCCTGCGCCTTGGCGGCATCGGGCAGTGTCATCTCCATCTGCCCTTCAAGCTGGGAGGGATGATAGGTCAGGATGAAGAACAGCAGGACCTGAAACGCCAGGTCGAGCATCGGTGTGATGGGCAGATCCACATCTAACGGAGGATCGGCGGGTCGCTTATAGGCCATGACTACCCCCCCGTCTTGGTGTAAGCGCGCAACTGCATCTTGTGGTAGCCGGCTTCCTTGCACAGGTGAAGCAACTCGAACAACTCCGCATAGGTAGCATTGCGATCGGCCCGGATGATGATGGCCGTGTTGACTTTGCCGGACCTATCGCCACGCTCCTCCGCGGTCCGCTTGGCGTCCGTGAACTGCTGCTTCAAGTAGTACTTCTTCTCACCCAGCGACTCGAGCGGCTTGGGTTGGCCGGGAGCGATCAGCTTTCCTGCAGGATCCATGTTCAGGAACAGGACGTCAATTTCGCCTTTGTCCATGGCGCGGGCCGATTGGGCCACTGGAAGCTTGATATCCTCATTGACCTGCTCGCTCACGAAGTTGACGCAGATCATGAAGAACATGATCAACTGGAAGACGAGATCAAGCAGCGGGACGAGGTTCGGCTCGGCCTTGATAGCGTCGGAGCTTGGACCGTGGCTCATGGTTAAGCCTCCGCGGGCTTGGCAGACGCGGTGGCCGCACGGGCGTCCGGCGTGGCGGATGCCGGGCGCTTCGAGTTGTGGTACATCTGCGTCAGCAGATCGTCGGCCACATTGGCCGTGTCCATCGAGATGCGAATGAGCCGATTGCGGAAAAAGGCATGGCAGAAGATCGCAGGCACCGCGAGGGCAATCCCCAGGAGCGTGATGACCAGGGCATGCGAGATGCCATCGGCCAGCTTCTGCGGGTTCGGCGTCTTGCCCGGCTGGCTCAGCTCCATGAAGCTGAGAATCATGCCGTACACCGTGCCGACCAGTCCAAGCATGGGGCCGAGCGACCCGATCGTGGCCAGGTAAGTGATCAACTGCTCCTTGCCGGCCTTGATGCTGTCGACCATGTGGTAGGCGGTCTCGCGCGCATCCTCGATGCCATATTGCAGGCGGCCCATGCCGGCCGTCAGGACCCGGCCAAGGTAAGAATTATCCGCGCGGGCCAGGTCGAACGCCTCGCGAAAGCGGCGCTTGTTCACCGTATCGGTGAATTCTTCCACGAATGCAGGCGGTATCGCCATCGGCATGCGCAAGTCGATCGACAGCAAAACAATAAGGGCTACCAGCGACACGGAAATGAGCCCCAGCACCAAGCCGAAGAAAGGCCCGGCCGACCTGACGATGTGTTTGAACAGGCTAGGCTGAGCGGCGCTTGCTTCCGGCCTGGCGTTCTCGGTCTGCTCCGCGCCGCCTTGCGCTCCTTCATCCTGCCCGTAGGCGGATTGCGGGTGGTCAAGGAGCAATCCCAGAGCAAACGCCAGGCTCAGGCACAACGCCACGTGTGCCAGCCGGGGCATGGTCCGCCGTCCCGCGGAGAGTTCCATTGGTCTGATCCTTAGGCAGTTCGAAGCCAGAAAACGGGTCTCTGGGCCGACGCCGCGCCGGCCGCTGGAGCGCCTCCGTCCACAGGAAGCGAAAACGGTCATCTCGAATGCTCGATCTGCACTGCGACAGCAGCGGAGAAGCCCGGCATGCGCTGGTGGTCTCTGGGCAGCAGACAACATGTCAAAACCGAGTGTCTCCACGTTATGTGACCGTGCTGGCCGTTGTGTGTCAAGGCTATTCCGTTATCCACGTCATTCGCCTCAGGTTTCGCATACTTTCGCGTACTTTCGCCACATCAGCGTGGATGGATAGACGAGAATAGAGGGGGTGGCTCGAAGCCAAATCGCAACTCTTTTAGAGCAAGCTGTGAGCTTGCTCTACAAAGCTTTCCCGAAAGAGTCGCGACTGATTCGTACACTTGCTAAAGGCAGACCAGTAAGAAACCAAGCTCCGTTGGTCTGACGGCCATGCGTATTATCCCAGTTCTGGATCTCAAGGCCGGTCGAGTAGTCCGCGGCATGGGCGGCCGGCGCAGCGAGTATGCGCCCATCTCCAGCACCCTGGTTGCTTCCTCTCTTCCTCTTGATGTGGCCCAGGCATTTCGCGACCATTTCGGCTTCGACGAACTCTACGTGGCTGATCTGGACGCGATCGGCGGTGCTCCGCCTGCACTTGCCACATTTGCCGCGCTGAGTAATCAAGGTTTCCGCCTGTGGGTCGATGCAGGCGTGCGCGAATCGCAGGATGCCGCGATCCTGGCGGGCGCTGGGATCGAAAAGATCATCCTTGGGCTGGAGACGATCACTGGCCCGAGCGTTCTTGGCTCGATCTGCGAGGCGCTCGGTCCCGAGGGCATCGTCTTTTCACTGGATCTGAAGGCGGGGCAGCCTGTTGGCGACTTGCGCGAATGGGACTCGCCCGCCCCCCTGGACATCGCGGCCCAAGCCATCGAGATGGGCGTGGAGACAGTTATCCTTCTGGACCTGGCAAAAGTGGGCTCGGGCAGCGGCACGGGCACCGAGGATTTATGCAAAAAGCTCACGGCCAGACATCCCCATGTTGAAATCGTGGCTGGCGGCGGCGTCAAGGACTTTAGTGATCTGTTGTATCTGTGCGCTCTAGGGTTGGGCGCGGTCCTCGTGGCGTCTGCATTACATGATGGCAGACTGCGTCCGGAGGAGCTGGCAAGACTTAGGAATGCTGACGAGCGCGAGAACAGCTGATTTGGAGTCTCGTCGGAGGGGGAAAGCGGCGGAAAAGCGCCGCACTGCAAAAGTGACTTCCCTGGACTGCGGCGCTTTTCCGCCGCTTTTGTTTTTCCTTCCTCAACAATCTACTCCGCGAGCGCTTCAAAATCAGCGAATCTTGAACTAAGGCCGCCATTCCACCGTGGCCGATTGGCCCACATTCTCCTCGACTTCGACCCGTAGCACGTGAGGTTGGAAGCCGTGCTCCCGGCGAAGGTCCGCAATCAGCCGGTGCGCGATGTAACGCGCAAGCAGTTCCGCGGTGGTGTTCTCGATGGGCAGCAGAACGCAATCCTCGCGCGGAAACAGCCACTCTCGTTCTCGATAGCGAACTCGAATGCGGCCGGGACTTTCTTCCACGGAAATGTGCGGGTTGCCGGTCGCCAGCATCATGCGGTGGTCGAGTTCGTCGGTGATTGCCTTCGTGCGGAGCTTGAGCGCGATGAAGTCGAAGACGTAGAAGTTGCTGTCGAGGTCGCCCTCGACCTCTACCGCGGCGCGATAGTTGTGGCCGTGCAGGCGCTCGCATTTATCGCCTTCGTAGCTGATGAAATGCCCAGAACAAAAGACCAGATGGTCCTTGGTGACCCGGACCTTGAAGCGTTCTGTCATGAATCTGAACCGGGGGCCTGCGAAAATCGGCAAGGCAGCTTTATGATACCTTCGCGTAGGGCTGCGAACAAGGAAGCGGTCACGAGGTCTGAAGTGGTGCCCGGATTGCGGCCTCGGTCTGCGCCGCGCAGCCAACCGTCAAGGGCCGAGAGCGCGGCGCGGGCGGCTTGATTCATTGGCCAGCCGTGATCGAGAACCTGCTGAGCTTGCCGGGCCGCATCCACCGCTTCGGCCGGGCCGCGCTTACGGGCGATGAGGCTGTCCGGGAACCTGGCCATCAGTGTGAGGTGGCAATAGACGATGGCCTCTTCCAGAAAAGGGCTCATTGTCAAGCAATGGCGCAACGCTGGTATGCCTTCCTCGAAAACTTCCAGGTAGCCATTCGCATATTGCCGGGCCACCAGGTCGCGCTCGGAGGCCAGCGTCATAATCCTCCGGAGCGATTCGGTCGGTTCCTCTTTGATATCCTGCTCCGGCACTTCGCCGAGGCCTGCGGGGTTGGCGAGGCGGATGGCTTCATACACCGCCCGGGAATCCTGCAAGGTGAGGGTATCGAGCACCAGCTCCACTCCCTGTCGAAGATCCTCACCGGTGGGCACGGACGCCAGGGGAGCCAGCAGCAGCAAGACTCCCAGGTTCGTGTTCGCGTTCACGACTGCGCGCGTGGCACGCACGCCGTCGAGAACGGTCTGGCCCACGGGGCGGCCCGGTGCGTTGTCCAGAACTCCAGCGGTGACCGCGGCGCTCGTGAGGAAATCGACGTAGCTGGTGTCCGTGAAATCTCGGTAGCGGTGGGCATTTCCCGGACAGCGTGCCGTTGTCTCCCAGATGCAAGCGAGTTGTGAACAAACGCCTATCGGTAGCATGGCAGATCAACCTGAGCGGTATTCCATGGCAAGGAAGCGAATGAGCATGACCGCGATATCGACACCGGTCACGGCCGACAGTGCCCGCCAGCCAGGCACCGCGTTGACTTCGAGGACGTACAGTTCACCGGCGGGCCCCGGAAGCAAATCGACACCGGCGACCGGTGCCCCGAGGATTTCGGCAGCGCGCAGCGCCAGTCGTTCCTCGTCCGCACCAAGTTGAACAGGTTCGCCGGTGCCGCCCTGGGCCACATTCGTGCGCCAGCCGCCGTTCGAGCGCCGGCGCATGGCTGCGATCACGCGGCCGTTGAGCACGAAGGCGCGCAGGTCCCAGCCCGGATGATGCACGTACTGTTGCAGGTAGAGCACGCTTTGGAGCCGTTCGAGCGTACGGAAGGTTCGCCAGGCGAGGTCCGCGTCGGTAATGCGCATCATTCCCCTGCCTTCGGAGCCGAACAGCGGTTTGACAACCACGTCGCCGCCAAGCGCTGTAAATGCTTCCAGGGCAGCGTCGGCGTGTTGACAGACGATCGTGCGCGGCACGGGCAAACCCGCGCCCGCCAGGCGGGCACTGGCAAGATACTTATCCACGCACGCTTCGACCGCCGCGGGAGGATTCAAGACGGGAATGCCGGCCGCACGCACGCGCTGCAACGCATCCATGCGGAAGATCACCTGCTCGAGTGAACCGGGAGGCATCGTGCGCACGAGGACTCCGTCGAAGTTGGCCAGGGAATCGAGACTGGCAGGAATTGCCGCGCAAATGCGCCGAAAATCGACGGCGCTGGCCTCCTGCTGCAACAGCTCGGCGGCACGCTGCAAATCTCGAACATGCCAGCCGGCGCCGGCCGAGAGAATGGCAAAACGCATAGCGGAACGGCTCACGATTCGGCAAAGAAAGAACGTTGCAAGATGGCAGGCTCGACACGTCCAAACCCGTGACTCTTGCCGGTTTTCAGGTTTTGGAACACAATCTGGGCCGGACTGAACAACATCGGATCGATCTTGTAAAAGTCACGTTCATAGCGTTCGAAGATCGCGGAAAACGGGGAGCCGTGGTCCGGCGAAGCAGACGACGGCACCTTGGGGCCGAGCGCCGCAATCTGCTCATCCTCAGCCTGCACCCAAAGGATCACCTGGCCGCCATAAAGAATCGCATCGTTCGTGCGCCCAATTGCCTGAAGTTCGCCGGCAGCGACAGGCGGCAAAGGCGCGCTGCCGAACCCGGAGACAACCTGGTTGAGATCGAATCCCAGCTCAAAAAGCTTGTGCAGCGCCGTTTCCAACGAGCGCGCGACGACTTGCAATGTGCCCGCAAGGCTCGCCGCCGGTGCGGCAAGAAGAGTTAGCTTGCCTGCCGGCAATTGCAAGCGCTCGCACAGGTATTCGATGACGGCGTCTTCAGGCAGCTTACGCGTCTCGAGAACGCCTACGGCCACGGGAGATCGTTCCCGGCCGGCGATCTTGTTGTACAGCTCCTCGCCGCCGTAGGCCGCTCGCATCGGACCGGAGCCCATTGCAAAAAAGTCGCCGACAGCGATCTGCCAGCCGGCGTACTGGCAGGCCATGCACGCCGTCAGCGGATGATCGCTGGACACAACGACGGTGGGGCAGGGCACTCCGGCGACCTCGCCCGGCACCAGCGCCACCTCCGCCTGACCCGCAAGGCAAACCCGTGCCAGCGCCAGGCCCGCCTGCAATCCGCCGGGAGCGCGTACGCCGCAATCGAGCAGCCTCGCCCCCGAGGCAGTCTGGCCAACCTCAATGCGAAAGCTTGAGGCATTGGCCGCCAGGTGGTCCGCCAGGCGCATGGCGCGTTCGTTCAAGGTCAGGGGTGCAGCCACGAATAGACGCTCCTCTCCTTCCACCGAGGGCAGCGGGCGACAGGCGTAATCTACGTGGCGAAAAGCGACGAGTCGAGTGCGGCCGCCTTCCTTCTCAGAGAATCGCCACATTCCGCCACCGTGGCGGCACGTGCGAACAGCGTCAGAATGGGTTTGCCCGCCTCGATGATTTCACCGGCCTCAGGGATGTCGGCATACGCGGGAAGCTCGTGGATAGGCCGCCCCGGATCGAGCGCCGGCAGCCAACTCCCTTCCTTCGGAAAATGCAGCGGGCTCCTGGCGAACAAGATTGCCTTGCCCACGATCGACACAGGCTCTTTCTTCATGAGGAAAGCGGCAGCAATTTCTCCCCCCTCGCCCCGGTACTCCGGGGAGAGGGGTCGGGGGTGAGGGGCTTCAGCCGGGGATTGTTCGTCCCCCTCACCCCCAGCCCCTCTCCCCCGAAGCGGGGGCGAGGGGAGACTACTACCTGCACTGCCCCGGAGCGGAGGTTCGGAAGCGTCCGCCTCGAATGCATGGCGGTGCAGCGCGAGCGCCGATACGACCGTGGCATGTTCGAGCACCTCCACGGAAGCCGGGTAACGGGGGTTCACTTCAATCACCCAGGGAATGCCCTCCTGCAGCACGCAGTCGACGCCGAATAGCCCCCGCAGACCGCAAAGTCGCACCAGCATCCTGCCAATCTGCTCGAATTTCGCGTGCGTGCCGGGTTTCAGAGCGAGCGGCCCGATGCTTCCGCAGTAATGAAAGGGGGCCGCGTGTAACCACTCCTGCCCGACGAGTTGCAAGCTGACGCCCAGCAGGCGCGCCTCCGTTCCTCTACCCACGTAAACGGCGGAGCAGGGGTCTCCGTCGATGTATTCCTGGAAGAAGACACCCCTCGTTCGGCTTTCGCCGGCCTGGTCGCTGACAAAGCCAATGCCCGCGCCGCCTGAGCCGCGCAATGATTTGGCCAGCCATCGTCCAGACATAAAGCGCCCATCGCATTGGGTTGCGATTCGAGGACAAGGGATGCCCGCCTGTTGCAGCTGCCGTGACAGAAGATAGGGGGACCGGGCAAGAGCGAGCGCTTCGCGGGAGTTGCCCCAAAGCAACCGCTGGCTGGTAATCCTGTGCACGAGGTTCGGCCGATTCTCGAGGCCGCCGGTATACATCCAGGCACCGGGAGGTCCCTGCCCCGAGATTTCCAGGAAAATCTCAGGATAGCGCTGTGGCGGCACCCTCCGGACAGGGCACCGGCTCACCAGGTCCCGGTCGGCGAAAAGGTCGGCGCACCAGGGTCGCAAGCCGGCACGCAGCGCTGAGAACGCCGCCGCACGGGCGCTGGCCCCGAAGATGAGAAGGTGCTCCTCCGGCTGCATGCCTCTCATGCCCGTAAACTGGTCTGGAACTCGACCCCAGGCATTGCTTATAGATATTCAGCCGCGAAGAGAAACAAGTCGGGGGCGGGCTGGCTACCAACGCGGCCGCATCCTTCGCATTTTTCCACGGCCTCCTGGTTTCTCTCGACGCTTTTCCCATCGTCAAAAGGGAGATGCTATGCCGAGCGCGCAATCCCCTCGCATTCATCCGACGGCCGTGATCTCCGCGGAGGCGGAGCTCGCCGCGGACGTTGAGGTAGGGCCTTTCGTCGTGATCGAAGGAAAGGTGCGCGTCGGACCCGGCTGCGTGATTCGCCCGCATGTCCTTCTGTGCGGCCCCTTGACGATGGGCAAGGGAAACATGGTATTTTCCGGCACAGTCCTCGGCGAACGGCCTCAGCATCTCAAGTACAACGACGAACCGACCGGGGTGGAAATAGGCGATGACAATGTCTTTCGCGAACACGTCACCGTACATCGCGGCACGACCGCTTCCTGGATCACGCGCGTCGGCAGCAACAATTTTTTCATGGCAAACAGCCACGTCGCCCATGATTGCCAGGTCGGCAGCCGCTGCATCTTTGCCAACGGAGCCGTGATCGGCGGCCATTGCACGATCGAAGATAACGTGTATCTCTCCGGCAACTGCGCCGTACATCAGTTCGTTCGCATCGGCCGCCTGGCATTACTGAGCGGCGCCTCGGCGACTACCAAGGACATCCCGCCGTTCATCATCCAGCAGCGCATCGACTCGGTGGTTGGCGTAAATGTAATCGGCATGCGCCGGGCCGGCCTGACGAATGACCAGATCGACGCCGTGCGCCGCGCCTACCATACCATCTTCCGGGACGGCCACGTGCTGCCCTCGGCGCTCGCCCTCGTCGAGAAGGAACTGGGCGAGATCGACGCGGTTGCGGAAATGATCGAGTTCATCCGCCAGTCCAAGCGCGGCATCAATCCGGCGCGCGACCGGGATGCTGCGTAGCTTTCCATCAACCGGCGCCTGACGGGGTACGGCTCGCAGGCGAGCCGTACCCCGTCAGGCGCCGGTTTAAGAAGAAATGGGCGCGTTCTCGCGCCCTCTCCAACACCGAGAAGAGCAGCTGAATTAACAATTCTTTTGCTTTGCGCTCTTGCAACTCGCCTGCCGGATTGAAATAATAACCCACTCTACTTCTTGGGACGAACCTTTTGAACAGCCGCCTCCGAGCGGACTGTTCTCTTTTTATTTTGGCGGGCTTGCGGGGAGATTCTCATGGCGGAGTCAGTAATACTGGTTGCCGAGCAGCGCGACGTTCGCGGCTCGATGTCGGCTCGAAGGTTGCGCAGGAAAGGCCTGATCCCTGCGGTGCTCTATGGGCACAAGGAAGCAACCTTGTCGATTACCTTGCCCGCGGAAGAAGTGGAGAAAGCCATTCGCCACGGCGTGCGCGTCGTGGACCTCAAGGCGGGCGGCAAGGAAGAGAAAGCGTTGATCAAGGAGATACAGTGGGACCATCTCGGCAAGGAACTGCTGCACGTAGACTTCACGCGCGTGGCCCTCGACGAACGCATTGTCATCCAGGTTCCGCTCGAATTGCGCGGGACAGCGCCGGGCGTCACGGCGGGCGGCAGACTGGACCAGCCCATTCACGCGTTGTCGGTCGAATGTCTCGCCATCAGCATTCCCGAATCGATTCGTGTCAACATCGGCGAATTGCAGATGGAAGGCATAATCCACGTGCGGGACCTCGTGTTACCGCCCGGAGTGAAGGCGATGACCGATCCGGAAGCGATCGTGGTCCATGTGACGCCGCCAGAAGTGGAAGCCGAGGCTGCGCCGGCCGCGGAAGTCGCGGAACAGGCCGAACCAGAGGTCATCGGGCGACCGAAAGTTGAGGAGGAGGAAGGCGAATAATTACCGCCTGGCCGTAGCCGATGAAAGTTGTCGTTGGCTTGGGCAATCCCGGAAACCGCTATGTCGGCACGCGGCATAATGTCGGCTTCGCCGTCGTCGATTTGCTAGCCAAAAGCCCACGCGCCGGCCGTTTTCAGAACCGCTTCCAGGCCCAGATTGCCGAACTGGGAGCCAATGACGGCAAGGTTCTGCTTGTCAAGCCTGAGACCTTCATGAACTTGAGTGGCCGGTCGGTTCGCCAGGTTGTCGACTTTTATCAGGTGGCGTTGGCGGAGCTGCTGGTGGTCTGCGATGACATCAACCTGCCTCTCGGGAAGCTGCGGATACGCGTGCGCGGCAGCCACGGCGGCCACAATGGCCTCAGGGACATTCAGTCCCATCTGGGCACGGCGGAATACGCAAGGCTGCGCATCGGCGTCGGCTCCCCGGAGCCAGGCGAGGCTGTGGATCACGTGCTCAGCCGCTTTCGCCCTTCGGAGCAAGCGGTGATCGTCGAGGCAGAGGAGACGGCGGCTCAGGCGGCCGGCGTTTGGATCGATCAGGGGCCTGAAGCCTGTATGAATCAATATAACGGTTAGGTCGAAGCAACCCTCGCGCGGCGTCGGACTCTGGCCTGAGCCAGATTGGATCAATCGAAAGCCAAGTGTTGACGAGAGACAGATTATGGCAGTGAATGTCTACGAATGCATGTTCCTTCTGGATAGCAACAAGGTGGCCGGCGATGTGCCCGCAGCTGCCCAGCAAATCCATACGGTCCTGGAGCGCAACCAGGCCGAAATCCTCGCCAGCCGACCGTGGGACGAACGCCGGCTTGCTTATCCGGTCAAGGGTCAAAAGAAGGGCCTCTACTACTTGATTTATTTCCGCGTCGAAGGAAAGACCGTGCTCAACATCGAGCGCGATTTAGAGCTTAACGAGTTCATCATCCGCTCTCTGTTCCTTCGTGTAGATCCCAAGCATGTGGAAACGATGCTGGCAATCGCGAGGGATGAACATGCCCTTGCCCTGCAGGTGGTTCCAGAGGGCGAAGGCGGCGACATGGGTGGCGACGATATGGACATGCACCGAGGACCACGCCGAGGCCGTCGCGATGACTGACAGCCCGCGAGCCTGCTGAAAAAGGGCTCTGACCCCTTCCCGGTAGGGGGTCAGACGCCTTTTTCAGCAGGCTCTAGAGAGAGCCACCGTCAAGGAATAACTATTGCCTTGCAACGCCATAGGCAACAGATGTATACTAGCATCCGTTTTGCTTCTTGGTGATGCCTCTCTAGCGCAGGAGAATGCCCCTATGGCGAATCTGAACAAGGTGATGCTGATCGGCAGGCTTACACGCGATCCCGAAATGCGTACGTTCGCAAACGGAGGAAAGGTGGCGAGCTTCGGTTTCGCCGTCAACAATCGCCGGAAAAACGCATCGACGGGCCAATGGGAAGATGAGCCGGTCTTTTTGGACGTGGAGGCGTTCAACCGCGGCGAGACCGGAAAACAAGCGGATCTCGTCGAACAATATCTGCGCAAGGGTCGTCAAGTGTTCCTCGAAGGACACTTGAAGTTGGACCAGTGGACTGCGCAGGATGGCCAGAAACGATCCAAGCTGAAAATCGTCGTCGACAACATGCAGTTCCTCGAGAGGCCCGAAGGGAGCACCTCTGACGGAGGCATGCGGTCCTCGCCCGGAGCACAGGGCGCGCGTTCGTCGACGACGCGGCCAAGTTCCGGGGGACAGTACCAGGAGCCGGCGGCGCCCGATGCATACGATGCCCCCGAAGGACAGGCCGAATCAGAAATTCCCTTTTAGTTGCACAGGTCCGTTTACCATCGTTAATCAGAGAAAACCATGCCAACGAAAAAGCGCAATCAGGTTCGGAAGGGAAGCCACGGCGGCATGCAGCTCGTCCTGACCGAGGACGTGGCCTTTCTGGGACGCCAGGGCGATCTCGTGGAAGTGAAGGCTGGCTACGGCCGGAATTACCTCCTGCCTCAGGGCCTGGCTACCGTTCCCACCGAGCATAACATGCGGTTGCTCGACCGGTACAAGCAGCGCGTCACGGCGGCCCGCGAAGCACGTATCGCCGACCTCCGCGTTCTCGCCGAGCAGATCCAGCGCGTGACGGTCACCATCGAAGCCAACGCTACCGAAGACGGCCACCTTTACGGTTCCGTGGGGGCCCCGGAAATCGTCCGCGGCCTCAAGACGCAGAATCTCAATGTCGATGCGGACATGGTGCGCATGGAGGGACCGATCAAAGAGCTTGCTCTGTATGGAGTCAAGCTGAACCTCGGGCACGACATCGAGACCGAGGTGAAGGTCCTTGTGGTGAGGCAGCAAGAGAAGAAGTAAAATAGTCTTCGGACCAAAGTGCGCCTGCTCTCTTGCTTCTTCCACAGGGAGGTGAGCCATGCCGCCGGAACCGGGCGGGATCGATCGTTTGCCTCCGCAAAGCAGGGATGCCGAGAGATGCGTTCTGGGCAGCATGTTGCGTGACAACGGCGTGCTCGGCGACGTGCTCCAGATCATCCGCGAAGAAAACTTCTACCACGACGCACATCGCAAGATCTTCAAGGGCATTGTCACCCTCTACGACAAGGGCCAGCCCGTCGATACCGTGCTGCTGGCGAACTGGCTCAACGATCAGAAGCAGATCGACGATATCGGCGGTTACTCGTACCTGGCCGAGTTATGGGATGCATCGCCCACGGCCGCCAATGCCGAATACTACGCGCGCATCATCCGCGATAAGGCCATCGTCCGCAACCTGATCCACGCGAGCACCGAAGTCCTCCGCGATGCCTACGACCAGGTCATGCCGGCCGAGGAGTTGCTCGAAGCCGCGGAACGCAAGGTGCTCGACATCGCCCAGATGGGCATTACCGGCCAAACCTACACGCTCGAACAGGCCGTGCAAGAAGCCTACGACCGCATCGACACCCGGCACCAGCGCGGCGACCAGTGGTCGATCAGCGGTTTACCCACGGGATTCGTCGACCTCGACGACAAAACGGCTGGCTTGCAGAACTCCGAGCTAGTCATCATTGCGGCACGGCCCAGCGTCGGCAAAACGGCCTTTGCCTTGAACCTGGCGCGCCACATCGCCGTCAAGGAGGCACGACCTGTATTCATCGTCAGCCTGGAACAATCCCGCGTGGAATTGGCCGAGCGCTTGCTCTGCTGCCAGGCGCGCGTTGACAGCCACAAACTGCGCAAGGGACAGCTCAACTCCCAGGACATGGAGAAGCTCATTGAAGCCGGCGAAGTGCTGCGCGCCGCCAAACTCTTCATCGACGACTCGCCCGGCCAGGGCATGTTGCGCATCGCCGCCAACGCCCGGCGTCTCAAACTGCGGCACGCGATCAAGGTCGTGATCGTCGATTACCTGCAGTTGATCGAACCGGACAATCGCAGGGACCCCCGGCAAGAGCAAGTCGCCGCCATTTCACGCCGGCTCAAGCACCTTGCTCGCGAGCTGCAAATTCCGGTCGTCGCCCTGGCCCAGGTGAATCGTTCTTCGGAGGACCGCACAGACCACAAGCCGCGTCTGGCGGACCTGCGTGAATCGGGATCAATCGAACAGGATGCGGACACGGTCATGCTCTTGCATCGTCCCGAAATGTACGAGCCCGGTCAAAACGAGGGCACGGTGGAGGTGCTGATCGCCAAACAGCGCAACGGCCCGACCGGCGACATCACGTTGACCTACCTCAAGCAGTTCATGCGTTTCGAGAACTTCGCCGTCGAAAGCCCCTTCGGCTACGACGGCTAGAGGAAGGGGTGAGGGGATAGGGGCGAGGGGATAGGGACTTGGCGTTTAGCACAAGGTGTTAGCTTGTGAGAAGCCTGGCCAGGAGGAGCCGCTGAACAAGCCCTCTCGAGAGCAAGCTGAGCTTTACTCGCGTTGTCACGCGCTTGGCGTCCTGATTACAATTCGCTACGGTTGCAAATCCCCTTGCCACAGGTTTTTGCCATGCGTGTCGGAATCGGTCATGACTCGCACCGCCTGGAAGCCGGCCGGCCCCTCATCCTGGGCGGCGTGCGCATCGACCATCCGCGCGGCCTGGTCGGCCATAGCGATGCCGACGTGGTGCTGCACGCCCTCACCGACGCTCTGCTGGGCGCAGCCGGAATGGGCGACATCGGCGATGCCTTTCCCGACACCGACCCCGCCTACCGCGGTTGCGACTCGAAGGTCTTCATCCGGGACACCCTGGCCCGCCTGAACCGGGCCGGCTGGCGGATTGTCAATGTTGACGTGACGATCTTCGCACAGGAGCCAAAGCTGGGCCCCGTCAAGGATCGAATGCGGCGCCAGGTGGCTGACCTCCTTGGGCTCGACGCAGCATACGTAAACATCAAAGCGAAAACCGGCGAGGGCGTGGGCACGATTGGCCGGGCGGAAGTGATCGCCTGCCAGGCCGTGGCGCTGATAACCGGGCTGACGCCGTGACGCGGCCGCCGGGTTGCAGCGTCGGGAGATGGTCGACAACCAGGATTCGTGGGCGATTTGCTTTACACCAGCAAGGATTTATCGAGGTCCTCATGCCTTTGTGCGTCTATAACACGTTGACCCGCCGGAAGGAGCCGTTTGAGACCGTCGAACGCGGCAAAGTCGGCATGTATGTCTGCGGGCCGACCGTCTACAAACCGAGCCACGTCGGCCACATGGTTGGGCCCGTGATTTTCGATACGGTGAAGCGCTACCTGACCTACGCCGGCTACCGCGTGACCTTCGTCGTGAACATCACCGATGTCGACGATAAGCTCATCGCCGAGGCGGCCCGGCAGAATACCACCGTGGCGGAATTGGCGGAGCGCGTCACGGCTGACTACCAGCAAAACCTCAAGAAACTGGGCGTCACCGGCATCGATCACATGCCGCGTGCAACGCAATACATTGGTGAAATCATCGGCATGATCCGGGGTCTGATCGAGAACGGTCATGCATACCCTTCCGACGGCGATGTCTATTTCGACGTCAGCAAGGACCCCGATTACGGCAAGCTATGCAACCGCGATCCCGCTCAGCTCGAAGCCGGCGCACGCATCGAGGTCAGCGACCGCAAACGCAATCCTGGCGACTTCGCCCTATGGAAAAGCGCCAAGCCCGGGGAGCCGCAGTGGGCCAGTCCGTGGGGGCCGGGCCGCCCCGGCTGGCATATCGAATGCTCGGCCATGAGCATGAAGCTGCTGGGGAAGACCCTGGACATTCACGGCGGCGGACTCGACCTCCAGTTTCCGCATCACGAAAACGAGCTGGCTCAGTCCGAATCCTACACCGGCGTGCCGTTCGCGCGCTACTGGATGCACAACGGCCTCATGAAAATCGGCGCGGGGAAAATGTCCAAGAGCTTGGGCAACGAAGTAGTCGTGTCGGAATTGTTGCGCGTCCATCACCCGGAGACCCTGCGCTTCTTCCTGCTGACCACTCACTATCGCCGGCCAATCGACTATGGCGAAGATCGGCTCGAAGAAATTCGCCGCGGCCTTGATGGCTTCTACCGTTTTTTCGAACGTTTTCAGCGGATCACGAAAGAAGATTTTTACAAACTGCAGGCGCCCACCGCGCGGGGCTCATTTGCTGTCACCGGCGTCCACGCCGAGTTCCTCACCGACGTCTCTCGCTATCGCGAGACGTTTCTCGTATACATGGACGATGACTTCAATACCGGCGGCGCCGTCGGTGTTCTTTATGACCTCCTCACCACGTTGAACCGCTTTGCCGACAGCCAAGAGCTGGAGAAGGCTTCCGCCAATCCTGCCGCGCTCCAGGATTTCCGGCGCGGCGCCCTGGTGCTCAAGGAATTGAGCCAAACGTTGGGCATCTTTTCGGAGCCGGTTGCCGCCGGGCCCGCAAGCAGCGATGAGCTGACAGCGGGCCTGATGCAATTGCTGATCGACATGCGCGCCGAGGCGCGCATGTCCAAAAACTTCGCCCTGGCCGATCAAATCCGCCAACGCTTGAGCAAACTGAACATCACGCTGGAGGATCGCCCCGGCGCTACCGATTGGCGGGTGGGCTAATTGCATGGCCGACTTGAGCAGCCCAAAGACAGAAGTACGCATTTTGGGGATCGATCCCGGGCTCCAGATCACTGGCTATGCCGTGGTCGATGCTGGGACGCGTGGCCCCGTGATTTGTGAGGCCGGGCTCATCCGCAGCAGCGAGGGCAGCGTCAAGCCGGAATTGGACCAACGGCTGCGCGTTCTGTACAATGGTATAGAAGACTTATTGAACCAATTTCACCCGCAAACGGTCGTGGTGGAACAGCTTTATGCTCATTACCTGCATCCGCGGACTGCCATCCTGATGGGGCATGCCCGTGGAGTGATCTTGTTGGCGGCTTCGCGGAGAGATTTGCGCGTAGTCAGTTACAGTGCGACGCGCATCAAGAAGACGATCACGGGCAATGGCCGGGCCCCCAAGGAACAGGTGCAGCGCACGATCCAGCGGGAGTTTGGCTTGTCGCAGTTGCCCGATCCTCCCGATGTTGCGGACGCCCTGGCCGCGGCGCTGTGCCACTTCTACGTTCAGAAGCTGCCGGTTTGAAAGCGTCTATGAGAACGAAAATCACCGGCGTCTTGAATCGCATCCTGGAAGATGAAGTCCGCCTGCAAGTGGGTGCGTTCGAGTACCAGCTGCTCGTGCCCGATTTCGTGCGCCGCCATGTCCAGGGCCGCGAAGGCCAGGATATTACCCTTCACACCACCGAGTACATGGACGGCAATCCAATGCAGGGCAGGGTGGTGCCGCGCTTGATCGGTTTTGCCAGTGAAGCGGAGCTGGAATTCTTCGAGCTGTTCTGCACCGTCGACAAGGTCGGGGTACGCAAGGCGATCAAAGCGCTCGTCCGGCCCGTTCGCGAGATCGCCGACGCCATCCAGCGCCAGGACTCGAAATGGCTGACGACCCTGCCCGGCATCGGAACGGCCACGGCCGAGCAGGTTGTCGCGACCTTGCGGCGGAAGGTCACCAAGTTCGCCCTGATGGCCCCTGAGGAACCCAGAGCGGATGGAACGCCTGGCCCTGTCGCAGTTGACGGCAGCGTAATCGAGGATGCCTACCACGCGCTCCTGAGCGTAGGGCATAATCCGGTCGAAGCGCGAAATCGCCTCGATAAAGCGTTGGCAGGCAACCGATCTTACAAGACGGTCGAGGAGATCCTTTTGGAGATATACAAACAAGGTGGATAATTGCCGAGTGGGCCGATTTCTTGGACTAAATGACCGTGCGTGAATCCGCAGCATGCTGTGTAAGCCGGGGTGCTATGCAACCTGGAAGACTCTAAGATCCGGGGTGCCATGTTTTCGCGACTACTCGAGATAACAGACGAACCTTGCAATACCTCGCGAAAGCATGTCCCGACTCATCTCGGCGATCCCGCACGCATCAATAAATCGGGGGTGCCCAACAACCCTCGACGGGGCGCCTAATGCGGGGCGGGACATGCTTTCGCGAGTTTGCCTGACTGTTCTGGGGCGCTGTCGGGAACTCGCGAAAGCATGCCACCCCGGCGTTTTGCAAATGCAATCTGAATGAACAGTGTCGAGAGGAACTTCATGGCGCGTGAAGCAGTAGTCCAGGGCAACCCGGTAGAGGAAGAACGTCGTCGCGACGACGCGCTGCGCCCGCGCTGGCTGCGTGAGGTCATCGGTCAGAAAGCAGTCGTTCAGAAGCTCGGTATTGTCCTCAATGCTTCCCGAAAGCTCAAGGAACCGCTATCGCATATCCTCTTTGACGGCCCGCCCGGTCTTGGCAAGACCACGTTTGCCACGGTCCTGCCCAACGAACTCGGCACCTCGATCCAGATGACGAGCGGCCCCGCGCTGACCAATCCCAAGGACCTGATGCCGTTCCTCACGAATGCCGCGGAAGGGTCGATCCTGTTCATCGACGAGATCCATCGCATGCCGCGCGTCGTCGAGGAGTTCATCTACCCGGCCATGGAGGATTTTCGCATCGACATTGTGCTCGGCGAGGGCATCAACGCACGCACGCTGTCGATCCCTTTGAAGCGGTTCACGCTGATCGGCGCAACAACACGCAGCGGCATGCTCTCCAGCCCGATGCGCGATCGCTTCAAGATGCACGAGCACCTGGAGTTTTACACCGTCGACGAGTTGGCCGAGATTATCCGCATCAATGCGCTCAAGCTCCAAACCGAACTGGCGGCAGACGCCGCCCTCGAGCTGGCGCGGCGCAGCCGGGGTACACCGCGCATCGCCAATGCCCGGCTCTGGTGGGCGCGCAATTACTCCGCCAGCGAGGCCGACGGCCGGATCACCCTGGACATCGCCCAGGCCGCCCTTGCCATGGCCGAGGTGGACGGCCAAGGACTCGACAAGCAAGACCGGCGCTACCTGGAGGTACTCGTCGGCGTGTTCGAAGGCGGGCCGACCGGCGTCGAGGCGTTGGCGGCGACCATGAACTTACCTACCGATACGCTCAGCGATGAAATCGAACCCTACCTGCTGCGCGAACAGTTCATCGTGCGCACGCCACGCGGCCGGCTGGCAACGCCGCGTGCGTATCAACTTCTGGGCAAGCCCATGAAATCTGCCCCCTCTGAAACCGGTTCTCCGCGATCGCTTTTTGATTGATACCCTGCGCTGTAGCACAAGCTGATAGCTTGTGCCGCTCAAGCCAGTTCTGCGCGAACGCTCTTTGTTTGATGCATCATCTTGACAGCGGAAGTGGTAGCCCCTATCATTTAGACAGTTGCCTAACTACGAAAGCAGCTCCACGCTTATGCGGATGAACGAAGCCTTCAAAGCCCTGGCGGACCCGACGCGACGAGAGATCCTGCAGCTCTTGCGGCGCGGGGAGATGACGGCCGGGGAGTTGGCCGAGCACTTTGACATGGCCAAACCCTCCGTGTCCCATCATTTTTCTGTGCTCAAGCAGGCAGACCTCATCAGCGCCCGCCGCGAGGGGCAGCAGATTTATTATTCGCTCAATACGACGGTGGTGGAAGACCTCCTTGCTATCATTTGGGACCTCTTCCCGAACCACCGCAAACAGGAGTTGCAGCAATGACGCGTTGGCTCTACCTGGCAATCGCACTGACAGCGGCAGCGCTCGCCAGCTCGGCCTATGTTTACGTATTTGCGTTTGACCGTTTGCCCGAACAAATTCCGGTCCACTGGGGCATCAATGGAAATCCCGACAAATGGGTTCCCAGGTCGGAGGCCTGGGTCAATTTCTGGCTCATGCCGGCGGTCATGGCTGGTTTTACTCTCCTGACGGTCGCCCTGCCCTGGATGTCGCCGAAGAATTTCAAGGTCGACCAGTTTCGTGACACTTACGGCTACGTCATGGCGGTGGTCGTTGCCCTGTTTGCTTACATTCACGTGCTCCTGGTTTGGGGAAGTTTCGACCCGACCGTGCAAGAGGGCCGCTGGCTCGTCGCCGGGATCCTGTTCTTCTTCGCCTTGCTGGGAAATGTGCTGGGGCAGGTTCGGCGCAATTTCTGGGTGGGCGTCCGCACACCGTGGACGCTCGCGAATGAAACGGTGTGGAACGCGACCCACCGCCTGGCGGCCTGGATGTTCACCGGGTTTGGCGTCATAGGTTGTATCATCGCTTTGGCGGGTGCGCCGCTGTGGCTGTGTTTTGCGCCGTTGATCATTGTCGCACTGGTCCCTGTTGTCTACTCTCTCATCCTGTACAAGCGCCTGGAAAAACAAGGCAAAATCTAAGGTAACCACCATGAACCGAGCACGCTTGCTCCTCCTCTCGGCCCTGGCGGGCTGTTTGTCTTTCGCCCCCGTCGCGGCCCGAGACGACGCGCGCCCCAACCCCGAAGAACTCAAGCTGCTGGCGATGACCTTCGTCGACTTGCTCAACAAAGGGGACTTCGCCAAGGCGGCCAAGGATTTCGACAAGATCATGCAAGAGAAAATGCCGCCCGCCAAGCTCGAGGAGACATGGAAGTCGCTCATAAGCCGGGTCGGCGCCTTTCAGAAGCAAATGGGCGCCCGGCTTGAATACAAGGCGCCCTATGAGATCGTCTACGTGACCTGTGCGTTCGAGCAAATGTCGATCGATACGCGTGTGGTCTTCACCAAGGACAAACAGATATCGGGCTTGTTCTTCAGCCCGACCAAGAAAGCGGAGCCGCCTTACCAGCCGCCCGACTACGTCAAGCGTGGCTCCTTCGAGGAGAAGGAAATGAAGGTTGGGTCCGGCGAATGGGAACTCCCGGCCACGTTGACGCTGCCGGTGGGCGACGGTCCTTTCCCTGCCGTTGTGCTCGTGCATGGCTCCGGTCCCAACGATCGCGATGAAACGATTGGTCCCAATCGGCCGTTTCGAGATCTTGCCTGGGGATTGGCTTCTCAGGGCATCGCCGTTCTCCGTTACGAGAAGAGAACCAAGGAGCATGCGAGCAAGCTGGCGGCAGGTTTGGCCGGCCTGACCATCAAGGAGGAAGTCCTCGACGATGCCCTGGCCGCGGTAGCGCTGCTGCGGAAAGTGCCCAAGATCGATCCGAGAAAAGTCTTCCTGCTTGGTCACAGTCTAGGCGCGATGTACGCTCCGAAACTCGGCGCGCTCGAGCCGCGCATCGCAGGTCTCATTTCCATGGCAGGGACAATCAGGCCTCTCGAGGACGTTCTCCTGAGCCAATTGAACTACCTGCTCACCATCGATCCAAACCTCTCCCCCGAGAAAAAGAAAGCCATCGACGAGTTGAAGGAAAAGGTCGGCAGTCTCCGGAACCCGCAGCTTTCCAACGATACGCCGTCATCGCTTTTGCCGTTTGGTGTACCGGCGGCCTATTGGCTCAGCTTGCGCGGTTACTACCCGGCGGAGGCTGCCAAGAATCTCAAGCAGCCGATGCTGATCCTGCAAGGCGAACGAGACTATCAATCCACGATGAAAGATTTCGAAGGCTGGCAGGACGCCCTCAAGACGCGCAAAAACGTAGTGTTCAAGAGTTATCCCAAGCTGAACCACCTCTTCAGCGAAGGCGAGGGGAAGTGCACGCCAAGCGAATATGAAAAGGAAGGCCACGTTGCCAGGTACGTCATCGACGACCTGGCGAACTGGATCAAGGAGCATTAAGGGCGGGCAAGAATCAGCCGCCGATGGTGTGCATCGTCCGCAGCGGTTTGATGAATCGCGAGGTGTTGATCTCGTGCCCTTCCCACTTGGCCCGAACGTTCGCGTCTATGGCCGCGGCAATCTCCGAGTCCCCGGCGCCGCCGCGTAGCATCTTTTTGATGTCGACCTCATCGAGGGCAAACAGGCAGTTGCGCAGCCTGCCGTCGGCAGTCAGGCGAACGCGATTGCAGCTCATGCAGAAGGGCCGGGAAATAGAGGCAATGATGCCCACTCGTCCACCGCCGTCCGTGTAACGAAACTCCATCGCCGGCGCCCGCGGGTCGTAATCCTCCACGGGCACAAGCGGCGCAATCTCATGTTCCAACTGCTCCAGAATCTCGTGCGCGAAATAGACCTTGTCGCGTTCCCAGTGGTCGGCGCCGATCGGCATGTACTCGATGAAGCGCATCTCGACACCGTGCTTTCGTGCAAACTGCGCAAGGGGCACGACTTCGGCCTCTGTGATCCCGCGGATACTGACCGCGTTGACCTTCACGGGGTCGAAGCCCGCGCGCTTGGCAGCCAGGATGCCGTCGATCACTTTCTCGACTCCGTCCCTGCGGGCCAGCAAGCGAAAACGGTCGGGATCGAGCGCGTCGAGGCTGATGTTGATACGCCTTAACCCCGCATCGTAGAGCGGCTGGGCGGCATCGGCCAGAAGGATGCCGTTGGTCGTCAGCCCGAGATCCCGCAGGCCGGGGATTTCTTTCAACATCCGCACCAGCCTTGGCAAATCGCGGCGCATGAGCGGCTCACCGCCGGTCAGCCGGATCTTGTCGATGCCCAAGGGAACAACCAGGCGCACAAAGCGGGCGATCTCTTCGAAGGAAAGAAGCTCGGCCCGCTCCATGAACGTGACTTCCTCGGCCATGCAATACGTGCAGCGCAGGTTGCAGCGATCCGTCACGCTGATGCGCAGATTGTTGTGCACTCGGCCGAAGCTATCGATGAGTTGGTAAACCACTATAGATTCTCAGTTCTCCATGTGCTCTCTGTCAATAATCATCGTCAAGATCCCGGGTGTACCCACTCCGTGGTTCCATCGTCCCAGTTTTCCTTCTTCCATATTGGCACGAGTTCCTTGAGCCGGTCTATGGCATATCGGCAGGCATCGAAAGCTTGCGCACGATGCGCGCAGCTAACCGACACCGCCACACTAATGTCGCCCACTTCCAGATGGCCTAGACGGTGCACCATGACCAACTCGCCGACCGGCCAGCGTTTGCGGACCTCTTGCTCGATCTCGGCCAATTTCTTTTCCGCCATGCCGGGATAGGCCTGGTAGTCCAGGGCAACCGTAACCCGCTCGCCCGTGAGGTCGCGCACAGTGCCCAGGAAAGTCACCACCGCCCCGCAATTTGCTTGGCGCACCTGCTCCGTCAACAATGCGTGGTCAATGGGTTCCGCCGTCAATTGAATCATGGCCGACGTGAAACTTTCTCATGACTGTTCGCGCCTCCGCTAACGGGCGGAAGCAACGCGATCTCAGCATCAAGCGGGAACGTCAAAGAGTCCTCGGCGAATTCGTCGTTGACGGCAAGGGCCGACCGCGCCACGATGCCCGCCAAAGCCGGCCGGTCCATTGCCAGTTGCCGGCGAAGCTCCGCCACGGTCGAGCCGGGCGGCAACTCCAGTTCCACGGTATCCGCCCCGGCGAGGTCCCTGGCCCGTGCAAAGAGGCGGATGCGCACCTTCATTACAACACCAATTCACGAATGGGGGTGTGCAAGCGCTGCAGCAACTCAGGCATTAAGCCGTAGGCCAGCGCCATGTACTGGGCAGGGTGCATGGTCCGCTTTCGAGCCACATCCTCCATCTGCAGCCGGCAGGTGCTGCACTCCGTTGAACCGAAGAGGGTGCCTGGCCGATTGAGCTGTTCAAGCATCGGCTTGCCGGCTTCGAGAGAAACTTCGTAATTGCTGGCCTGGAGGCCGAACGTACCCGCCATACCGGAACAGTTCACATCGATTGTATGCACGCTCAGACCGGGGATCAACGCAAGGAGCGCCGGCCCCGCCGGCGGCCGGCCCAGTGCTTTGAGGTGACACGGCACGTGATGGCCGATCGTGAGGTTTACTCTTTGAAAATCAGTTTGCAGACGGCCTTGCTCATGAAGATCCCAGAGAAACGCTGTCAGCTCGCGCACTTGCTGGGCCACGAGTTTGGCATCGGGATCGTCGATCAAGTCGGGATAATCATGGCTCAGCATGAGCGCGGCCGTAGGCTCCGAGCAGACGATCTGGTATCCATCACGAACTAATTCCGCGAGGATGCGCAGGTTGTGCTCTGCGGTTTCGCGAGCACTCTCCACATCGCCGTAGGCCAGGGGCGCCATGCCGCAGCCCTTCTGTTTGGGCGGGACGTAAACCTCGATGCCGTTGTGCTGCAGCACGGCCACGACGGCCTCGGCGATGAGGGGCTCGTTGTAGTTTGCGAACACGTCGACGAAATAGGCAACGCGCGGCCTGTGGCTTTGCGGCCGGCGCGTCCAGCCACGGCGGGCGGCGCGGCGCAGGAAACTTCGCGCCGCAAACCTGGGCAGGCGCCGGCGCCGGGACACTCCAAACACCTTCTCCATGAGCCAACGAATCGACTTGCTCGCTAGCCCCGCGTTGACGGCCACGGCGAAGATACTCGCGAAGGCTGCAAAACTTTCCGTTCGCGTCATGGTCCAGTCCATCCAGTCCAGGCCGTGCTCGGAAACATTGGCGGCCTTCACCTCCAGCATGAGCTTGGGGATGTTGATATGCGCGGGACATTCGCTGGCGCACATCCGGCAGTTGACGCAAAGGTCGGCGATGCCGCGCACCTCATCGGAAGAAAGGAGACGGGCATCAGCTCCCTGTTGCAGGAGATGGCGCAACAGGTTGGCCTTGGCTCGGGGCGTGGCGGCTTCCTCGTGCGTGACGCGGAAGACGGGGCACATGCGCTGGCCGGGCGCCTCCGTGCGGCACTGGCCGCAGCCGTTGCAGTTCACCGCTTCCGCGCGTACCTCGCCCGGCTGCCAGCGCAAGGACCAGGTCGCTGGCTCCGTCCCGGAAACAGGATTGCGCCGCAACGGCCAGGCAGGCATTCCCGGGTCCGGCCCAACGATCTTTCCAGGATTGAGAATGCCTTGCGGATCGAAGATGGTCTTGAGCTCACGAAACACGGGGTAGAGCCGTCCATATTGGCGCTCAACCCAGGGTGTTCGAGCCAGGCCGGTGCCATGCTGCGTGCTGACCGTGCCGCCGAGTTCGAGCGCCAGGCCATGGATCTCCTCGGCGATGGCCCAGAGGAGCGACACGTCGGCGCTGCGCTCGAGATCCAAGAAGGGCCGGGTATGGACCTGCCCGGAACCGGCATGGACGAGGAAGGAAGCTGTGATCTCGCGCCGCTTCAAGATCTCCTGAACGCGATGCAGATAAACCACAAGCTGATCGCTAGGTACGCCGACGTCTTCGACGAAAGCAATCGGTTGGGGGCCCCCGCGAATACCATAAAGGCCGGGCAAGACCGTTTCGCGCAGGGTCCAGATGCGCTCGATATCTTCCGGTGTGAAAGCGATGCGCGCGTACAGCGCCCGGTGTTCGACGCGCTGCAATCTGTCGGCAAGCTCCAGGGTAGCTTCGCGTGTCTCGATCTCCGTCTCGCCTTCATGCTCCACGAGCAGCACGGCCTCAGCTTCCGGCGGAAGCAGCGTTTTGATGAGAGCGTCGCGACCTCCTGCCAAGGTCATGAGCCTGCGGTCGATCAACTCGCACGCCGCCGGCCGGCTGGAGAGGGCGTCTTGCGCAGCTCCCACTGCTGCGTCCAGGCTCTCGAAGGCGAGCAGCACCAGGCTTCGGCCTCCCGGTAGCGGGATGGTGCGCAAGGTCGCCTCTGTGAAGACAGCCAGCGTGCCTTCCGAGCCGACCAGCAGTCGGGCAAGGTCCAGGCCTTTCGCGGTCAAGACGTCGTGCAGAAGATAGCCACAGCGATCGAACGGGGTGCGCGGCCGGGAGCTTTGCAGGAGGGCGTAGTTGCTTTCGAGCAGATCGCTGACGTGCTGAACGATATCGGTCAAGCGAACGTTGGTCTCCGCAGCGGTCGCAGCGCGCCGCTCGACGCCGACGTTGGCGGCGTCCCCATTGTCCAGGACGACACGGAGCTGAGCGACGTGATCGCGCGTGTAGCCGTGGCGGAGAACGTGCGCGCCCGATGCATTGTTGGCGACCATGCCGCCGACGGTGCATTGCACGCCGCTCGTCGGGTCGGGGGCGAACCGTCGACCCACTTTCGCCAGGCGCTCGTTCAGTTCCCTGTAAACAACCCCGGGCTGCACGCGCACGGTATCGTCGCCGACATCCAGGATGGAACGGAAATGGCGGCTTAGGTCGATGATGATGCCCGTGCCGAGCGCTTCGCCGGCCATGCCGGTGCCCGCCCCGCGCGCAATTAGCGGAATGCGATGTTCCGCCGCATAGCGCACGACTGCTCGCACGTCTTCTTCATCGCGCGGCGCTACGACGCCTAGCGGCTCGATTTGAAAAATACTTGCGTCGGTGCTGTAGAGTGCGCGCGACAACTCGTCGAAAAGCAGCTCGCCCTTGAAAACACCCTTGAGATCATCGAGAACGCGCTCGCGCTGCGGTTCATCCACGGCTCTGCCTCTCCAAGCACTACCCTATGACGAGCCTGCTGAAAAACGGGTCTGACCCCTTCCCCGAAGGACGATAGTTCCCCAAGAAGGGGGGAAATCAGTGAAGGTTCATAGGGGGTCAGACCCCTTTTTCAGCAGGCTCGGAACGCAGGAGTAAAGTGCGGTCAGCGTGCCTTCTTCGTCGCCTGAAGTTCGCGCAGGCGGAGCCGTTCCTGCCGGAAGCGCTCGGCGATGCCCAGCTCGAACGGCTTGTGCCCGGCGTCGGGCTTCAGCCCGCGATAATGCGCGTTGCACCTGTAGCAGACGACCACGTCGCCTACCCAGAGATAGAGCAAACCGTCGAATAACGCGGAGCCAATCAGGATCGTCCAGGTCAACCACTGATGATAGAGCCAGTAGGGGATGATCGACCCCAGGCAGGCAATCGCCAGGATTGTCAGACCGAGCCAGTGGGGAAAATCCTTCTTCTTGTACAGTTCCCTGTTGCCGCACAGCGCGCAAGCAGCGAGGGAATCGCATTCCTGGGCATGGAGCGGCAGCAAATGATCACAGCGCGGACACTGCCATTCCGTCGCAAGCGGAAGGGCCACGCGAGCCACTGCGTCGCACTCTGGACACGCGAATTGAACATTCACGAAAGCAAGCCGCCTTTATAGCATGTAGCCGCCGGTAAACCGGAAGAGTACTTCGCTAATCAGTTCGCCGAGGAAACAAAAGATCACGACGACATACAAAATGCCGGTCGCCGACTGAGTCGATCGAATCCGCGCCGTATGCCAGGCCATCACCCCCAGCAGGAGCGGACCGAAAATGCCCAGGCCCCAGCGCAAGGGAAGCAGGATCGTCACATCATTCAGGGTAACGAGAGAATGCTCACTGGTCCAGGACGATAGCGCGACGCCACAAACAACCCCGCGCACCGCGGTGGCCACGAACAGCCCAACCAGCAGACGCAGCAGAGGCGTCATCGACATGCTCGGAGCGACCAAGTAAGAGTGCCCCATCAGCATCGCCGTCATTGCCGAGCCGAGCACAGCCGCCGAGCTGAACGAGCCGGCAAACAGGGAAATCCTGTCGTTCTGGGAGCTGCTCGGATCGACGATCAGACCCAGGACCACGACCAGCGCGACGGCAGTCACCGCGATCAGCGTTCGGCCGGCCGGCGCTCCATTCAAAGACCATGAAAGACTTCCAAGGAAAGCTCCCAGAATGGCTGCGCCCAGGGCGATCCACAACCACACCTCGTTGGCTGCGGGCAGATCGCGTAGGAAGACGATCGATAGTGCCGAGAGTCCCAGGGCCGTCAAGAACTGGACCCGGTAGAAGCGCGGGTTCACCTGCTCGGGAGATACGAGAAGCAGAGCAGCAATCATTCCGCACGCGAGGCGGAGACAGAAGGTAGCGAGCATGGAATTACCGCGGACCGTAAATAAGAGCCATCAATTCGGCCCGGGTCGATTCGTTGTCCTTGAATGCACCCCGCATGGCGCTCGTGACGCAGCGGCTGTCCGCCTTGCGAATGCCCCGAATGGTCATGCATGTATGCGAGGCGGACAGGATCACGCCCACGCCGCGTGGTTCCAGCTCCTCCATGAACAAATCAGCCAGCTGCTCCGTCATGCGTTCCTGAACCTGCGGCCGGCGCGAAAGAACCTCCACCACTCGTGCCAATTTGCTGAGGCCAACAATCTTCCCATTGGGCAGGTAGGCGATGTGGGCCCTGCCGAAAAAAGGGAGCAAGTGATGCTCGCAAACGCTCTCGAAGGCAATGTCTTTCTCGAGCACCATCTCGTCGTATTTCTGTGTGAACTTCTTTTGGAGCAGTTCTCTCGGGTCTTTCCGCAGACCGGAAAAGAGCTCGGCGTACATGCGGGCTACGCGCTCGGGTGTCTCCAGAAGGCCCTCTCGGTCTGGGTCCTCCCCCACGGCCAGCAGGATCTCGCGCACTGCCGCTCGAATTCGGTCATGGTCGACCGGCGCTGTGAAACCCTGGCGGTCGTTATCAGAAACCAGTCCGCCCTTGGCCAGCGATTCCTTGACGCGTTGTTTGCCCAAAAACTTCCCTTTCCAAGCATAACAAAATGACCGTGCGGGATTCAGAAGTAGGTCAGGTTTCCAACCTGACTGGACAGATTGGGAAATCTGTCCTACGCCGCTGCCGATTCAAGCACGGTGATATAGTAGCAACGGATTAAAAAACGGCATACCCGGCGAGACACAACTTGTGATGGTTGACCTGCGCGACTAGGCATAGAATCGGTGCTTATGAAGGTATTGCTGGTGGTCATTAAGGGTTTCCATCTCGGCTACATTGGTTGCTATGGCAACGAATGGATCTCCACGCCGACGCTGGATCGATTGGCGGCGGATGGCATCGTCTTCGACCAGCATTATGCCGACCATCCCACGACCGCAGGCGGGCGGCTCGCCTGGCAAACGGGCTGCTACTCCTTTCCCTGGCCAGAGTGGGTCGAGAGTCTACCGACGAAACCCGCTGCATCGGACCTCTACTCTCGCCTGAAAGAACAGGGCATAAGGATAGACTCGATCGCGCCTGAACCAGCCGACGCCGCGCCGTTGCCGGGAGGCATGGAAGCGACTCTGAAGAGATCGCAGAGGAAGTTGGCTTCATTAAGTTCGCGAGAACACTGGCTGCTCAGAGCCGAATTCGACGTGCTTCTGCCACCCTGGAAAGTGCCCGAACAGTTCCGAGAAGAGTATTTCACCGAAGAAGAGACGGACGTGGAGCCGTTGGCTCCTGGTGAGGTTGATGATTCTCTCGAGTCTTGCCAGGTCGCTGTGCCAGGTCTTGCCGAGGTGCAAAAGGAGTACGCGGCGGCGGTCACGTACCTGGACGCAGGCCTCGAACAGCTTTTCACAGGACTAAAGGAGGGGGCTTCCGGCAAAGATGTCCTAGTAGTGGTCACAGGGGATCGTGGACAGGCGATCGATGACCGGAGGAGAGGCGAGCCGGGCAAGACCACCCTTCACGAAGAGCTGATGCACATCCCGCTGCTTGTATGCTTTCCCGATGGCCAAGGGGCGGGGCGGAGGATCTCGGCATTGACCCAATCGCTTGATCTTATGCCGACTTTTTTCGATCTTTTTGGATTGCCGGTGCCGGAAGCCCACGGCCGCAGCCTTCTGCCGCTGATGCTCGGCAAGTCTGCCAAGGTTCGCGACTACGCCTGCGCCGGCCTGCGCGCCGGCGACAGAATCGAATGGGCTCTACGTGCTCCGGAGTGGGGCTTCCTTCTGCCGATGCGGGCGCCTTCGACTGGCCCTCCTTTGGCGTCGGAACTCTACGTGAAGCCGGACGACCGCTGGGAGGTAAACAATGCCCGTCAACATCACGTGGTGCTGGCGGAGAGTATCGAGCAGACTCTGTGGAGTTTTGTTCGAGCGACCCGGGACCCCGGTCCACTCCAACCCCCGGATTTGTGTTTAGAAGAGAATAAACGGACGGAAAACGCCCAGACTTCCGAAGGAGAACCACTATGACCACCGTTCGACTTGTCGATGAGCGTAGCAATGATCCCAAGGTCCGACGAGTCTTCGACGACATCAAGCAGAGCAAGAAGATCGACCGCGTGCCAAACATCTGGCGAGCGCTCGCAACCTATCCTGACCACCTGGAGTTATGCTGGACGCGTCTCAAGGCGATTATGCAGCCGGGCAAGGTCGATATGTTGACCAAGGAGATCATCGCCCTGGCCGTCTCTGTCACCAACGGCTGCGAATACTGCATCAATTCACACACGGCCGCGGTGCAAAAGCTTGGCCTGGACAACGAGGGCCTAGGTGAAGTGCTCGCCGTGGTCGGCCTCTATAACCAGATGAACCGACTGGCAGACGCGTATCAGATCGAGCCCGACATTCGGCCCGATATTTCGTGACAACATGATACGGACGGTGATGGCCATTCCATCATCTTCACCCCGGCGGCCAGCTAAATCCCCGGCCGCCCAGGAGGTGAAAATGCAAATGCGGCACGGTTTGACCGGCGCGCTCCTCGCAATTGACGACCAGGCGGTAGCCGTCGCTGATGCCGAGTTCGTTTGCCAGGCGAGCTGCCACGAGATGGAGATGCCCCAGGAGTTCCTGGTCTTCCTGCCGGATGTCGGCATGCGTGCGAAGGACCTTGCGCGGAATGATCAGCACGTGCACCGGCGCCTGGGGGTTAATGTCGCGAAATGCCAGGCAGAGGTCGTCCTCGTAAACAATGGTCGCCGGGATCTTGCGGTCGAGAATCTTCTGAAAGATATTGTCCTGCATCATGGCCATGCCCTCTGCCCGTCCAGCCACAAAAGGTGTCAGGACCCTTTTCAGATCCAAGTTTCCGATTACCTCACGCCTTCCGGCGCCTGGATCTGAAATGGGTCCTGACACCTTTTTGGCTTCTAAGTGACTTCCACGCACGCGTAAGGTACCATGCTCAGGCTGGATTGAGCAACCGCTTCAGGAGGAGCAAAACCATCATGCCATGGATCATCGGCATTGATGAGGCTGGTTATGGACCCAACCTGGGCCCGTTGGTGATGAGTTCCGTGGCGTGCCGGATACCAAGGGAACTGGAAGGCACATGCCTCTGGAAGGTGCTCCGGAAGGCTGTGCGACGCCATCCCTCCGCGGACAACGGTCGTCTGCTGATCGAGGATTCGAAGGTCGTTTATTCATCCAGCCAGGGCCTGGCCGGGTTAGAGGCCGGGGTTTTGGCGACCACGCGTTCGTGGCCGGCGGATGATACCCTTACGATCAGCCAGTTTCTCGACTGGCTTTGCCCAGCGCACCACCCCGACGTAAAAGCCGAGCATTGGTACTCCGGTGAAAGCACGCTCCCGCTCGTTGCCGAACCAGACGGGCTAACAGCCGCAGCCTCTCGGTTCAGCGACACTTGTGCCGCCAAGGACGTGTCCTTTGGCCTTGTTCGCAGTGTCGTTGTTTGCCCAAAGCGATTTAATGCGATTCTTGACCGTTGGGGCAGCAAGGGGGCAGTCCTTGGCCAAGGTCTCGCCGATCTTCTCAGAGGCAATTTAGCTGCATTTGACGACGAAGAGCCAGTTACCGTGCTTGTTGACAAGCACGGCGGCAGGAACACCTACACGGCAATCCTTCAGAACGCATTGCCTGATGGCTTTGTATTGGCTCAAGAAGAAAGCATGGAGCGTAGCATTTACAGCGTGCTCGGCCTGAGCCGCCCGCTCACTGTCAGGATTCAGCCTCGGGCCGATGCCGAGCATTTCTGCGTCGCGTTGGCGTCCATGGTGAGCAAGTACGTGCGCGAGCTACTGATGCGCGACTTCAATCAATTCTGGCAACTGCAAATGCCCGGCCTGGAGCCGACGGCCGGCTATCCCGGCGACGCGGCCAGATTCTATGAAGCGATTCGGCCTGCGGTGACTCGCCTTGGGATTCCTGAGCCTGCTCTCTGGCGACGCAAATAGGCTTGCCTCGCAGTTGCAATTCGCCCGCCACCTCCTCATCCAGCCTCGGCCGGTAACTTCATCATGTCTCGATCAGTTCGATCCGGGTCTGTTCATCGAGTGTGACACTGCTGAGTTCGTCGTTCTTCTTTGTGAAGTGCACGCTCACCACGACAATTTCGTCAGCAGGAATGCGGTCGGTAGCCAATCCCGTGGTGAGGTAATTGACGTCGCGGAAGACCCCTTCGACCTTCGTGTCCCATTGCTTCTGTCCTATGCGCACCGTTTGCGTAATTCGGATGCGGTCGCCAGGCCGCAAACGCTGCAGCAGAGAACTCAGGGCCGGATTGATCGGACGAGTCGAGGAAGGCAGCATCCGCTCCGCGGAATTCATAGAACGTCTCCTCTCCCCGGCGTGCCGCGCACGAGCGCGATTCGCCCGGTTCGTGCCAGTTCCAGGATCCCGTAGGGGCGCATAAGTTCGATGAATTTCTCGATTTTCCGTTCTTGACCGGAGATTTCGACCAGTAAATTCTCCGAACTGATGTCGACGACCCGGCCGCGAAACATCTCGACCAGGAGCACGACTTCCATGCGCTGCTGCGGCGCCGACTTGACCTTGATCAACATCAGGTCGCGCTCGACAAAGTCCTCGCTGCTGATGTCCTGAACGGCGACCACGGTAACGAGTTTATGCAGCTGCTTGCGAACCTGTTCGAGTTCCGCATCGTCGCCGTGGACAACAAAGGTCATGCGCGACAGATTGGCATCCTCTGTCTCGCCCACGGCCAAGCTGTCAATGTTGAAGCCTCGCGAGGCCAACATCCCTGAGATGTGCGCCAAGACCCCTGGCTGGTTCTGCACCAGAGCAGACAGCACGTGCCGCATTGCGGTTTCTTCTCCTCAGGCGTTTTCAAACAAATAGATCGGTTTGATCTTAGCGATCCAAGGGCAAACCTTCAATCAAGCGGCCTCTTTGGGGTGCACTCCCGTTTCTGCAGTGTCCGAAAAATCGTTTAACCGCGACCCGAAGGGGAGCGCGTCAACCGAAGGGGACCGGATCCTGTCTGTTCACGCGCTCGCCGCTGGCTCGCGGTTAAACGAAAAATGTACCAACATAAAAGGGAATGTACTCGCAAAGTTCCCCTAAATGACCTTTAACTCCTTGCCCACCTGCGTGAATGCTCGAATGGCTTTTTCAAGCTGTTCGGCCGTATGAGCCGCGGAGAGTTGAATGCGAATGCGCGCCTGGCCCTGGGGAACGACGGGATAGCTGAAGCCGATCACATAAATGCCAAGTGCCAGCAACTTATCCGACATGGCCCCCGCCAAAGAAGCCTCTCCCAGCATAACGGGGATGATCGGATGCTGGCCCGGCTTCAGTTGGAAACCTGCTTCTTCCAGTCCCTCACGCAGTTGCTTGGCATTGGCGTGGAGCCGCTCGCGCAACTCGCGGCTTGCGGCGATGAGTTCCAGGGCTTTCTGGGCCGCCATGGCGATCGGCGGCGGCACAGAATTCGAAAAGAGATAGGGCCGAGATCGTTGACGCAGGAACTCCACAACCTCTTTCGAGGCGCAGGTAAATCCGCCCGCCGCTCCACCCAGGGCTTTGCCCAGCGTGCTGGTGATAATGTCGATCTTGTCGAGGACGCCCAGATGTTCCGGAGTGCCCCGGCCACCCTCTCCCAGCACGCCGGTTGCGTGGCTATCGTCAACCATCACGACTGCGTCGTAACGATTCGCCAGGTCGCAGATTTCCGGCAGGCGGGCCATGTCCCCGTCCATTGAGAAAACGCCGTCGGTCGCGATGAGCCGCGTGCGGCTATCCTGGGCATCGCGCAGGCCTTGTTCGAGTTCGGCCATGTCCGAATGGCGATAACGCAGGCGCTTCGCCTTGCAGAGACGTATGCCGTCGATAATGCTGGCGTGGTTCAATTCGTCGGTGAGGATGGCGTCGCGCTCATCGAGAAGCGTCTCGAACAGACCGCCGTTGGCGTCGAAGCAGGAGGTATAGAGAATGGCATCGTCTTTCCCCAGAAAGCGCGCGATGTTGCTTTCCAGTTGCTTGTGCAGCTCCTGCGTGCCACAGATGAAACGGACCGAAGCCAGGCCATAGCCATAGCGGCGCAGGCCTTCGTGCGCCGCTTCTACGACGGCCGGATGGTTGGCGAGTCCCAGGTAATTGTTCGCACAGAAATTGATAACCTCGCGGTCACCGACGCGAATGGCCGAGCCCTGCGGGCCCTGGAGCAAGCGTTCACGTTTGTAGAGTCCACGGGAACGCAAGTCTTCAAGCTGGGTTTTTAGCAAACTTCGGAGAGTAGTGTCGCTCATGGAATCATCACCACCTTGCCACACTGGCCGCTGTGAATCAGATCGAAGCCCTTGTCGAATTCCTCCAATGGCAGCGTATGCGTAAGGATGGGGCGAATGTCGAGTCCTGCGCGGAAGAGGCCGCCCAGCCGATACCAGGTCTCGAATAACCGGCGGCCTGTGATGCCGTGAACGCGAATGCCCTTGAAAATGATTTCGTTGGCAACATCGAGTGCCACATTGGCGCTAGGGATGCCGAAGAGCACAACCCTGCCCGCATTCTTGACGTATTTGAAGCACATGTGGATCGACGTCGGATGGCCGGACATCTCCAGAGCCGCATCTACGCCCTCGCCGCTGGTCTGGTCCAGAATGACGCTGGGATCCGCCTTCTGGGGATTGAAGGCCAGATCGGCGCCCACGCGGCGTGCCAGCTCGAGCCGGTACTCGCTGATGTCTGTTGCAAAAATAGTGGCCGCCCCGGCGGTGCGTGCCACCGCGATGGCAAACAGCCCCGTCGGCCCGCAGCCGGTTACAAGAATGGTGTGGCCCGTCACATCTTCGGTGAGCACGGCATGGACCGAGTTGCCCAACGATTCTTGCAAACAGGCGAGGTCCGACGGGATCTCCGGAGCTGTTTTCCAGCAGACCTGTTCGGGCAACGCGACGTACTCCGCGAACGAGCCGTCTCTGTCGATCCCCATGATCTTGTAGTTCTTGCAGACGTGGGCATTGCCCGTGCGGCACTGAAAGCATTTGCCGCAAGTCACGTGGGACTCCGCCGCAACTCGGTCGCCGACTTGGACCGTCGTCACGCCCTTGGCCACGGCCACGATTTCTCCGTACATCTCATGCCCGAGGATCCGAGGTGGGTGAATCCGCTGTTGTGCCCAGTTATCCCACTGGTAGATGTGGCTGTCGGTGCCGCAGAGGGAGGTGGAAAGAATCTTGAGTATGACTTCGCCCTCGGCAGGCACAGGGTCGGCAACCGTCCGCAATTCCAACCCAGGAACTGCGGCGGCCTTGATCACGGCTTTCATGCAATCGCCTTCATCGAACAGAATCAATCTGAAAAAAAGGAGGCTGACACTTCTTTGATACGCTCATGCGCAGCCAGGGCATTATATGAGCGAAAGGCATGCGTGGTCGCGTGGGGGCAGGCTAAGGTACTTCGACGGGCACGACGGGCTCGGCCTTGGGGCCGCGACGGGCTTTCAGAAATTCGATAGCGATGGGGAGTACCGAGATCACCAGAATTGCCGCGATGATGATATGGAAGTTCTCTTTGACCCCGGGGACGCTGTTCAGGAAATACCCGGCCAGGAGGAACGATAGCACCCAGGCGACGCCGCCGAACACGTTGTAGATGGCGAATGTTCTGTACTCCATGCGGCCGACGCCGGCAACGAAGGGCGCGAAGGTGCGAATGATGGGGATGAATCGCGCCAGGATAATCGTCTTACCTCCATGACGCTCGTAGAAATGCTGGGTGCGCAGTAAATGGCTTTTGTTCAACAGTCTCGAATGCTCGGACCGAAAGACCTTTGGACCGATCCGATAGCCTATGGAGTAGTTGACAAGGTCCCCCAGGCATGCAGCGCTGATGAAGAGCACGATCAGGAGCGCCAGATTGAACGGCGAGTCCGGACTCGCGGCCAAAGCGCCAACGGCGAACAGGAGCGAATCTCCCGGCAAGAAAGGTGTGACCACCAGCCCAGTTTCGCAAAACACAACCAGGAACAGCACAAGATAAAGCCAACCACCCAACGCACCGGCAAAGGAATTGAGGTGCACGTCGAGGTGGACGAACAGATCCATGGCTTGCTGCAATACGTTCATGCGTGGTCCCAGGTATGCCAACCACCACGAGCATGCTGGTCCTATTCCGCACCGTCAATGGAGGTCAACCCAGCGTATCCAGTCCACTCAATCCCGCAAGATCAATTCCCCGGCCAGGCGCTGGCAGTTGCCGTGGGTGGGCTTTACAAGGGTAGCATTTGGGAAAAACAAAAGCGGCGGAAAAGCGCCGCAGTCCAAAGAAGCCACTTTTGGACTGCGGCGTTTTTCCGCCGCTTTTTTTCCCACTTACCCCCAGACGGGGCCGAAAATGAAAGATGGTATTTTTCACATTCAAAGGCGCTGATTGATCTAGGAATGCGTGCGCCGGATCAGTTGGACCGAACCGCCAGGCCGGGGAGGCTTTCCGGGGCCCTTGTGAAAGCATGGGACACGACGCCGGGCTGTTCGCTCTCAGCAGCGTCCGGCGCTGGCAGCGACACCGGGTCCGTGCGCCGCAACATGACGACGAGCGCTGCCACCAGCACCAGGTTCGCCCAAAGATAGGCTCCGTACACCTGGGCCCTCTTGGCTATCTCATCGAGCGGCTCCAGCAAGCCCGTGGTGCTCGTCGACGTCATCAGCAGAAAGGCAAGCAACAGGCTGCCGACGAGGTAACAGCGCATCAGCGGCCGGCCCCGGCAGATCGCAAGATAATAGGAAATGACTGCGAAGGGCAGGATCAAAGTGACGCAGTGGTGTTTCCAGGTCCTTTCGCTGAAGAGCAACATGCCGAGGACCACCAGGCTGAACTCCGCCGCCAGACGCCAACCATGTCTCGAGACGATCGGCGTGCGGCAAGACCAGAGGATCATGACCGCAAAGAGCGCCATGCAGCTCTTGATGATCCATCCTGCTTCCCGGTGGTTAAGCGTCACCAGGTTGTCAAAACGGAGAGGCGCGCCCTTCTCGTCCAAGTAGGAAGGGCTCTCCGTGGTCATCCGGAACACAAGGCCCGGCAGCGATTGATTGGGATGATCGCTCGTGACCGTTCCCGCAACAACAAAAGGCGTGATCATTTGCTTGACCCAGCTGTCCAGAAGCTGGAGGTTCCTTTCTCCGCCAAGCAAGGTGCCGGGAATGATGAGCAGAAACAACACCAGCCCGGCGGTGCAGCCGGCCAGCGATTTCCAGGCACGCTTCCAGAGAAAATACGGCAAGAACAGGGCCGGGGTAACCTTGCAAGCAATCCCCAAGGCCAGCGCGATGCCCGCCGTGTAGTCGCGCCCGCGATGAAACGCGTACAGCGAACCGACCACCAGGAAAAGGATGAACAGGTTCACGTTGCCATGACTCAAGTCTCCCATGATCGGCCGGAGGCTTAGAAGAATCGCCAATGCCTTGGCCCAGGCCGGAAAGTGCTGATCCGAACTCGCGACAATGCGGAATACCCAAAAGACTGCGAGGCCAGCCATCGCCAGCTTCAGGTAGAACCAGGTGAGCGATCCCACCAGGGGAGGGAGATGGGCGATTGGTTCAAGAAGCAGGGCCATGATCGGCGGATTTGGATAGGCGTAGCGCTGGTAGATGTCTTCGTCAGCCAGATGGTGAATTTGATCGCGCCAGCGAAGGATAGCAGAGCGATTACCTTTGCTGTTTCCAGCCTTGATGCAGTACTGGACGCTCAGCGCGAGAACCAGCAGGATGAGCCCGAGAACAAACCAACGCTGCCAGGAAAAGGAAGGAATCAGTCGTACGAGGCCTTTGTCCATGGCACAGCGCATCCTTGGCTTCGCCAGACGGATGGGCCCGAAGCCCTGTATTGCAACCAGAGTCCGCCCATCTTGGGGCCAGACTCTAGCAGCGCAGACTGTTCATAACAAGCCGAGTCCTCGATCCATAACCCGGTGCCTGACGGGGCACGGCTCGCTGGCGAGCCGTGCCCCGTCAGGCGCCGGGTGAAGTGCATCGCTAGTATCCCCAAACCTCCCAGTCAGACTACTTTCACCATTCGGAGGCAAAAAGGTGTCAGGACCCTTTTCAGATTCAAGTTCCCGATCACTTCACGCCATCCGGCGCCAGGATCTGAAATGGGTCCTAACACCTTTTTGCCTTCTCACAAAAGCTTCGTCAGTACCTGGGAGCGCCGGCCGCTTCGCTCATAGCGTTCGCGGCGGCTGGGCGGAAGCGCTTCGGGCGTTGCCAGCTGATAGCCTCCCTTTTGCACGAAATAGTTCACCGCCTGGGTCGAAAGGCAGAACATCTGCGTGATGCCGTCCTCGCGCGCCTGGGCCTCCGCATACTGCATGAGCTTGGCTCCGACTCCCTGGTTTTCGTGCTTGGGATCGACGCAGACGCAGGCCATCTCCGCTTGCTTTCGCTCAGGATAGCGGTGCAGCGCCACGCATCCCACGGGGTTCCGGTCGATCTCGAAGACGTAGTAATCCTCGATCTGGCGTTCGATCTCCGAGCGTGTCCGCTTGAGGAGTTCGTCGTTCTCGATCCCACTCTGAATCAGATTGTAAATTGCCCGGCCATCCTTCTTTTGCGCCCGGCGTAGTGCCTGGTACTCGTTGGCGTGTACCAGAGTGCCGATGCCCTCGTTGGAAAACACCTCGGCCAGAAGCCCCTCTTCGACCCGTCCATCGATGATATGCACGCGCGGCACTCCGCCGCGCGCGGCTCTCATCGCATAATTCAGCTTGGAGACGGCGGATGGCGCCAGCTCGTCGCGGCGTTTCTTGAGGATTTCCTCGGCCTCTTCTACAGTCAACTGGCGAAGCAGCTCCGGGCCGAGATGGATGCCTGCCTGCGTGGTCAGGTAGACCAGCTTGACCGCGCGCAAGGCGCCCGCGACCTCCACGGCAACGGCATCCGAGTTCAAGCGATAGGTGTGTCCCTCGCCGTCGCAGCCGAGCGGCGGGATTACTGGAACGATGTCCTGTTCGAGGAGGGCACGCAGCAGCACGGTATCCACGCGTTCCACGCGGCCCGTGAACATGTGATCGACGCCCTGGAGAATCCCAGCCGGGTGGGCCACCAACGCATTTCCGTAGGCCCCGCGCAGGTCGTTGGCGGCCAATCCTTCCAGGAGTTCGTGGGTAATGCGATTGGCGGCAGTCAGAGCTAGTTGAAGCGTAACCGAGTCGGTAACGCCGGTACCATCCACGTTCGAAGGAGTCTGACCGGTCTGCTCTGCCAGGCGACGGATCTGGTGTCCCGCTCCGTGGACAAGCGCCACCTCGATGCGCAGGCTGCGCAAAAGGGCGATATCCAGGAGGATATTTTGGATGTTTTCGTCTTCCACGATCGCGCCATCGATGGCGATCACGAAGACTTTCTCGCGAAAGCGCGGCACATAGCGCAGAATCTCGCGCAGATCCGTCAGACGCAGCATCCCATTCTCCAATGCACTGCTTGGAGTCTGTCCGAGAGGCCCCTCTCCACCGTACTCGGGGGAGAGGGGTTGGGGGTGAGGGGGCACAGCGAACCTTTAGTAGTCTAAAACCCTCACCCCCGACCCCTCTCCCTTGAGTACAAGGGAGAGGGGAGAGCTTGTCGGACAGACTCTTACTATCCCACGCCACCCCGTTTGGGCGACGAATTCGCGAGGCCTTCAGGAGCCTCTCTGGAATCCAGCGTCTCGTCTCTTGCTCCGCGCGTCAAGACGTAGTCTCAGGCTGGGTGTCCTACTCGATCTTGACAGATGCGGAACCGCCAACCTCCACCAATATAACCCGGCCCCTTACGGGGCTCGGCTCGCCAGGCGAGCCGAACCCCGTAAGGGGCCGGGTTAAGGGAACTGGAAAGAGGCAGGGGGGAGCATCAACGAAAAATCCCCGTGCCCAAAATCTCGGGCACGGGGATCGCCGCTTGTCGCGGCAGAATCAGGGAATTGCGCTGGGGCTAGGGACAGCAGGTGTTGCACGACGATCCGCAGTCGCGATGGAACAGGCCCCTGAGCTTGCCATGGGACGAACAGCCGCACGGATCGCAGGGCGCCGCGCAGTCGCACGGGCTGGAGCACTTGTGGGCTCGCAGACGATCCAGCAGCGTGGTGCGACAACACGGATCGACGCAGGTGTTGCAAGTGTTGCAGGTGTTGCAGGGCGCGGGGCACGCCGGTTGACAACAGGTGTTGCACGAATGGAAGCGATCCTTGAACCTGGACAGACAGCTTTGTCGGCAGCCGCAGTCCACTGGGGCACAGCAGCCATCGACATACACCGGGGCGGCCACTACCGCCGGCGGGGCCGCAGCCGGGGGAGGAGCTTCCCCTTCGGCTCGGCACACCTGTGTGCCAATCCCAAACGCCGTGGCGACAAGGGCGACGACCAACAATCTCTTCATGCCTTGATTTCCTCCTCCCAACGTGTGAATGATCTGAACCGGGGACTCGAGCTGGGTTGACGAAAGGCAACGGTCGGCTGCTTGGGTTTACTAACTGTCGCCAGCAAAGGTTAGCATGCTCCAGGATGGAAGACGGTTTCCCTGGCGTGAAAAGCGCTCAATCCTCCTTGCATGCAGCGAGACAAATCTCATTTCGTGCAAAAATTACCTTAAGTCCCAGGGCCAGTCCGCCGAGAAGTCTCGCTTCTCTTCAAACGGATTGCCTAAAAGTCATACGCGGCAGAAACCTTGCCGCTTCTCCTGCCGCCGTCTCGTCGGCGCCGGTCGTCGAGGATGTCTTCCATAGTTCGTAGACTGCTCTAAACTGAAAACTTAGAGCGATCATGCCAGTTTTGTAAGATGCGGGATTTCCTGGGAGAAAAAGATCGATGAGCTGGTTTCAACAATTTGCCCAGGAGTACGCGGTCTATGGCTATCCCGTGCTCTTTTGCGGTGTGCTCGCGGAGAATGCCGGCGTACCGGTACCCGGAGAGACGGCAGTGCTGGTGGCAGGCTTCCTCTCCAGTCCCGCGGGCGGCGGCCACTTCGACATTCTCTGGGTGATTTGCCTTACGTTCCTGGCGGCTGTCATTGGCGATAATCTTGGTTTCTGGGTTGGGGAGCGCTTCGCACGACCCTACTTGCGGCAGGGGCGGCGCTTCCTCTTTCTGACGCCCAAAACCCTCGAGCTGGCTGAGGGCTACTTCACCCGCTACGGCATCTGGACCATTTTCTTCGCCCGCTTCATCACGGGCCTGCGCGTAGTCGGCGCCATTGCCGCCGGTACCGCGGGCATGCCCTGGCCAAAGTTTCTGGTCGCCAACGCCGGAGGCGCCTTGTCCTGGGCGGTGGCGATAAGCTTACTCGGCTATTTCTTTGGGCATAGCTGGGAACTCATGCACAAGTGGTTGGGCCGAGGCGGGCTGATTCTGCTCGGCTGCGTGATTGTCTTTGTGGGGCTGCCGATCCTGCTTCGCCACGTGCGTTCGCTGCCGAGCCGGTTTTGGGATCGTCTCGCGCGGGCCCAGATCTGGGAAGGGCTGCTGGTGGCCGTCCTTGAGATAGTCTGTATCGCCTTGCTGGTGCTGCTGGCACAGAATACCCGCCCTGTCAACAGGCTCGACAGGCACATTGATGAATGGGTTGGGGAGACTGCACCATCCATGCCTTTTTTGCATGCCGTGGCTGCTTTCGGCAGCGCCCTGGGCACTCTTCCCGTGGTTGCGACTGCCGTGGGCCTGCACATGATCGCTCTATGGATGCGACACCGCAACTGGCGAGAATGCGTCGCCCTCATCTGGTGCCTTGTCGCCAGTGAAGTCATCGGATTCATCCTGCTCGGCTTGTTCCGAGCCCGTGACATCGAACCGATCCCAGCGCCTACTTGGCCACGCGGGTTTGCCGGCCTGGTGCCCATTCGCGTGCTCGCCGTGTTCGGCATGATGCACGCGCTTCTCCGGCTTTACAAACCTTGGGCTCGCATCCTTACGGGCTTCATCGCCATAGTGCTCATCCTCTTGCCCGGCTTCAGCGTCGTTTGGAGCCAGAGTCAAGCGTTCACCGAGACCATCCTGGAATATGCCGCTGGCGGCGTGATCCTCTTCGTGGGAATCTGGTGGCTGGAGGGCTTCGGCCCGGGCCTCTGGACCCTCGCCAAGTTTCATCTCCCGTTGCCGCCGACAAGCCATGCTACAACGAGTTCCTCCGGCTCTAAGAGACAAACTTTGAAGGAAGAGTAAGATTTAGAAGGAAGATTAGGATTACGAAGAGGAGGAAGAGCACGATCCAGATTAAGAGTAGGATGTCATGCCTGCGCCGCCTATCAAGTCCTGCTCTTTCTCGTGCTCCTACTCTTAATCCTCTTCCAAATCTTACTCTTAGTCTTAATTCTTTCTCTTGGAGCATTTTGAAAATGGGGTCAGATCCCCTGGAGTGTAGGAGACTGTGAATGCCTGAGACGGTCGTGATTATTGGCTCGGGACCGGCAGCCTGGACGGCGGCTATCTATGCCGCTCGGGCAAATTTGCATCCGCTGGTGTACGAGGGTGCCATAACTGCCGAGAACCAAATAAAAGGGACCTTACCCCTGGGACAGTTAGCACTGACAACGGAAGTCGAGAACTATCCAGGCCTGCCAAGCGGTGACTCACGCGCGTACTTGAGAAGCGCTCTTCCCGCAGAAAGATGGCCTCATTGGGTGGAGAAGAATAAGCCGCAACCTGGCCACGGCATCGACGGCCCCGAGATGATGGAATTGATGCGCCAACAAGCCGTCAATTTCAAAACCCGCATCATTACCGACGACATTGTCAGCGTCGACCTCCAAAAGCATCCGTTCGTACTGACGCCGCTGGACGGCCCCGTGGTCGAATCGTTGGCCTTGATCATTGCAACCGGGGCGCGCGCCAACTACCTTGGTCTGCCGTCCGAGGATCGCTTCAAGAACAACGGCGTTTCCGCCTGTGCAGTTTGCGACGGCGCTCTGCCGCGTTTCCGCGACAAGCCTTTGGTGGTCGTGGGTGGCGGCGACTCGGCGATCGAAGAAAGCATCTACTTGAGCAAATTCGCGAGCGAAGTCAACCTTGTGCACCGCCGCAGCGAGTTACGTGCTAGCAAGATCATGCAAGACCGCGCCTTCGCGAACCCCAAGATCAAGATCCGCTGGAATCGCGTTCTCCAGGAGGTTCTGGGCAACGATCAGGAAGGTGTTACTGGAGCGACCCTGCGAAACACCCAGGATGGGAAAACCGAAAAGATGACGAGCAGCGGCGTATTCCTGGCCATAGGCCATACACCCAATACTGACTTCCTTAAGGGGCAACTCGCTTTGGCTGATGAAGGTTACGTGCGCTGGACCACGCCGCAGCGCACGTACACGTCGGTCGAAGGAGTCTTCGCCGCCGGCGACGTTGCGGACAGCTACTACCGCCAGGCGATCACCGCGGCCGGCACCGGCTGCATGGCTGCCCTGGATGCCGAGCGCTGGCTGGCCGAAAAGGGGCTGATTTAGCCGGGCCACCCGCATAAACAAGGCTGGTCTTGCGTTTCACGCCAAAGCTGCTATCTTCCCGCTCCCTATGTTCTTTGGAGCCTGCTGAGAAAGGGGTCTGACCCCTTCCCCGAAGTGCCATAGATCCGCACGAAAACGGGAAATTAGTGAAGCTTCGTAGGGGGTCTGACCCCTTTTTCAGCAGGCTCCTTTGGCTGGGGGGTTGTAGACTTATCGGACTGGAAATCCCTTCCGGGCTGCGAGGAGGAAGCGCTGTCATGCTCAAAGGCACCCAACGCGACCAACAACAGCGCGTGGTCTCCGAAAATCAAGGTAGCAGGCTGGTTCAGGCCGCAAGCGTTTTGCGTGGCTACGAGAATCGGGAAGCGCTGTCGTCTCCGAAGCCGGAGGATCGCATTTCCCTTTTCTGGCGCGTCTTCGGCGGCACATTGCTCAGCATCGCCGCCCTGGTTTGCATCACCCTCTATCAACAATTCACGAGCACCATCAGCGAACTCCGCAACAATTTGAACAACCTCAACCAAAGTCGCGGCGATCTCGTCAAGAACGACGATTTCAACACGCGCATGACTTCCCTCTGGGGCACTGTCAAGGAACTGGAGGCTTCCACTGTGGTCACCAGCGCCCTGAAGGAGCGGTCGGAGCTCATGGAGCAGCAATTGAAGGCGGGTGAGGAGGAACGGAAAGATATGGCTCACGAAATCCAGCAGATGCGCGAACGCTTGGCAGTCCTGGAAGCGCGGCAGGCGGTGGGTGCACCGTCGGTTCCTACAACGAAGGACTCGAGCAAGGCTGGACCAACCGGCCACTAAATCACCGTGCACGATTCCGCTAATACGAGCCCGAAGCGTCAGCGAGGAACTCGCTAACGCTTCGGGCTAGTGTCAGCCGATTTGCTCATGGTCATTTAGCGTGAAATCACTCACTCATGCCTGGCAATTGAAACGGCTGAATTCTGCAATTTGCTAGGGATCGCCTGCCTACCTTCGTGCTGTTTTCCAAATCAAACCAGGAACGACGCACCCGTGGATTCAGTTTTCACAGCGTGGCCGGGGCTGCAGGTACTCCGAAAGCCCCGGCCAAACCCGGTTGCGATTCTCCCCAACGAGAAGTCAGCCAACCTTGCGATGTTTGTCTCGCGCAGTCTGGACAACATGGTCGCCGTCTGCTTGGCCGGGGCTTCCGGGGTACCTGCAGCCTCGCCTGCACTTCCGAAAAAGATATGCTCGTATCCGAATGCCTCGATTGCCACGGCGTCAACACGGTCTCGGGTGAACGTGGTGAACGTGGTGAACGTTTTTCCCGACGCCTTAACGTAGGCACACGCGTGCAAGCAAGTAGCAGGGGTACGGAAAACGTTCACTCACGTTCACCCGTTCGCGCAAATGCTTCATGCTTCAGTCCTTGGGTTGTGAACATAGTTTTCCAACGTTCACTCAATGTTCACTTAACGTTCACTTAAGCCGTCTGACGGTCCAAAGTGCGGCCCGCTGTGAGGTGCCGGCCTTTTCCACTCGGAGGCGGATCGGGCCAGCACCGGTGTGGAGGTCGAAGACCCTATCGCGATTGCTCCCAAGCATTTTGCCGAGACGGGTACGTTGGCTTCGCTCCTGCCCGTCACCCAGATCCAGCCCCGCCTCCTGAGCCACCGGCCAGAGGTCGGCCACGCCCTTCTCACCGTCTGCAAACTTTTCCCACCAGAGCAGGACGAAGGCTCGCCAGCATGCTCCATGGGGATCTGTTTGCTCGTAAAACTCATCGAGCTTCTCCAGGAAACCTGGCACGCCGGCATTTTCCAGGAGGCCGCCCATCACCCTGGACCAGGCTTCGAACATCCCGAGAATCCGCTTGCCTTCCGGTCTGCCTCGAGTCAGCCACGCGCGCACGATGGTCAGGATGGCTCCGACCAGGCGGCCGCGGTTCTGCACCATCCAGGCGCGAATATCCGGATGGCGAAAGCCTGTCCGCAGCCAGGGTCGATCCGTCTTGGCGTCCAGCCGGCAGCGGATCGTTCGTCGAGCGACTTCGTTCGACAAACTCGGGTTGTTCCCGGTTACCAGCCAAAGGCAGCGAACCGGCACGCCGACAATCTCGCTCATGCCCAGGAGCCGGTCTTCCCAGAGCGGATACGCCGTGAGCACACTGCTGAGGGCTGCGGAGTCGAGCGGCCGGCGCACATTGTCGATGTTGACGGCCGCCGGCGCGCCCCGAAGCTTGGCCAGCAGCCGCTTTCTCCATTCATCCTCGTCTCGACCTTCAGTCATCGCCACCAACGGCCTGCCCAGTGCGGGAAACGTCAGACAGTCGGCAAGCAAGGTCGCCCCGGTTCCGGGTGTGGATTTTTCCAGTAAGTGGATGGGAGTTGGTCCTGGTATCATGTCGCGAACGAAAGGCAGGATTAGCGCCGCCAGAGCCGTTGCCTTCTCTGCCGCCCCGACAAAAGGGAAATCGCCCAGCAGGTCCTGGGAGAGCAATTGCACCGCGTTGGCAACCTCGTCCGCGCGCGGCGTCTCGGCTATGGTGGGTACCTCAAAGCCCGGTCCGCAGTGGTAGAAGACCTTCGTCGAGGCGTTGTATCCCGGCTCGCGGTGCAGCGTGCCGTCCGGTGCAAAGGTAGGCGACTGCACGATGCGCGTCAGGACAGGCAATTCCGAATTGGGCGTAGCCAGGAAATCGTCGACGACGGCCCGCGAGGGGTACGACGCCAATTCAACGCTCTCCCCGCCTCGCTTGGCCCATTTGAACCAATGCGCGGAGCGCACCATTTCATGCCGCGCTCGCGCCGGCGTGAGAGGCCGAAGGGCGGGCGCACCGTTGTCATCCTCCTCGAGGCGGGAGGGGATCGCACCAAAGCGAAATAACCTGGGCGGATCGTTCCGCGCCAGAACCGCGCGCCAAACCGCAGGCGTGATCGTCGCCAGGTCCTCGCTGCCGGCATCGAATGAGGGGATAGAGGACAGGGGAGAGGGACGAGAGAGCACGGGGTCAAGTTGATGTCGAACCCTGGCCCCTGTCCCCTCGTCCCTCTCCCCTAGCCCCTCTTTGCTGCTGCGTACGCAAGCCAAGTAATCGAGAAGCGCGCTCATTACGAGTCCTCCAGAATGCCAAGTAGGACGGCACGAACGTTGTTGGCCCAGTTCGGATCGGCCCGGCATGTTTCGGCCAGGTCAAGCAATTTTTGCAGGAGCGCGTTGCGCTCTGGGCGCTGCAAAGCCTGGGGCGGCCGCGGCAGCCCAAGCTCGATCATGAGCTGCCAGCGTTGATCGTCGGCCGACAGCGTTCTTTGCCGAGGGGGATTGACGGTTGTCGCCTGATTTGTGGCATTCACCGGTTGAGATCTCTGCTCGATCATACCGACCTCCCTGGCTGGGATCCGAGTTTCGCGGATCAGTCCGCGTGGCCTGGAAACCGTTCCTGCGACGATTGCAACAAGCTCGATGCTTGAGTATTGGCAAGGGCGGATCGCATTGGCAGGTCGGTAGCGGTGAAAAGGCAGAAATCTTGCCGGCAGCGATGGGAATGGCGCCCCGAGATAGGAATGGCGCCCCGAGGGGAGCCGCCCTCGTGGCAGAAGTTGGCGTTTGGCTCGTCGAGTTTGCTTCGGGCTGCGCGAACTCGTAAAATTCTGAACAGTCTTTACAGGAAGTGCAGCTGCAAAATCCTGGCCGGCGTGACGGAAGTTCGTGGCGGGCACTGCAAGGTTCCAAGAAGCCATGCCGATAGCGACCGAATTCCGTAAAACCAAAGATTCCCGGATCTTAGGAGGCGTAGCTCAGTCGGTAGAGCAACGGACTTTTAATCCGTAGGTCGTGGGTTCGAGTCCCACCGCCTTCATTCAATCAGGGAAAGCACTTACGGCAAACCAGGGGACACTCGAAAAAGCCTCAACACTCCAAAAACACTCCAAGGTACCGTCTCCCCAGGGCTTCGCCAGATCAGCCCTTTTTAGCGCTGAGAACGTCGGGCACGTGCAGGCCGGCAACGGCCCCGTCCATTTGACGGGCCATGTTGATGTACACCTGTGTGGTCTGGTAGCTCTTGTGCCGCATCAGGGCCTGCAGGGTGTCCGGGGTCAGCTTGTCGGCGTTCATCGTGGCAAAGGCACGCCGTAGGTCGTGGAACCCGTAGACGTGGCAGCTCGGTGTGTGCTCGTGTTGCCCCTGGCAGGCGAGATGGATGCCAGCGTTCTGTTGGACCCATGCAAACTCGGTATCCAGGGTGCGACGGTTTTTGTTCCAGGGAAACACCCGGACGTCGAACCCGACCAGCCGGCGAAGGTGATCGACAACGACGGGGTGCAGCTTTACGCGCTCGTCCCGTTTGGCCTTGTTGTCCCGCGCACGGGTGATGGCAAAGGCGCTGTCAAGGTCGAGGTCCTCTCGACGCAGACCAAGCATGTCGGAGATTCGCCAACCGGTCATGTAACCCATGACGATGAGACCACGCCACCAGTCCGCGGGCTCATAGCGTTGGTCCTCTGGAAACGTTGCCTTGTCGCAGGCCTGGTAGATTGCCGCGAAGTGCTCGCCAGTCACATACGTGGCCAGCTTGGTGGGCGCCTTCTGCATCCGCACTCTCGGCAATTGGGCCAGGTAGCTCCATTCGAACGCCAGGCGCAAGGCTGCCTTGATGTGACGCAGCTCCTTGTTGACCGTCGCCGGCGACACCATGTCGCCTTTTTTCTTGCCCGGTTCCTTTCTGCGCTTCGCAGCGTACTGGTCGATCGAGCGCGCGGTGATGGCGCCCATTCTGACGGGCTTTATGATCCTCTCGAAATGCACAAGAGCTGAGATGGCTTCATCGCGGGTCCGGGGAGCGAGCGCCTCAAGGATCTTCTCTTCATATTCGCGGCGGAAGTCTTGCCAGGTTTTCTTGAGCAGCTCCTGGTAAAGACCGCCGTTCAGCTCCTCCTCCATCTTCGCCCGGTACTTGTTGGCCTTCATCTTCCCGAAAGAGCCGGCTCCGAAACTCTTCGATCGGCGCTTGCCTTCGAGGTTGTACCAGCCGACGAACCAGCTCGCTTTTGCCTCCCCCTTTTCTTGCACCTGGCGCCAGTCCTGGTACACCCAGACCGATGCGGGCATGGTGTCTCACTCCCAATTTCGCACGCGAGACGGTCCTCGCGCTGTCGATGCAACCGGCAAGGTCTGCCCAGCTCCTCGGCCGTCGATTTTCGCCGGCGAAAATCCGATCATTTGCCTTTGCCCTTTGTCCGGGGAAGTTCTTTCACCTCCCGATCGGTGAGCTGGCCTATCTCGATCCCCAGGCCATTGGCCAGGGCCTGCAGGGTACTCACGCGCGGGTCAGATTTTGCGCCTTGCTCGAGCCGAGCCACGATCGACATGCTGAGCCCTGCCTTTTGAGCCAAGTCTTGTTGGGTCATCCCCGACAACTCTCGAAAGCTTCGCAGTCGCTGGCCAATGGGCGGCAAATCCTTTTGTCCCATGATTCCTCCGATGCTGAATGAATGTGCACGGCACATCCTATCCACATCGGGCTATTCCGGCAACCAGCTCAACTCGCGACAAACTGCTTGACCTCCTACCCCTATAAGCCTACTCTTATCGGGATAGGAAGCAAGCAGAAAACTTCGAAGCAGGATGCCCTGCATTGCTTGCATCCACAACCGATGGAGGAAAGTCCCATGTCCGAAGTTTTGTCGTTGTCGGGGGGATCCCCGGCGCCCGCGGA
>DATGZX010000192.1:0-5050 GCA_035296965.1 Gemmataceae bacterium
CGTCTCACAACCGAAGAATTTCTGCGCCGCTTTTTGCTGCATGTTTTGCCCAAGGGTTTCGTGCGCATCCGACACTACGGCCTGCTGGCGAGTGTCAACGTGTCCACCAAGTTGGAGCGTTGCCGACAACTCCTGGGCCAACAAGCGCAGCCCGAGTCACCCCCACCCAAGAACTGGATGGAACGCATTTTGGAGTGGACCGGCCAAGACCCCATGCGCTGTCCGCATTGCCAAGGCAGGTTGCAGCGTCGCTTCGCCTCGATCCGAACTACGCAGACGCCTATGGAAGCGGGGCTATTCCTATGCCCGCAAGGGCGAACAGGACAAGGCCATCGCTGATTACACGGAGGCGATCCGCCTCGACCCGAAAGACGCAAATCCGTGAACTCTGCGATGGCCTTGTCGTACTCGGCCTTTTCGGCGTGGGCCCAACCCCGGTTGTAGCAAGCAACAGCATCTTCATCAGCTGTCGCTATCGTTTGCCCGTTAGAACAGTACACCGTCATTGGTAGCAGCAGGAGCGCAAGCACCACGAAGAAGAAACTTCGTCGGGTACATTTGATGTGCATTTGACACCGCTCTTCCGAGGCATTGGTACTGGCATCGATTTGAAGAAGCACCGACAATTGTATCTCGTCCAATGCTGTCGTGCACGTCCTTCGACAATCTCCACCTCTACACCGCCTGGAATTTCCTTCATTTTCCTGACGGCCTCCTGCATGTCACGGCCCAAATTGGTGCGATTGATTGGCAGCGCAGTCCGGTTGTTTCGGCTCATCAGAGAATCTTCGTCGGTTGAAAAGAGCGTGGTGATAGGGAAAGGCAGCTTGATTGCGGACTTGCTGGGATTGTGCCGGCGACCTGCAAGACATCCACTCAGCGGCGAATGAGATGGCCGGAAACGCTGTCCTTATCTCTTGCCATCCTTCCTCTCGCCGGTTGGCTCCCCGATGGGAACTTCAACCGTACTCGGAGCGACCTTCCCTTCCTTCCAATCGGGGAAGGACAGGGTAATCTTCGCTTGCCGGTCGCTGACTGCTATCGGCACTTGCAATGGGGCAAAGAACCTGACGTTGCAGCACCGTTGGTCGAGGGCCAGCTTCATGAGAACAAGACCGCCATCGGCTGTCTTCGCAGGAAAGCTAATCTCGGCGAGAGGGTGGATGTTGGCTTCCGGGGGCAGTCCCCGGTCGTGCCGCACCATAACCCCGTGGCCTGTCGAAGATTTCGTCCCGATAACTGCGGCCCCGATCTCCTTCCTGTCCAGTTGTGGTCGGGCCATCGGCTGCGCCCACCCTTCCCGTTGACAGACCGGCTGAGCGGCGCATCCTCGTAGATGCCGGGCCCGCTGGTCGCCCTGATGTCTAAAGACGATAAACATCATCAGTCCTGCGTTGCAACCCTGGCAAATCTTTCCCCGCCGTTGCTGACTTGCTGGCCGGTGCTGACCGAAACCGCCTGGCTTCTGCGAAAACAGCCAGCCGCTCTCGGAAAGCTCTTTGATGCGTTCGCCGCCGGGTTGCTGCAATTACTACCCTTGGAGCAAGAATCCCTCCCCTGGATCGCGAGCTTCATGCACCGCTACGAAACCATCGGGGCACAGCTTGCCGATGGTGCGTTGGTGTATCTTGCCGAACATGAGGGGATCCGCACGGTCTTTACGCTTGATCGTCGGGATTTCACGGTCTACCGCCTCAAAGGCAAGCGCGCGCTCAAAATCATCCCGGAGGTTCAATGAGCGGAAATCGATTGGAGATAAATCCGGGTGTGGCGGGGTTTATTTAGGCTTTGAGAAAGTGCGTAACTATTCGAACTTCAAGGCTGCAACCAGCATATCCATGCCGGGCTGTTGAAAGCGCCGACCGGCTTGTTACATTGCAGAGGATTTCTGTCTAAACAATGGTTCGGTCTTGGCGGAGGGCACGAGTATGCGGTCGTTGCTAGTCCGTGGGCGCGAACAACCTTCTGACCACCGGTGTCCATACCTTCCTGTGCCCAGAGTCGCTCAAGGGAGGATTCGGTGATCGACCGCGCCGAGAACCTGCTTCCCCGCCTGAAGCCGGCGGGCACCGAACACCACGAACTCGTGGCCGTCTTGTCCCCGCACTTTGGCGGGTCCGTCCACGACACGGAACGCCGCGTGACGCTCTTCCCGATGCGCCCGCCATACGCCCTGCGGCTGGAGTACAACCGGGGCCTCGAACTGATCGGGGCGTTCGCCGAGGAGGCGCTGACCGAGCAGGACATCGAAACCGTGCGGGCTGAACTTCACCGCAACTACCTGGAGACGGCCGGAGCGGGCATCGGCCAGACGGTCCTGCTTGTGTCCGGCCCAATGAAAGGGTGGTGGGGCTACCGAGATCGGTTCCGGATCATGCCGGTGTCCCCGGAGGCCCCACGCCCGGACTACCTCATTGCAGACCACCCGTTTCTGCTGGAGTTCACCTACAACCGGAGCCCGGATGATAACCGCCTATGTGTATACTGGCGGGTTGGACATATGCGATCCCAAGGCTCCGCGATGGTAGCCGTTGCTCAGAACTAGAGGCGCGGGTAAGCACCGTGGCGCGCCCGCGAATGAAGCGCATCGCATAGAACGGCTTCTGCTGAGCGCTGCCTCGGACCCATTCGTACACGGGCACAGCGACCGGGCAGCCCGCAGCGCATTTTGATGTTCCTGTTAACGCCACCCCGGCTTTCAGAATCTAGTTGACTTGGGCAGCCCGACAGGTACGTTAAACCTTTGATCGGATGGCCAGAATCCTTTCCTGACTTCCCCTTCGGCGGGGTCGCCATCAAATCATTTGACCATCCACTTCCGAGACTCTGCTGGTGGCGAGTTCATGGTTTTCTGGATAGGCAACGCCAAATCCCGAGCCAGAGAATAGCGGCCTCCTCGGAATCCCTACGAGTTGCAGACGTTCAACAAATCGAATACCGCCGTAAGGACGCATTTGACGCCAAGTAAGGAGATCATCATGTTTGCGCTAAACCCGGCGTGCGCCGAGCCAGAAACTTCGCAGGCCAGCATAAAAGAGTTAGCCGAGAGACGCTTACGCAGCAACCCGGATCTGACTCTGAAATGCATCTCTTGTGATTACCTGGATGGCGTGCTGTTCCTGCGAGGCTGCCTGCCCACCTGCTACCTCAAACTACTGGCTCAGGAAGTCGTCAGTGGCCTGGAAGGGGTAGAACGTATCGACAATCAGCTTGAAGTCTTGACGCCCACATGACGTACTTATTCCGTTACCCTGACGGCTAAGGCACGTCTCACTTCTTATCGGCAAGATTGGACCGCGAATTACACCGCGGCTGGCGCCGAGGCTCGCTTTCCTGCCTGGGGTAGGCTTCCTGCTGGCGACCGCGCCGACGAATGGAGCAGGATAATGGCCACGCTGGAGCGCGGCGAGGACGTCGAGCAGCTCGAGACGGAGCATGTCCGCAAGGACGGACAGCGTGTCGCAATCGAGCTGACGGTTTCGCCGATGCGGGATAGCGACGGCAAGGTCGTGAGCGCCTCGGTGACCGGGCGTGACATCAGCCGGAGAAAGGAGTTGGAGCGCGAAGTCGTCGACATTGCGTCCCTGGAGCAGCGACGCATTGGTCAAGACCTGCACGACAGCGTGAGCCAGGAAATGACCGCCCTCAACCTGCTGGTCGGCGACTTGACCGAGACTCTGCGGTCGGATCCCTCGAACGCGTCGCAGTTGGTCGAGAGGTTGGCCCTGGGATTGCAGCGCAGCCAGCAAGAGCTTCGAGCCGTCATGCGTGGGTTGTGTCCGGTTTCGGTCGATGCCGAGGGCCTCATGGCCGCGCTGTCCGACCTGGCCAGCCATGCCCAGCAGGAGGGCAAGGCGACATGCGTCTTTGACTGCCGCAAGCCGGTCTTCGTCGAAGACAACGGCATCGCGACCAACCTCTATCTCATCGCTCAAGAAGCTGTCCACAACGCGGTCAAGCACGCCCGCTGCCAGAAAATCCGCATTTCCATGGAGTCGAATCACCTCCTGGTCCTGCGCGTGCAAGACGACGGCAGCGGCATCCCAGACCAGCCGACCGAGAAACACAACGGACTGGGCCTGCGCATCATGCGCAACCGTGCTGCGATCATTGGCGCTACGCTGACCATTCAGCCGGCCGAACCAACCGGTACCCTGGTAACGTGTGCTTTGGCGAGGACGAACCATGAAACGGAAAGAAGTGCGATGCCTGAAGTCGTGCAGTGGAAGTGGATGCCGGACGCCCGCAAGAATCGCCTAACCGGCCGCAAGTCCCGCCAAGAAACGAGGCGGCAAGCACTGACCTTGACCGTAGTGGCCGGTGGTGCCCTAGCGGCTGGCGCTGCGCTGGCGGACGAGGCCAGTAAGATCGTGTGTCATGGTCCAGTCAATCACCGTGGCCGAACCTCATTGGAATGACGCTTGACGTCGTTATCCTCTGCCGCCGGCTGCTTACTGAAGTTTCCCGATCCCTTCTACTTGACCTGTTTCAACGGACATTCGTTACTTTCTGGATCATGGAGATCTGCTTGAAACATGCCAATGAGGCACCGGAGTCCCCCTCGGCCCGATATGGCAGCTCTATTGTCCCTGCAGTGGCTGAACCAAGGGGCTGTCCACCGCGAGAGACTAGAACAGGAAAGGACAGGATGTTGGCCCAGGATCGCGGAGCCTTGGGATCGCAAATGTCCAACCCCACGGCCGGATCGGTTCATGGGGCCAGCACTCTCTCCTCTCCCATCGCGGACCAACCCGCCAGTATACAGCCCAGGGACAAGGGCCAGGTGGTCCGCACGCTCAAGGGAGACTGGTCGGACAACGTCAGCAGCTTGGGGTTTAGCGCCGATGGCAAACGCATCGTCGCCAACCGGGCAAGCCGCTGGCGGAAGGCGAGTTCCCAGCAAACGCGAGTGTATTCTCTTGATTGCCGCTGATGGCAATAACTCAACGGCGGGATATAGCATGCGGGAATATGCGTTTCAAGGGCATACTGGTACAAGCAGCCCTCCCAGTCGTACCGACTAGAACCATCGAGTACGGGGCAGAGGGAG
>DATGZX010000193.1:0-3987 GCA_035296965.1 Gemmataceae bacterium
CAGGGTGATTTTGTTCCTTCCTGTAAATCCTTTAAGCCTTAGCCAGTTGTAACTTCCTCTGGACAATTCCCTCACGGGCTTGTATCCTGCGATGGTGCTTGCTGGGGAGGCGCTGTGGAACTGGACGAGATCGTCATCCGACCGGTTCGTGCTACTGAGGAGGCCCGTTACGAGGAGCTGATGCAGCGGCATCACTATCTGGGCGCTTTGCCGAAGATCAGCGAGACGCTATGGTATGTGGCCAGTTGGGGTGAAGCCTGGGTGGCGCTGGTGAGCTTCTCGGCCTCGGCGCTGAAGTGTGCGGCGCGGGATCGCTGGATCGGCTGGGATTTTCGTCAGCGTTACCGCCGTTTGAAGTTGGTGGCCAACAACAGCCGCTTTCTGATTCTGCCGGAATGGCACGCGCCCAACTTGGGGTCACGCGTTCTGGCACTGTGCCAGAGGCGTGTGGGGCGTGATTGGGAAGAGACTTTCGGTCACGGCTTGGTGTTGCTGGAGACCTTTGTCGATCCTGAACGTTTCCGGGGCACGGTCTATCGGGCGGCGAACTGGACGTATGTGGGCAACACGCGCGGGTTTCGCCGCACGCGTTGGGGCTACAGTGCTAACCCCGAATCTCCCAAGATGGTCTTCCTGAAACCCCTGCGAGCCGATGCCCACGAGTTGTTGTGCTCGGCCACGCTCCCTTCACCTTATCGCCCAGGAGAGTCGAAAATGATGCTCAGTGCCGCTCAGATGCAATCCCTGCCTGCGTTTTTTGCCGAGATTTCCGACCCTCGCCGGGCTCAAGGCAAGCGTCATCGCTTGCCCACGGTGCTGGCGATTGCCGCCGGAGCGGTGTTGTGCGGCATGCGCGGCTACAAGGCCATCGCCGATTGGGCGCAGAGCCTGGGGCAGAAGGCGCGGCGGCGGTTCGGCTGTCGTTGGGAAAAAGGCCGCTACGGGGTGCCCAGTGAATACGTCATCCGCAACGTGCTGATTCGCGTCCAGCCGGCGGACCTGGACCACGCCCTGCGACGCTGGAACGAACTCTACGCCGGGGAAGATGAGAGTCTGGCCATCGACGGCAAGACCCTGTGCAATGCCCTCGATGATCAGGGTCAGCAGACCCACATCATGGGCGTCGTCGGTCATGAGACCAAGATCTGCCACACCCAAAAAAAGTGGGTACCTTGCCCGTAGAAGGCCGGGAAGAAGTCAAACGCACGAACGAGATCAAGATGGCCATCCCCCTGTTGGAGGTCATCGACATCCGGGGCAAGGACGTGACCGCCGACGCCTTGCTGGCTCAGCGCGAGTTGGCCGACTACATTGTTCGGCGCGGGGGCCATTACCATTTCACCGTCAAAGGCAATCAAGCGGGGACGCTCGAAGACTTGGCCTTGTACTTTCAGGATCGGGGGAAGCGGCCGCCCGATTACGTCGAGCATACGCCGCCTGACCATGGACGGATCGAAACGCGCCAGATCTGGACCACCCCCGAGCTCAGCGACTACCTCCGTTTCCCCCACGTTGGCCAAGCCTTCGTGGTGGAGCGTCGGAGCATGGAGAAAAGGACCGGCGAGGTCTCCTCGGAGATCGCCTACGGCATCACCAGCCGCCCGCCGGAACAAGCCAAGGCCCAGCGGGTTCTCCAAGTCAACCGCGGCCACTGGGTGATCGAGAACAGTTGCCACTACATTCTGGATTGGACCTTTGATGAAGACCGCAGCCGCATCCGTACCGGTTACGGACCGGAAAACATGACCCGGCTGCGTCGCTTCGCCATCGGGGTGATCAAGTCGAAAGGAGGAAAGAGCGTGCCGCAGAAAATGCGCCAGCTCGCATGCCGCGTGCGCCTGGTTTTCGACTACCTGCGCATGACCGAAAACTCAGGCGCTCGCCAAGGGCGGGACTAAGCGGCACGACCCAATAAACCTGTGGTGGGAAGTAGTTCCAGGCCGTCCGCTCGATCTCCACCTTGCCCCGTGCGTCCCGCTCGGCGGCGGAGCAAAAGTAGCCGGTCGCCAGCGCTCACACCCCTAAGTCGATAGGCCTGCTCCGGCCCACTCTGAGAACAAATCCGCCGTGCGCTACGTCGCCCTTTCGATTGACACATGGCAGAGCGTTACTCTACGATAAGGGCAGGTGCAGGGCTGCGCCTGTCATTTCGACAGCTTCTGGGGGCCGGGTTTATGTTCAGGCTCGATGCTGATAAGAAAGTCCACTTCTGCGACGGCGTTACGCGCCGTGACTTCCTTCACGCCGGCACGATTGCCTTCCTGGGATTAACTATGCCCGAGTTTTTCAGCCTGAAGGCTCGGGGCGCTGTGAAATCCGACAAGGACATCAACTGTATACAGCTTATGCTGGTCGGCGGTCCCAGCCAGCTTGACACTTGGGATATGAAGCCTGAGGCCCCTGCCGAAATCCGCGGTCCGTACAAGCCCATCAAGACCAACGTGCCGGGAATTGAGATTTCGGAGATTTTTCCGCGCATGGCCAAACACGCGGATAAGTTCGCCCTACTGCGGTCTGTTTATCACACCGCGGCGGCAGTCCACGACACCGGCTGCCAGATGATGCAGACCGGGCGGCTTTTCCAAGGCGGACTCGAATCCCCCAACTACGGTTGCGTGCTGCGGCTCGAAAAGGGACCCAAGGGCGACATGCCGCCCAATGTCTTAATCCCCGTCACCATCGGCGCGTTGGGCGGCAATCTGCCGCATGGCGACACGGCGGGGTTCCTCGGTAAGGCCTACGACCCCTTCGTCCTGAACGCCGACCCTTCCGACCCGAACTTCAAAGTGCCGGACATGCTTCCGCCGGATTACATTTCCGCCGCCCGTGTTGATCGGCGCCGCGATTGGCGGCAGGTGATCGATCAGTCGGTGAGCTACTTTGAGAAAACTGACCAGGACGCGAAGCTGATGGATTCGACTTTCCATCAAGCGTACACGCTGATGACCTCTGCCACGGCGCGTGAAGCTTTCAATCTGGCGCAAGAGCCCGAGGACGTTCGCAAGCGCTACGGCATGAACCGCTTTGGCCAGGGCTGCCTGTTGGCGCGGCGACTGGTGGAGCGCGGCGTCCGCTTCGTAACCGTGAACATGTTCGAAACCGTCTTCAATGAAATCACCTGGGACATCCACGGGTCGGCGCCTTTCAGCCCCATCAGTTGCTACCGCGATCAAATTGGCCCGATGTTCGACAATGCTTATAGCTCTCTGCTCGAGGATTTGAGCGACCGTGGATTGCTGAACGCCACGCTCGTCCTGGCCACCGGGGAATTCGGCCGCACGCCGCGCATCAATCCGGCGGGCGGGCGCGACCATTGGCCGCAATGCTGGACCGTTGTGCTTGCAGGCGGAGGCATCAAGGGCGGCCAGATTGTGGGCTCCTCGGACACGATCGGAGCCGCGCCCAAGGACCGCGCCGTCATGCCCGCCCACGTCGCCGCCACGGTTTACACGGCCCTGGGCATACCCCTCGACTTCATCATGAAGACGCCGCAAGGGCGCGAGGTCCGGGTCGTCGATCACGGCTTTGATCCAATTACCGAATTGCTCGCATGATTACCCTCAACCGATTTCTTCGTGTCCTCTGGGGTTCCAAAGCCTCATCACAGAGAGCACGGAGGGACGCAGTGATCTCTGTGTTGGGTCTTTTCCTGGCTACAGAGAACACAGAGAAGACAGCTTGCATGCGCAGGGTTCGTATCATTTCTTCCGTTCTTCTGGCCTTCCTGGTTGCTGCGAGCAGTACTATATTTTGGGCGCAGACGCATCAACCACCCGACCAGCCTTACCATCAAACGGACATGAGTGGGGCAGGGAACAGCTCTTCGACCCGTGCCGCTCGTCCGCTGCATCCCGTCGCCGCACATTCGACCTTCAAAGGAGTTGCCCTCAGCAGGCTCGAAGTTCTGCCAACCTCTATTTCCATCACCGGGCCTCGCTACACGCAGCGGATGGTGGTGGAAGCGACCTTCGCGGACGGGAGCCAGGA
>DATGZX010000194.1:0-2421 GCA_035296965.1 Gemmataceae bacterium
TTCTGGCGCAGGCCCTGCACCAGTCGCTGCGCGCGCTCGCCGGTGCCCAGGACGTAGACGCGCTCGACCAGAATGGGCAACTGGACGAGCCAGGCAAAACCGAGCCGCCATCCGAAGAGCGCGAAGATCAGGATGAACAGGCCTACCGCCGAAGAACCGCTCCGATAGGGAGTGTGTTCAGGATGCAGCGCACCCAGAAGGAGATTGGGACGAATGTAGCTTACGATGCCGAGACCCAAGGCCACCACCGCCAGTACCAGGAGTAAGCGGACATAGATTTCTCCCTTGGGGTTCAGACGAGTCGTGTCGTAAAGGTCGAAGCAGTGCGAACAGAGCAATACCAGGGCGGTCAGTACGAGGATGTTGAGAAAGCCGCCCTCGACGTACAACACCAGGTAACAATCTTCGCGAAGTATGATCCAAGCCCCCAGCAGGAAAGAGGTCCAGACGATCAGGGCCTCTCCGATGAGCAGGACCAGAGTTCGGATTGGGTAATAGACATTGAAGAGCCGGATCAACTTGTCCTCGGTTCATCTTCACTTAAGTTTGGCTGTTCACGGCCTCGCCATAGTAGTACCTGGAACGTGCATGCTCTCCGGATGGGGCTCCGTTAAGCACAACTCCGAGCAGCAGCTTGTCGGGGAATTCTTCGCGGGCACGGCGAGCCAAATCGGAGGGGGTAGCATTGGAGCGCACAACCATGAGGACGCCGTCGCAAGAACCGGCGACCAGTGTGGCATCCGAAACGGGGATGACGGGCGATGTGTCCATAATGACCCAGTCAAACAAGGGCTCAACGCGCTGCAGGAACAGCTTCAGACGGCCGTTGGCGAGCAGTTCAGGGGCGCTGGGAACGGTCCGGCCCGCAGGCAGGAAGAAGAGGTTTTCCATGGGCCCGCGTTGCAGGGCGGCGAACTCATCGCATTCGCCCAACAGGTATTCGGCCAACCCGGGCGATTGGGCCGCTCCAAGGTGGCGGTGCATGCCGGGGTTGCGCAGATCGGCGTCGATGAGGAGGGCGCGACGCCCGTGCTGCCGCACCATGACCTGGGCGAGATTGGCAGCCACGAAAGACTTCCCTTCTTTGGGAAGCGCGCTGGTTACCAGCAGGCGTTTCAGCGGCATTTTCTCGCGGATCTGGTAGAGACGGTTGCGCAGGGTGCGGAACTCTTCCGCCCCGACCCGATTGTCGTCTCCGTGAAAGAAGAGCATGGTGCGCGAATCCGGAGTCCATTCGGTCTGGGGGCAGCGGGCGAGCAGCGATTCGTAATTCAAGGCCGAGGCCATGGTTGGCATGGCGACGGTTCCCGATCGTTGCGGCAAAGGCGGCGAAGGTATATTTTCGCGTTGCTCTTCCGGTGGCGGGAAGGCGGGGGGTTGCGGGAAGGCGGGCTCGACGTACGTCCCCGTGGAAGTTGCTCTTTCCTGCTCGGCGCGTTTCAAAGCGTCATGGATGCGGCTCATAGTTTCCTTTCCTTGGGGAGATCTTGTTGTTCGGATTGGCGCAGCCGGTCGGCCAGTGTCGCCAAGGTGCGTAAGGCTTCGACCAGGTCAAACTTTTCGGGTGACGGAGGAGCCGGTGGAATCATGGCGCCGGCGGCGTTGCCATCGGCGAGATCGAAATCGCGGGCGACCGAATCGACGACTTCGACAGAGACCGTCTTTCTTTGATCGACGAATGCGCTGACCAGGCAGTGCTCGCAGAGCAGGTTGATGATGCGTGGAATGCCCTGCGCGTAACGGAAAATAGCGACGGTGGCGTCGGAATCGAAGATCGGCACGCCGTTCGACCCCGCGATCCGGAGGCGCTGGGTGATATAAGACTTGGTTTCCTCAAGATTGAAGGGATGAGTTTTGGCGCGCAGCGTCAAGCGCTGACGCAACTGGCGTAACTGGGGCTGCTTGAGGCGCTGTTCGAGTTCCGGCTGTCCGACCAGAACGATCTGCAGGAGTTTTTCGGTAAAGGTCTCAAGATTGGTGAGCATGCGGATCTCTTCGAGCACTTCGTCGGAGAGACTTTGGGCCTCGTCGACGACGAGGACGGCAGTCTCCCCGGCGCGATAGCGATCGAGCAGCCAGTTGTAGAGGCGCTGCAGGAGCTGGCTCTTAGACTTGGTATCGCCGGGAATACCGAAATCGGCCATCATGAAATCGAGGAGCTGGGGCACGTCCATCCGCGAGTTGAAGATGAAAGCGGTAGCCACCTGTTGCAGGCGAAGCCATTCCATCAATTTATTGATCAGCGTGGTTTTGCCGGTGCCGACCTCGCCGGTCAGCAAGACGAAGCCTTTGCGGCTTTGAATGCCGTAGGTAAGGCAGGCCAGCGCCTCTTCGGTGTGCCGCGTGAGAAAGAGGTAACGCGGGTCCGGATTGACGTTGAACGGGTTGGCGCGAAGTCCAAAAAATTCTTTGTACATAGTC
>DATGZX010000195.1:0-18937 GCA_035296965.1 Gemmataceae bacterium
CTCCCTCTGCCCCGTACTCGATGGTTCTAGTCGGTACGACTGGGAGGGCTGCTTGTACCAGTATGCCCTTGAAACGCATATTCCCGCATGCTATATCCCGCCGTTGAGTTATTGCCATCAGCGGCAATCAAGAGAATACACCTGAGTATCCCATCCTCTTGCGGATTCAGGGGGTCTGAGCATGTCGTTAGCAACAAACACTCCAATGCGCGAATCCATGGGCTTCATGGACGCCCCGACCGACATGCAGCAGGTTCCGTCGTCTTCCTTCGTGGTCGAGGGCTGGGTTCTTTATCCACAGGGAGCTGCGGATTCGTTGGAAGTTCATATTGATGATCGCGCAGCACAATGTCGGATTGATCGGCTTGTTCGTCCTGACGTAGCTAGAGTCTATCCAGAGCTTGCGGCGGCCAATTCTCATGCTGGATTTCGCGCGCGGGTGTACGCAGCGGAGTTGCCGAATGGCACACACCGAGTTGCCTGCGTTGCCAGGAATGGACCCGCGTCGAAAGTGGTCTGCCAGACTGTCATTGAAGTACGCAGCAAGTTTCGCGAGGTAATCGCCGAGCGTTTCCTTTACGGCTCCGGTCTTGAAATTGGGGCTTTACACGGCCCCTTGCCGGTTCCGGACGGCTGCTCGGTCAAGTACGTCGATCGCTACGATGTTGCCGGACTTCGAGCGCAATATCCCGAACTGGGCCACGCGCATCTTGTGCCAGTCGATATCATCGATGACGGGGAGACGTTGAAAGCCATCGCCCCCGCCTCCCAAGACTTCATCATTGGCAATCACCTGCTTGAGCATCTCCAGAACCCCATCGGAAGTCTCGAGCGATACATGGAAGTCCTCAAGCCGGGGGGTGTTCTATACATGGCTGTCCCCGATAAGAGAAGAACCTTCGATATCAACCGGCCGGTTACGTCGTTAGATCATCTGTATCGCGACTATCGCGAGGGGCCGGCAGGCTCATACATGGAACACGTCCGTGAATGGGTTCAGTGTGTACAGCGCAAGGCCGGGGCCGCTGTGGAGCAGGGAATGCGGTGGATTGTTGAGAAGAACTACAGCATCCACTTCCATGTCTGGACGCCGGCGGCGCTGTTGGAAATGTTGGTTGATATTCGCCGTAGACTCTCCTTTCCCTTTGACATCGAGGCTTTCGTGGTTCACCCGCAGGAGTTGGAAACTATCTTGGTTCTTCGGAGGCAACCCTGAGCCAAGCCGCGCCGGTATGTGTGAGCCATGCGAGCGTGACGGCTGGGCGAGGGGGAAGGCATTGCTTCTGTCCATTGGGACGTCTTTGTGTGCCTTGGGCTTACAAACACCGCCCACCCTTGGTGCCTAACCCGTACCGTTGAACGCTTCACAAGAGCCGTGGCGGCTTCGAAAGGGGAATCGTCATGTGTTTTTCAGCGGAAGCGCGCTTCGGCGCCAGTGCGGCGCTGCTGCCCGCCGGTGCCTACTGCATCAGCCGGCCAGCTCGGGGAAAGTGGCGCTTTCAACCCAGAAATCCCATGGCAGAACGTCTTCAGCCATACGTTTCCCTTTCCTTGCTCTCCGCACCCGGAACACTCGCGACAAAAACGGACAGATCGGGGGCGGCAGCGCGAAATAGCTGCTCGAACAAAATGCCGTAGCCGCGTATGTGTGCCGGTCGCCGCGCTGTTCGCGCTGAGCTTATGTACATGCACCAGACGTCGATGGGGAAATGGCCACACCGGGAGATCAACGAAGCAGAAGGCAACATCGGCGACTCTGGCGCAGCACGCTCAGATCCTGCCGTAGACTTTTTCCTGCCGCCGCCGAGGTGCCGCTCGCAGCACCAACTCGGCAGTATCCAGCTCGGCTGGAGGAGAGAGAACTGAGCCCATGAAAAGATCAGCATTTCAAAGGCGATAGTTCAAATCGGTTCGTGGCAGTGAGACTCGTACTCGCCGGGAATTCGTCGGCCAGATGCTCGACTACGGACCGTCCAGTTTCGCCATAGCACCTCCCAAAAATGTGCCAAGAAGAATCGGACAGCCTGGACATGATCCCTGTTTCGGCTTGACTTCTGGGCGTAGATCTGCAATAGGCTGCCCACGCAAATCTCCCCTTTCCTAACCGGCTGCTTTATCGTTCTGCGGAAGCGGTATACGCTGCGCCAAGGATGCCGGAGGAACAAAATGCCCAGCGAAGCCGAGGTCTTCCTAAATCGGTTGAACGCGATCAGTCTTTCCCAGCTTCGCTTGCCTGCGAACGCAGGCTGTCAACCTTCGATACCGGTCGATGTCGGCTATCTGAAGGAGAGGATCCGAGCTGTCAGGCACGAAAACCGTGACCTGCGCGAGACATTGGAGAAAACAGATAAAGACGTTCATGCATTGCGCCAGGAGCTTGATCAGGCGCACCAGGAGAACCGAAACTTGAAAGAAGAGGCTGCCCGGCTCCTGGAGCAAGCAGTCCGGTACGAGAGACTTTGGCTAGTTGCTCAGCGCCAACTCGAGGAAGCCCAGGCCTCCTTGAGCTGGCGGCTGGCACACCGGGCTCATCAGATTGGCCAGTACTTGCGACCGCGGGGAAGAGAAATTGGCCCCTCGATGAACAAGGCCCAGGCGAACGCCGACCCATGACCATTTCGTCCTCGACACCGAAGGAGATGATGACGGTCCTGGCCCGACTAGCTCTCCGGGCATTCCTGGAGACGGGGTGTCGGCTCGATTGCCGTCCGCGCTCCTTGCCTACAGCCAGTCTAATCATTCCCGTTCACAATCGCGCCGAGTTGACTTTGACGTGTTTGCAGTCGTTGGCGATGCGGCAGAATACGATTCCCCTGGAGATAATCATCGTAGATAACGGGAGCACAGATGAAACCCGGCAATTGCTGCGGCGAGTAAGAGGGCTTCGGGTGATTCGCAACCAGACGAATCTCGGCTTCCCGAAAGCGGTGAATCAGGCCGCCATACAGGCGACGGGGCGCTTTCTGATCCTGTTGAATAACGACGTGCAGGTGCTTGGCAGGAGTATCGATCATGCCGTGGCGTTTCTCATGGCCAACGCCGATGTCGGCGCGGTCGGTGGTAAGGTCATCCTGTTGGACGGTACGCTACAAGAAGCAGGGGTCCTTATCGGCCAGGATGGGAGGGCGCTGCCTTGTGGGCGCGGCCGGTCGGCCGACGACCCCGCCTACTCCTTCCAGCGCGACGTGGACTATTGCTCCGGCGCGTTCCTGGCGACACGCAGAGACCTTTTCCTCGATTGCAACGGATTGGATGAAATCTTCGGCCTGGGGTACTATGAGGAGACTGATTTCTGCGCTCGCCTCTTACGTTCTGGCAAGCGGGTGGTGTTTTTGCCGGACGTGCGTATCTTCCATTTTGAAAACGGCACGTCCTCCGCGTTTCCCGATCTGCTGGAACTTCTTCAGCGTAATCATGGGATCTTCGTAACTAGGCACGCGAGCTGGCTCCCTACCAAGTCTGGTCCCGGTTGGTCGCCATTAGCGCTAAGGACATCGACGTGTCAGGCTTTCAATATCTTGATGGCCGAGCATGGCGCTACCTTTGTCTCCAACCGCGCGAATGTGCAAGAGTGGATCGCGCGGATGGAAACGCTCGATGGGTTCGTGACCCTGGTTGTGGTGGGTGTTGCCCCTGGGGCCCTGCGAGCCTATCTTGACGGCCTACCTAAGACGGTAGAAGTGCTTTCCTTGAATCCGTCGGAATTTCGTGACCTAATCGCTGCCAGGGGAAACTTCTACGATCTTTTTGCCATGCGTGATCCTGCGTTATTCGATACCCTCGCGCTATCTGACTACTTGAGGGCCAAGATTGCCGTCATCCGGGATGCTCACATCGAATTCGTTCACCCATCCAGTCTTCGGCGTATTCCCATGCGAAGGGCATCCTGAGCAAACGAGGGCGCACGTCTTGTCGCGGCAAAGAGAAACCAACCATCATGAAAGACAGGCTTGACCTGCTCGGAGCTCTTTGATATTGGAAGCCGCAGCCACCTGCTGGTTGAACGAGAGGTCATACGTGCTGCGCTGACCCGTCTGGGGATTGCCTGCCTTGCCATCGACTGGGCAGCACTACTCAGCCGGGTCGTTGGTCGCATGACACTTCAAGATGCCCGTCTAGATTTTGGCGGCCGCCAGCTAGGGCGAACCCGGCCAATAAAACGGCCGTTCTGAGACATCAATTTCCTCGACTGCCACATCGATGTGCTGACCGGCACAGCCAAGAGATCATAACCTTGGCGCTGCGGCTGGTTGAAAATCAGGAAACAGGTCGATAAGCGGGCAGGCCGAGCCCGGTGATCTGTCCGAAAGGAGATACAGTGCCTGAATCCTCGGAATTCGTAGGCTTGGCCGACAGCCAGCGCAAGACTGCCGGCCCGGACGAACTTCGAAGTTGCCTTGTGGTCAAAGAACAGGCGGTCCGGGCCTTGCGGGCCAAGGTCGCCGCGCTTGAGTACCTCGATAAGATTTCGGTCGGCCGAATCAGCTTGCTGAGCGCGCGGGCTGATGACATGGAGGCGCTCATCTCTGCAATGCAGGCGCACATCACCGGCACGGAAGCGCAATGCAATGCTAGCAATGCACAAGTTACGGCATTGCAGGCCCAGCTCGCCGAAATGGCTGGCAGCGCAGCGTGGAAGCTGGTTCAACTCATGCGCCGCGCAAGACAGGTCATGTGTCCGACGGGAAGTGGCCGAGAGAAAGTTTACTTGCTTGGTCGCCAGACCTGGCGAACCTACCGAAGAGAAGGATCTCTACGCGTCCTTGCCAAGATTCGGAGGAAGATGCTCGGCATTGGCTCTCGTGCGACGCGCAAAGCTTTGCGTGCCCTCAGGAGCGGTAGCGAGGTGATTGAAGGGTTAGGATCTTGGTTCCGCCGCGCCCGGCCGGCCATCGGGCCGGTCGGCACGGTGACGGAAAGTGGACAGCAGCTCCTTGCAATACCGGAGCCGACGCCGGATACCAGCGCGCCTGAACCTTTCCCGGAGAACCCGGAGGCGGTTTCGAACCCCGTGCCCGCGAGCACTAGGGCTGGCATACGCTGGTGGGAGAAGCCCGAGGCAGCGATCGACCTGCCGATTTTGCGGGAGATCCTCGCCAATCCCCCGCGCGTTCCTTCTGGTCCAGTACTGGTGGACGTGATTGTACCGGTATATGGTGGTTTGGATTTTGTGCTGCGCTGTTTACGCAGCATCCTGGCGGCATCCTCCGCGACAGCCTACGAGCTGATCGTGATCAACGATGGCAGCCCCGATCCGGCAGTATCAAACTGCCTCCGCTTGATTGCCGAGCGGGGCCTTCTTACTCTGATCGACAACCCTTCGAATCTAGGATTCGTGCGCAGCGCGAACCTCGGCCTGTCTCGAAGCCCCGACCGGGATGTCGTCTTGCTGAATTCGGACACCGAGGTCTACGGCAATTGGCTGGACCGCTTGCGCAAGGCGGCATACTCGGGCGAGAATGTCGCAACCGCTACGCCGCTTTCAAATAACGCAACGATTTGCAGTTACCCCCGATTCTTCGACGATAACCCCATTCCCAGCGGGATAGACCCTGCGTCTTTAGATGCCATCTGCGCCCGCGTCAACGAGGGCGCCGCGGTGGATATCCCGACAGGCGTCGGCTTCTGTTTGTATGTGCGCCGTGATTGCGTCCGGCAGATCGGTCTGTTTAATGCCCAGCTGTTCGGCCGAGGTTACGGTGAAGAGAATGACTTTTGCATGAGGGCCCACGATTCCGGGTGGCGCCACGTCCTCGTTGCGGACACGTTTGTTTACCACCGGGGGGGAGTGTCGTTCGGAACTGAGAAAGCCTCTGCTGTTGAACGGGCCGGCGATATCCTGAACCAGAAGCACGCCAGATACTCAGCTCTCGTCGGGGGGCACCTGGCCAACGACCCGGCGCATCCATTGCGCCGCCGAATCGATCTGGCACGAGTCGCCGGGTCGAAGCCTGCTATGCTTTTCGTCCTCCACGACCTTGGAGGAGGCGCGGAGCGCCACGTGCTCGATATGGCGTCGCGACTCGAAGAGGAAGGCACGAGAGCGCTAGTTCTGCGTCCGGCCGGCGATGGGAACGTGCGGCTCGATTGCCCGGCCGTAGCCGACACCCCAAACCTTCTTTTTGACGCACGCGAGGAATACTGGACCTTGCGAGAGGCTTTGCTTGATCTTGGCGTGCAGCACGTTCACTTCCATCACCTCATCAACGTACCTGGGCAGGTGATGAACATCATTGCTGATCTGAATTTGCCGTATGACTGTACGCTACACGACTATTACGCCATCTGTCCCCGTATCAATCTGATCAACGGAACCGGTGCTTACTGTGGCGAGCCGAATGAACAAGGTTGCCAGCTATGCATCGACAAAAATCTCAGCTATCAGGGAAACAGAGTCGATGTAGGTCAATGGCGACGCGCTCACGGCGATTGGCTTGCAGGTGCCCGAAGGGTGTTCGTGCCTCATGCGGAGGTCGGCAAGCGTTTGGCTCGGCACTTCTCGCGAATCGATTTCGTTGAGCGCCGGCACTTCGAACGGGCGATGCGCCCCCGGAACGTGTGTGCCCCGTTTAGTCCTGATGAAACCCTGCGTGTGGCTCTCCTTGGCACGCTTGCACCTCACAAGGGGCTGGAAATCGTTCTCGCTTGCGGCCGTGATGCCCTGGCTCGGAACCTACCGATCCGCTTCCACATTATCGGACACCCTACGTCTCCGGAGATTCTCGCACTTCCCAACGTGGCCTGCACCGGCGCTTACAAGGAAGATGCAGTGTTTGATCTCCTTGAAAAAGAACGATGCCATTGCGCATTCTTCCCCTCACTTTGTCCGGAAACCTACAGTTACACGCTTTCGATTGCCCTCATGGGCCAGTTAACCCCGATCGCGTTTGATTTCGGCGTCCAAGCGGAGCGGATCCGCGAAATAGGCTTTGACTATTTGCTGCCACCGACGACCGATCCTGTGCTCATCAACGACCGCCTGCTCCAGTGTTCGGCCACGTTTGGCGATCTACCAACGGACTTGAATCCAAGCTTCGGGCAGTACCACAACCTCTTGGCCGATTACTACGGACTCTGCAGGGACCAGCTTGCCGAAGCGGCTTGAGTGCCTGTCGGCTGAGGGGAAAAGATTCTTGCCGGGCAGAGTGCGGGTCGGCGTTTCCCCAGCGCGATGACGTGCGACGCACTGGGTGGTCGCAAGAGGAAGCCCGGATATTAAGGAGTCGATGGGCATGCAGATGATTCAGCACGGTCCGCACAAACAACGACAAGCATCGACCGGCGCAACTACTGTCGTTGTCTTCACAACGCTTCCCTGGAACAGCGCCTGCCCGGTGCTGCGTCTCCGCGGACCGGCGCGATATGCAGGCATAAGTGTTTTGCCGGGAAATGTCGGCGAGGTTGCGTACCTGGACCGGATTCCCGGCGCTGGCCTTGTCATCATCCAACGCGACTTCCCGCGCCATAAGCACATATTTCAGGGCGTCATGGCGACTGCCCGCCGGCATCAGGTTCCCATTATCTACGAAAGCGACGACCTGCTGCTCGACTTACCGGAAGATCATCCCGACAAGGCTTACTATCGGGACGCATGGTTTCCAATCATGCGTGCTCTCCTGGAGGCAGACGCCGTAACAACAAGCACGGAGACGCTTGCTGGCTATTATCGTCTGTTCAACCCCAACACACGTGCTCTGCCGAACTGCATCGATCCTGAACTGTGGCCGGTTTACCGAGCACCTACTGTAGGCAATTGCCCTTCCGTGGTGATCGGCTACATGGGTACGCACACGCATGTAACGGATCTTCGTGACGTTGCCTCTCCCCTTGTCACTGTACTCGAAGAAAATGCCGGCCGAGTTCAGCTCAAGGTCTGGGGGCCGCCGCTTCCTCCGCTGCTGGCGAACCGTCCCGATGTACTCTGGGAGCCGTTGAACTTGGTCGATTACCGGCAATTTGCCGAATTCGCCTCCAGGCAGCGCTGCGACATTTTCATTGCCCCGTTACGCGATAACGAGTTCAACCGTTGCAAAAGCCACCTCAAATTCCTTGAGTACAGCGCCCTTGGCATTCCCGGCGTTTACAGCCGCGTCATTCCATACGAAGACGTCGTTGTGGACGGTCAGAACGCTCTGTTTGCTTCCACTTCCGACGAATGGCGGGCAGCGCTTCGGCGCTTAATCAACGATCCATTGCTTCGTGTTCAAATAGGCAACCGCGCCCAGCAATCGGTTCGCGAACACTGGCTTCTCACGGAGCAAGCTGCCCGGTGGCGTGAGTTTTACGATGACGTACCTGCGCAAAGGCGTCAAACTTCAAAGAAACCACTATCCCAGGGGCCTTTGCGACATCTTGGGATGCAGCTCCAGAAATTCGAACAGGAGCTTGAACAGAAGGAACTTGTTGTCCAGCTGCTGACGCGCTCGCTTGCTCAGATGCAAGACTGCTGAGAGGCTATTCCTTGCTCGAGATCCGGATCCAATGAGAAAGGGAGGAAGTGCTTTTTCTTGTCTGTAGAACAGTCGTTAGTGTTGCCGACGCCCCATTTCGCGACTTTCGCCAGCGTGCATGAGTAACCTGTATCCCTTCCGGCGTATCCCGAAGTAGGCAGGCTGTCCTTAACTTTCCGCGCCCCCCCAGCGCTGCCGGGACGCTGGTCAAGCTGCATCTCGATTTGGTTTTCCGATTAAGTTGGCCTGTGGGACAGCAGGCCTCGGCTGGACCCAACGAGACAGGTCCAAACCTGTTAGGTCCTCGACCTTGCGAATATCCTCCGTGTAGCGCGATCGTAGCGCATCGCGCGTGCCGGAGTCCATCGATGGCAAGGCCACGCCGCGGCAGTTCCAATCCATCAACCGGCGCACTGCCGCCGCCCCCCTTGGCACATATAGCCTCGACAGGAAAGGTCCAAGCCGGTGTTTCAAGAAGAACTGCCACCCGGGCGAACGCACGCCGTGTCCCTTGTTGTGAACATGGATCTTCGGCGTGAAAGACGGATCGACATCCAGAAACTCGCAGACCCTCCCGATGACGGCCAAGGCGTCACTTTTAAGCTCATCGAAGGTTACGAACAAGAAACGAGAACGCTCGAACCATTGATAGTAGCGCTCGATCTGCTCGCTATATAATCCTGATCGAAAATAGAGATAATTATAGAAGTACTGCGGGTTGCCAAACTTGAAGGTCGAATCCAGTGTTCGTGCTTCTTCGATAGCGAGCGCTTCCTCGAAAGACCCGACCCATTCATCCCCCATCCGTGTCATGTGCTGGTACAGCGAAAACGCGCGGTCTACCGGGTTGCGCAAGATGACGACAAATTTGGCGTCCGGTGTGAATGCCCGCAGAAGAGCAGCCGACCTCGGGCAGGTGAGATAGGCGTGCGAGGCTTCCCCGACGCGCTTTCTGTCGCCAGCGCCTTCGAACAGGGCAAGGTAATCTGCCGGGTTCTTCACGATCTGAAAGCAATCACAAAAAAAAGTCGGCTCCTTGACGAACGACATGAAAATCTCTGGGTGCTGCGCCAGGTAGACGTAGAGGGAGGTGGTACCGCTCTTCCCTGCACCAAGGATGAAGAAGTTTGGTTTGACCGGTGATCCTTTTGTCATGTCAAGCCCTCCACTCCCATCTGCGTGTCCAGAGGCCTCTCCTCTTTGTCCCCAGGAAGCCAACTCGTCAGACCTTGCTGCGTCAGGTCCAAATGCAATGCGGACATGACTCCAGATCTCTATAGGAGCCATTTATCTTTAGTGAGCCAGGCCTTCACGCAGCCGCATTGTCAGAATGTCCCCGCCCGATCTGCATCGTAGTCAACATCCGCTCGGCTGATTCCAACATGGCTGCCTGTTGTGATGTTTGTGCCCTCCACTGCTCCAGGCCGCAACGGGCTGCGCTTAGCATGCTTGCCAGTTGTCTGTAGCCATCGTCTCGCTCTGCCATCGCCCGTTGTGCCGCCGGTGTCATTACCTCGGCCTGGTACCAGTGCCGGAACGACCGAGCCAAATCTTCTGTTGCATAAGGGTCTGGGAATGCCGCCTCGACGTCGGGGCGGGAGCGATACAGCCGCCGTTCCTCCTTGCCTACAGGCGTACCATCATCGTAATAATCGTAAAAGCAGGGGTGGTTGCCCTCCCGCACCTGTCCCATGCGCTCGCATTCTGCCAGATACCAGCGGCGTAGATCCCAAAGCACGGGGCTGTTCGATCCATAGCGGTGCAGCATGAATTCCTGGGCACCGCTATCGACGCCCGAGAAGTGGAAGAAACACAGGGGGCGGTTTTCCACCAGGATCCCGTAGGGCGCAGTCCCAGTGGCCTTACGTCGATTCACGTTCCAGGTGGCGACGTTGTACTGCGGATCGCGAACGATTCCGAGATCGGGGAAGTAAACGGGTGCGAGGTCAACCCAGCGCTGGTCGGTAAAGAGGCCTTCTGGAATGTCCGCGTAGCAGAAATGCAGGAGTCGATGCGTCCACCACTTCAGGAACCTTTGTCCTTCCAAGGACGGCCGTACGCCGAGGAATCCCAGGTTATAAATGCCGTGCTTCAGCACACAGATCTCGCCGTCGATGATCGCCTGGAGCGTATCCTCGGCGGGTTCCGTGACATGGGGCGTCAGAAGAATGCTGTGCTGGTCGAGCAACTCCTCGAGTCCGTCCAGGGATGACAACACCACGATGTCCGGATCGAGGTAATAAATATGGTCCGGATTGTAGCGGTGCATGATCTCCTGGGCCGCCGGACCTTTGACCGCTGTACAAAGCTCAACAACGGTGTGCTTGAAAGCCCAGGCCCGGCGGTTGGGAATGGGCAAGTCCTCAAGTGTCAAGATGGTGTCGAAAGGACCGATCTGACTCGGGGGCTCGCTCGGTCGCTGATCGGAGAGAACCAAATGGAACACGGCATCCGGATGCAAACGTTTGACGGAGTGTGCCAGGACGCGCGCCTTAGGCAAGTAATTGCTGGTTATGCTTGTAAACAGGTGCATGATGTGCGAATGACTCCTAACCAGAATGGCAGAGAGGCAATGATCGATGACTGGCAAACTGCATGAAACGGGTATGGGGCAAGTCGCGCCGCGGCGTGTTGACTTCCTCGAGCGTGGTCGACGGATGTCCGCAAATCGACGCACAGGTTTGGTCGAGTCCGAAGTAATCACGTAGTAGATTGGCGTACTCGGCGAAGCGCGGCGCAGGGCGCGGCGGGATGCCGTGCAAGCGCTCGCGCAAGGCAAGCAGCCGATCGTTGATCTTGGCTGGAGGGGTGTCCAGCGGCACGACCTCTCCCCATCCCGATTCCGTGATGCGCGCGCCCTGGGCTCCGAGATCGAAGCCGATCGTGTATAGACCGGCGGATTGAGTGATGGACAGGGTGAAAGAGTACGTCTCCGGTACAATGCTCAGACAAAGCGCGCAATGGCACTCCTGGCTCTCCAAGAGGTCAAATACCTCCTCCTCCGTGTACTCGCCCGAAATCTCAACGTTGCCGAACGCTGCCAGTTGCTCATGGGGGTGTGCTGTGCCGATCACCTGAAAGTGCATCGGCAGATCACGCTGCAGGGCATCCCTGGCGCAGGCGGTCAGAACATGGACGCCCTTCTGCGGTAGCAGCGTGCCCAGGACAGCGATTCGCAAGGGTTTATCTTTGTTTAGAGGGACTGCCACCGTACGCCCTTGCAAGAGGGTGACAGTGTGCTCCCGGACGACAAACTCCACATCCGGAAGGTATCTCCTCATGCGCCGGCCAACGTCGGGATGTGGTACGAAGACCCTCCGCGCACCCCGTAGCATCGGCGCATAGCGAGCCCTCCACCGGCCGATCTCTGTTCCGTCCCGAACGTCTCCCCATCTTCCGTGAGTGGCCAGGCACCGATTGCAACTCTCTGGACCAGGCTCGCCGCAGTAGCTTCCGTGACCGTCCATGAGTGCAATCCTTGGACAAATCGTGAAATAATCGTGGATCGTCCAGTCGTAGGGCAGCGCCAGATCGGCAAGCAAGCGTTCGGTGGCAGTTGGGTGGCCAAGCAGATGATGGACATGCACATGTGCCAAGCCCAAATGTCGCAACGCCTGAAGTAAAACATAATACTCTTGAGCAGGCTCGTAGACCAAGCTGGGTGTGCAGGGGACAGCATAGCGTTCCAGACGAAGGCATCCCTTCGCTGTGGGCCGCAGGATGATTGCGCGAATACCCTCGCGCTCCAATCGTTCTGCCATCTCGCGCACGTGTCGTTCCGTGCCGCCTCCGCCCACGTGGGTAATCAGCAGCATAGCGGGGTGCGTGCCGCGCAAGCGGCCAAGGTCAATATTCCGCCGAAACATGCGCCCCGGATCGGCTTGCAGGTGACTGCTGAACGCCGCCTGGCGAACCGGTTCGGAAACGGCCTGGCAGCTCAGGCCCATTAGTGCTGCCACCATCGCGGCATCGTCCCTGAACTGATAGACGCACGTGTCGGCCGCCAGCACGTGCTGCCGGGGGCGCTTGCCCGGCTGGCCGGCGCTCACTTGGTCCAGGTAGTCCCGCCGAAGGTAGACACAGCCGGAACCCGGCTCGGGAATTACCAGGCGTGCCTCCCGATTCTCTTCGCTCGCGATGCGATCGAGCGCCTTCCAGTCCCACAGCTGAGTCGAGTCCTGGTGGCCTGGGAAGGGGTAAGCACAGAGCTTTCCGGCATTGCTGAAAGGGCTAGCTGTGCCGACTTCCGCCTGCGAATAGGCCGCCGCGCAGAGACGGTCGAGCCAGTAGTCGAAGGGGACACTTCCGGCCCCGACCAGCACGACATCGCGTCGATGCGCGCCGATACTGTTTTGCCAGTCATTGCCATGAAGAATGGTTAGATGATGGCTAGTCTCGTTGCGAACAAGAGATAGACACTGCAGGGTTTGTCGCTGGCAGTCGCCCGGTAGCACGACCACCTCGACGACTGGAGCCGGCATCCTGCAGCCATCTGCGCATCGGCGCGGATCATGCGTGTAGGCAAGGGCGCGCTGCATGGCGAATCTTCTGGACCTCCATCACGCGGATCGGAACGGCAGCGCCCTTGTCGCCAGGGTTGTCGCCTTCCGGGTGAGCTTGAAGAAGAAGAGCCGGACGCCGTCGCGGCGCAACACGCTCCCTCCCCGGAGGGCCAGGTGCAGAACCGTCCCGCGAAGAGTACCTACGGGCGCCGTTTGGCGGACCAACCGGGAGACCCGAGACGCGCAACGAAACGACAGTGAGCGCTGAACGGCCTCCAGTCTTTGCGCGCACCCGTCGAACTCTTCCTGCAGTTTGCCTTCTCTTTGGACGCAGGCATTCAGTTCACCTGTGAGGGCCTGAACCAAAGGGTCCTGCACGCGTATCCTGTCGGCCCGCTCGGCAAGCTGGGCCCCCTGGGATTGCAGTAATTGATCTTTCTCGGCAATCCGCGAAGCCTGGAACTCGATCAACCCGTTCTTTTCGGCGAGCTGTAAGCGGCATACTTGCAGGTTTTGTTCTGTTTCTCCTAGTCGGTCTTGCAACGAGGTCAGCACGCCACGGTGCTCGGCGCGTTCGGCCTCCCTTGCCATCTCTGCCATATCGAGTTGCCTTTGCTGAGCAGTCCGTAGCTCGCCCTGGGCGTGGAGGCATTCCTGCAGTTGCAAATCCTTGGAAGCTTGTAGCTCGACGAGTTGCTCGTTCAGGGCTGCCAGTCGCTCATTCTGAATCTTGAGACGTTGTTCCAGACGCAGAACTCTTGCAGGCTGTTCTTGAATCGCTGTCACCCCTTCTATCTCGATCTTGGGGCCTTCCTCCAGTTGCAGGCCCTTGGCGGCCTGCAACTCTGCGAGTTGCCTTTGCAGGCTCTCCCGATCGGTTTCTTGCTGGTTCCTGATGTCACGAAGCAGTCGTTCCGTTTCCCACTGAAAAGTAAGCCGTTGCCCAAGTTGCGAAAAACACTCTCGAATCTTTACGGCCTCCTGAGCAGGAGCGTTAAGCAACGGGTCCAACGTGCCAGTGGGTTCTTTGCCAACCTGAAGAACTCCCAGGCCATGACAATGAAGGAATTCGAAGTAGGGAAATTGTTCCTTGAGTTCTTCCCAGAGTCTCCAGACGCCAAAATCGCCTTGGCGCACATTGATGTCATGGAAAACGATCACACCGCGATGACTCATCTTTGGCAGCCAGCTCTCGAAGTCGTGTTTGACAGCCATGTGAGTGTGGTAGCCGTCAATGTGTAGCAGATCGACGGAACCATCGAGGAAATGGAGCAAGGCCTCGTCGAATGTCGAGGGAATCAATCGAGAGAAGGATCCATAACGTGGGTCATGAAAAGCGCGAAGCTCTTCCAAGACCTCTGGCCCGTTCGAGCCGTTGTGCGGATCGCCTTTCCAGGTGTCCACCGCGTAGGCTTTGGTATCGAGCCCAAGGTGCGCTATGGACTGGCAGAAAGCGCAGTACGAAACTCCGGTAAACGTGCCAAGCTCCACAAAGATTCGGGGCCGCTGCCAAGCCACCAAGGACATAGCGAAGGGGATATGTCCGATCCAATGGGACGGGGCGAGCCGAGTTGGGAACTCGAAGCAAACTGGGAACTCAAGGGGGTTCAATTCCTTCATCGCCCGCGCCTCGGTTCTTCGAGATCTGCTGAAATGTCATCGTAGTAAACAGGGAGCGAGATGCATACAAAACGACGCTAAGCGTGTCAAGTTGATCCGGCCGCGTCGCCGCAGTCATCTTGCTCCTTGCTCAACACGATTCGGGTCTTCCGGGGAGGGGAACGCATCCGCTTTTGACGGCAAGGAAACCCTTCTCGGGAAGCCACGACCATCCCGCACCATGCCTTCCGGCATGGCATTGGCTGCGGGATTCTGGGCGTTGCCGCGCGCGGTAGGCGGGAACTATTTTGCGTGTCGCGAGGCCTCCGCCACCTTAGGGGCCAGCTGATCCCACGAGTCGTGCTAGGCAATTCGGGCAAACTAGGCAAATATAATGATGCCCGAACTCCTTCACCAGTCGGAATGAGGGTTCCGCAAACTGATCTGGTCCGAAAGTCGGTTTTCGGTGACAACATGGAGCATGGCGCCCAGACAAGTCATGCTTGTGGACCTTCGTCGCTGGCTGCTTCAGGGGGTTTGCCCGGCGGCCGACAGGGGCGGCGACCGTACTGGACGAGTTGTTGACCGAGCGCTTTGCCGGCGTGGTGATGTGCGACCGCGCCAAGATGTATTGGAGCGTGGGCAACGTGCAATGGCCTTGGGCCCATCTGCAACGGGACTTCCAAGCCTTGGCCAACAGTGCGGACGACAAGGCCCAGCACCTGGGCCGCGACTTGTTGCGGCCGACACACCAGTTGTTTCATTGGCGGTCGCGTTGTCGCACGGGACCATCCCTCCGCGGACCTTGAAAAGCGCGATGAAATCTGTCCGCCGCGAGGTGGAGGACAGGCAGGCGCTTCGTGGAAACCCTGCTGACCCCGATCGAGACCTGTCGGCAGCAGTCGCGCGATGTTTTCGCCTTCGTAACCAAGGCCGTCGAAGCGCTTCACAAGTCAGACGGGGGACCTTCACTTAGGTGTGAACCATTACAAAGTTACCTCATCGAGTGTGTGACCTCCACAATCCGAACCTGTATCTGGCCTGCTGTTGAGCGGTAGGAAATTTATGCCTGATCCGTTGTCACATCGCCGTAAGGGAATCATTCTCGCGGGCGGATCTGGCACGCGTCTGTATCCGGTGACGCATGTTGTCAGCAAACAATTGCTGCCAATCTACGACAAACCAATGGTCTACTATCCTCTTTCCACACTGATGCTGTCGGGGATTCGCGCGATTTTGATCATAAGCACACCTCAGGATCTCCCGCTTTTTCGGCGACTGCTGGGTGATGGTTCGCAATGGGGACTGGACCTGAGCTATGCCGACCAACCCCATCCCGGGGGGCTTGCCCAGGCGTTTCACATCGGCGCATCGTTCGTGTGCACCGACCCCTCGTGCCTGATCCTGGGCGACAATATCTTTTACGGTCATCATATGAGCGTTTCACTGCAGGAGGCCGACGCAAGAACGACCGGAGCGACCGTGTTTGCGTACCACGTGCTTGATGCGCGCAGCTATGGCGTTGTGGAGTTCGATGCCGATGGCCGCGCCCTGTCGATTGAGGAAAAGCCTGCCGTGCCCCGTTCGAATTACGCCGTCACCGGACTGTATTTCTACGACAAGGACGCTGTGCAGATCGCCCGGGATTTGAAGCCCTCCGCCCGCAACGAGCTGGAAATTACCGATCTAAATCGAGTCTATCTCCAGCGCGAACAATTGCATGTCGAGATTCTGGGCCGCGGCAGTGCCTGGCTCGACACCGGGACCCACGATTCACTCCTCGACGCCGCGACATTTGTTTCGGTCCTGGAAAAGCGACAGGGGTTGAAAATCGCCTGCTTGGAAGAAATTAGCTTTCGCATGGGATACATCGACGCGGAACAGGTGCTGCGGCTGGCACACCCGTTGCGAAGTACGAACTACGGACGGTATTTGAAAAGTGTCGTCGAAAATGGCCCTGGCAGTCCTGGATGAACCGGCAATGTGCATGGAAAAGAATATAGCCTCACGCAGAAGCACCAAGACGCGAAGGAAACCGCCCCATCCTTATTGTCCTTCGCTTCCTGGTGCCTTCGCACGAGGCCCGGCTTCGCTTGGGTTGAATTTCACTTGTGTTTTTTCGGAATCGGTTTCATGAGAATCCTCGTGACTGGCGGTGCCGGTTTTATTGGATCGGCGGTCATCCGCCATCTGTTAGCTCACACGGATCACTCCGTGGTCAACGTCGATTGCCTGACGTATGCGGGAAATCTGAGAACGCTGGCTGCGGTCGATGCGAATCCGCGCTACGCATTTGAAAAGGTCAACATCTGCGACGCCGGCGACCTGAAGGAGGTCTTTGAACGCTGCAAGCCTGACAGCGTGATGCATCTCGCGGCCGAGTCCCATGTCGATCGGTCGATTGACGGCCCCAGTGCCTTCATCCAGACGAATGTGGTCGGCACTTATACGCTGCTGGAAACCGCGCGCCAGCACTGGTTGTCGCTGCTACCCCGGGACAAGGAGCGGTTTCGGTTCCTACACGTTTCGACCGACGAAGTTTACGGTTCGCTCGGTCCCGAAGGCCTCTTCACCGAGCAGTCACCCTACGACCCCAGTTCACCGTATTCTGCCAGCAAAGCAGCCGCCGATCATCTCGGACGAGCGTGGCATCGAACGTACGGTCTGCCTGTGCTGATCACCAATTGCTCAAACAATTACGGACCGTTCCAGTATCCGGAGAAGCTGATCCCGCTCACGATCACCAACGCCCTGGCCGGAAAACCGCTCCCCGTGTATGGCCAGGGACAGAACGTCCGCGACTGGCTGTTTGTTGACGATCATGCCCGAGCGCTGATCACCGTGCTCGAACGGGGAATGATCGGCGAGACCTACAACATCGGCGGCAACAGCGAACGGCGCAATATCGATGTCGTCCGCACGATCTGCCTCCTGATGGACGAGCTTCGCCCAGGCGAGCCGCAGGGTCCGCACGAACGCTTGATCCGCTTCGTGGCCGATCGACCTGGGCACGACCACCGCTATGCGATGGATGCCACCAAGCTGCATCGGGTACTCGGCTGGACCCCCGTGGAGACGTTCGAAAGCGGTTTGCGCAAGACGGTGGAGTGGTATCTGGCCAACGACGAGTGGTGTCGCCAGGTGGTCGCCGACCGCTACGCCGGCGAGCGCTTAGGTTTGAGAGTCTGAAATCCCATGCAGATCCTGAAAACATCACTCCCGGGGACCCTCATCATCGAACCCCAGGTCTTCAGCGACGCCCGAGGCTTCTTCGTTGAGACCTGGAATCACGAGCGGTACGCCGCTGTCGGCCTGGATGTCGATTTCGTTCAGGACAACCTTTCATCCTCGCAAAGAGGCACGTTGCGCGGTCTGCACTTTCAGAATCCTCGAGCCCAGGGAAAGCTCGTTTCGGTGCTGATTGGAGAAGTATATGACGTGGCAGTTGATGTGCGGCACGGTTCATCGACGTTCGGAAGGTGGGTTGGAGTGAGGCTGTCTGCAGACAGCAAGCGGCAATTCTACGTTCCGCCAGGGTTTGCGCATGGATTCTGCGTCACCAGCGAAACGGCGCTAATTGCCTACAAGTGCACTGATCTCTACGCCCCAAAGTTCGAGGGATGCGTTCGTTGGAACGATCCAGAACTCGGTATTGAATGGCCTGTATCCTTACCACTGCTCTCGGAAAGAGATAGCGCAGCGCCGTGCTTGCGGGAGATCCCGTCGAAGCGACTCTTCTTTGGTTGAATTCGTAGCCCAGCCTGGTCCGCTGCTCGCCCTACCGGAGCAGCAGGAACTCCAATCGGGTGCTGGAAGCAGCATTCTACGCACCGGCCGGGAGGGCGTCGCCGATGCGATCATCATCAGGCCGGAACGCGGGCAGGCTTGTTCAATTCGCCGGAAGCCCACGCGGGTGGCGACCACGAAGCCGCCGAACTCCGCTATCGCAGGCTATGAGGCTGCAGGCCACGACGATGTCAAGTTGGCTGACCTACTTGCAAACGTGGCCTGGCGCCGCTATTTCATTGGCCGTTACGTCGAGGCTGAGCCGCTATATCTTCGGGCCCTGGCTATGCAGCCCCGGAATTGCAACGGCGCTCGTCGTAATGACGTAGCGGCGGCCAGCCTGGTCGGCTGCCCGTCCTGCCGAAGCAGCCGGTCCCAGGTAGACCGCTACAGTGCTCCAGGTGGGGCGTGAGTGCATATTACGACTGACGAGATCTGGATTGTCCAACCCGCCCGTAAACACATAGGCGGTTACAGGCGTCTCGCCAAGCGAGCACGCCTGTAACTGGCGTGTTGAACGGAGCCGAAGCGGCCCGTCAGTCAGCTCGGAGCCAAAGCACTATGGGCTTTTTAGCGAAGAGACTCTGGTTGGTGCGTGCT
>DATGZX010000196.1:0-6806 GCA_035296965.1 Gemmataceae bacterium
CGGCGAGACCGGAGAAATCTTGGTCAGCTATGACGCGGGGGGGCGTGGCTGGACCCTGTCGGTATCTGACAACGGCACGGGGGCTGCGGACGTTACTGCCGAAAGGCCACACACCGGTCTCGGCACAAGCATTGTCGAGGCGCTGGCCCGTCAACTCGATGCCACGCTAGCGAAATCCGGTGGCCCCCAGGGGACCACCGTCTCAATTGTTGCGCGGGAGGCTCCTAGTTGACGTACCAGCCGGGCGTTCCGCCCGACGCTGCGGAGATACGTTGGATGATCGTGCGCATTGCGCGTCAACAACACTGATCTATATTGAGCATGGCAGACAAGCAGCAGAAGTTAGAGGTCGTGCCGCCGGCAGAGGAGCCGGAGGAGATGCCTCTACCCTTCGATCCGGAGGTCATATTCCTCGGCGGTCTATTCGCTCTTGCGCTGCTGACTGCGGTCTATGTAGCGGCCGAGATTGTACTACCATTGGTCCTTGCTGTCGTTCTCAAGCTCCTGTTGCAACCAGCCATGCGGCTATTGGAGCGATGGCACATACTACCGCGCATGGTCGCGGCGTTGCTGCTGATCCTTGCAGTGTTCGGAACAATCGTAGGCTTAGGCGCGGCCATAGAGGGCCCGGCGGCCAAGCTGCCGGAGGGCATTCCTCGGCTTCAGGAGCGGCTGAGTTTCTTGCAGGCACCCATCAACACGCTGCAACGGTTCTTGCAGCAGGTGGAAGGGTCTGGACCACCGGCGGGGGCACCCACCGCGGCCTCGATGGGAAGCTCAAGGCTTATGACGAAGCTTTTCACTGGCACCCGGGATTTTGCCAGCGGATTCTTTATGACAATTCTGTTTCTCTTTTTCCTGCTCGTGTCTGGTGACACGTTCCTGCGCCGGCTTGTCGAGATCCTGCCAAGCTTCAGCAATAAGCGCCAAGCCGTCGACATCTCGCAACAGATCGAAAGCGATATCTCCGCGTATCTGGTCACGATTACGCTCATGAATGCCGCAGTCGGTATTGCCACGGCAATGGTTATGTGGCTCACGGGGATCGGCGACCCGATTCTCTGGGGCGCGGTCGCTTTTCTGCTGAACTTCGTGCCGATCCTTGGTCCAATTTTGGGCGTGGTGATCTTTTTCCTCGCCGGCCTGTTGACCATTGACACGCTTTGGCAAGCGTTCCTGCCTGCTGGGCTTTACCTCGGAATTCATTTGATCGAAGGCGAGACGATAACTCCGATGCTTCTCGCCAAGCGGTTCACCCTCAATCCCGTTCTCGTCATCATCTCGCTCGTCTTCTGGTTCTGGATGTGGGGTGCTCCCGGAGCGATCCTCTCCGTACCAATGCTGGCGATCACGAAAATCATCTGCGACCGCATTCGGCCGCTAGCCGCATTCGGACACTTTCTGGAAGGATAAGAGCTACTCACCTTCGAGGGACTGGGGAGGTCCCTGTTGGGCGCGAAGCTGCAGTCGCTGTGTGTCCGCCTCGGGTCAGTAGCTGACACATTCGCAGTCATCGAAGGTGGGCCGCTTTGTGCCAGAAGCGGCCATTCTCCGCTCACCGCTTGGATGCACCTCAGGCGTGTCCAAGCGCCGTAGCGGGACTTTGCCGGGTCGCTAACCACGCTGGATAAAACGAACCAAGAATGCCTAACGCTATTGCCGCCAAGGCCGTTGCGGTGACGAGCGCTGGTGTCGGTCGCACGGCAACGAAGCGTCCGATGGCCGGAATCGCACTGAGCAGGTGCGATCCGGCTATGCCGATAACGGCACCAACGGCGCTGCCGATGGTGGACAGGATGAACCCCTCGATAACGATTGCCCCCATGACGCGCTCGGTCGACCAGCCGATCGCCGACAGGATGCCGATTTCTCGCGTGCGCTCCAGGACTGCCATCAGCAGCGTGTTGAGGACCATGAGAACGCCCATCAGAAGCGCGACCCAGGCCATTGATGTTGACACCGCGCGCAAGAGACCGAGCATGCTGTCGTTGCGGAGTACGCTCTCGCTCTTCGACGCGGATAGATCGCCATCGGCCTCGATGGCGCTGGACACGCGATCGAGCTCGGCGGGGTTTTCCGGATGCGCAAGCTTGACGGACAAGAAAGTCACCGCGCCAGAACGAAATGTCAGCTCTTGCAGATCGGCGAGCGGGACAACAACTACGTTGCGATTGATGATTGAGTTAAAGCGGGTAACCCCCACAATCTGAAACTGCTCCCCCAACAGGCCGATAGCGTCACCTGCGCGCTTTTGCAGGGCGTGCGCTAGGTCAATGCCGACCAGCACGACCTTACGTTCGCCTAGATGCGGCAAACGCCCCTCTTCGAGCGGAACATTCTGCCAAAAGAAGCTATCTTCCGGCCAGCCCACTGCGAGCACGTGCTCATCGCGGTCGGTTGCAACAAGCGAAATAAGTTCGCCGGAAACGGCGAGAACGCCGGGGATCTCGGCTATGCGCGGGGCAACGGATTCCGGGATTGTTCCGCCGAAAAGCTCGGCAGTCCCGCGACGTCTGACCGTCAGATCGGCGCCGTGTTCTTCGATGCTCTGTTGCACATTCTGGTACACGCTTCGCGACAAACCATAGAGCGTGATGAAGCTGCCAACGGCGAGGGCTACACCAAGCGCCGTGAGAATGGACCGTGCCGGCCTGCGCTTGAGATTGCGGAATGCGAGCTGAATATGGTTCAACTCGCGACCTCGTGTGCTTGCACGGAGGATTGCTCGAACACCTGACGATCCTTGATTTGAATTCGCCGCGCGCAGCGATCGGCGTGACCGGCGTGATGCGTTACGAGGACGAGTGTCGCGCCCCGCGTGTGATGCAAGTCGAATAGGAAGTCCATGATTGCGGCCCCATTGGTGCTGTCGAGGTTTCCGGTCGACTCATCCGCGACATTCTGGTATGTCGTTCCCGCCGACGACAAACAGAACGCTTGGCTAATTGTATCCCAAATTGTCCTTGATTCGTTCGAAGGACTCAAAATGACTTGCCCCAAAACGAACGCCAAGCGCTGGCAAGAATTGCAGTCGATCCGCAAGCGGCTCAGGAAATGAAAACTCGAACCCGCTGCCGCAAGAGGGCCAATTACACGCCAGCCCAGTACAAAGCGCGGCTCCAGAGGACGGGTAAGACCTCCTCGACCTTTGGAAGGAACTAACGGCTCTTGGCTGCGTTCCCCACGCACGATCATCTCACTTCCCTGACAATTAAAAAAGGAAACCCCCATGTCGAAGAAAGCTGCGGAACATCACAAGAAGGCATCAGAACAGTGCACTCACGCCGCGAGGCACCACGGGGAAGCGGCCAAGCATCACGAGGCTGGACATCACGAAAAGGCGGCGCACCATGCACACACAGCGAGAGCCCACGAGGTTCTCGCCAGAGGGCACGCTCAAGACGCAGCGAAGGCTCACGCCGAGGAGCACGGCAAGAAATAGCATCCGAGGTGACGAATCCTTAAGACCAGGGTTCTGCTCTGCGGGCGGCCTGTTGTCTATTGCGGAATGCGCCTTCGCTTTAGCCGATGCCGTCGCGCCGGATGAAGTCAAACGGCTGCGAAGGCCGTAACAGCCGCCAACGCACCGCTGTGTCGCTGCCGAGGAGCAGAGTTTGCGAGACGAGCAATTGGATTGGGCATGTCTGACCTCTGCAGTAGCACCCCGACCACCAACGCCATGCACGCTCCAAGTGAAAAAAGTCGTTCATATCAGCGTCCTTGATCGGAATGGGGAGGCTGATCTTCGGCCTTTGATTCTTTGCAGAGCCGTTTGACGTCGGCTTCAGCCTGTGCTCCGGTGTTTGGTAGACGCCCTTGCCAACCCTAGTAACGGTCTTGTCATTGCCCGTTGGCTCTTATGTCGACGACGAGGCACTTCTCGCTGAGTCGGCGTGCAAAGGCGATTCGCCCAGTGGCGGGCGGGCAGAACGCCGCCCTCTCCGCGATGGATTTGCCAACGGCTCGACCGCGTTCTTCAACTCGACGAGCGCTGTTGTGCAAACGGTGGCCCTGCAATCCCTCCAGGTGGTGACCTCGCCTTCGCCGCTGGGCGGCTAGGGAGACGGCACCGTCTTCGTCACCGCTCTCTTCAACCTCCAGGATAGCCTCGCGGTCCCTTATCAATACGTCCTCCATCAGGAAAGGACTAATGATGCGCGAATCGGCTTCGATCGCTTTGGTTACGACTGTTCTGCTTGCGAGCAGTCATCTGCTTGCCGAAACAAGCACGCATGACGAGCAGGTTCTAAAAGGCCGGGAGGCGTTTGGCGACTGGCAAACGGCCAGACCGGGTGTGAGAAGGCTGCTCACGCTGCAAGACTTACCCCCGATCAGTCAATCGACTTCTACATGGGTCGAGATCGTTCCGAGGCCCAGCGGTGCCAAACCGACTGCACCTAAGGGGTTCTCCGTCGAGCTGGTGACGTCTGGCCTCGCTGGCCCACGAGTTATTCGCACTGCGCCAAACGGCGATCTTTTCGTGGCCGATAGTGAGTCCAATTCAGTGCGCGTCTACCGCATTCCAGTGGGGAGCGCCAAGCCTACTAAAGACGAGGTTTTTGCGAGCGGCCTGAATAAGCCCTTTGGCATCGCTTTCTATCCCCTCGGACCGAATCCCGAATGGATTTATGTCGCGAATACGAACGGCATTGTGCGCTTTCCCTATAAAAATGGCGATCTGAAAGCTACAGGCGAGGCGGAGAAAATAGTCGAGGGCATACCGTCGACGCATCACTGGACGCGCGACCTCGTCTTCTCGCCCGACGGCAAGCAGATGCTGTTATCCGTCGGCTCCGGATCGAATGCTGCCCTCGACATGTCCCCAGCGCCTCAGATTGACGGAGGTCTCGAAGCGTGGAAAAAAGCGCAACCGCTCGGGGCTACCTGGGACACCGAAGAGCGCCGCGCCGACGTGCTTTCGTTCGACCCAGAGGGTAAGGATGAAACGATCCTCGCCACGGGTTTGCGGAACTGTGCCGGTCTAACAGTCGAGCCGGCTACCGGTGAGTTGTGGTGCGCGGTCAATGAGCGCGACGAGCTCGGGGATGACGTTCCCTTCGAATACGCGACCCATGTCGAGAAAGGCGCCTTCTATGGATGGCCTTGGTTTTACATCGGCGGAAACGAAGACCCTCGCCACAAAGGCGCACGTCCAGACCTCAAGGACCAGGTTACGGTTCCCGACGTGCTCATCGAAGCCCACGCAGCTCCCCTTCAAATGATCTTCTACGATGGTGACAACTTCCCGGCCGAGTACAATGGTGATGCGTTTTTGACTTTGCATGGTTCTTGGAACCGGAAACAACGATCCGGAAACAAAGTCGTGCGACTGCTGTTCAAAGACGGTAAACCGACTGGGGAATACGAGGACTTCCTGACAGGGTTCGTGGTATCAAACAAAGAAGCCTGGGGGCGCCCAGTTGGAGTGGCGATAGGAAAGGATGGCTCGCTATTCGTAACTGAAGATGCGGGCGGAACGATCTGGCGAATCGCATATCAGGCAGCCCGATGATCTGAGCAGCGGTAAAGAGCTGACGCGGCGAGAAGGGGCCGCCCCTGAACTCTGCCCGGTGTCACACGGAAACGCAACGGGTTCAGTCTTGCGCGCCTTTGAGGTCGCAACCGCTCTCGGGCTCCAACCCGTTCGGTTGGTCCCAATCGTTGGAAGGAACCTCGTCATAAGGGGCGCCGAACTCCTGCTTGACCATGCTGAAGCGTGTCGGCAGATCGGAGCCTTGGTTCCCGTATTCAACGACCCAGAAATAATCGTAGGTGCCGCTCGGCCAAGTCACCGGGACGCCACGAAGCTGATCGAGCTTTAGAAGCTGGCGGAGTGTCACCGCCTTCCCCGGGTAGGCATTTTCCAGCTTCTTGTTAGCGATGTGCTTGTGCTCCCAGACCATCACCACTGTCTTGCCTTGCCATAGCGGGTTGACCATGAGGTCGTGCGCGGCCTCTTGGGTGCGCAGGTTCAACGTCTCCGTCACGCCGTCCTTGTCTACGCCCTTCTGCGGCACCACCGAATAAAGCGCGAGAGGTTGGTGCCAGGAGGCCACGGCTGGGGATGCGAGCTCGAGCGCGTGCAAGGTGATGGCGAGAAAGGCCGCCGGCTCCTCCCCCGGAGCGAACAGCGACTTCGCAGCGCCGCTGCCGAGATAGTTGGCGACGAGCGCGTCTGCCCGCTGCTGTCCAACGCCGCAAAGTTTCCACTTATCCGCCTTCTCGCCGTGGCGCAGGATGATGATTCGCGCAGGAGTGGCGAGGGCGGTACCAAGGCCAGCCAGACAGAGCATCGTCGCGAGAGCCAGTCGAAGAACCATGAGGCTTCTCCCTTTCAATGTAGTCACGTTGCTATCTGCAGCGCCGAGCCGTTAATGAATGCAAGCGCGGTTACTGCGTCTGCCGAGAAGACCGCTCGCATCTGGGTTGCAAACCAACTTGCAAACGAACCGTTCGGGACGGCGCGGTACTGGATAGAGCGAGTATCCATAGCTAGAACAAAAATGTCGAATTGGAGCACACGGTTGGCTACTGCGCGACATCCGCCAGCCTGAACATCTTAGAACTACTTGATCTCGTAGCAGGTGGTTACCACGCGCGGATCGCGCATCACGTTCAGCACGGAGCATTGCACGAGATAATTGTGCTCCTTATGCTTGAAGAGGATCAGCGAACGGTTTTCCCAGGCCGCGACGTAGCCCGCCACCTCCCAGCCGTCGGCGATCAGCTTCTCGATGGTTAGCGACGGCTCCTGGGCTGGCGCAGGACCGGCGGCGAACGAGGGGGCCAGAGCGCAGCCAAGGGCC
>DATGZX010000197.1:0-91697 GCA_035296965.1 Gemmataceae bacterium
TCGCCCAATCTGAGGCACGCCTTTTCCCCACTCAACCTGCCATTCGCTGGCGACTCGAACGCCCACTTTCCAGACCCGCAATCGGCGCCAATTCGCCGGAAGGCGCGATTATCAACTACTTCCTGAAGGACAAGCCGAAAGAGCGCATCAGCCTGGACATCCTCGATTCCCGAGGCGAACTGGTCGACACGCTCAAGAGCAAGCCCAAACCGAAGGGTGAGAAGAAGGAAAGCCCCGGAGCCGGCAAGGGCCCGGAAGCGCCCGCGACGACAGAGGCCGACGACGACGAGGAAGAGGAGGGATCCGGCGAAGGCGACTACGATGCGGAGGAGGGCGCTGTCGCCAAGAAGACCGTATTGCCGACGGAGAAGGGTGTGAACCGGGTGGCCTGGAACTTGCGCTACAAGGGGGCAGAGAAAATCAAGGGCGCCAAGGTAGACACCGGCGCGCCCGACGTCGGCCCACTGGTCAATCCGGGTGTTTTCACCGTCAAGCTGAAGGTAGGAGCCAAGGTCCTTGCGACTGCCGTAACGGTCCTGCCCGATCCGCGCATGCATCTCTCGACCTCGGAGGCGGAGGAGCAGCTCAAGATGGTGCTGGCCCTCCGGGACGATTTGAGCCGGGTAACGCGCATGGCGAATCAGATTCGATCGATCAAGAAGCAGCTTGAAGCTAGAAACGAACTGCTCAAGGGCAATCTGAAAACGGAATCTCTTGTCAAGCCGGGCAAGGAACTGATCAAGAAACTCGACGCCCTGGAAGAGAAACTGCACAATCCCAAGGCCCAGGTGACTTACGACATCCTGGCCCAACGCGGCGGCGCCAAGCTCCTCTCCCAGTTCGCCTTTTTGTATGAGAACGCCAAGGACGCGGACGGCGCGCCCACGCAAGGCATGCGCGAAGTTTATGCCGAGGACGCCCATGCCTTGCAGCAATGCGCGACGGAGTTGAATGCTCTCTTGGGCGGGGAACTCACCAAGATCAACGAGACGGCAAAAGTCCTCGCCATCCCCAATATCATCGTGAAAGAGACCAAGCAAGAGACCACCAAGAAACCATAGCGTTATCAGACATTTGCCAAGGCAGGCCGCGGCTGTTGCTTGCTCCGCACGATTCCGTGGCCTGTTTCACAGGAGACCTCCCTCATGCACCGCTCCCTGCCTGCCATCCTTCTCACCTTCTTGTTTCTTCTCTCTTCGGTTCGAGCTGCCGACGATTACAAACTCGGCCCTGATTCCCAGGAACATCCTGGGATTCCCAAGGGAAAGGTGACGAAATACACCTGGACGAGCAAGATCTTCGACGGCACCGTGCGCGATTACTGGGTCTACGTGCCCGAGCAATACGATCCCAAGCTGCCCGCCAACGTCATGGTCTTTCAGGACGGCGTGGCCTACGTCAATCGCGAGGGGTCTTTCCGCGTACCGGTCGTGTTCGATAACCTCATCGCCAAAAAAGTGCTTCCGGTTACAATCGGAATCTTCATCAATCCGGGCAGCTTTCCGGCTACGGAACCCGGCCAGAAACCGCGCAGTAACCGCAGTTTCGAGTACGACACGCTCAGCGACCAGTATGCCCGTTTTCTGGAAAAGGAAATCTTGCCGGAGGTGGCCAAGGATTACAACCTGCGCAAGGACGCGGAAGGCCGAGCCATCTGCGGCATCAGCTCGGGGGGCATCTGCGCATTTACGGTCGCCTGGGAGCGGCCCGACCTTTTCAGCAAGGTCCTGAGCCACGTCGGCAGTTTTACCAATATTCGCGGCGGCGACGTCTATCCCGGACGCATCCGCAAGACGCCGCACAAGCCAATTCGTATATTCTTGCAAGACGGGGCAGGGGACCTTGACAATGAACACGGCAACTGGCCGCTCGCCAATCAGCAGATGGCCAAGGCGTTGAAATTCGCCAAATACGACTATCAATTCGTCTATGGCGATGGCGGCCACAACGGCAAACAGGGCGGCGCCATCCTGCCGGACTCGCTTCGCTGGCTCTGGGCCGAGCGCAAGGAGGAACGGCCCAAATCTGCGGAGCACAAGGTCATACCACTGTGGCCGCAGGGCGCACCAGGTGCCGTGGGTGACGAGGCAGCGGACAAGCCGAGCCTGACAATTTATTTGCCTCCCGCAGAGATTGCAACCGGCACCGCCGTCGTCGTTTGCCCGGGCGGCGGCTATGGCGCGCTGGCGGTCGATCACGAGGGGAGACAGCCGGCCGAGTGGCTCAATTCCCAGGGAATCGCCGCGTTCGTCCTCAAGTACCGCATCGCCCCGCGTTATCATCATCCCGCCCCGGTGCAGGATGCGCAGCGTGCCCTGCGCACGGTCCGTGCCAATGCAACACAGTGGAACGTGCACGCTGATCGCATCGGCATCTGGGGCTTTTCCGCGGGCGGCCACCTGGCGTCGACAGCGGGCACCCATTTCGACTTGGGAATCACTAGCGCAGAAGACCCGATTGACCGCGTGAGCTGCCGGCCGGACTTTCTGATCCTGTGCTATCCAGTGATCACGTTTACGGCGACACCGACCACACACATGGGTTCCCGGCAAAACCTGCTCGGCAAAGAACCTGATCCGAAACTAGTCTTAAATCTCTCGAACGATACGCAGGTCACCACGGCGACACCGCCGACGTTTCTTTTCCATACCAATGAGGACAAAGGCGTGCCGTCGGAGAATAGCGTGCTCTTCTACACAGCGCTGCGCAAGGCTGGGGTTCCCGCCGAGCTTCACATTTACGAGAAAGGCCCGCACGGTGTTGGCCTGGCACCTGGCAACCCGGTGCTCTCCACATGGACGGGACGGCTCAAGGATTGGTTGGAAGGACGGGGGCTTTTGAAGAGACAGTGACGAGGTTGGGATTCGCGGAAGGCGGCGGGGCTCGGAACACGAGTTGTACTGGCAGTCTTGGATGGTGAGGGCTGCGGTGCGCATCGCTCTGATTCAACAGCATGCGACGGAGGACAAGGAGGAGAATGTTGCGCGCGGACTGGCTGCGCTGCGGACCGCCGCGGGGGAGGGGGCCCAAGTAGCCTGTTTCGCCGAGCTCGCCTTCGAGCCATTTTATCCGCAACGGCCCGCCCAAGGCTCCGTCCTTGACTTGGCGGAGACAGTGCCCGGTCCCATGACGGAACTGTTCGCAACGGAGGCGGCGCGGCTGGGACTTGTGGTCATCTTGAATCTCTTCGAGCGCGAGAGAGAACGGGGCTTCGATTGCTCGCCGGTGATCGACGCGGACGGTGAGCTGCTGGGCAAGACGCGCATGATCCACATCACGGATTACGCCTGTTTCCACGAACAGGGATACTATACGCCGGGAGACACCGGGGCCCCGGTCTATCGCACTCGAGCCGGAGCAATCGGCGTGGCGATTTGTTATGATCGTCACTTTCCTGAGTACATGCGCGCCCTGGCACTGAACGGGGCAAACCTAGTAGTCGTACCACAAGCCGGCGCGGTGAGCGAATGGCCGGAAGGACTCTACGAGGCTGAAATGCGCGTGGCCGCGTTTCAGAATGGCTACTTCGTCGCCCTGTGCAACCGCGTCGGCAAAGAGGATTGTTTGACGTTTGCAGGGGAATCCTTTGTCTGCTCGCCGGATGGCAAGGTGTTGTGCCGGGCACCTGAGGGCAAGGATTCTATGCTCTACGCAGATCTCACACTGACCGAAGCCTCCAACTCCCATGCACGCCGGCTGTTTCTGCGCGACCGGAGGCCCGAACTTTACGCAAGCTGGTTGGCCGAGCGTCGACGTTGATCGCCGTAAGGACGGTCGGGATTCGAGCTCGCATGAGAATACCCGCCATGTCGAACTCAAAGAAAAGCACCGAGGCCGGCATGATGCTCCATATTGCCCCCCGGCATAGCGGCGCCTCAGAAAGTTCGCCTCCCTCAGGGAGACGGCCGCTGCCGATGCGTTCGCGCTCAATCGCCTTGGGATCACGCGCTGATCCTCGCCCGGTCTAGGAAGAAAGGTTCCAGGATTTACTTCGTCGAGGTTGCAGCCCATGACAACCCCTGCACCGACTTATCCGAAAACCTTCGCGACAACCGAATCGTTCGCCCAGGGCCTTGACGCTAACGACCCGCTGCGCCACTACCGCGATCAATTCCATCTCCCCAGGGGAGCCGACGGCAAACCCCTCATCTATTTCTGCAGCCACTCGCTGGGCTTGCAGCCGCGAACCGTTCAGTCGCTGATGGCGCAGGAGCTGCAGAACTGGGCAGAATTGGGAGTGGAAGGACACTTCGAAGGTAAGACCCCGTGGTACACCTACCAGGAGTTGCTTCGAGATTCGGCTGCCCGCCTTGTCGGCGCCAAGGCGGACGAGGTCGTTTTCATGAACGGCCTCACCGTCAATTTGCATTTGCTGATGACGACGTTCTATCGGCCGGATTCCCGTCGGTACAAGATTCTGATGGATGAGCCGACTTTTCCCTCAGACCTTTACGCGGCGAAATCGCAATTGTCGCGTAAAGGTTTGGATCCCGCGGAGGCGCTGTTAACGATCAAGCCTCGGCCTGGCCGACACACGATTTCCGTCGAGGAGATCGAGGACTTTTTGGAGGCCCGCGGGCGAGAGACGGCCCTTGTACTCTTGAGCGGCGTCAATTTCCTGACAGGGCAATGGTTTGATATGCCAAGGATCACGGCAGCCGCCAAGCGACAGGGCTGCGCCGTTGGCTTCGATCTCGCTCATGCCGTCGGCAATGTGCCCTTGCACTTGCATGATTGGCACGTCGATTTTGCGGTATGGTGCACTTACAAGTATTTGAATAGCGGACCGGGAGCAGTCGCAGGTTGCTTCGTTCACGAACAGCATGGCCGTAACATCGCCCTGCCGCGCCTCGCCGGCTGGTGGGGTAACGACCCGGACACACGTTTCCAGATGCAGCTCCAACCCGAGTTCGTGCCTCAGTTCGGCGCCGATGGCTGGCAGGTGAGCAACCCTCCAATTTTCGCCCTGGTTCCGATCCGCGCCTCGCAAGCTCTCTACGACGAGGCAGGAATGCCTGCTCTGCGCGCCAAATCGGAGTGCCTGACGGCTTACCTCCTGTATCTTCTGGATCAATTTCCGCTGGGGGAATTTGAGGTTGTGACTCCGCGTGATCCGGCCCAACGTGGATGTCAATTGTCGCTCCTGGTGCGCAATCATCCCAAGGAGCGCTTGGAAGCCCTGGGCAAGTCGGGCGTCGTTGGCGACTTTCGCGAACCGAATACCATTCGTGTCGCCCCGGCGCCGTTTTACAACACGTTTCAGGAAGTGTGGCGCTTCGCCCAAATCCTCGGCCAGCAGGTGGCGTGACAATTTCGATTTGCTACCAGAGGAAGCCACTCATGATCTACGACATTTCTCCAGCATTGTCGGAAAGGCTTAAAGTCTGGCCGGGCGATACGCCGCCGAAACGCCGGATTCTCTTCGACATGACGCGCGGCGACAACATCACCCTATCTTCTCTCGACGCGACGGTTCACCTTGGCGCTCACGCTGATGCTCCAAGCCACTACGGGTTGGGCGCGCCAGCCATCCACGAGAGAAGCTTGGACTATTATTTGGGGCCATGTCAGGTAATCAAGGTTTCAGTTCCCCGCGGAGTATGCATAACACCGAAGCTGCTTTCCATGCAAATCGGCGCAGAGCGCGTCCTGCTCGCTACGAATACCTATCCCGACCCGGAACGGTTCAATGAAGATTTCGCGTCCCTGACGCCCGAGTTGGTCGAGATGTTGCATTCGCGAGGAGTCAAACTGATCGGCATTGACACGCCCAGCGTCGATCCATTCTCCTCGAAAGAGCTGCCCGCTCACCGGATGTTTCTGAAATGCGACATGGCCATTCTGGAAGGAATCGTCTTGAAAAACGTGCCTCCCGGCATGTACGAGCTGATTGCCTTGCCGCTCAAACTGGTCGATTTCGATGCCAGTCCTGTCCGAGCGATTCTCCGCACGCTTCCCGAACGTTCTGCTTAGCTACTTGCACTGCGATAGGAGCGTAGGGCGTATCGAAAAAACTTTCGGCTGACAAAGAGCAGGACGAGCGCCACAGCAGCGGTGAAGACGACGAGCGCGGGATCGTCGAGGAACTTGACCATCAAGCGCGCGGGGACATTGACCACCAGCAGGATCGGCACCACGAATGAGAAGAACCAGCCCATGGGCGACGCCCATTTGCCGGAGAAGATCTCCCTCGGGTAGCGCATCAAGCTGGTGAAGAGCCACCAGAGCTCGTAGAGACTTTGGTTGCGTTTGAACCATACGGACGCGGAGGTTAACAGCAGCAACATGCTGTAGGCGATGGCTGAGCCGCAGGCGAACATCAGCAGAAAGACCAGCGCTCGCGCGGGATCGAACGGCCAATCAAGTTTGTAGAGGGCAATGCCCATCACAGCGGCGCCCATGAAAACGTTTGCCATGCTCGACCAGTCGATGTCGCGGCAGGTCACCAGGAATTGTTCGTCGATCGGTTTGAGCAAGTAGAAGTCGAGGTCGCCTGTCCGCACCAGCTCGGCAAACTCGCTGCAATTGGCGAGGAACAGGGCCTCGATCAGACCCGCGAGTGCGAAATAGCAACCAACGAAGAAGAGGTACTCCGGCTCCGTCCAACCGCCCACATTGGTCGTCTTGCCGAAGACTGTCTTGTAGAAGGCAAGCAGTATGCCCAGCCAGAGAACCTCCACGAACAGCTTGACGAGAAAGTTCACCCGAAAGCTCAGCTCCCGAGCCAGGCCGTACCGGCCCAGGGCGAAGTAAAGACGCAAGTAGCGTGTAAGGACTTGCAAAGAGAATCAACCTCCGAAGGCACTGTAGCGTTTCAAGCCGAGCCGGTAGAGCCAGCGCGCCAGAGCGATGAAGACGACGCCCCAAACGAATTCAGCCAGCAGGCCACGCACAAGATCCGCGCCCTGGATCTTGCCAAGAAAAACGGCAGCGGGAAAGTAGGCCATGTATTGAAACGGCATCGCCTTGAGGACGGCCGCCCAGAAGGGAGGCAGCAAATCGAGTGGGAACAGCTGTCCCGACACGAAGAAGTTCAGCGTATTGACCACGTACAAGAGCGACGTGACTTCCAGAAACCAGAACCCGATCATGCCAATGCTTGCCTCGAAGAAAAAGCCGACTGCAAATGCCAGGAACAAAGAGCACAGGTAGGCTGCGAGGGTTAGCAAATCCGGCAGTCTGTCGAAATACTCGCGACAAAGAAAAAACAGAAGGGCATAAGGCAAGGAGGATGTGGCGATGTAAGCAATCTTGTGAGCGCCGCGGTAGGACGCCAGATATCCAAGCATGTCGATGGGCTGAAGCAGGTATCGCTTGAGTTGGCCGTCTCGGATATCGCGCGCGATCCCCGCCGCAAGGCCCGGCATGCTCGAAAACATCCGGCTTATGTGGACGAGCAGCAAATAGGCGATCATCTCGTGCAGGCTGAAACCCGCGATGGGCTTCTCCCCGGCGCCGGCGTAGATGGCTTGCCAGAGCAGAATGGTTGTCACCATCGGCAGGAAGCGCAAGATGGTGGAGAGAAAGAAATCGCCGCGATACGTCAAGCGCTCGATGAGCGAGACGCGCAGGATGTTGCCGTACTTCCGCGCAATGCGAACGATTCGCGCTTCCTTGATCGAGCGCACGTCTTCTTCCGTTTCGCGCCCGCGCTCTTCAACCGCATCGTCCACGTCATGAGGACTGGCTACTGGCTTCATGTTGAACGCGTGCCTCCTCGAAGACGCGAGCAATGACCTGGTCCAGCGGCGGATCCTGTACGCTCATATCCACGACCGTATACCGTTCGAGTATCGCACCCAGAACTTCCGGAACGCGCGTACGCTCGACCTTGAGATCGACGACTGGCCCTTCGCTATGAGTCACCTCGCCAAAGCTCTCCAGATCCGTCGGAACGCCATCGTTCTCGAAGTGCAATTTGACGAGCTTGGACTTGCCAAACTGTTCGGAAATCCGCGCCAGCGGCCCATCGTAAATCACCCGGCCGTGGCTGATGACCAGCACGCGCGCGCAGAGCGCTTCCACGTCGCGCATGTAATGGCTGGTCAACAGCATCGTCACGCCATAGCGGACGTTGTAATCCTTCAAGCAGCGCTGAATCGTGGCCTGGGCTACGACGTCAAGACCAATGGTCGGCTCGTCGAGCAGCAGAAGTTGCGGCTGGTGGAGCAGGGCGGCGATCAGCTCCATCTTCATGCGTTCGCCCAGCGATAGCTCGCGCACCGGTTGATCGGTGAGCTTGCTGACGCCGAACAGCTCGGTGAGTTCGCCAAGTGTGCGCGTGAATTGCGCTCGCGACAGCGAATAGATCTCGCGATGGAGTTGGAAGCTGTCCGCCGCAGGCAGGTCCCACCAGAGTTGGTTTTTCTGGCCCATCACCAGCGAGAAGCGCCGGCGAAACTCGTCGGCACGGTCCCACGGCGTGAAGCCGAGCACCTGGGCCGAGCCTTGCGTCGGATAGATGAGCCCCGAAAGCATTTTGAGGGTTGTTGTCTTGCCGGCGCCGTTGGGACCCAGAAAAGCGACCATTTCTCCTGGCTCAATCGCAAAGCTCACGTTATCGACGGCCCGAACTTCCTTGTATTCCCTGCGAAAAAGGCTGCGCACGGCGCGGAGGAAGCCCTCCTTTTTCTGCGTGACGCGATAGATCTTCGTGAGTCCGTGAGCCTCGATGATCGGCATGGAAATCCTGCATTCGGTCGAGCAGCGCTACCCCGGTGAATTGTACGGGACAGGGCCAGTAGCTGCTTGGCTGGTCAAGGAGCGATGGCGGGCGAAGCCCGTGGCGGACCGGTGAGTGGACGCTATTCAAAAGACAACCAGACCTTTTGCGGCGAACCCTTGATCCAGGGCTGCCAAAATGCTATACTACTGCCTCGATGATTTACCTGAGGACGGGGCGCAAAGAAACTCCAGCTTGCCCCATTGCGTTTGCTTTCCTCATTCTCCGCTTGGTTTTCTTCGTGCGGAGCCTGGTTTCCAATTCGCCCTTTAGTCCGATAGATTCGCGGCGCCAGGTTCCAGCATCTATGTCAATCAACCCCTGATTCTTTGTAACCGAATTTTTTTCGACAGAGGTCAAGAAAGACCGTTTGCATGTCGTATTCCTTGGCAACGCTCTGGCACGAACGGAATCGCTGTCCGGCGGGAATCCTGGCGGTCGCGTTCAGCGCGCTCCTGATCGCCTTGCAATCTGGATTATTGCCAGATCTTTTCTCGATTAATTCATTCCCGACTGGCGCTTCGCGGTTTGGCGGCTTTGCGCGAGGCTGCATTTCCAGGGTATCCCGGGGGCCACTCTGAGCATTCGCCCAAGCGGCAAATTCGCTGCCGTGCTATCTGATTTAGGAGGTTCGATATGTCCTGCGGCAAACGCGTGCTGCGCGGGCGACATCTGATGCGATCGTTTGGGACGGGCGAGACGGCCACGAAGGCCCTCGACAACGTTTCCCTCGATCTGTACCAAGGCCAGATTGCTCTGCTTATGGGCCCTTCCGGCAGCGGCAAATCTACCTTGCTCTCCGTCCTGTCGGGACTTCTGAAGCCTGATTCCGGAAAGGTGACGGTGTTTGGCGAAGACCTGTGGGCCATGTCGGAAGGCGACCGCGAACGATTCCGTCTCCGCTATTTCGGTTTCATTTTCCAGGGCTACAACCTGTTCCCCGCGCTGACCGCCCGCCAACAGCTGGAAATGGTGCTGCGCTGGGGCGAAGGCGCTCCCTACAAGGAGGCACGCTGGCGGACCGATGAGATGCTTTCGCGCCTGGGCATTGCCAAGAAAGCGCATCTCCGTCCAGCGCAACTTTCGGGAGGGGAAAAGCAACGTGTCGCCATCGGCCGAGCCTTGATCAAGCAGCCGGCTTTCTGCTTCGCGGACGAGCCGACCGCCGCCCTCGATTGGGCGCACGGCGAGCAGGTGATTGAATTGCTTCGCGCCGCGGCACGCGAACAAGAGGCCACGATCCTCGTCGTCGCCCACGACGCGCGCATCGTGCCCTATACCGATCTGGTACTTCATCTGCAAGATGGCAGCCTGGAGGATCCGACAGCGGGCACTGAGCAACGGCTGAGGAGCGTCTCATGAGACGCCCCCGCGCATGCAACGTGGGCCACGACCACTTGCAGCGCGTGCAGGATCAACGCAAGGCGCTGGCCAAAACTGGGTGGAATTCCGCGCTTTGTTTGATGATCAAGGCGTGGCGGACGGGATCGTAGGCGATGGTGCCCGTACCCCCGTTTGCAACCCAGCTCTCCGGGGCGACGGTCGATTGGACCAGCTCGATCAAGGCCGCTGCCTGGAATACATTCGTGGCCAGTTCGCCGACATAGTAGACTTGAGTCCGCATCATATGCGCAGCCTGGGTTGGCGACACGACCTGGATCACTTCATCCTTGATGACGTAAGTCAGCCCCAAGTCACCCAAAATCTTATGCAGGCCAGTGCGCACCGTGACTTCCTTCAGGTTCAGCGTCACGGGGCTGTCGTAGGTGACGCCGATCTCATCCAGCGCCGTCTTGTCGAGAACGATGGTCTGTCCTATTCGATCCTGAATGTAATCGATCACATCCTGAAACCGGCTGTTTGTAAACTTGAGAGAAATGGTCGAATTGAGCGCCCGCAGGAGACTCTGCTCCTTCGCGGTCGTGGGGACTTCACCCGAGGAACGCTTCGCAGTGCGTGCCTTCCAGTCCTTGGGGTATTCGACATCGCCCTTGGGAATGATGGTGGCCTTGTCCGCCTGAGCCAAGGCGCCGGCGACGCCTCGTTGCTGCTCCTGTTGGGATTGCCGGCTCGCGTTTAGTTGATTGGTAGTGTCGGCGAGGCGGCTGGCGGCCTGGGTCGCTGGATTGGGTGTGCGCGCCGCCACGTCTGCCGCCTGGCGACTGGCCGCCTCGAGCTTACCTTCGCTTTGCAATTTCTTGATGCCGTCAAGCAGCTGCCGAGTCATCTCCTGCTCGGTCAGCCGCTGGCTGTCGGCAGTGCGCTTGGCAGCCGACCGGAGGCTGCGCTTGAGTCGATCTACGGAATCGTCCTTGCTTTTGCCCGGCTCCTGCGTTGGAGCCGTAGAGGCCACAAGGAGGCCTGCCAGGGCCACCCAAACGGCAGTGGTGACTAATCGGGAGCCGCGTCGAGATGTCGAATCCACGGTCGCCTCCTGAGGTACGAGACGCACCAAAACTCAGGTACTTCCCTAATTCGAGTCTAACGAAGTTGGGCGACCGCGTCTATGCGCGAGACGCGAAGGAGCCGTAGGCCCTGCCAGGCCTCGCGCGCAATTAGTCCAAGCCTATAAGGCCAGTCGCTCTACTACTTGCTTGCGAGGGTGTCATCACTCACCGGAAGCTCGAAGCAGGCCATCTCTTCGCCATTGCGAATAAACAGCTTGCCGTGAGCAACGACCGGATGGTTCCACGTCTTGCCCGCGATGGCCTTGAAGCGAGCCAACTCCTTATGCTGGTCTGGGTTCGCTTCGACCAGGGCGACCTCGCCTTTTTCCGTGACGATCAGCAACAAGCCTTGGTCGACCAGCAGAAGCGCCTGCCCGTGCTCATAGCCGCGCGCCCGCCATAAGCCTTTCCCATCCGCCAGCCTTACGCATGTGAAGAACATCCCATCGAAGCCGTAAATGTGCTCCTCGTAAACAACCAGGTCGTTGTAATAAGGCTTAATGGAGGTTTTCTCCCAGAGGAACTTGTTTGCCCAGTTACTACCATCCTGAGTGAGTTTAACGAGGCGCGACCCTTGCCCTGCGTTGCCGAACAGGACCTCCGAATCGTTGATAAGAGCGGGTTGAGCGACGCCTGCCATCTGTACTAACTGCCAGTCGTGGTGCCAAACGATACGGCCGTCAGTCGGGTCGAGTGACGTGAGCCCCATGTTGGTCGACATGAGCGCCTGGTCCAGGCCGCCAAAGTGAGCTGGATGTGGTGAACTATAACTTTCCCGTCCTTCGCCCGACGACCAGGCAAGCTCTCCGGAGGCGGCACGGTAGCCCAGTACGCTTTTTCCGTCGGGCCCACCGGCGAAGACCATGACGATCCCGCGCGCGACCAACGGGGACGAGGAAAAGCCCCACTCCGGCGGCTTGCCGCGGCCCGAGTCCTTGAGAATGTCACGCGCCCAGATTGAGTTTCCCGTCGCCGCGTCGAGACAGTTGAGCGTGCCGTTGGCGCCGAGAGTGTAAAGCCGGCCGTCGTGAAACGTCGGCGTGGCGCGCGGGCCAGCCCCGCCGATAGTTTCAAAGAAGCGGGTGTCGTCGCCATGCTTCCATAATTCCTTGCCCGTGGCGGCCTGGTAGCAAACGACGTCCTCCTCCTGGCCCCGTTGCTCCTGCGTATAAAGGCGATCACCAACGACAGCGAAGGAAGACCAGCCCGGCCCGATGCCATGCTTCCAGAATTGACGCGGCGGCGTTCGCTTCCAGTCCGTGGCAATCCGGACACCAGTCAAGCGGCTGTCGCGGTTGATCCCGCGGAAGCCCGGCCAGTCGCCTGCCTGCAATTGCAGCTGGGCGCCGCCCGGCTCCGTAGTTGCGGGAGCAGCAGCGTCCTTTATGGACGCTCAGCTCCGCGAGAAATCTCTCTTCGGGAGTGGGGCTCCAGCGCCAGCTTACGTCCGGAACAAACGCACCGTTGACGCCATCGACCCGGAGACACGCGCAATAACACCAGGCCAGCAGAATGGAGGCGAAGATTCCCAGCCGGCGCAGCGGCCAACGCAGGCGCGACGACGCCTCGAGCCAAACGATCCAGAATGTCGTTGCCAGCGGCAAGCCACGGACGATCGGTCCGTAATATCGAAAGTTAAAGGTGGCGTGGTAGAGAGGATACATGGCAACGCCGCTGACGACGAAAAAGCCAAGAACCATCAGCCGGTCTCTCCAGGGCGCCCGGCTGGCGAACAACCACCACAATGCAATTGCCGCCGCTCCAAGGGGAGCACCATTCACCATCAGGGCCAGCTGTTCCGGCGTCCCCGGCCTGATCCAGCCTGGGACAGTGATGACGAGCCACTGGATCACGATGATGACCACGGCAGGCCAGAGACGCAAGCGCGCTGCCGCCGCAGGAGAAGTTGCAAGAGTAACGGTTCCGGCAGCAGCCGGCGCTGGTTGAGGCAGGTGCTGAACGGGCTGAACTTGCGAACTCGTGTCGCTCATGGGAAACTCCTCATGGAAGAGTTGGTCCTGCTCCTAGTGTAATATTCCCTAGACCGGTACATAATGTACCGGTCCATATTTCTCTGTCAAGCCTTTTGTTCACGAAAGCAGATTGGTTTGCATTCATGATCGACGCTCAAGAATTGGCCCGTCTGGTGGCGGAATTCGGCAAGATTTATACGCGCAGGGTCTGGTCGGAAATCGGCAAGGCAGGGACAACGCCGGCTCGGGCTCGATTGCTGGCAGCCTTGCAGTGCCAGGGAAGCCGCATGATGAGCGAACTGGGTGCAGAGCTTGGCGTTACCCCGCGCAGCGTTACCAAGCTGGTGGACAGCCTGGAAGCTGAAGGGCTCGTCGCGCGGCATGCGCACCCCTCCGACCGCCGGGCAACTCTTGTAAGCCTTACGGATAAGGGCGTCCTGGTTGGCAAGGAGAGCGCCTTGGCTGATCATGCAGCGGCGGCTTGGCTGTACGAACAGCTGGGACCTGCTGATCGTCAGCACCTTGCGCGCATTCTGCGCAAGCTCCTCGCCACGCTCGGGATGGTTCTCTTTTGCGCTAGCCGCGTTCTTTAATCGGCGCACACAGCTTGTTGGAGCGTGCTGAATGACGGGTCTGTCTCTCTGCCCCGAAGAGACCTCCTGATTCAGCTCGCTCTCAGCAAGCTCTCTCACTTCTTCAGAAGTTTTCCAAGAGTCTTGGGAATAAACGTCGCGCGCGGCCGGTCTTGATGACTCTTGTGACTGCCTCGACCTTATCGCAGTGCAGGCTTGGCGGTAGGGAGTTCCGGGAGCTGCGCGGGCGGGCTGGGTGGAACAGACTTTCGGGAGTGGCCTTGGCAAGCTGGAATTTCGGCAAGAGGGAAATGGCAGAGCATTGGCAGAGTTCGGCAACCGCAACGCTCTCAGGGTCAAGAAAAAGGCGCGAATGCTCAGCCGCCGCGCGGTCGCCGGATGTATTTCTCCAGGATCGCCTTGGCTGCCGTCGAGGTGTCGGCGGAAAGCGTCTTGGCGGGTTTGGATTTATCTGGTTCTGCCTTCTCCTTCTCGCCCTCTTTCGACGATTCCCCTTCAGGAGTTGGGAGCATTTCCATTATCGTGCTGCCGCTCGCGATCGCAGCGCTGTCGATGGCAGTATCGCTCGAGCCACTAGTTTCCGTTCCTTCTTGCAAGGAGAGGAGCAGGGCGGCGGCATCATCTTCCTCGCCGCCAGTCGGGGACGCTTTCGTCGGCGGCATGGGGGTCGGCTTGTCAACGGGAGTCTCTGTCTCCAACAACACACGGAACAGGAGTGGTCCGACCTTCAGTTGATCGCCGTTGGTCAATTCCCGCTCGGCCGTGATTTGCTCGTCGTTGACAAACGTTCCGTTTGTGCTCTTGAAGTCGCGCACGAACGCTTGCTTCCCCTTGATCAGGATAGCGCAGTGCCGCTTGCTGATCAGCGGGCTTGCGGGCCGCAAATTACATTGGGGATCACGCCCAATGAGCAGTTGGGGCATCGTGACTGGGATGTTCTTCCCTTCCGATTTCCCCTGCGTCAGAACGATAAGACTAAGTTTCATCGGGTTTGGCCCCACCCCATTGTGAGCAGAGAGACTGTCTATCGTCTCATCGGCTTCCGGCCCCGGGAACTCAGAAGGATCCAAGCGTTACGGGGTGCAGTAGAGTGTCTTAGTTCCGATCTAGACCAATATTAAGAGTCGAGTCCCAACGATCCAGACCAGGCCGGCACCGCAGAGAGAAAGGGCGAAGGGGTCAAGGGGATCAAGCTGTCGCAAGTCTATGCATCTCTTGGTGTTCTGCCGAGCCCCTCAGACATCGGCAAAAGCGGGGACTGCTTCTCTATGTCTTTTATTTCTCGTCCACAAGCCATGAGAACTGTCCCAATTTTACGCCTAGTCTACGCGCGGGCCGCGCGGTTTTCAACAGAAAAAGCGCATAAAGTCCATTCCCCTCCAACTCTTAACACAGTCCTAGAAAAAGCTTCTTATTCTGACACTAACTATTATATCACAATTGCCCACTCTCCTAATCGAACAAAAGCCCTTGCTGATTGCCGGGACGCCGAAAAAACGCGGTCGATAACTGAAGTCTCTCTCCACCGATTCCGGCCTTGCGGCAGGCAAGTGTGTAGAGATCGTGAATGGCCGTCGCCAGCGTGCCTTCACCTTTCATCCTTGAGCCAAAGCGTGGGTCGTTCAGCTTCCCCCCGCGGATCTCCCGGATTCGGCTAAGTACTTTGTCTTTCTTCTCGGGAAAGTGCTGTTCCAGCCAGCGTTCGAAAAGAGGAGCGACACCGAAAGGCAGGCGGATGGTTATGTAACCTGCAAACCGAGCTCCCGCACTCGCGGCTGCATTGATGATCGCCGGCAATTCATGGTCGGTCAGTCCTGGAATGACGGGCGCGACCATTACTCCGGTAGGGACGCCCGCCCGCGCCAGCTCTTCGAGCGCGTTGAGCCGGCCACTTGGCTGTGCAGCCCTCGGCTCCAGAACCCGGCTCAAATTGCCGTCGAGCGAGGTCACGGACAAGAAGACAGCCGCCGCATCATGCCTGGCCAATTCACCCAGCAAGTCCGCATCGCGGGTCACCAGGCGGCTCTTGGTCACGATCGTGACCGGGTTGCGAAATTCGGCAAGGACTTCCAGGCAGCGCCGGGTCAGCTTCAGCCGACGCTCTACGGGTTGGTAGGGATCCGTCACGCCGCTTAGCGACAGAACCTGTGGTTGCCATTTGCGCGACGACAGCTCCTGGCGCAACAGCTCCGGTGCTTCTTCCTTCACCATGATTCGGCTTTCGAAATCGAGTCCGGAGGAGAAGCCCAGGTATTCATGCGTGGGTCGTGCGTAACAATAGATGCAGCCGTGCTCGCAGCCGCGGTAGGGATTGATGCTGGCATCGAAACCAACATCGGGGCTGTCATTTGTGACGATGATCGTGCGCGAAGTGTCCTTGTAAAACTGCGTGGTAGGCGCTGGGCTCTCCGGCTCTACATCCTCAGGGTCTGTTTCATAGAAAACTCGCTCGAATCGGTTCGCCGGGTTGTGTCCGGCCCCCCGCCCATGGACGAGATCCAACTTCTCTTGCATTACCGTACCTTGAGGGACAACTGCCAATCATATCCAGGAGAAGGCAAGATTGGGACGAGCAGCCTGTCAGCGCTGCTTGCCGCCTAGATTCTTGAGCTTGGCCTCGGCCCGATCCGCTTCCTCAGGGCTGATGAGACCATCACCATCGCTGTCGATTCGCTGAAATTCTTCCTTCCTGCCGAGGAACTCGCGCATCGAGACATAACCGTCGCCGTTCCGGTCCATTCTCTGGAACCAAAGCGGCCCCTTGGAGATCGCGGCACGCCGCTCCGTCCTGGCTCGTGCCATGGTGGCTGCGGCGGGAATCACGCCTCCAGATTGTCCTTGGCTCACATAGATGTCAAATTGATGCGGCAGCTCTTCCCGCTCCAGAAATCCGTCGTGATTCTTGTCCCATGGCTGAACCCGCGTCCAAGCCGAGCGCAGCTCGCGCTGACGCAGCCTGCCGTCATGGTGCGGGTTCATGAGGCTGAACAAACTGCGCCCGTGATCAGTTACGAGCAGCACGGCGGAACTGCCAACCGCTTTGCCTAGCAGGTCGACATAGGTGACCAGCTCCTCGCGGGTCAGTTTGCCATCGCCGTTACGGTCGGCCTGCTGAAACAACCCGCGCAGGGAAGGATCCCGATCAGCCTGCTTGGCGTCGAGAAATCCTCTCTTGAGCTTCTCATCCGCGGCGTCATACTGCGCCAGGATGATCTGCCTGGCCGATTTATAGGCGGGAGCCGTTCCCGTTTCGGCCCCGAGTTCGACGAGCGCGTCTCCGAAGGTCATCGAAAGAAATCCATTGTCGAGCTTGCGCAGGGCAGCATTGGCAACTGCCGCGACGTTCCCATTGAAATCGAGTGGAACCTGATCTTCGGTTACGTTGCCAAGTCGAATCGTCACCTCGGCATCCACCGGCTGAGACTTTAGAAAGCTCGCCAGCTCCTTGGCGTCCAGGAAACCGTCGTGATCCGCGTCCAATTGGTCAAAAACAGCTTTCTCCAAATTGATCTCGGTGCGGCTGAGTTTTTGGTCGTCGTCCTTGTCGTACTTGCTGATCAAGGGATAGGCTACACGGCTTGGAGAATCCGTGGGTCCCAGCAGAATGAAAGCGGAAGAGTCCGTCAGCACGACCGTCTTCTCCTGCTGCGACATGGCGCCGTTTGCCATCATATCGTTCGAACTCGGCAAAAGCTCTTCATCGCTGATCATCTCATCGTCGTTCAAATCAAGCTTGTGCAGCACAGTCGCGGCTCTGACCAGTTCGTCCTTGGAGAGTTTTTCATCTTTGTTGGCGTCGAGTTCGCGGAACAGGACATCCGTGAGCCCCTCTTCGTGGCTCGTCTCGTCGCGGATGAGCGCATAAAATGCTTCGACGCCGGAGATGCGATAGTAATTGGCCAGGCCGTCGCGCGTCACTTTGCCCCCCACCAGTGTGATACCCAGCTCCATGGCTGGACGATCCTTCGGGACGTTGGGATTGGAGTAATTGCCGCGCAGCATCTGGATCAACGTGGCCGGCTTGGGCGCGCGTTCGAGTTCCGCCTGACTCAAGACGCCGTCGCCGTTGGTGTCGAGATATTGAAAGAGACTGGTGAGGAATTCTTCCCAGGCGACGCGGAGAGGCTTGCCGTCGACACGTATGTGCAGGCGAATATAAACGGGACGGGTATCGCCCAGGAAAACAAGGTCCTGAACATCGCTGAGGGCCGGGGCAGACGTGTCAGGTCCACTCGCTGGAGGAGGATCCTCCGCCACTGCCAGCCAGGGCAGACATGCAATCGCCGCCGCAACCGCGAGGAGAGCGCGTTTCATGGCCGAATCTCCCGGACCTGTGCACCCGTCCCTCAAACCTTCGCCCTTGTGAGATCATGAACTCGTTGCATTATACCCCTTCCAGCGATGGAAGAGAACGGGCCGCGTCAGATGAACGACGGATCAAGCAAAACGCCAAATTGGCAGGCTGGTCAGATCCACGCTCTTGCGCCGATCCGGCGATTATCCGCGGCGCGCACCCTGCTCTTACCCTGTCCAGGCGGCTCCGCTGCGCTGTAAATCGGGCGCTCGCAGGCGATTGTCACTCATGCCGTAGGGCCGTGATCGGGTTCACGCGGGCAGCCCGGCGGGCGGGGTAGACGGCGGCTAACGTGGTTACCAGGGCCGCGAAGAGGGGCGCACCCACCAGCAGCCAAGCCGGCCAGACGAAGAGGGACCCCTGCAAGTCGAGCTTCATTCTGGATGAAACCAGCGATCGCGCCCAGCTATCGGCGGGCAATGATAAGGCCCAGCCGACCAGCAGACCGAGCAGCCCACCCGTCAGCCCGATTAGCGCGCCCTCCAACAAAAATATCGCCTGGATTTGGCCATGGCGGGCGCCGACGGCCTTCATCACGCCAATTTCCCTTGTCCGCTCCAGCACACTCATGAGCATCGTGTTGACGATCCCAATTGCCGCCACCATCAAGGCCACGATCGCGATGCAGCTCATCGCGGCGAAGAGCAGGAGATAGATGAACTGCTCTCGCTCGATAAGCTCCAGAAGAGAGGTAGTTTCAAGCCCAAGGTCGCGGATCGCCAACGTCACTTCCTTGACGTTGTCCAGGCTGTCTGTCTCTACCAGAGCGCGCGGCACACCGCCCTCGCGATTGGCAGAGACCTCAAAGAAAAAATCTGTCGCGGTCTGCACGGGCAGCACAACATCGACGTTTTCCGCCCACCATTCACGATAGCCTCGGGGATCTTCCTTGGCTGGTCCGCGCAGTACGCCGGCGATGGTGAAGTCGCGTGCGAAGATCTTCTCCTCGGCTCGGGGCGACGCTGCAGACGGCTTCAAGGCTTTCCTCAGGGAGTCCCTTTCAGCCGGTTTCAAATCGAGCTTGTCCAAAGCCCTGGGCAGCTGCTTGAGCACCTTGTCGAACAAATCCTGGTCTTCAGCGGCAACCTTGTCCTCGCCCAGGTTGAACAGCATTCTTAAAAAATAAGATTTGTTTACTCCTGTTCTGTATTCCACACGCAGCGTCCGGCCTAGCACAGCCTGAATCGCGCTCTCGTCCGTAATACCCAGATGATAGAGCAGGTATTCGGAAACGACCGCAGCGTCGCCATCCGTGGAGTCCAGGAATGAGCCGGCCACCACGCGAGCCCTCAGGTTTTTGCTCTCGGGAGGAGCTGAGTGTGCGAACGCGTCGTCCGCCTTCTTTTGAAAGATCGCCCGGCCGTTGAGATAAATCTCGGGCGTCACGGATTTGACGTGCGGGATCTCACGCAAGCGCTGCAGCACCTCAGGCGTCAGTTTCGTCTTGGCGCTTTGCACCACATTCTGGTGATCACGACGGTAAATCTCGTGGCGAAGGCGCTTGCGTTTCTCCGGGCTCATCTCGCCTTTTACGTCGACTTTGTCCTCTGCCTCCGTCGCGGGAGGGGCCCCGTAGGACGGACTGACGTCGATCTGCCGCAACCCGGCATACTTGCTGTACTCGCGAACGATCGTTTCCTGCACACCCCAGCCCATCGAGACGCTGAAGACCAGGACAAAGCCTCCAGAGAGAACGCCGAGACTGGTCAGGAGCGTCCGCAGCTTTTGCTGGTAAAGCGCGGAGAGCGAGAGCCAGAGGATGTCGGCAAGGCGCATAGGTCAAGGTCTCCGCAAGGAAAGTTACGAAATCAGCTGTCCGTCTTTGAGTCGCAGAACGCGGTCGGCGCAGCGACCGGCCAGCTCTTCGTCGTGGGTGACCAATATCAGCGTGGTCCCGTGCTGGCGGACATGGTTCATCAGGATTGTTAGGACCTCGGCGGCCGTGGCGCTATCCAGGTTGCCGGTGGGCTCGTCGGCGAGGAGGATTTCCGGCTGATTCACCAAGGCCCGCGCGATGGCCACACGCTGGTGTTCGCCGCCCGATAGCTCTGCCGGGCGATGATCGAGCCTGTTGACAAGGCCGACCGCCTCGAGCGCCTGCCGGGCAGCGGCGAGGCGATCCCGCGGCATGCCCCCGGCAAAGATCATCGGCAGCTCCACGTTCTGCAGCGCCGTGCGCGAAAGGATCAGGTTGAACGATTGAAAGATCATGCCAACCGTGGCCAACCGGTACTGCGCAAGCGCGTTGCTGGAAAGTTGGGACAGATTCTGTCCCGAGACCAGGATGTCGCCAGCCGTGGCGCGATCCAGCCCGCCGATGATGTTGAGCAGCGTCGATTTCCCCGAACCCGACCGGCCCAGCAGAGCAATCCGTTCGCCACGCCGCACCTCCAGGGAGACGCCACGCAGCGCTTCCACCGGTGTGGAGGCTGTGACGTAGCGTTTGACGAGACCGCTGGCACGAATGATCGCAGAAGCGCTCACGTTTGGTCCCTTCTGCATCGGACAAGCGTGATGGTGAAACCCATCTCGTCCTCTCCTTCCTTCCTGCGGTCGGATGCACTTTGGGCTTCGGCAGCACGCAGCTTCTCAATCCAGCCCAAGAGCTGCGAGCGCACAGTATGAATAATATGCAAACGCCGTGGATTTTTTCGCAAATCACGTTCTTGAATGGCGGAGTTTGTGATGAGCCTCGAGCCTCTAACCGAAATCACCGCTGGTGTATCTGCGAGGCTAACTCTTGGGGTCCGAGCACGAGGCTAAAGAGAAACGCAAAGCATCTGGCGGAAATGAAGAATGGCAGGTTATGTCATGGTAAAGGGGGGCAGGCAGACTACTTGTCTGACAAAGACGGTCATCCCGCAAATGACTATGCCACAATTGATTATGTCGAAACAGGGACCGTGGCTTCATGGCAGCTCGCCCTGACATATGTCATGTGTACAAATGTACACAATTCCAGCGATTCCGAATCCATTCCCTAACCCCAAAATCAAGATTTGAGCACGCACTAGGGCTTCTTGGCAGCCCTCGCCCCATCTAATCGACCAACCAGTTCCTTGAAATCATCGCGCGATCGCAAGGCGTCCAGCCCTGGATTGCTCTTTAGGAACGACGCATCCTTGTAGCCATTTGCGATCGCCTTGCGCAACACGACGACGGCTTGCTCGCCATAAGCCCGGTTCCACTGCCGGCGTTGCTCCGGCGAGAGCTTCGCATCTTGATCTGCCAGCCTGGCGCACGTTGCCAGCACGCAGGCCGCCCGATGATATTTCTGCCAATGAGCGGGAGCAAGACTCAGCAAGGACGTCACTGTGGCGGACGCTGCGGCATGGTCGTCCAGGGCGATCTCGGTTTCCGCAAGACTCAGCTGGTAGGAACATAGGGATTCCAGAGAGGCGCTGTCGGGCGCGGCGGACGACAGGATATGCGCCTGATGACTCACGGCGCTGCGGAGCAGTTCGCGAGCTCGTCCAAATTGAGCGCGGTCAACCAGGTCTTGGGCCAGGACACTTTGCGTCCTCGCCAAGTCGCTTTCATAGGAAGGAACCTTGGGAAAGTCCCCGACCAGTTTTTCTTGCCGGGCGATCATGGCACGCCGGCATTTCTCGGCTTCCTGTTTGCGGCCGACTGCGGTGAGAAGATTTGCCAGATTGCTCTGGTTGACGCTCCACTCCTCCGCGTACGCAGCAACGGCAGGGAATTCTGTGGCAAGTTCGTCCAGCGTGCCCAGGGCCTTGCGATAATGCTCCTCCGCTCTATCGAGCTGGTTGCGCTGCGCCATCAGGATGCCCAGATTGCCGTGGCTACGCGCCAGCTCTTGCCGGTAAGCAGACTCGTGGGGGAATTCAAGAACCAGGGCCGATTGCAACGCCAGCGCCCGCCGCCAATTGGCCTCGGCCTCCCGAGCATTGCCGGTGGAAGCCAGGTAGATGCCCATCTCGTTATGGTTGCGCGCCAGCTCCTGTCGATAGATGGGTACGCCATGCACTTCTTCGACCAGCTTGGTGAGCAGAGAGCGCGCCTGGTTCCAGCACTCCTCCGCTGCCTTGGGGCGGCGCAAGTCCAGGTACAGATTCCCCAGGTTGTTGTTGCTGACCGCCAGCTCGTGGCGGTATTCGGGCACGCTCGGAAATTCACTGCTCAGCCGCACGAAGATGCTAATCGCCTGTCGATAGGCGTCTTCTGCCTTTTGCGGCGCGCCGTTCAATTGCAGCAACACGCCCAGATTGAAGAGACTGCGGCCATGCTCCTTTTGATACTCCGGTACATTCGGAAACTGGGTGACAAGGTGCGATTGCACCGTGACGGCCTGGCGATAAGCATCCTCAGCCTGCCGGGACCGATGATTGACTTGCAGCAACACTCCCAGATTAGCGTATGTCCGGGCCAGTTCCTGTTGATAGTCCGTCGAGTCCGGCACTTCGCTGGTTAGCTTCGTGAACAGGGCAATGGCCTGGCGGTAAGCGTCCTCGGCATCGCGGAACTGATTGCGCGTCTGCAGCAAAATGCCGCGATTGTTGTAGCTGCTGGCCAGCTCGCGCCGATAAGCAGGGACCTCGGGGAAGTCGGCGACCAGCTTTTCTTTCTCGGCCAAGGATTGACGGTAAGCCTCTTCTGCGCCATCCTTCTGGCCGGCGGCTTGCAGCACGATACCTAAATTATTCTGCACCACCGCCAGATCCTGGCGGAAGTCGGGCCGCTGCGGGTATTCGGCGGCGAGCTGCCCAAGAATCGCCAACGCGGCGTGGTAACCTTGTACGGCTGGATCATGCTGGCCCAGCATCTCTTGAATGTCTCCTATGCGCTGCTGTGCTCTTCCTGTTTCCCAGCGGACTTGGGGATCGTCGCTCTTCTCTTGCACGAAGCGCTGGTAGAAGCGGAGCGCCTTCTGGAGCAAATCACGGCGCACCTTTCCCATGCGTGGTTCACGAGCCAGATCATCCTGGCTGACGCGGGTCAGCATTTCATCGACGGCCGCTCGGGCATGCTTGAAATTGACCTCGGCACGCTGGCGTTCGAGGTTCGCCTTGGCCTCGTTGTCCTGGGCAAGGCGCTCCTGCTCGAGGGCCAACCGGGCGTTCTCCTCTGCCTGTTTGCGCAGGTTCACGGCTTCCTGGGCGCGCTGGCGTTCGTGCTGGGCAAAGACCAGGCCGCCTACTCCCAGGGCGAGTAGCGCGCCCATGCTGACCGCCACCAGGGCCGCAGCGGACGGATGACGCCTGGCCCATTTGATCATGCGTTCCGGTGCGCCGATGGGCCGAGCGGCAATCGGCCTGCCTTCGAGAAAACGATGTAAATCATCGGCAAAGTCTTTGGCGGTCGCGTAGCGCTTGCTGGGTTCCTTTTGCAGGCATTTCAGACAGATGGTTTCCAGGTCGGCCGGCACGCTCGGCTGCAAGCGCATCGGAGACAACGGTTCCATCGATTGCACCAGGAGCAAAGTGGCCAAGACCGTTTCGCCCTTGAACGGCGGGCGGCCTGTGAGCACGTCGTACAAGATCGCCCCGAGTGCATAGATGTCTGCGGGCGGGCCAAGCTCCTTGGTCTTGCCCGCAGCCTGTTCCGGCGCCATGTAGCTGGGTGTGCCCATGACAGCACCCGTCCTGGTCTGCCCGCTCTGGGCGTCCAGGTGCTTCGCCAACCCGAAATCAGTGATTTTGGGCTCGCCGTCTGACTGGAGGAGGATGTTGGCCGGCTTGAGATCGCGGTGGATAATGCCGGCCTGGTGGGCGACGAACATGGCGCGGGCCAACTTCTCGCTCAGCTCGGCTGCCTGGCGCGGCGGCTGCGGAGTGCCGCTCAGCTTTTCCGCCAGGCTGCCGCCCTCGACGAATTCCAGCGAAAAGAACGGCATCCCCTCGTGCTCGCCGATCTCGTAGATCTGAACGACGTTGGGATGTTTCAGACTCGCCACCGCCTCCGCCTCGCTGCGGAAACGGATACATTCCTCCAAGCTGGAATGCGCGCCCGACAACATCATCTTCAAGGCCACCAGGCGATTCAGACGCATGTGGCGTGCTTTGTAGACAACGCCCATGCCCCCCTGACCGAGGACCCCAAGAATCTCATAGCCGGGAACGGTGACTTTCTTGTCGGTCCTGAGGGGCGGCGCCGGCGCAACTGCAGCAAGGGTCTCGGAAACCTGTAAGGCCGTCTGCGGAATCGACGGCATGCGGGTTTCGTGTTGCTTGACATCTGTGGCTTCGGCCCGCTCGACCGGTGCGATTGCCTCTGTCGGCGCCACATGGCCCTCTGGTTCCGGATACTCCACGGAGGGATCGACGAGTGTGAGCACTTCTGGTTCAAGGGGAGCAGGCGATGACATCTGTTGGATGACCTCGGTTGCTGAATTCTCACGTGCCGCGTCCGCCAGTGCCGATCGTTCGGCCACAGCCTGTTCGTTCGTCGGAGCCGGCGACTGCTCGATTTTGGCAGAGGGCCCGGCAGGGCCCGTGCGCGTTTCATCTCCCGGATGCGCGTCTGCGAGCGTGGCGAACTGAAGCGATTGTGACTGTTCGTCTTTGGGGGCGGTGACCGCTGCCATGAATGAGGCCTCTACAGGTGTGAAAAAAGGCTATCGACAGCCTAGCCCAAAACGCCTTGCAGTGATTCGGGCCATGCCAGGTCACAAAGTTTCTCTTTTACCGGGGAATGAATCAGGGGACCTCTTGCGACATGGCAGCAATTTTCCACTGCCGCTAGCAACTCCGGTTGGCAGACGACCCCACTTATTGAGTGCTGAGCAAGAAATGCATCATGCACACCTCTTGGCCCCTCGCCCCTGTACTCAGGGGAGAGGGGTTGGCGTGAGGGGTTCAGTGAACCTTCAGGAGTCTAAAACCCTCACCCCCGACCCCTCTCCCTTGAGTACAAGGAGGCTGCTGAAAAAGGGGTCAGACCCCTTCCCCGAAGTGCGGTAGATCCTCAAGAAAGCGGGAAATGAGTGAAGCTTCGTAGGGGGTCTGACCCCTTTTTCAGCAGCCTCACAAGGGAGAGGGGAGTTATGCGCCTTGTTGCATTAGTTGCGCAGCGTTCAATAATTCAAGCGCGCGGCTGGAGGCCCGGCCGGATCATGGCCTCCCCGACTTTCGCGTGGCGGCAAGCCCAATTGTCTTTCCACAATACGGATCTTCAACTGTGCTTGCCTACTTGCCTAACGGCGGCGCAGGCAAGGGAGTTTCCGAGGAGATTTTAGACGTGGAGCGCCGGCGCCAACGCGGAGGAGCCAGCAGCAGCGTGACGAGCACGAGGATGGCAAAACCGATATGGATCGCATTGAGCGTCCAAGGCGCAGCCTGATAGAAAATCACCCAGTGAAGCAGCCTGCCCATGAAGGATTCGCCAGAGAACTCTTGCCCGGCCAACTGCCGTAGATTTGCTTCCCAGACGGTGAGTGGACAATCGATTCCGAAGACGGCCTCAAGAGCGACAAGTACAATCGCCATGAGATGGCTGAGCCGGAACCAGGGATTGCGTACCCAGCGCCAGCGCAGGACCAGCCCGATCAGGATGGCAAGCTGGCCGACCACGATGAAGCTGACGTAAGCGACATGGAGTGCCACAATCAGATCGGCCAGGAAACCGTAGCCCATCTCAGCTGTCCACTGGTTGGAAAATGCATCCTCCTATATGACGGTGCGTAATTCGGCAGCATTTGTGGGGCACGTTTTCAACGTGCCGGCCGGCGTCTGGGCACGTTACAAACGTGCCCCACAAACCCCAGCAGCAGATTCACGCACGGCCATATAGTTTTGATCCCGATGTCGATGTTTTATTCCCGGGGAATTCGCCGAGCGCGATTCAGGTCTGCAAGGGTCGGTGCATTCCCGTTTCTGTTGGCACGTTTTTCGTTTAACCGCGAGCCAGCGGCGAGCGCGTGAACAGACGGGATCCGGTCCCCTTCTGTCGACGCGCTCCCCTTCGGGTCGCGGTTAAATGATTTTTCGGACGCTGCACAAACGGGAATGCTCCCTGCAAGGGTCGGGGAACTTGCTCTGGGTTGTCAGAGTTGCTAGGGTGTGACTTCCAGCTGGTCTTCTGGTCCTGTTCCTGCAAGGTGCGCGATGGGTGACGATCCACTATCCGCCGCGTCCTCCAATCCGGAGGACGTTATCAAGGAGGTGGCCTCCGAAGTCCGCCTGAACCTGGCTGAACTGCGACCCGAGGAACGTGCCTATCTTCAGGAGCACGCTCTAAAGAAGCCATTGCGCGTTCTCGACATCTGGGCACTCGGCGTCGGCGTGGTGATCTCCGGCGCTTACTTCGGTTGGAACCTCGGTCTACGGGACAACGGTCCTGTGGCCATGCTTATCGCCTCGCTTCTCGTTTGTTTGCTCTACCTCATGTGGGTGCTGGCGCTTGCGGAGTTGTCGGTTGCCATGCCTTTTGCCGGCGGCCCGCTGGCCTATGGAAGGCGCACCGCGGACCCCTCGCTCGGTTTCGTCATGGGCTGGTCCATGCTTCTGGAATGCCAGTTTGCAACGATTGCCACGGCGCTGGCGACGGGCGGCTACATCGCATTCATGTTGAATCCAAACGACCCGAACCCCAACGTTCGGGTTTGCGCAGGCCTCGCCACGGTCGTGCTGTTTTTCCTGTTGCACGTCTGGGGAGTGAAGGAACAGTCGAGGGTCATGATGATCATGACCTACGGAGCAATCTTCGGGCTGGTGATCTTCTGGATTGCGGCGGCCAGCCATTTCTCGTGGCAGCGCGTCTGGCAGAATCCCGCTCTGCCGAGTGCCAAAGGCTGGCAGGCTGTTCTTGACGCATTGCCCTACGCGCTGTGGTGGCTGGTAATTATCGAAGCCGTTGCCTTGGCTGCGGAAGAAACGCACGAGCCGCACCGCACGATTCCGCGCGGCCTCGTGTTTGCACAGCTCACGCTTATCGGATTGGTCGTGTTGACATGGCTGTTTGCGTGCGGCGCGCTCGATTCACAGGAATTGGCCGTGACGGTGAGCCCCACGGGCCAGGAAGAATCGGTCGATTACCCTTTGGCCAAGGCCATCCGCTCCATTCCCGCTGGAAAGCAATCTGCAGCGCTCGTTTATGGTTTCGTGATGATCGGCCTGTTTGGATTGATCGCCAGCTTTCATGGAATCATGTACGGCACGAGCCGGCAGATCTTCGCGCTGGGAAGGGCAGGGTATCTCCCGCCCCTTCTGGGTGAAGTCCACGCGACCAGGCGCACCCCGGTTGCGGCCCTATTGGTCTGCAGCCTGATCACCGCAGGCTTCGTCGTCGCTAGCCGTTGGTTCAAGCACGCGATCGACGTCGCCGTGCTGGTTTCTACCCTGACGGCGCTGATCTGGTACATCCTCGCGATGGGATGCCTCTTCACGCTTAGACGCCGCGAGCCCAAACTCTTCGTCGCATACCGCGCCCCGGTTCATCGCGTGCTGCCGCTCACGGTGATCTTGTTGTCGGCCTTTGCCATTTACGTCTATAGCGGCATTGACGTGAAAGTGATTCCCTTGACTGCTCTGTTATATGCCGTGGGGCTTGGCTATTACTGGTTCCGCGGCTACGGCCAGATCCAGAAAGCAGCACCAGAGGAATTGGCCGCCCGCAACGCCTAGAAAATTAGCAGGACACATGAACATGGAAACGCGGCCGCAGAGTGCCAGTTCTCGGGAGTCGGCTCACAAGCGGGATACTGGGCCGGCGACCTCAGGGTGGGTGCGTCTTGAACAACTGACTGCTCTTGTTCTTGTGGCAGTAGTCGTTTGCGTTGGCTGGATGGTGACGGCGGCTTATGAACCGACCTGGTTCCGACTCTTTTCCCTCGACGCGGAGATCATCCTCGTTGTGGCGGTCCTCAGCACGGCGTTGATCCTCGTCAGTGCGGCAGCGCTCGTTAACACGCGTTCCCGGGAAAAGTGACTGTCTTTCGACCTTCGCTATCGCTCGCATCCGGTTCGACGTGAACCGACCCAGGCGCATGGCAGGACTATCCGACAAAACAAGATGATAATAGACTGCACTGTGTAAAGAGAGTGAAGGGCTACCGCTGATTACGCGGTCATGAAATGAAGGATTCGATAGATGCCGAAAACTCGACCAACCACCCCGATCATGGTCATTGCTATCCTGCAGCTCGTCTTCGGGGGCATCGGGCTGCTCTGCGACGTCGGCGGAATTTTCCAAGTTGCCATGGGAAACAAGCTTAACACGATGATGAGTCCGCCTGGGGCGGCCGGCGCGCCCGGGGCCCCCAACCAAGCCGAGCTGCAGGAAAGGATCGAGAAGTTGACGGCGGAGCGCGTGCCAAATTACAAGGCCATCACGGTCGCGGGGGCAGTCGTGGTTTCGCCGATGCTTAGCATCGCCATGATTGCGAGCGGCATCGCGCTCTTGTACATGAAAGCATGGGGTCGGATCCTTGCAATTCTTTATTCTGTTGTAAGCATCTTGACGAAAATTGTGCAGGTAACCCTCGCATTCATGGTCATACCCGCGACGCAACAAGTCATACAAGAGTTCATGGAAAAGCAAACGAAGGCCGCACCAAACCTTCAACCATTCATTCAGATGTTGCAGTTTGTCATGTATGCGGCCATTTTCTTCATGTTCTTTGCAATGGTTTATCCGGCCGTTGTGCTGGTCTTCATGCTCTTGCCTTCCACCAAGGCAGCTTTACGTGGGCAGGGGACACAAAGGGGCGCAGATGGGATCGAAGACTATCGTGATGAGCCACAGGCCTGACGCACGGCCGCTATTGATCACTTTCTCTCAGGATTCTTGCCGAGCAGCCGGTACGTCGTAGTCAGCTGAGATTCAATATTCATCTCGGCGTCATCGCCTCCGAGGGACACCTCAATCGTGCCCTTGACCCGAACGTTTCGCTGAAACTGGACCAGCCTGCCCGTCGTCGCGTCAAAAAGATACGCCCCCTCCGCCTTTTCAGTTTTCAGGTCAGCGCTCTTGATCGTGTAAGGCAGGCCGCTGTTTTTGCCAGGGGGAACGTAGTTCAGTGCCCATTTCACATCAATCCGGTTCAGTGACTGTCCGTCTAAAATGTCGTCGCCCCGGTACGTGTAGCGTCCGTCCGCCGCGAATTCCCCCATGGCGCCAAACGAGATAACTGTCTTGCGTTTCCACGTATCCCCGGGCTTGACGGGCACGCCTGGCAGAAACGCGCAGAAGACACTCTCGACTTCCTCCTTGACCGTCCTGGCGCCCAAGCTGGCAGCGAGAGTCTTTTCGAGAGCAGGTTTGTCGCCGAAGGTTCTGGCGACGAACTCGTCTACACCTTGTACATCGATTACCTTGCCCAAGTTTGCGTCCATCGTGATCGTGCACGCAGATCCCTCGATTTTCTTCGAGATTTCAGCATGCTTCTCGTCGAGGCTCTTCTCCGTCGCCGAGCCGGCCGCCGGCCCCTTGACGCCACTTTTCACTTTTCGTGCGAGAATTGTTTTCTCGAATACAAGGCGATTCGCGTCTTTCTTTAGAACTTTGAATCGTTCAACGGTCAGAGTATCTTCACTGATGACGGTCTCCTGGGATATCTTGGTCGTCTGCCTGAGTTGGTTATTGGTTTGCAAGAAGAACTGGTCCCCTTCCTTCAGTTTCCACGATGGCTCGACTTGGCCGGATGCGGAGACGCTGGCGAGACCGAGTGCTAGCGTTGCCCCGAGAAGACTCCGCAGATGCATGACAGACCTCCGCAAGATGGGAAACGACGATCTGACCCTCTTCCGCCCAAGACCCTTGCTCTGCCAGGAGCACTACCTGTCTTGAGCCCAGCATAGCCTTTTTTCATAGACGCGGCAGGCTTCGTGTCTTGTCGGGCTTCACCAAGTCTTCCTTGATCGCGACGCCGCTAGCTTGCCTCGAGCGCATCTTGTCGGCCAACGCCAGGATCCGTTGGGCCGCATCCTCCGGCGCGATGCCACGCGCGTGGATGTTGGAAATGAGATTGCGGTTGGCATCATTGTGGCCGGTCCTCGGATGGTAGGCCATGTAGGCCGACAGGCTCTCTGCAGTTGCTAGGCCAGGCCTCTCGCCGATCAAGAGCGCAACGACAGCGGGCTTCAGCAACTCGCCGATATCATTAAGCACGCCAACCCGGCAATAACGAACAACAAAAGGACAGCCAATGCTTCCTCGGTCCACCGCGCTTTCCATGAGGATTGGGAGTAAGCGCGGAACCTGTGTCCTTACCGCGGCCACGGAAAGCCCATCGCCAATCACGATCTGAAAATCGACCTCCGCCGGGCAACGGCGAATCAATTCTTGCCTTGCATGGTCACTCAGACGACGGCCGAGGTCGGGGCGCATAAGAAACTCCGCCTTGGAAGCGGCGCACGTCCTCACCTCAAAAAGCCCCCACTTGTTAAGGAAGACCTGGCCAAAATCCTTGTCCAGATCCATCTCCGCGTGCACGGCATCAACCGCGGCCGCGTGGTCTTGACGAAGTTCCAATTGGGTAGCTGTCAGGTATGCCGGGCCTGCTCGGCCGGCGAGGATTCGCGCGGGCGTCCGGGCCCGGATCGCCAACATCAATTCAGACAAACTCGTACCCGAAACAGTAGGCCGGCCAATTGGTACTGGCTCTAGATTGCTCAAGGTTTATGGCTCCACCCGGGCGGTTTCCAGGACAGACTCGCAGCGCTCGAGCAAGTGTTGCCGGGCCTTGCCTTCCACCGGGGCCAATTCTCCATTGCGAAAAATCTCTCGCTCCTGCAGCCAAGTTGAGAATTCCGGCGCCGGTCGCAGGCCGAAGATACGGCGCACCATCGCCGCATCGTGGTAACTCGTCGATTGGTAGTTCAGCATGACGTCGTCCGCACAAGGAACGCCCATGAAATAGTTACATCCGGCGGCCGCCAGAAGCAGCATTAAATTGTCCGCCGAGTTCTGATCTGCAGCCGCGTGATTCGTGTAGCAAACATCGCACCCCATGGGCAGACCCAGCAGCTTGCCCATGAAGTGGTCCTCCAGACCCGCGCGTGTGATCTGCCGCTCGTCGTACAGGTATTCAGGCCCGATGAAGCCGACGACACTATTTACCAGAAAGGGATCCAGCGTCCTTGCGACACCGTAAGCCCGAGCCTCGAGCGTGAGCTGATCCACGCCCTGATGGGCGTCTGCCGAAAGGGCGCTGCCCTGACCAGTTTCGAAGTACATTACCTGATTGCCGACCCAGGCAACTTCCCGGTCGCGGTGGTGCTCCAGAATCCTGTCACGACCTTCACGCAAGAGTTCCAAGCTGATGCCGAAACTCACATTCGCAGCCTGGGTCCCTGCAAGAGACTGAAAGAGGAGATCCACGGGTGCACCCCGTTCCAGGCATGCAAGCTGTGTGGTGATATGCGCGAGGCAGCAGGCTTGAGTCGGGGCGCCACACGCGCTGATGAGCCGATCCAACCCCTTCAGAATTGTCTCCACAGTATCCACCGACTCCGTGGCAGGGTTCACTCCTATAACGGCGTCGCCGCAACCGAACAAGAGCCCGTCGAGCGCAGCCAGGAGTATGCCGCCAATGTCGTCGGCAGGGTGATTCGGCTGAACACGGATGCCAAGCACGCCGCGCTGCCCCATCGTGTTGCGGCAGCGTGTCACGTTGCGGATCTTACCCGAGGCCAAGACAAGGTCCATGTTGCTCATCAGCTTGGCCACCGCGGCAGCAACCTCGGGCGTGATGGCCCAGCGAAGTCGGCGGAGCGTCTCTTCATCCATTTGATCATCGAGAAGATACTCTCGAAACTCGCCGACCGTTAGCGATCGGATGGAGGAGAACGCTTCCTGATCGAGCGTTTCCAAGATAAGACGCGTGACGTCGTCCTGGTCGGGCTCGATTAGCGGTCGGTCAATGATCTCGCTCAAGCGGATATCTGCCAGCACGTGTTTCGCGGCGACGCGCTCGCGCTCCGTGCCTGCCGCCAGGCCGGCTAGCTGGTCGCCGGACTTCTGTTCATTGGCCTTGGCAAAGACTTCGCGCAGATCGGCGAAGGTATATCGTTCGTCGCGGATGGTCGTTTGATAGGGCATGGTGCATCATCTATTCTATGCGGCGATTCCGGGCGGCCTTGGTCTGCAACGACTCTTCCTCAGGGGGGATCGTAGCCTCCGAGACTCCAGGGATGGCAGCGGCAAATACGCCCGACCCCCTTTCCCGCTCCATGCAAAGGGCCGTACTTTCTCACGGCGAGGATGAAATACTCACTGCAACTAGGGGTAAAACGGCACACGGAAGGTAGAAGTGGGCGCAAACAGACTTGATAGAAGCGCACCCAGGAGATCAAGAAACTCGACAGCGCGGCAGTCAACCAAGCTCTGAGCCTGCCCATCATGATTGGCCGGCCTCCTTGGCTAATTTGCGCTGCAATTGGTTTACCAGGCGAGGCAGTGATTGCTTCAATTCCTCAAGAGATGGCTCCTCCCGGCTCCGGGGAATGAGCACGAGGTCCAGGCCCTTTGCCATCTCGTGGCGAGTCAGGCGATAGGCCTCCCTGTACAGCCGGCGCAACCGATTCCGGTGATGGGCTGGTCCCACTTTTCGCGACACCGAAAAACCGACGCGCGAATAGGGCAGGGCGTTGCTGCATGCGTACACGATCAGCCAGGCATCACTCACTGAGCGCTTGCGCTCGTAGACGCGGCGAAAATCGACCGGGCGACGCAAGTGCTCGGCCGGCCGGAATGCGAACGATCGCTCGGGTGACATCGACATGAGTTTGGACGCATCGCAAAACTTGAAGATGAGAGTTCAGCGCCGCGTGGAAAGTCTTCGCTGTTGCTCCGTTCTCGTCTACCACAATCCCGCGCGTGGATCCTGCGCATGCAGCCTGGCAAACTCTTCCATTATCTCCTTGCTGCGCTCGTCCTTGGCGGCAGGAGCCACGATTTTGATCTGGATGTATTGGTCTCCTCCAGCAATCCCCTTGCCGCGAACCCGCAGCCGCGTGCCGCTGGATGAACCAGGCGGGATCTTTACCGACAGGCGCGCTCCATCAATCGTCGGCACATCAACTTTTGTTCCGAGCACCGCTTCGCTCACGGTCAGGGGTACTTCGAGCACGAGGTTCTTTCCTTCCCGAAGGAAGTATCGATGCGGCGAGATATGCAAACGGATGCGTAAATCACCCCCAACTGGACCCTGGCCTTGCAAACGGAGCGACTGGCCGTCCTCCACGCCAGCAGGAACCTTGACCGAAAGTTCCTTGCCATCAACCTCCAGATTGACGGCGCCGCCCAGTGCAGCCGTTTCGAATGGAATCGTTACTTCCGCAACGGCTTCCTCGGCTGGCGGCCGGAAACCACGCCCGCCGCGCGGGGGTTGACGGCCAAATACGCTCTCCATGTCAACCGGTCCGCCCCCCCCTCCGAAGAACTGACGGAACATGTCGGCGGCTTCGTTCGGATCCATCTCGCGCTGACCGCCCGGCCCTCCTCCCCATTGGAAGTTGAAGTCGCGGGGACCACCTCGCGCACCCTGAGGACCGCCGCCCATGCCAGCCGCGCCGAACCGGTCGTACTGGACTCGCTTGGTCTTGTCGCTCAAGACGTCGTAGGCTTCCTGAACTTGCTTGAACTTGGCTTCTGCCTGTTTATCGCCTGGGTTACGGTCCGGATGATGCTGGCGCGCCAGCTTGCGATACGCACGCTTGATCTCTTCCTCGGAGGCGTTACGTTTTACTCCCAGGATGTCGTAAAAGTCTTCAGCCATGCTTGGTCAACGAACCACAGGTTTTCCCGAATTGTAAATCAGCCGACTGCTTGACTCATTGTAGCGGGGCGCGATGAAATCAGGACTCCGGTATTCAGACCGGCTTGATCCTGGATCATGGTCAGTCGTCAGTGATTGCCGATCGCCGCTGCTACGGCATCGACGGTACGTTCGATATCTTGCTCGGTGTGCGCCGCCGTCGTCATGCCGCCCAATCCGGGCAAGTCGATGCCTTGCAATAACATCGCCCGGCGAAATGCGTGCACCAACTTGGGATTCTTGGGAGCATCGAGCTGTTCCAGATTGCCCCCGTAAGGAACGAAGCTGTCACCGGTCGGCAGCACTCCCAAGTATTCAGGCAGGAGTTTGAATCCGGAGAATTGCCCGTAGGCTACCCAACGCGCTTTGCGCGCTGCAAACATTGCGTTAAGTTTCTGCCGCAGCAGTCGTCCCATGTCGTTCGCGTGCCGGCAAGGATCACTGCTGGCGACCAACCTCAGAGTCGCGATGCCAGCGGCAGCAGACAAGGGATTCGCATTGAAAGTGCCTGGATGTTTCATCTTCGGTTTGCCCGGACGAAACTCCAGGGCAGACAAGATATCAGCACGGCCCGCCACGCAGCCGCCCGGCAAGCCACCGGCCAAAACCTTCGCCAAGGTCGTCAGATCAGGGAGCACGTTGTAATAGGCTTGAGCTCCACCGGGATGCACGCGGAAGCCGGTAATCACCTCGTCGAAGATCAGCAGGCGGTTGTGGCGCGTCGTCAAATCACGCAGCTCCCTCAGGAAGTCGCCACCCACGGGGACGGCCCCAAAATGGCCTCCCGTCGGCTCCAGGATTACACAGCCGATTCCGGTGTCGGTCGTCAAATAACGCTCTACAATTGCCGGGTCATTGGGTGGAACGACGATCGTTTCTGCAGCCACGGCGGCCGAAACGCCCGGGACTTGGTGGTCGGTCGGCAAATCGGCGCCCGGGATGACGGAATCATGCCAGCCGTGGAAGTGGCCGGCGAACTTGAGAACCTTTGGCTGGCCCGTAAAGATCCGGGCCAGGCGGACAGCCATCAGTGTGGCCTCGGTCCCTGAGGAAACGAAGCGCAGCTTCTCCGCTGACGGGACCAGGCGCTGCACTGCCGAACCCCATTCCAATTCCAGCTCATGGCAGGCTCCAGGATGCGTCATACGAGCCACCTGGCGCTGGACCGCCTCTACAACTGCCGGATGACTGTGACCCAGGAGGAGCGCGCCATGACCCGACCAGTAGTCGATCAAACGATGTCCATCGACGTCCCATTTGTAGGCCCCCTCTGCTCGTTCGACATAAATGGGGAAAGGCTCTAGATAACGGAGATCGTGGGTGACACCGTTTGGAAAGATCTGGCACGCCTGCTCGAAAAGCTTGCGTGACCTGGGAAACTCCTTGGCATAGGATTTCATGGATGATTCTTGCTCTAGCATTGCCGGTGCCATGGATCTCTCCCGAGAATAGAGGCTGCATGGGCTAGCTGGCATCCAAGATAGAACCAATCGCGTCTTTCGAAAAGGTATGCTCGCAACGATTGAACCCCACGGAAGAGCCGATTCTCAGCTCCCCTCCCAGGTTGCGAAGGGCTTCTGGAGCATTTCAGGATGAAACAGCCCCAATCGAGTTCGTCGCAAGAGGTAATCGGCCGGGAATACTGCCATTTCTTCTTCGCGATGATAGACGAATTCGGCCAAGATATCAGGCTCCCCTGGGATAATGGGCCGAGCCAGCGCACGATTACCTTTAAGATAAGCGGCAACGTCGGCAGCACGTCGGCCATAGCGCTGGAGGAGATGGACAACGACTCTTCCTTCTAGTCGGTGTTTGGCGCATAACGAAGCCGTCTCATTCCTCAGGAATTCTTCCCAGCAGGCCTCCGGCGCCCCATCAAGGCGCTTGCCTTTCGTCTGTCCCGGCCGCCGGCGCCCCAGGCGGCGGGCAATCATATCGGTCACGGTCTCAGCCATCCGGCGATAGGTTGTGTATTTACCACCAGCGACAGAGAGTAAGCCCGAGGGGGACCAGAATACCCGAAACTCGCGCGAGAGCGACGAGGGTTCATTCCGTTCCGTTCGAATGAGCGGCCTCAAGCCCGCGAAACTCCCCAGGATGTCTTTCGCTGCAAGCGCAGGCTGCAGATGATGATTGTGACCAGCGAGGAGATACTCCGTATCTTCCGCCGTAACAGCTAAGGTTTCAGGGCGATCATCGTAGAGTGTGTCCGTTGTCCCGATTAGCGTTTTTCCCATCCAAGGGATGACAAAGAACACTCGGCCGTCCGCAGGGTGAAGTAAGAGGAATGCGGCGGTCAATCCTCTATCGGGCACGACGAGGTGGACCCCTTTCGTGGGCCGCAAATGGGGTCCGGAGTCGTCGCCGGCCAATCGACAGACGGTGTCCACCCAAGGACCGGTCGCGTTCAGGACCTGCCGGGCCCGGACGGAGAACTCTTCGCCACTCAAGTGATCGAGTACCCGGACACCGGCGATCCGGCCGTTTTGCTGCTCGAACGCCAACGCCTCAGCGTAGTTGATTACGCACGCTCCGCAGCGCGCCGCGGTCTGGAGAACGTCCAGACAAAGACGAGCGTCGTCCATCTGCGCATCGAAGTAGACAGCCCCACCGTGAAGGCCGACGGTCTTTAGCCAAGGAAATGCGCGCGCCGCATCCCTCTCGCTGAGAACGCGGTTGCGCCGCAAATTGCTCCTGCCAGCCAAAAAGTCGTACAAGGTCAGTCCGGCCCGCCATTTCCAAGGCGGCACCCGCGACCCTTCATAAAATGGGATTGCGAACTTCAGGGGATAAACCAGATGCGGTGCGTTACGCAAAAGCAAACGGCGTTCATGCAACGCCTCATAGACCAGATGGAACGCAGCGTGCTCGAGATAGCGAAGACCGCCATGGACGAGTTTTGACGAAACGCTGCTCGTGCCCGACGCGAAATCACCCTTGTCGATTAGCGCGACCTTCATGCCGCGGAGAACGGCATCGAGCGCCACACCCGCGCCGGTGATACCCCCACCCAGTATCAGGAGATCAAAGGCACCTTCCCCCAATGGCTTCACATGCCGTTTCATGAAGACTGAGTGTACTCCCCGTGCTATTTCTCGGCCACGCGATACTGCCACTCGCCGACCGCCGCAGAGATGCCACTCTCCGCAGCAACTAAAACGCTGAAAGCTGGAATTGCAGACAGCCCTCTCCCTCAATTTGAGGGCCTGCAGTCCGGGACAGAGCGCGCTCCGTTCTTGGCGTTATGTCGATTTTTTTCGTGACATAGGATTAAATGAAGGCAAAATAGGCAAAGTAGCACACTCGTGCGCCACCCGACTTGAAGGATGTCGGCCCGAGGCAATGGCGGCAGCAAGTCGCAGGTGATTGTGCAGGTCGTTTTCCGATTTAGCGGACCCCCGAGCAAATGGTCGACGGCTCTCGGCAGCGCGAGCCCAACGAGCTGCTGGCTCTCCCAGGAGGCGACTGGAGTTATGCGAGCCCATCTGACGATCGTCTCCGGCGAAGGCGACCCCAAGGTTTGTGAACTACGGCCCGGCGAACCGCTTCGCGTGGGCCGGCACCACGAAAACGACCTCGTGGTGCGTGATGATACTGCGTCCCGTCACCATGCGGAGATCTACTGGGAAAGCGGTCGATGGTTCATTCGCGACAAGGGTGGAGTGAACACGACGCGCGTCAACGGGAAGGTCATCACGGAGCCGACGGAGTTAAGGGATGGGCACTTAATCGACGTCGGCAAGACCTCTCTGCGGTTCTCCCTTGAGCTTGCTGGCAATGGCGTGCCGCGCCAGCCAGCTACAGGTTCCCAGTGGGATGTTAGTCCTTCCGCAATGGACTCCCCTTCGGGTAAGACCGTTCTCCTCCAAGATGAGCTCATGGCCTTGTGCGGGTTCATGGCGGCTGCGGTGAAGGCTGCCGAACCTCGTCCATTGATACAGCAGGCTCTGGAGAGCGTGCATAGGCAACTTGGCGCGACCGTCACGGGTTTCCTGAGTCTCGACAAGGAAAACCCGCTCCCCAAGATAGTCCTGCCAAGACTGGCAGCGGTTGACATTCACCTGAGCAAGTGGCTGACGGAGGAAGTCGAGAAGCAGGGCCGCACGGTGTGGAAAAAATCCCAAACACGGTCTCCGGCTGATGACGACAGTTTGCAGGCTTTTGCGGACGCCATTTGTGTGCCGCTGCGAGCAGGCGAGTCGCCTTTGGGGGCGCTCCACGTGTACAGATTGGGCAAGCCCTTCCAAGAGCGCGAAGCCCTTTTTTTGGAAATTCTAGCAGGGCATCTGGCGAACAGCCTGCATTTGCTTCGTGTCCACCGCACGCTGGAGGCTGAGAATTCACGGCTGAGAGTGCATTCGCAAGCCGGGGACGAACTGATCGGCAAAAGCCCGCCCCTCCAGGAGCTGCGCCAGCGCATTGCCAGGCTTGCTCTACGTCCCTCGACTGTTTTGATCGTCGGGGAAAGTGGTGCCGGCAAGGAGCTAGTAGCCTTAGCCCTCCATCGTCAAAGTCCGCGCCGCGAGGGACCGCTTGTCAGCGTCAATTGCGCGGCGTTTACCGCGGCCCTGTTGGAATCAGAGTTGTTCGGACATTGCAGGGGAGCATTTACGGGTGCCGACCACGATCGAGCAGGCGTATTCGAGCAGGCGGATGAAGGTACTCTGTTTCTCGATGAGGTTGGCGAGCTATCTCTAGATTGCCAGGCCAGATTGCTCCGGGTCATCGAGGGGAGAGGCTTCCGCCGCGTTGGTGGGACATCGGAGATCGAGGTCAACGTTCGCATCCTTGCAGCAACCAATCGCCAATTGCAGAAAGAGGTCGAAACCAACCGTTTTCGCCGCGATCTCTACTTTCGGTTACAGGGAATTGAGATACGCGTACCTCCTCTGCGCGAGCACCTTGAAGATATCCCCGAGTTGGTCGAAACCTTCCTCAGCCGATTTGCCGTCGAATGGGGCCGCCGGACGAAGGTCTCCGAAGAGGCCCTACGCAGACTGCAGGAATATGCTTGGCCCGGCAATGTCCGCCAGCTCAGGGCTGTACTGGAGAATGCCGTGGCATCGTCCGACCGCGAAATCCTGGAAGCAGGAGATCTCCTGCTTCCGACGGACGGGCTGACGACGGAGTCGCCGCCTCTGAATCTGAAGAAGCTCGAAGCCTGGGCAGTTCATCGGGCTCTTGGCCAAACGGATGGAAATATTACGCAAGCTGCTCGCTTGCTCGGTGTTGCTCGCGAAACTTTCAATGCAATGATGCGGAGGTATGGGATCGTGAAAAAGGAGTGAGTGTGAGTTCTTGGAACGATCACCCCGGCGGCGTCCTTTCGTGCAAACAGCGTGCAAGCAGATTGATGTTGGGAGATTCGCCCCGGAGCAGTTCTGGAAATCCCGAGAGGATGTGCTGCAAAATGCGCAGCTGCAATGGGGCTGATTTGGAAGGAAAAATAAAAAACCCCCTCAATCGCTACAAGCAAGGGCTCGTAGCAGCAGAGGGGGGTTTAGAGCCGAGTCCAAATGTGAACCTAGTGGCTCTGCGATTCCAAGGGCTTCACGACAACCGTCGAAGGCGCTGGTTCCGCGTCGGGCTTGCCGTGGATTGCATCGTACACTTCCTGACGATGCACGGGAACCTCCTTGGGGGCAACAATGCCAAGGCGGACCTTATCACCCCGGATTTCTACCACCGTGACGGTGATGTCGTTATTGATCACAATGGATTCATTTTTCTTCCTGGACAGTACTAGCATCGCCGCCTATCCTTATTGTAGAGACGAGAGTAACTCCTGCTGAATCTGGCTCCCACGCGTTTGGGTGATTCGGGCGATGCACGCAGAAAACGCGCCGGTGAAGATCCCCTTCCCCTGCAGGAACCAGGCGTGAGTCTCGGCGGACGGCGTTTGGTCCATGTTCCGTGGCTGGGAGTGGGCACGAACTCCCCGCCTTCCTGAGAACTCATCATTATCAATCTATCTGTCCTGTTTAGCCCAGTCAAGAGCCAGAAGTGCGCTTTCTTGCATTTTCTGATCGTTTTGGCACGCGGCTTGTTAACCCTCGATCAGCTGAATTGCGTCGAATTGCCGTTACATCGAGCCTGCGCGGTACATTCTGCGCGTTGATTTGTTTGTCCTGATATGGTGACTGAAAGTGGAACGAGGCAGATTGGCGCGATTGCGCAAGAGATTCTGCGTGCTAGGGTAGTTCGCCGCGCGACCTGCCCCTTTGAGTCGACAGGTAATAGTGCGCGAGTTGTCGAACGGTCGGACACGGATCGTTTTGGGCCATCTGCTCTAGGCGATCCTCCAGATTTACAGAACTCTCCTCGCCTGCCGCCCGCGCTGCAGCGGCACGCACGGCTGGGGCCGGATCGTGGCTTAAACGACGCAACCAAACTCCAGGCTCCAGGTCGCTGGCATGCTTGATGAGGTCCAACACTTGCAGCCGCGTGCCCGGGCTGCTGTCGGTCATTAACCGACCTAGTTGTAGGTGGCGTTCTTGTAATCCGCGGCTTCGCAATGCCTCCTCGCAGAGATGTCGCACTTCGGAATCGGCATCGTGCAGCCAAGGCAGCAAATCGTCAGTATTGATCGCGTTTGGGGACGGGCCGACCGCCAGCATGGCAAAGCGACGGACTTCAGGAACAGGATCGTGAAGGAGGGCGACTACGGAATCCAACAGCTTCATGCCATACTGTAGCGCCAGCTGTATCGCCTGGATTCGATTCTCTGGGGCTTCGTCGTCCAGACAGGCACGGGTAACTTCCATGCAAACGCCCAGGGTTTCCGGGTCCTGGTCGCGTTCCAAAATGCCGGTTACGAGTAGTAACGCCTGGTGGCGAACATTTTTGTCCGGTGTGCGCGCCGACGCCGCCAACGTTCGGGCCGAGGCCGCCAAAAAGGCTTGTCTAGACGGCTCCGTTTGCGCGTCATGCAATAACACCCCTTGCAAATCAAGGGCCACCAGTTGACCTTGGGTGCTGAGCCTGGGAGACGCAGCCGCAAGCTTTTCGGACAAGTCAGAACAACGGGAATCGGATTTGTCCCAAACTGCGACCAGGCGTTTCAGTGCGGCTTGAGCATTCGCACAGACAAGTGGCTCGCTCCGGCCAAGACAGTCGATAAGTCCAGGCAGCGCGGATGCGTCCAACCCTTCCACGCGTTGCACCCAGAGCTGTCGATCAGCTTCACCTGCCCTGGCAAGGCCGCGGAGGTAGTACCAACGCAGGAGGGCCGCTCGCCCCGTCCAGGCTGAAAAGGCCAATGCAATGCTGAGCCCCATGCCGAGAAGGATCGCTTTGCCTCGAAAACTGAGCCGCCGTTCCATAAGACCCCGAATGGAGAGAATTCAAACGGCCAGGAAAAAAGCTGGCGGAGTGATCGACAGGTGCCTCTGCCGCATGCCCTTTTACTTCCTTCCATACTCTCGAAGCAATCCCCATTTCCAACATGAATACTACGATCCGCGAAAACGCTCATGTCGAGCGTTCCGGGATTCGATGAAATAGGAGGGAAGACTCTGTCTACGAGGTGGCGCATGGCATACCGTGGAATTTGGATAGGCTGGCTCAGCCTGGTCGCGGTTGTGCTCTGGGCAGGTGTTGGAACCGTAGCCGCGCAGGAGTCCACTCTTCAGCGTCGCCTGGCAGAGCGAGTTCCTATCGAGGAATTGCCGGAAGCGTTGCGCGAGCCTGTCCGCCAGATCCTGCAACAGCCCACGCTTTTTGGACATGGCCCAACCGAAGCATTCGCCGGCGACTCCGCCATTTACCAGTGGTTGCTAGATCACCCAGACCGTGGCGCCGTAGCATGGCGGCGACTAGGGGCCAAGTGCTCGGACATCACGAAACGAGACAACGGAGTGTTTGCCTGGACCGACGGACATGGCAGCGAAATTCGCTGGCAGACCATTCACAAGAGTGCAACGCAAAGGATTTGGTACGCCGAAGGCCAGGTATGCCCCGGACTGCTCTTGCCTTCCGTGCCGGTGCACATCGTTGCACTGCTCCGCCACGGCCAACATCAGAACGAAACCGGCCGAACACTTCTCTATCATCAAGTTTATGTGTTTGTTCAGACCGACGGTAAGGCCGCCACGCTGATTACGCGCATTCTCGGCAGGTCCGCGCCCAATCTAGCGGAGCAGTGCGTCGGCCAAATGGAGATGTTCTTCTCGGCACTCGTATGGTACCTTGATCAACACCCTGACATGTCTCAAAATCTATTCGCTGCGAGCCAGGCCGGTAGCAAAAAATAGGATTCCGACAATAGAGGCGTAATATTCCAGACGATCGGCTGCCTCGAACACCTCCGCCGTTCATGTTTTGGTCGGATCACCTCAACTTTCCCTCTCCTAAGTGACGCGATTGTCCGTAATCTGTCATTGCCCGTGCATGTATGCACCAGGGCGATGCTCTTCAGGCTGCGTTCCGAGAGACCAGCCGGCGCCGGATTAACCTGGAATTCCGAATTCGCACCGATGACCAGACTCACCTACCGCGACGCGGGCATAGATCTCGATTTATACAAGAAGACTCTTGCCGGCATGCAACCGCTCTTGAAGCGAACGCAGACGCCACGCGTGTTCGACGGCTTCGGCGGGTTCGCCAGCTTGTTCAGCCTCGACTATAACAGCCGGCTATTTGCCAAGAATTATCGCCATCCCGTCCTGGTCACCTGCACAGACGGCGTCGGCAGCAAGCTCAAGGTGGCCGGCCTGATGAACCGGCATGACACGGTTGGCATCGATCTGGTGGCCATGTCGGTCAACGATTGCCTTTGCACGGGTGGCGAACCGCTCATGTTCCTCGATTACCTGGCGATGCCGAAAGATGACCCCGCGCTGACGTACCAGCTCATCAAGGGGATCAGCGATGGCTGTATGGAAGCGGACTGCGCGTTGACCGGCGGCGAGACGGCAATCCTTCCAGATTTCTATCAGCCGGGCGATTACGATATGGCAGGATTTTGCGTGGGTGTCGTCGAACGCGAGCACATCGTCACGGGTCGCCGCATTCAGCCGGGCGATGCCGTGCTAGGTTTGGCCAGCACCGGCCTTCACTCCAATGGCTACAGTCTAGCGCGCAAGATCGTATTCGACCATGCCGGCCTGAAGGTAAACGATTTCGTCCCGGAACTTGGCCGAACGGTCGGCGACGCGCTTCTGGAGCCGACCCGCATCTATGTCCGCGCGATCAAGCACACCCTACAGCACTATCCGATCAAGAAAGGCGTTGTGCGTGGCCTGGCACATATTACCAGCGGCGGACTCGTGGATAACATCCCAAGGATCTTGCCGCAGGACAGGCATGTTTTCCTGCGCCGCAGCAATTGGCCGATGCCGCCCGTGTTCGCCTGGCTGCAGCGACTGGCCAACATCGAGCAGGTCGAGATGGATCGAGTTTTCAATCTGGGCATTGGGTTCGTGATGATTGTCCGCCCCTTCTTCGCAGAAAGCATCCAAAGACAATTGCAAGAGCATCGCATCCCAGCCTATCTGATCGGTGAAGTTCGGGAGGGAGCCCGTGGCATAGAATTTGTGTAGAGAGCGATTCCGTGCCAATCACATCCGCCTTCGTGTGAGGGACAGCACTGAAGCCGACAACTGCTTGGCATGCTCAAGGGTTCGACGGACCGCTGGCCGTCTTGGCCGGATACGATACTCCAAGCTGTTGAAAGAAGAACGCGAGAATGTCGGTCTGATGATCGACCGCCTCCCTGAGCCCCATGCCGGGGCCGTGACCGCTGCTGGAACTGACCAACAAAAGAATTGGCGATTTCGAGGACGTAGCAGCTTGCAATCGAGCGGCCATTTTTCTCGAGTTGCCGGGATCTACACGGCCATCATTGGCGCCCGTGAGAAAGAACACGGCAGGGTAGGCCGTGCCATCCTTGACGTGCTGGTACGGAGAATAATCATAGATTGCCTGAAACTGCTGCGCGTCCTTCACCGTCCCATACTCGGGCACGTTGAATGCGCCGTTAGGGTGGCGATCATGCAGAAGCATGTCGAATATCCCTACCTGGGCCACCACCGCGCGGAAAAGATCGGGATGCTGCGTTAGCGCGGCCCCCATAAGCAGGCCGCCGTTGCTGCCGCCCTGGATACCCAGTTTATCCCGGCTCGTGTATTTGCGATCGATCAAATGCTGCGCGCAGGCAGCGAAATCATCGAATACATTCTGCTTGTGGCTCAGGCTGCCGGCCTTGTGCCATGCTTCGCCGTACTCCGTGCCGCCGCGCAGATTGGCGATCGCCAGGACGCAGCCCTGGTCTAGCCAGATGCGTCGCAGGCTCGAGAAGCGCGGCGACTGGCTGATGCCGAAGCCGCCGTAACCAGTGAGCAACGTTGGATTGCTTCCGTCTAGCTTGGTACCATTTCGATAAATGAGGTTGAGGGGCACCTTCGTGCCGTCCTTGGAGGTGGCAAACTCGCGAACCACTTCCGCGTCTCGAAATTCCACCGGGGAGGTGCGGAAAAGCGCTGTGCGCGTCACCTTGGCAGTCTCAGGATCAAAGCGATACCACGCCGGTGGGTCAATGAAGGACTCGCTATGGAAGAGGAGTTCATCGTCGCGAGCACCCAGGAGTTGACCCACGGAAGAAACGGGTTTGGTCGGCACAGTTTGCAGCAGTTTCCCGTCATGATCAAATACGCGAATTTGTGAAGGTCCGCCAACCTGATCGACCACGTAAAGGCGGGTGCGGCTGGGCACGAAGTTGGCCGTATAACCGGTGGAACTGAGGACCACTCCTTCGATCACCGAATCAGTCTCGGCCACCAGGGTCCGCGCCTCCGACAGAGAAGGCGTGGCAAGCGGCATGCGCAGGATCTTACCGCGGGGCGCTCCCTTCCGGGCAAACAAGTACAGGGCCTGGTCAGGCCCGAAGGTCGCCCCACTTATTTGATCCTCGAAACGAGTGAGTTGCAGCCATTTCCCGTCCGGCACCAGAAGGTAATGTGCAAACTCACCGCCGTCGCCATTTGCAACGGTTGCCAGCACGTAGCGTCCATCCTCGGACGAGCGCAGACCAACCTCGGCGATCCGCGGGAATTCCTTGCCTATGGAATACGCATCTTCGGTGGTCGGCGTACCCAGCTTGTGGAAGTACACCTGCTGATAGAAATCGAGATCCGCCTTGGATCGCTCGTCGCCGCGCGGGTAGCGCGTGTAGTAGAAACCCGAGGCATCGGCGTTCCAGGCGACGCTCCCAGCCGCTGTAGCTCCATTGACACGTGGGATTACGTCGGCAAGTTCCTTGCCGGTCGTCACTTCATAGATATGAACATTCCCCTCTTCGCTGCCTTTTTCCGACAGTGACACTGCGACCAGCCGGCCATCACGTGAAGGAACGTAGAAGTCGATCGCGGTGGTTCCCTTCGGATCCAGCTTATTGGGATCCAGCACGACTCGTTCCGCTTTCGGGTCGTCCGCCGAGGGCATGATAACGAGAAATGGCTGGTTTTTCGGAGGCTCTGACTTCAGCGCAAACAGCTTGCCGCCGCAGTATTGAAGTGCGCCATACCCGGGCGAGCGATGGGTCATGAGCGTCTGAACGTGTTCGTGCACGGTGGAGAAGGCAGGGTATTGCTCAAGGATCGCGCGGGTGTGTCGATTCTCCTCGTTTGTCCAGCGCTGGACCGCCGGATCGGAAGCGGTTTCCAGCCACCGGTAATCATCGATCACCTTCACGCCGTGGAATTCTTCAGCGACTGGCTTCTTGGGCGTTGGAGGTAGCGGCGGGATCGATGGGGCGGCGGCGTCTGTCGCGTCGAGGAAGGTAGACATGATCGCTATCGTCCAAAGAGCAACGCAGACAAGCCCCAAGCGAACCATGGACCGCACCTCCAAGGCAAATGAGCAAACGGGCACTGGTAGCCTAACCGCGTTGCGTACGGACGGCAACCGGTTCCGCCCCGAATATCGATCCCGAGATTCTTACCGATTCCGCCGCGTCCGGGCTTGCTTTCTGCCCGGCACACAGCCAATCTAAGTGGCATTACTATAATCGTCCCCTGGGACAGCACATCGACGTTCTTGTGCGGGAGCCGTGACGATGACAGCGCCGACCAAGGAATTACAAACCGCGGCAGCGAATGTGGCCAAGGAGGAACATAAGCCCTATGTGCCGGATCAGGTCCGCATGCCCGAATTCACCTGGCCGGCGGTGATTGTCGGTGCAGTCCTTGGCATCGTCTTTGGTGCGTCCTCTCTCTATTTGGTCCTTAAAGTCGGGCTGACTGTATCGGCATCGATACCCGTCGCCGTCCTCTCCATCACCTTGTTCCGCGCGTTCTCCAAGATTGGCCTCGTTCGCCGCGCCACGATCCTGGAAAACAACATCGTACAGACCACGGGCTCGGCGGGCGAATCGATCGCCTTTGGAGTGGGCGTCACGATGCCGGCCCTGATGCTGCTCGGCTTTGAGATGGACATCGGGCGTGTCATGGTTGTCTCCGTCCTGGGTGGCTTGCTTGGCATTCTCATGATGATCCCTTTGCGCAGGGCATTCATTGTCAAGCAGCATGGGCTTCTGAAATATCCCGAAGGAACTGCTTGTGCCGAGGTTCTCATTGTCGGGGAGCAAGGTGGCTCAAGCGCGAAAACGGTCTTCATCGGCTTCGGGATCGCTTTCTTCTATCAATTCCTTTGGCAGGGCCTGAAGCTGTGGAAGGAAATTCCTGCACGTTCCTTGAGTTGGTTCAAGGGAGCGGTCCCGGCCATCGAAGTCAACCCCGCTCTTCTGGGAGTCGGCTATATCATCGGCACGCGTATCTCGTGCATCATGGTCGCGGGAGGTGTGCTTTCTTCCTTCGTTCTCATTCCTGCAATCCGCCTTTTCGGGGACGGCCTTTCCACTACCATCTTTCCGGGCAAGCATCTCATCAAGAATATGAGTGAAGATGCGATTTGGCACGATTATGTCCTTTATATCGGTGCCGGCGCGGTGGCAGCGGGCGGCATCATCAGTCTCTTTCAGGCTCTACCTTTAATACTGTCATCGATGAAGGCCGGCCTCAGCGATATTCGTACTTTCCGCGGACGCGAAGGTGGCGGGGAAAATGGTGCCGGGGCGCGCACCGATCGTGATCTCCCCTTGTGGATCGTTGGTGCGGGCGCTCTTGGGTTGGTCTTTGCAATTTGGTTGACCACTCCCTTGCACCGTCTTTTCGACTGGGTTCCCGAGTTATTCACCCATCCGACTGGCGCCGCCCTTGGCGCGGTCTTGATCGTCTTGTTTGGTTTCCTGTTCGTGACCGTCTCTTCTCGGCTGACCGGCGAAATCGGCTCCTCTTCCAATCCCATCTCCGGCATGACTGTCGCGACGCTTCTTCTTACCTGCCTCATCTTCTTGCTCCTCGGATGGACAAAGCCGGGGGATCGGCTGGCGGCTCTCTCGGTCGCGGCCGTCGTCTGCATCGCCGCTTCGAATGGCGGTACTACATCCCAGGATTTGAAGACCGGCTACCTCGTCGGCGCCACCCCCAAATGGCAACAGTTGGCCATACTTTTTGGTGCACTCTCGTCTGCCCTGGTCATTGGCTGGATCCTCATTCAACTGAATCAGGCCTACACGGTTTATTCCAGCTCGCCCAAGGATCTCCCGGAGCTGGCTCAACCACTCGATGTCCGCAACCTTCCAGACCTAGCCAAGGCGCCAGGCGACGACACGTTTTACCATGTCTGGCAGGCGACCGAAGGCAATCCGGAAAAGGCACCTGCCGGTAAATATCTCGTCGATGACAAAGGACGTGTGCGCTATCTCGTCGATCCGGGGATCAACGGCAGGCTGACGCGCCGGCCCGACGGCACCGAGGTGCCACGTTTCAAAGCGCCCAAGGCTCAGCTGATGGCCTTTATCACCGATGGCATTCTCACGCAGAAGTTACCCTGGGCCTTAGTTCTTCTCGGTGTGTCGATTGCCGTGGTCATGGAGCTCTCTGGTGTGCCCTCTCTTCCCTTCGCCGTCGGCGTCTACCTGCCGCTCTCTTCGTCGACGCCGATTTTTGCCGGCGGGCTGGTACGCTACGTGGCGGATAAATGGGGCAAGACGGCGAGCGGCGCAACTCGATCGGAGACCGAGTCGGACGCAAGCCCGGGCGTCCTGCTTTCCACTGGTTACATCGCTGGGGGCGCTATTGCCGGCGTGCTTATCGCGTTTCTGTCTTTCAGCGATGAGATTCCAAAGGCCCTGGGTCTTTGGCAATATCGGACCTTTGTCGTAAAGCAGAATCAACCAACGGATCAACTTTACTCCGAGCTCGCTAAGGACGAGTTGGGCTTGAGCAGAGAGACGCTTTCGGAGGATCAGAAGAAGGAAGTTAGCACGGTGTCTGATGAAATTGCTGAACTGAACACGCAATATCTCGCCCAATACGCGAAGGTGACGAGTGGAACCATTCTGAAACTCCCTGAAGATAAGCAATTCCAAATACAATCGTCCGGGTACCTCAAGGACGCTGCCAACCAAGCCCCAGGCAAATCCATCAATGCACAATTACTTTTCGACCTGAATAGGGACAAGATCGAACCGGCAAAGGAATTACCTGAGGGAACTTCTATCCGGCTACCGCAGAGGAATCTGCCCGGCTTGGTGGCATTTGGCATTCTGGTGCTGTTATTGACCCTCGTCGGACTGGGCTGGATGCTCCGCTCTCCGCCGGCCGCAAACGAGCTGCCTGACCACCGTGATCAAGACCAAGGAAATGAAGGATGATTCTGCAAGAGTGACAGGATAAGGAAAACTCTCTATGAAAACGCACTGGACCAACCGTTACATCATGGCAACTTCATTGGCGGGGGTATTCATGTCTCTGGCCGTGCTGAAGGCCGACGAGGGCATGTGGTTGTTCACGAACCCTCCCCGTAAGCTCCTGAAGGAAAAGTACAACTTCGACGCCACCGACCAGTGGCTCGAACACGTGCAGAAGTCATCCGTCCGCTTCAATACGGGTGGCTCGGGATCGTTCGTCTCGGCAAACGGCCTGGTGATGACGAATCATCATGTCGGCGCCGATTGCCTGCAAAAACTTGGCGACAAAGACCACAACTACTACCGGGACGGTTTCTACGCGAAGACACAAGCCGACGAGAAAGCCTGCCACGACCTGGAATTGAATGTCCTGATGAGCATCGAGGACGTGACCGAGCGCGTCAGCGCGGCCGTGAAGGGGCTGCCCGCGGAAAAAGCCGCCGGCGCGCGCCGCAAGATCATGGCGGAAATCGAGAAAGAATCGCTCGATAAGACCGGTTTCCGCAGCGACGTCGTCACGCTCTATCAGGGAGGTCAATATCACCTCTACCGGTTCAAGAAATACACCGACGTCCGAGTGGTGTTCGCGCCCGAGCAGCAGATCGCGTTCTTCGGGGGCGACCCCGACAACTTCGAATACCCCCGCTTCGACCTCGACGTATGCTTTTTCCGGGTCTACGAGAACGACAAGCCGGCTAAGATCGAGCATTATCTGCGCTGGAGCAAGGCGGGAGCCACCAAAGACGAACTCATTTTTGTATCCGGCCACCCGGGGCGGACCGATCGGTTGGACACGGTTGTCGACTTGGAGTTTCTCCGGGATCGATTTTATCCCTTTGCCCTGCAGCGTCTCAATCGGATGGAGGTCATGCTGACTGCTTACAGCGCCCGCAGCGACGAGAATGCCCGGCAGGCGAAAGAGCTGCTTTTCGGCGTGCAAAACAGCAGGAAGGCGCGCGACGGCGGATTGGCTGGGCTGCTCGACCCAGCCATCATGGCCCAGAAGATGAAAGCGGAAGAAGGCTTTCGCGAAGCCGCTCGCAACCACCCGGATTTGAAAGACGTGGACTCGGCCTGGAATCAGATCACCGAGGCCGTGAAGACGGAAGCCAAGAATCTCCGGCGCCACACCATGCTTGAAGGCGCACGCGGTGGAGCGGCGGGCTTTGCGAGCACCTACTTCGCGATTGCGCGAACTCTCTTGCGGGCAGGCGCAGAATACCCCAAGCCCAACGGCGAGCGTCTGAGAGAATTCCGTGATTCCAATAAGGAGTCGCTGGAACTCGATCTCTTTTCGGATGAGCCGCTCTACGACAGTTATGAGGAGGCGCGGTTGGCGTCCTCGCTGACATTTCTTTGCAGCCAGCTTGGGTACGGTAACAAAATCGTTCAGCAAGTCCTGGCTGGTAAATCACCCGAAGAGCGCGCCAGCGAACTGATAAAGGGCACGAAGCTCAAGGACGTGGCTGAGCGCAAACGCCTTTACGAGGGTGGTCTGAAAGCCATCGACGAGTCGAAAGACCCCATGATTCTCCTGGCCAAGCTCGTTGACCCAGAAGCTCGGGCTTTGCGCAAAATCCAGGAGACTCAGGTGGACGAGGTCAAACGTCAGGCCTACAACCAAATCGCGCGGGCGAAGTACGCCCTGGAGGGTTCCAGCACCTATCCTGATGCGACCTTCACCCTGCGGCTGGCATTCGGCGTAGTCAAAGGCTACGAAGAGAACGGCAAGCACATCCCCTTCGAGACTACCTTTGCCGGCCTCTACGAGCGCGCTCAAGAGCACCACGACAAGCCGCCCTTTGATCTGCCCTCGCGTTGGATCAAAAACAAGGACAAGCTCGACTTAAGCACGCCCTTCAACTTCGTCTGCACGGCAGACATTATCGGCGGGAATTCAGGCAGTCCCGTTATCAACAAGGAAGCCGAGGTTGTGGGTTTGATTTTTGATGGCAACATCCAGTCGCTGGTGCTCGACTTCGTTTACACTGAAAAACAAGCGCGTGCCGTCGCGGTACACTCACGGGGCATCGTCGAGGCACTCAGAAGTATTTATGATGTTCAATCCTTGGCGGATGAGTTGACCGGAACAAAGTAGACCGTAGTCTTCTCTATCCGGCTGCACGTATAACAGTGCTCAGCGTACGGTCCTGGATCCCATTCCGAGGTGCTCCAATGCAAGGATATGCACGCAGCCTGGCCACACTACTATCGTTGGCCATCCCCTGGACAGCTTGGGGAAATGATTGTTCGAACCGGACCAAAAGCGTGGTGCCCTTCTACTATCCGGTGGCGGTAGCCTGCATGCCTATAACCTATAACTGCGGGGCAATCCCTTACGCTCCTTACTACGCTGTTCAGACTCAGCAACCGCCCCTGGCAAACCAAGCCCCAACGCCCGGACGGACTGTGCCCCCTCGCCGTACCTACGCGCCGCCGACCGCGGCGCCCCCTTCCACGACCCCCGCGCCGTTGACGGACGCTGTCCCTCCGACCAAGTCAGCGCCACCACCTCCGCCGCAGACACCGGCTGTAACAGACACCGGCAGCTATTACGATACTTACGTCCGTGCTCTGCATAATTCCGAGCGCCGTGAGGGAAGCCGGCCCACTGCGGAGTTCTGGAACCTCACGGAACGCGATCTGACGATAAAGGTCGATGGCCAGCGCCACGTCGTGGCAAGACAGAAAAGCTTGCTCGTGGAGGTTCCTCGGCAGTTCATTTGGCAAATCGAGGGACGCGATCCGCAGAAAGAACAGATCGCCACTGGCGAATCGGCACTGGAACTCGTGATTCGCCGCTGAAGGGCGACGCGCAGACAAGATCAGGGGGATGGCCGCGGAGTCGGCAAATCCAGATCGCTGGATGGGGCCAAATGCAGCTTCTCGGGGATAATGCGGGGAGGAGAACGATCTAGATGATGGGGCAAAGCGCCATCAAGTCCCTTGTCGCGAGCTTTCGATGCCGCCGCGTGAGGTAATTCGGCCTTCCGGCCGGCTACTGCACGGGGTACGCCAATCGGCTCGGCCAAGGGAATAGGTTCGTCGCATGATTCGAGCATGGCATCTTGCCTGGCCGCGCTCGGCTCGGCGGCATGATCGGGGTCTCGGCGCGCTGCGAATCCTCTGGCTTCCCGTCCGGGACCGTCTGGATTCATCTCCCAGGAAACTTGATAGCGATGGCCGCCAACGGTCAATTCGTCCCCCTTCTTGAGCCGACCCTCGAGAACGCGTACGCCGTTGATCCGGATGCCGTTCGTGCTGCCCAGATCACGCACGATCAGGTGGTCGCCCACCTGGCCGATGCAGCAGTGTTTCCGCGAGATCTTGCGAGAATCGATTTGAATATCACATTCGGGATGCCGGCCGACCAGCATGATGGGTTTGTCCAGCACGATGCTGGGGCCCTCGGTCAAAGCCACGAGATGTGCCGGCATGGAACAGCCCACCGAACCGCAGCGACTGTCTAGAGGGGCCCGTCGCCTAGGAATAGTATAGCACGCAGGGGGCCAACGCAATACGCAGTGGCCGAAAGTTAGTGTGTAATCTACGTTGTATATCGAGTTTAACGAGAAAGATCGTTCTCCTCATCTCCCTCGCACGTCATTTGTGAAGCCATGTGCCGCCGGCTCTATTGAACGCGCGGCTTTGGCGCAGTAGGAAACCAATCTTGCAGGGCGTGCACTGTCACGGGATTGTCCCGGAGTGCCCGACAAGCCTCCACCGCCGCCTGGGCTGCGGCCAGCGTTGTGATGCACGTGACGCCATGAGCAACAGCTGCCGCCCGGATCTTGCCTTCGTCGGTTCGCGCTCCTTTGCCCTTCGGTGTGTTTATCACTAGGGCGATTTGGTCGTTTTTCATGTGGTCGATGAGGTTCGGTCGGCCTTCCTGCAGCTTGGGAACATCTTGTACTTTGATCCCCGCCTTTCGTAGCGCCTGCGCTGTCCCTTGGGTCGACAGCAGCCGATAGCCCAACTCTGCCAACGCCCTGGCAATCGGAATAACTTCCTGCTTGTCACGGTCGGCAACGGATAGGAAGATCGCTCCCGATGCCGGCAAAGCGCTGTTGGCGGCAAGTTGACTCTTCGCAAACGCCACTGGAAAGCTCGTGTCGATCCCCATGACTTCGCCGGTAGAGCGCATCTCCGGGCCCAGAATGATGTCCACGCCTGGAAACTTGTTGAACGGGAATACGCTCTCCTTCACCGAATAATGGCGCGGCACGACCTCCTCACAGAGACCCAGCTCATCGAGTGTTTTTCCAACCATGACGAGTGCCGCGTAGCGGGCCAGAGGGATGCCCGTTGCCTTGGAAACAAAGGGAACGGTCCGGCTGGCCCGCGGGTTGGCCTCCAAGACATAAACCGTGCCGTCTCGGCTTACTGCAAACTGCACGTTCATGAGCCCTTTGACTTTGAGTTCCTTGGCCATTTCCCGCGTTTGCCGGCGGATTTGTTCGACGACCTCCGCACCGAGGCTGTGGGGTGGGATCACGCAAGCGGAGTCGCCGGAATGAACTCCCGCTTCCTCGATGTGCTGCATCACGCCGCCGATGACCGTACGCTTCCCATCGCTGAGGCAATCGACGTCCACCTCCAATGCCGATTCGAGGAACTTATCGATTAACACCGGCTTGCCGGGAGAGAGCTCGATCGCTCGCCGCACGTAGCGTCCAAGGCTGGCATCGTCGTAGACGATCTCCATGCCTCTGCCGCCCAGCACATAGCTGGGACGGACCAAAACGGGGTAACCGATGCGCCGAGCGACATGATTGGCCTGCTCCAGATCCAGGGCGATACCACTTGCCGGTTGCTTCAGGCCGAGACGTTCGACGAGCAGCCCAAAGCGCTCCCTATCCTCGGCGATGTCGATGCTGTCGACGCTCGTTCCAATGATCGGTGCGCCCGCCGCCTCCAGAGCGCGAGCCAGGTTCAAGGGCGTCTGTCCGCCAAACTGCACGATCAACCCCTTGGGCTGCATCCGGGCACAGATGTTGAGCACGTCTTCCGCAGTCAAGGGCTCGAAAAAGAGGTGATCGCTCGTGTCGTAGTCGGTCGAGACGGTCTCCGGGTTCGAATTGACCATGATGGTCTCAAAACCTGCTTCTTTCAGCGCGAACGAGGCCTGACAGCAGCAGTAGTCAAATTCGATTCCCTGGCCGATTCGGTTGGGCCCGCCGCCAAGAATCATGATTCGTTCTTTTGTGGAGGGCGCACGGGTCTCGTCTTCAAAACTAACTGCGGAGATCACAGGAGCTGCCAAGGAAGAAAGAAGCGAAGAATTCTCTATCGGCCCGTGCTTCTGTCCCCATTTCTCCACGGTCTCCTGGTTTTCCGCTGCGATCCTTCTGATCGGTGCCTCGTAGGTCGAGTAGTAATAAGGCGTGAAGGCTTCGAATTCAGCAGCACAGGTATCGACGAGCTTGTACACAGGCGTGACGCCTTTCGATTCGCGTAACTTGCGCACTTCGCTTTCGCTTGCGTGCCAAATGTGGGCCAATTGGCGATCCGAAAATCCATACTGCTTCGCCGTCAGCAGCAATGGCGCATCGACCACCTCCAATCCTACGCATGCCTGCAGCTCGTCTTCGAAGTCAACGATTTCCCGAAGATTTTGAAGGAACCAGGGGTCAATCTTGGTGCGTTGGTAGATATCCTCGACGCTCAGGCCCAGCTTCATCGCATAGCGGATGTACCAGACTCGTTCGGCATTGGGCGTTGCCAGCTTGGCGAAGATTTCCTCGGGACTAGGTTGCTGGGCCGTGCCCCAACGGTCAGCGCGATCGCAGCCCAGGCCGAATCGGCCGATCTCAAGCCCGCGCAGGGCCTTCTGCAGCGACTCCTTGAATGTCCTGCCGATGGCCATCGTTTCGCCGACCGATTTCATCTGCGTCGTCAGGGTGGGATCGGCATCAGGGAATTTTTCGAAATTCCAACGCGGCACCTTGGTGACAACGTAATCAATGGTCGGCTCGAAGCATGCCGGCGTCTCGCGAGTGATGTCATTCCTGAGTTCACTCAGGCGGTAGCCCACTGCCAACTTGGCGGCGATCTTGGCAATCGGGAACCCGGTGGCCTTGGATGCGAGTGCACTGGACCGGCTGACGCGCGGGTTCATCTCGATCGCCACCATCTCGCCTGTATCCGGATTGATGGCAAACTGGATATTACTGCCGCCCGTCTCCACGCCGATCTCACGAATGACGGCAATCGCCGCATCGCGCATCCGTTGGTATTCCTTGTCCGTGAGCGTCTGCGCGGGCGCTACTGTGATGGAGTCGCCGGTATGGATGCCCATCGGATCGAAATTCTCGATGGAACAGACAATGACGACGTTATCCGCAAAATCGCGCATCACCTCGAGTTCGAATTCCTTCCAACCGATAACGGACTGCTCGATGAGGACCTCGTTGACGGGGCTGAGGTCCAGGCCCCGCGCGATCAGCTCGTTGAATTCCTCACGGTTGTACGCAATGCCGCCGCCAGTGCCGCCCAGTGTAAAACTCGGGCGCAGTACACAGGGCAAACCCACTTGGTCGCGGATGGCCTGGGCCTCGGCAAGCGAGCGCGCCACTCCGCTCTCCGGCACGGCAATGCCGATTTTGATCATGGCCGCCTTGAACTTCTCGCGGTCCTCGGCCTTCTCAATCACATGGGCCTTTGCACCGATCATCTCCACGCCAAACTGCTCCAGCACACCGTGGCGGTACAGTTCCATGGCAGTGTTCAGACCGGTTTGGCCGCCAAGCGTCGGCAAGATCGCGTCCGGCCGCTCGCGCTCGATGATCTTGGCGACGACATCCCAGGTCACTGGCTCGACGTACGTCCGGTCGGCCATCTCCGGATCTGTCATGATGGTGGCCGGGTTGGAATTGACCAGAACGACCGTGTATCCCTCTTCGCGCAGTGCTTTGCACGCCTGGGTGCCGCTGTAATCAAACTCGCACGCCTGGCCGATAACGATCGGACCAGAGCCGATCAGAAGGATTTTTCGCAAATCTGTACGTTTTGGCATATTCCCAGGTTCCGAGTAAACGATCGTGGACTAGTGGCAGACGGTGCATAATCTTGGCTACATCTTATTGGAGTCCGTTGCCTATCCAAGAGGTGCTCTCTTGAATCGCGTCGCCTAAGCACAAGGCAGATCACTGGTTATGCCGGCATGGATCGAAGAGCTCTGGTCGCTGTTGAGCAGGAGCGTCCAGCGGCTATCCACGCTGGCTCCTTTGTGTCGCTTATTTTAGACGATTGGCGAAGCGTTGGTGGGTGAGAGCGGGCCTGGCACAAAATCTCCAAGGATGGAGAATCAACCTGTTTGACGGCAATTCTCCGGATCTCGGCTTACCATCACATTTGCGCAGCCGCATTGGCTGTCATCAGCCCGAGGTCGAGCTTGCATTTCTCAGCCAGGTCGACTGGAGGGAGCATGTCATCGACGCGTTCTGGAGAATCGGGGAATTCTCCTTGCAAAAACGACCGGGGTCAACGACTTCCAGTTCCGTCTTTGGTGTCATGCGCTCCCGCGGCATTGGCGCCGTCATATTCGATCGCTTTCTCATTCTTCCAGCGTGGCTGGTAAGTCTGGAGGTAGCCTAGCAAATCCCATTCGTCCGAAAGGTCGCGATAGCCGCACGCGCGCAGTTCCGCGATCGCGTGTTCGTTGGTCCAGTGATCGTACTCCATGCGAAAAACTGCACAGAAAGCTCCGGTGCGATGAATCCCAGCGTAACAGTGCACTAACACGGGAAAGTTTTCCGGATTATCCATGACGCCTAGGAAGCGGCACACCCCTTCGTCCGCGGGCACGGAACCGTCGGGCGCCCACCACGTTCGTGGCGAAATGCGCACGTAATTGATTTCTTCGGCCTTGCAGTAGTTTTCCTCCGCCAGGTCAGGCGCCGGATCGTCCGGATAGTAAGCATCCCGAAGAGTTACAACGGTTTTGATGCCATGATCCCGGATCGCATCCTTCAGTCCCGATATGCTCATCTGCCCGCTTCGGTAGAGCACTCCTTCGCGAACGACGCGAAAATTGCGGGTGTTCGCCTGGCGGTAGTAGGAGTAAAAGGCGGGGGCGGCGACGAGAAGTACTGCGATAAAAAGGCCAAAGAAATACTGGCAATAGCGTGCCATGCCGAAGGCCTCCATGCCTGTTGCCGTCAGAGCGTCGAATTGCTTGGGACAAGGGAGCAGCGCTGGGCGCAGTTTCCCAGTCCCCCGGATGCGCAGCTCTTATATCGGTTCTCTTCGGAAAGAAAAAGACGATTTCAGTGGACTCGGGCTATTGGCTCGGGGAGCTTGAGCAAACGTGCGGCATAACGGCCCAGGAGGCGGCAGAAGCGCATCAACCAGTCCGTTTCGGAATGGATGGGCAATGCCTGCCGATCCGCTAAATTGGGCCGAAATACCAACAACAAAAGTAGAGGCAGGTACCAGAGGACGTAAACTCCGCCTTGATCCGCAAACCAAAACTGGATGCCGATGAGCAGCGCGGCAGAAAGGGCAATGAGATGGGCAAGGTTCTTGGGTCGAGGCCAGAAAAGCGTCGTGGCGACAAATGCCATGTAGCCTATGAATACCGGCAGCCGATAGGCGAAGGCCCATGTCACCCCCGTCCAGAAGCCTTTGGTTATCCGGGGATTTGGCTGTTTCCAGGGCTGCCAATCCGATAGATCCATGGTTGATTGGATGCTGCGGGCCAGATGGTCATCCATCCACAGGATGCCCACGATCACGGCGAGCATCAGGCCGGCCACGAGTGCGAATCCTGCAAGAAAGCGACCAGCCCCGCGCCCCCAATAGAAGCTTGCCCAAGCAGGAACCAGCAGGATTGCAAAATAGCCGTTGCCAAAGGCCAGTCCGAGAAGGACGCCTGCAGTGAGAGGGCTACGGTAGGCAGCCACCGCCCATATCAGAAATGCAGTCGGCAGCACATGATGCACCTGGTCTACATGATAAGCGGTGTACGGCAAGAGGAGGTACAAGGTGGCGGCCGCCACCCCCGCGTGGGCATCCTGGAAGTGCCGCAAACCTATGAACACCAGGCCCACTACAATGGCCAGGTGACACGCTACCGCAAGAGAGCACTCAACCCAGAAAGCGGTTTGAGAAGTGCCTCCGTCATCGGTGGCGATTTCTCTTTTCACCAGATAGACGGCGCGTCGTTGGGTTTCATTGACAGCAGCGCTCGGCTTACCGACGGTGCCGGCTACACTGGCCGGCTTGAATACAGCAACGGCCACGAGGCAGATGAAGAGGGCGACACCCAGCCAGACCAGACCCGCCAGGTTCAAGTTCGGACTTAGGGCTGGCCGGCGCACCAGAGCCAAGTCGACGAGGCATCGGACCAAGAATAGAGCCGATCCGCAGAAGAGCCATAGATAGCCAATCCTCAATAGACTCGACTGGGATTTCCAGACAGGTGCGGAAGCGCTCGCCACAACGCCGGCGCTTGTTACGCCAAGATTGGGCGCCGCCACAGCCTGACCCGCGCTAGCCAGGAGGCGGGCTGCATCCAACGGCGCGCTGCTTTCTCGTGACGGGAAAGTGGTGACGGCTTCTTGCAATAAGAGTAACCCAGGCACGAGCAGAAATAATGCCAGGACGTCCCAATTGCGTGCGCTTAGCAAGCGCGTGAATTTAAAGAACAGGGCAACGGCGAGAAGCAGGGAGAAGTAAAGCCAAGTTGTGGCATTGGGAAGGTTGAAATCAAAGAAAATCGAAGCAGTCACGGTCATGGCATCGCTCTCAGCGATGGGAGGAGCAATCAATCAGAGAGGAAGACGTTATTATAGAAAGAAGCCAGCAGTCGTCACGGCCGCAAGGCACGTAGTGGATGTGAATCTGCTTGTACCCAAAATGAAAGTGGCAAGAGAACCGGTTAGTGCAGCCTTGCGGGTTACTCCTCAGAACCTGAGCGGCCGCCGCCCGCGGCAGGGACTTGGCGGCTTCCGTCCCCAAGGATTGGCCCCAATTCTCTCTGCGACCCCATTATTCTTTACATTCCAAAAAGACGGATCCGGCTGCCTTGGATTCCGGCAAGCCGGCAAGAAAGAGAAGATTTTTCGTTGGTATCGACCACGTCCGGCTGATACACTTTGTTTGCGATTTTCATAAATTCATGAGAAAGCCTTGCCCGTGGAGCCTTGACGCGCTCGATCGACTCGTGTGCATGCGCACTTGATCACGTCCTGAAGAGAAGTGGAGACAACCATGAACGAGCCTAAAAAGACAGTAACACCTCCAGCAAAAGAGGTGCACCCTGCCATTCGCGAGTCGTTGCAACCCGAACGGAGTCAATATCAGCTGCTAGTGCGATTTTATCGACGCATGCACCGGCAGCGGGTTTATCCTCTACTGGTCACGCTTCAGCGGTTCAATCCGGGGCGCGGAATCAGAGAGGCTGCGAACCCGGTTAGGGTTCGAGCGCTTGTTCCCGGGTCAGAAGTCACGCCAGCGGAACTCACTCTTGATCCAGCAAAGCCCGGAGCCCAGGCATCTTTCCACGTGACCCCCCTGGCAAAGGGCGACCTTGGCGAAGCCTGCGTGCAGCTTTTTAGCGGCGAACAGCTCGTCCAGGAAGTTCGTTTGCCCATGAAATCGGTTTCTCAGCGGCTTACCTGGGTCCTGGCAGTATTGACAGTGCTCTTGCCGGCATGTTTGTTGTACGCCAAGTATAATCCCATTCGGGTTCCACCACCACCAGCGCCGATCAAACTCCCCGCGGAACTCGAAAAGAATGAGACTGTGAAATTAAAGACCTCTGAAGTCAACAAAGCCGCGCCGGCCGGTGGCGGAAACAACAAAGCTGCCGGTGGCGGCAATAGAGCGGTCATGAATTTCGACTCAATCAGGTCCGATACTCCAAGGAGGCCCACAACTCCCGGAGAAGTCCTTGCGGAACACATCAACGAAAATGTGCCCTTGACAGGCGGTGTCGACGTATTTGGCTATGCTGCCAGAGGAATCGGTAAGGGTTACGATTACCTGCGTGCTTTATCATCCGACGTACCGATCGCATTCTACGTCGGGGCCCTCCTTCTCGGTGCCACGATCGTTTCTTGGCTCATCCACGTCCGGCATCCGGCCCGGCGTCGTGGTGCGCCTGTCGCCCTTCCTTCATAGCAGCTGAGCGCTCCACTTTTCTGCGGTTCTTGAGTTTCAGCGAGACTTGTCACATTCACTACTACCGGCCTCTTCCTGTTTCGAGAAACAGGAAGAGGCCGGCTGCTTCGATGAACTCGTCACTTTGGGGTTCGACTGCACTTGCTATAATCTCTGCGTCGCCCGCACTGGGAATCATCTCGCGCAAGTGGCATGGACATTGGCACCCTGACTATCGTCGGCGTCGGATTGATCGGAGGGTCGATCGGTCTGGCTGCAAAACGCCGGGGGGTAGCCCGCCGCATCCTGGGCGTCGAGCGCCATCCCTCCTGCGTTGCTTACGCTCTCGCCAAGGGCGCAATCGACGAGAGTTCTTGCAACCTCACCGCGGCGGTCCTCAGGGCGGAAGTAACGGTCTTTTGCACGCCGGTGGACGAGATCGCGCAGCAAGTCCTCGCCGCTGCTTCCGTATGTCCTGCCGATAATCTGTTCATTGATACCGGAAGTACCAAGGCGCTCATTACGCGCACGATCGAATCCGCGGCGCCGACTGCCCGCTTCGTCGGTGGTCATCCTCTGGCAGGATCAGAAAAGCAGGGGGTCGAACATGCGGAAGCAGATCTCTTCGAAAACAAGCTGACGATCGTCACCAGAACTGCCTCCACCGCCCCCGATGCTCTTGAGCAAGCAACAAGATTCTGGCAATTGCTAGGTTCAAGCGTACGGGTCATGAGTCCGGAAGAGCATGACGCAGCCCTGGCGTTCACGAGTCATCTGCCGCACCTGCTAGCGTCGGCCCTGGCCGGTATACTACCTGCACCGCTCAACGATCTGACCGCCAGTGGATTCCGAGACACGACACGCATCGCGGCAGGGGATCCCGGGCTTTGGACCGCAATCTTCAGCCACAACCGGGCGGCCGTGCTCGATGCCCTGGCCGTTCTGAGCGGACGCCTCGAATGTCTGCGCGATTGTCTTTCCACGAGTGACTGGGCAACGCTTCACGATCTATTGCTCCAAGCCAAGAAGGTACGCGATGCTCTGGGAAGTTGAAATCCAACCGCTGGGCCAGGACCCGGAACGCAAGCGAGTTTGTCAGGAGTATGTCCTGTACACGCAGGCTCAGCAGGGCGCTGATATCGTCACGCGCTCGGCAAAAGGTTTTTTGCTCGAAGGCAACCTCCACAAGAAGCAAGTCGAGCAACTCATGGCCGAGTTGCTGGTGGATCGACTGACAGAAGTGGGGCGCGCAGAGCAAATCGGGGAGAACGGCCAGCGGAATGGAAGCACTGGAGAACGCCTGACGGTGCTGCTCAAGCCAGGAGTCATGGATCCGGCGGCCATGAGCGTGCTGGATGCTGCGCATGACCTTGAATTCCCGGTCGAATCCGTCCGCACGTTTCGGCGCTACTACATCGATCCCAAGAGATACGCTTCGCAAAATGGCGCCGGCGGCGTTTCGTTCTACAAAGTCCTTGCCAATGATGCGATCGAACAGATCGTCGTTGGGCCCCTGGCCGCGGAGCACCTGACCCTCGGCGAGGTGTATTTCTTTCAGCGCGTGACCATTCCGCTTATCGATCTGGATGACGCGGGCCTGATGAGATTGAGCCGCCAGGCGCAGTTGTCGCTCAGTTTGGCAGAGATGCTCGCGATTCAGACGCATTTCCGGAGTCTCGGAAGAGAGCCCACCGACGTCGAGCTGGAGACCCTGGCACAGACCTGGTCGGAGCATTGCTCGCACAAGACCCTCAAAGGCGAAATAGATTGCGATGGACGGCGTTTCCACAACCTGCTGAAAGAGACCATCTTCGGCGCCACCCAGGAGATCCGGCGCCGTCTTGGAAGGGACGATTGGTGCGTCAGTGTTTTCGAGGACAATGCAGGAGTGGTCCGCTTCGACGATCGCTACCACGTTTGCTTCAAAGTCGAGACCCACAACCATCCTTCGGCAATCGAGCCCTACGGTGGAGCCAATACGGGCCTCGGCGGTGTGATCCGTGATCCGTTGGGCACTGGCTTGGGAGCCAAGCCGATTTGTAACACCGACGTGTTCTGTTTTGGACTACCCGACACGGCCCCGGAATCGCTCCCGCCAGGCGTTCTTCACCCCGTACGGGTGATCCGAGGTGTCGTGGCAGGCGTCCGCGACTATGGCAATCGGATGGGCATCCCCACCGTGAACGGCGCCGTATGCTTCGATGACCGTTACCTGGCAAATCCACTCGTATTCTGTGGCACCGTTGGCCTGATCCCGGTCGAGCACAGCAACAAGCGACCGCTGCCAGGAGATTTGATTGTGGCCGTCGGCGGACGGACGGGGCGGGACGGAATCCACGGGGCCACCTTTTCCTCGATCGAGCTGACAGCAGAATCGGAGAAGGTGAGCGGCGGAGCTGTGCAGATTGGTAACGCAATCACCGAGAAAAAACTCCTGGATGTTTTGCTTCAGGCCCGTGACCGAGGCCAGTTCCACGCCATAACCGACTGCGGCGCTGGAGGCTTCAGTTCCGCGATCGGCGAAATGGCAGAGAAATTAGGGGCGACCGTGCATTTGGACCAGGCCCCGCTCAAGTACCAGGGGTTATCGTATACCGAGATTTGGATCTCCGAGGCCCAGGAACGCATGATCCTGGCCGTGCCTCCGGAGAATTGGCCAGCACTACAAAGGCTCTGTGCCAGTGAAGACGTTGAGGCAACGGCGATCGGTCGGTTCGAAGCGACGAGCCGTCTGCGGCTGTACTACAAGGAGAACCAGGTAGCCGATCTCGACATGGACTTCCTGCACAACGGCCGGCCCCCGGTAGTTCGGCGGGCAACTTGTCGGGCCGCTGGCATGTCGCCCTCCAGAGAACGAGAACTTGGACGGCTTACTCCCTCCGTTCCCGCGCGCGATCTTACAGACACGCTTTTCAAGATTCTGACTTCTTACAACGTCTGCAGCAAGGAATGGATCATCCGACAGTATGACCATGAAGTTCAGGGAGGCACAGTCATCAAGCCATTGGTCGGCGTCCGCCACGAGGGTCCAGGAGATGCCGCGGTTATCATGCCCGTCCTTGGCTCATGGACCGGTCTGGCCGTCGGCTGCGGCTTGAATCCACGCTACGGCATCCTCGATCCATACCGCATGGCGACTGCAGCTGTAGACGAAGCAGTGCGTAACGTGGTGGCCGTCGGTGCGGACCCGGCACGAATCGCGTTGCTGGACAATTTTTGCTGGGGCAACACGGATAGGCCCGAGGTCCTGGGTTCGCTTGTGCGCGCAGCCGAAGCATGTCGGGATGTTGCTCTGGCTTATGGCATGCCATTCATCAGCGGCAAGGACAGTTTGAATAATGAGTTTCGAGCAGGTGAACTCCATATCACAATCCCGCCAACGCTGCTGATCAGTGCACTGGGCCGAATCGAGGATGTCCGCCGGTGTATCACGATGGATTTGAAGGAGCCGGGCAATCTACTCTTCCTCATCGGTTCGACAAAGGATGAGATGGGAGGGTCGCATTACAACTTGGTGAACCGCCTCGAACATGGCTTGCCTCCGGAAGTAGACCTGAATCTTGCTCCTGCCATATTCATAAAACTGCATGAAGCCATCGAACGCGGGCTTGTTCGCTCGTGCCACGATCTGAGCGAGGGAGGGTTGGCGGTAGCGGCGGCCGAGATGGCTTTCGCGGGGAACATTGGCGCAGATCTTACCTATGCTCCACGCACTCCCGCCCCGATGACCGACGACATCGAGTTGTTTTCAGAATCCACAACCCGTTTCCTCGTGGAAGTCGCGCCCGCACAGGTCCATTCTCTCAAGGAGTGTTTCGTAAATCTGCCACTTGCGGAAATCGGCAAGACCTGCAGCGAGCCCCGCTTGCGAATCGCTGGCACTGCTGGCGAGTGGATTGTCACGGCAAAGCTGGGTGAGTTGAAGGAAGCGTGGCAAAAGACGCTACGCTGGTAATTTGGATTGACTCAAGGGAGGCAGCGCTCCTGTCTCCATCTGGAAGCGAGAAGCCCAGATGAACAAGTCGTGCCGTTGACACGAAAAAAATTATAGAAAGCTCAGTTAACATCTGCTTGCGGAAGAATTTCCATCAAATCCCGCACAACCTCTGTTGCGTTGCAGAATCGTGTGCTAGAATCGGTCGCTGAGTTTGCTCAATCACTGCTCCGTCCTGGTGTGTGGCAGGCATCCTATGAAAGGTTCCCGCCGCCTCGGGGAGCTAGCATTCTTTCTGTTTTGTTCGGTAGCGATATCGCTACAACGCCGGGACGTGCAGACGTGGTGCCCTCCTGAAAGGAGGTGGACGGCTGGTGCAATTACTCATAATTTGATTTTCGGATGATCGCCCTCGTGATGTCCACTTGAATCAGGGGGGTGGCGGAGAGGTTCTAATCTTAGGCAGGTTCGCCGCCCCTGGTCGCGAACCTATAAAAGAAAGGACAACATGATCAACAAACTACGAAAATGGCCGGTCGTCTTGGAGGTGCTCACCGTGCTAGCGGTGGCCGCCGTTCCGGCCCATGCGGGCGTCCCTCTGTCGTCGCTGATCCCGGCCGGTTCGGTAACGTCAGGCAATCTGACGTTTTCCAACTTCTTTTACAGTTCGACGGGGGACATGCCTGCGGCGACCGGTGTCAACGTAAACGTGATCCCGGGCGGGATTGAATTCCAGGGGGCTTTTCTTAGCCTCCCCGGCGACAGTTCGGATGCGTTCATTAGCTATACCGTGACCGTGAATTCGGGCACCGGCGCCACTGGGGCGTCTATGAGTGGCAACCCGGCTATCATTGGCGGTACAGGATCGATGAGCGTCACCGATACGTTCACTCCGTCCGATCCGGCGACGATGAGTATCTTCAGCGACGTCCCCGGCAGCACCGTGAACTCAAACAGTGTAACTTTCGCAGGCCCCCTCCTCACTTTCGATGCTCAGAAGGACATCGAGGGGGTAGGGGGACCATTGACGAACGGCGGCGGTATTGCGTCACTTTCATTCGTGGACCAGACGTATGGCGGCACGGTTCCCGAACCTACGTCAATCCTTTTGATGGGTTTTGGAGCTGTCGGCCTGGTTGGTTACGCCTGGCGGAAGCGCTAGCGGTTTACCAGCTTGTAGACCTGCAGTTGAAAAACTCCTGAGGCCGCCCCACCGAGGGCGGCCTCATTCTTTTGAGCCAGAAGAAGCCGGCCAGCGTCTGGCAATTCAGTCATTTCCCGGGGAGAGATCGAGCGAGCGCACGCCAACACGAGCCATGATGCGCACCTTTTGCTCGATGGACAATTCTTTTGTAAACCTATGCCGGACCGCTTCAATCCAGCGAATAGGGCGATTTCGGTAATCGATAACGACTCGCGTCAGCACGGGCCCAGGCAGTTCCAGAGCACCGCGGATAGCCGGTTCCAGATCGCAAGTGACCGCGATCTCCTGGTAAGCAACTCCGAATGCCTTGGCCAGCGCTGCATAATCGAGTCGGGCAAGGATAGTCGCGGTCGTGCGATGAAACTCCGGTTTCTGCAACGCTTGCATGAATCCGTAGGAGTGATCGTCCAGGATAAAGAACTTGACAGGAAGGCACTCGCGGGCTGCCGTTGAGATTTCCATGGCCGACATCAGCAGGCAGCCATCGCCAGTAATTGTAACCGTCTGCCGGCCTGGATGCACGCGCTGTGCTCCAAGCGCAGCGGGAATCGACCACCCCATCGCCTGGTTGTTCGTTGGATTAAAGTACGTCCTCGGCAAGATAGTCTGCATAACCTCAGCGGCCCAGTGCTCGCAGAGTGTCACATCCACAAAGACCAAGGCATCCGGGCATGTGCAACGCCGCAAGGCCAGAAGGAATGCCATCGGATCCACGGCGCACTTTGCATGGATTTCCGCATTCGTCCTGGACTCCAGGCAACGGAGCTGCTTGATGCGCGTCTGCAGCCGGAGGTCAAAGGGGCGACGGATACAGTCAGACTGCTCGAGCGCTCGTTCGATGAAGACGCCGGCGTCTGCTGGAACGCAGACGGTCGTCTTCATGATGCGGCCGAGGTTGTCGGGATTGGCATCGACATGAATCAGGCGGCACGAATTAGGAATCGAGTAGAATCCCGTGGAAACCTCGCTGTAGCGGACTCCCATGGCGAGGACCAGGTCGACCGACTTGAAGATCTCCTCTGCGGTCCTCGTCCCCTGCGGACCATACCCCCAGCCGACGGCGAGCGGGTGATTCTCGGGAAACGCGCCTTTCCCTGATACGCTCGTCGCAACCGGCGCCTGTAATGTCTCCGCCAGGCGAAGCAGGCTGCAAGAGTAATCCATGCAGCCCAGGCCCGCATAGATCCCGGTGCGCAGTTGTCGATCCATCAAAAAACGTAAGGCTTGCTGGAAGGCATCGTCGTCGAACAGCAAAGCAGGAGGAGGCAGTGGCAAGGAGTGAAATTTGTGCGTGGCGATCAGCAGATTGTAAGGGATCACGACCGCCACGGGGCCCGGCTCGCCGCATTGAGCAAGCTGGAATGCTTGCCGCACGGCATCGGGGATCTCGGCAACGTTTTGGACCGCGTAGACCCCTTTTGTCACTTGCTGCAGCAGGCCGACCTGCGGCAATTCATGGACCTGAAAAGGCCGGTATTTGTCACCTCGTGCGACATCGCCCACGATGCATACCAAGGGTATGCTGTCGAGCCGAGCTTCGCCAATCCCGCTCAAGGAATTGGTGACGCCCGGCCCAGGCACAACGCACAGCACGCCTGGTTTGCCGGTACTGCGCGCGTAGCCGTCGGCCATCGCTGCTGCGGAAAACTCGTGAGTGACGAGAAGGTAGCCGAGCCCGCGGCTCTTCATGGTGTCCCACAGCTCGTTCTCCTGTGCTCCCGGAATGCCGAAGACACACTCCGTCCCTAGCTGGAGCAGGGTTTCCACGAGGGCTCTGGCGCCGGTTATCAAACCGGTGACGGCGCCGTTCGAGTTGTGATGGAGCAGGCCCTGGCCTGCACCGGCTGGCGTGGTTCCGGCAACCAGCGGGACGACGCAAGGGGCAAGCGCGGCCTTCAAGAGTTCGCGCCGCGAGAGGGGTAGGCTCATGAACGTCCTCGGTCGTTGTCCCTGGGTACAGATCAGCAACGCGCTGATCGAGTTCGTGGCTGACAAGGGTGTGCGCTGAAAGTGCGCAGGTATTGAGAATGCCTGTTGTAGCGAGGCCCTCGATTGCTCCTCATCTCCCGCATCTGACGGATCGGCCGAATCCGTCGCAAAGGCTTGGTAGGGCGCGCAGCGCCAGCGGTGCCTCCGAATGTCAGTTTGAGTATCGGAGGCCGCACGGGAATCCTTCAGTCGGACCATGCGCGCGCAGGGTGCTGCGAGGTATTGACAGCGGAGGAACGCCGATTTGGTGGATTGAGGCTGATTTGACCGGATCTGCGAGTATCCGGCAAATTGGCGTTTATCCGTTGTCTAGCGCGAGGGGAGGGAACTGAATTAGCTCTAACCCCGAAAAACCCAACGGATCAATTCGCCTACCTGAGCCCCCTTGCCTTGCATGAGAATGCCTACGCGAAAGATGCGTCCCGCCGCATAAACACACAGGAAGGTCGTCAGGAGCACGCCGACGACGCCGACAACGGGCTGCCACCAGGGAATGCCAGGCGGCACTGCCTGACGGGCAAGCATCAGGGTCGGCGTGGCAAACGGGAATAAGGAGAGACACGTGGCAAACGTACTGGTGGGCTCACGGATGACGTTCAACCAAACAAACATGGGCAGGGCAATCAGGAGCATCACCGGCCAAAGCATCGACTGCGTTTCACGCATGTCAGTGCAGGCTGCCCCAATGGCGATGAAAAGGGAACCGAACATGAGCACCGCCAGCATTTGGTAGAGAAGGAACCAGAGCAGGACATCGGCTGGGATGTACTGGGCAAAGCCATAGCGGTGCGCGGACCAGAATACCGCGCCCAGGTAGACGGCGGATAAGGTGAAGGAGACAGCAACCATGCCTATCAGCTTGCCCATCATCATCTGAAATGGCCGCACCGAGCCAAGCAAGACTTCGGCGATCCGCTGCATCTTTTCTTCGACAACGCCTTGCATGAGCGGTGTCGAGCCAACCAGAATAAGCATGAACATCAGCATCATCAGCCCGCCAGGCACTGCGATCGAGGCGATTTCGTTTTGGTTGGGCGCATCCTCAATCTCACCCGTTTGCGGATTGCGCTTTGATAGACCCTTTGTCACAAGGGCCACCGGTTCTCGGATCTGCTTGAGCTTTCCGGGCGAGAGACCGGCGTTCGTGGCGCGAGATTCGGCAACGGCAGCGTTAAGGACACCGTCCGCCCAATGGTTGAAGGCGTCGAACGTCGGACTTTCGGATTGGTAGCGGATGACCTTTTCGCTCGGCGGGAGGGGTGGCAACTCCAGCATGTCTTGCGCGTCGGGAGTTTTAGAGTTTGCGAGGGTCTCTGCGTACTCCAGGACGTTCGGACCAATCTCCAGAAAGCCGAAGATCTCCTTGCGGCGCACTCGCTCCGAAAGTTCAAAACGCTGCTGTTCGATGTCTTTCGCGCTGGCGGGACTCGGCTCGACATGCTCGATCGCGAAAACGGGTTTGATTTGCTTTCCAGTTTTGGGATCGGTTATCGTCTTCTCATTCCGCTCGCGGCCGGCAGCATCGAGGACCCCATAGAGCTTCTGCCCAGGCGTACGGTCGACGATGGCGAAGCGCTTCTCGGTCGTGTCCACCTGGTCCTTGAGGAGCAGTTGAACCAAAATGCTGCCGCCCATCATTAATGGCAGGATCAACAGGCTGATCAGAAACGATTTCGTGCGCACAGCCGCCACATACTCGCGTGCCGCAATGACCAGTATCTTACGCATGCTGGTTGACCTCTACCCCCGGACCGGCGATGCGAACAAAGATGTCGTGGAGCGACGGGTGAGCCAGCTCGAAGTGTCGAACTTTGCCTCGAGCCATCAAGGCGGCCAGGAGGCGCTGCGTGTCCGCGCCTCGTTCCAGGCGCAGCTCCTGCCAATTCCCGAAGTCGGCTACCTTGACCACGTCAGGTATATCGTCCAGGGGTTCGGTGTTTCCATCCAGGTGAACGCGAACTGTATCGCTACCATATGTATCCTGAATGGATTTGAGGGTGCCGTCGAGGACTTTCTGCCCCTTGCAGATCATGAAAATGAAGTCGCACATCTTCTCGGCAACGCCCATATCGTGCGTGGAGAAAATCACCGTGGCGCCGTCCCGTTTGAGATCGAGGACCGCCTCGCGCAACACTTCGGCATTGACCGGGTCCAGGCCGCTGAATGGCTCGTCCAGGAGCACCAGTTCCGGCCTGGCAACCACGGTGGCGATAAACTGCACCTTTTGCGACATCCCTTTGGACAATGCCTGCACTTTCTTGTTGGCCCACTCGGCGAGCCCGAGCCGTTCCAACCAGGAGTCGATGCTTGCCTTGCTGTCGCGGCAGCCCTTCAGCTCGGCGTAAAAGCGCAGGATCTCACGCACTTTCATCTGTTTGTACAGGCCGCGCTCCTCGGGGAGGTAGCCGACCCGATCACTGGCGGCATCGAGCGACTGCTGGTCGAGCACGCGAATGTCACCCGAGTCCGGATGAAGAATGCGCATGATCATGCGCAAGGTGGTAGTCTTTCCGGAGCCGTTTGGTCCGATGAAACCATAGACAGTCCCTGCCGGGACTTCGAGGCTCAGGCGGTTCACCGCAATGTGGCTGCCGAAGGATTTGGTGACTTCGTGGAGTACGACGGCTTTCATGGAGTACGCAAATGCGGATGAGGGAGTTCGATCAAGGCACGCTGCCATCCAGCGCCGAGCTTCTATTCTATAGTTCGTCGCCGTGGGGCAAGCATTTGGGCTAGGAAGCCTACCCTTCACGCGTTTTCCCTGAAGTCTTTGGTGCCCTATCTCCCTTTGCGCATTCACCAACCATAGACGCGCTCTCGCGACGACCATCCCAAACAGAATGTGTGATCGGCGCCAATCTTAACGGAAATCGTGCGGCCACCTATGTCGATAGTCGCGGCACGGGCAACGGCGGTAGAAGAGCTGCCAAGGTCTCGACGGTGACTGGCTTGAGCCGGCGAAAGCCATGCCCTGCCAGCCTTGCCGAGCGGAACGCGCATTCCTTTTCGAGCAAGTAGAATTGATTGTACCGTTCGCGCAGCACGTTAACTTCCGTCGGGTCCACCGTTTGCAGGTAGGGCAGCCAGCGCCGATTGAAGTGCTCGATACTTTCCACCAACTCGCGGAGGGCCTTTCGCAGCACTCGGGCGGACGAAGTCCGATCCAGGGGTGCTCGCAACCTGGGTTGCAAAGTCGACTCCAACTCACGCAAGACCGCCGTTGCCTCCGGACCAGCCAGAAAGGGCAGCAAGCGGTCCCAGTTGCCCGCGAGTCCTTGCAAACACCCAAGTCTCAGGCGCACCATGACCAGCCATTTCTCGCGCTGACGCCGGCAGTGCTGCAGCAACTCCTCAAACGCCTCCTGGACCTGGCGCTCGCGCCGCACATAGGCGGGCACGTCGTACTGCGCCATGAATCGTTTCAGCGTATGGCTCTCGTCGTCGTTTGCCAGGATTGGGATGTCGCTCACGTAAAATCCTTGATTGGTTCCAAAACGGCAGATGCGCTACCCAGCGAAGAGAGAATCCCTCGGAAATATTTGCAGGAAATCCGGAGGGATGCAAGGGTGCTAGCGGATTGGCGGCGCCTGGAGCGACATGCTATTCGACACTGGTTCAGCGAAGGGTAAGGCGAGATGGGAACAGGCCCACGCTCTTGACGGAGATATCTCCCAGTCTGATACTTGCCCATACCACGGTCATCGGCGCTCCGGGGAAGCCGTTCTTGTGCAGCTGGTCAGTTTTTACTGACGGGAGCCCAGGTGGTACAATCAACATGCGCGCGAGTACGAGGGAGCGAGCCGAGCAATACGAATCACCAAAAATCGGGCCCATAGCTCAACGGCAGAGCAGGGGACTCATAATCCCTTGGTTACAGGTTCGAATCCTGTTGGGCCCAATAGACCAAACCCCGGAAATCACGCTGTTTTCCGCGTGTTTTCAGGGATTTTCGCATTCTGCGCTTTCCGCTGGCACACACAAAGGCTTCCACTGCCAAGGGGCTGCGCAATACGCTGGAAAGCATCGCCACTCCCTGCTCGGTGAACGCATAGGGGAGGCTTCCGCCAAGACTTCGCCGGGAAGGTATCACATTTTGTGATACCAAGGAATTGGCCCGAGTTATCATGCGGCCTTGAAGCAATCCCTTGTGCTCTCTGCCATTTCCACTTTTCGCGCTCGGGACTCCCTGTCCGCGCCACGCATATCAGCGCGCCTATGTCCCCGCTGCCCCGTCGCCTTTGGCGGACGACGATTCCAAAGGTTCCACGCGGGTAACGTGCAGCAGGTCCACGGTCGCGAGGCGGTCGTAGACTGTCTGGTCGGGGTCCGCGGTCAAGCCGACGGCCACGGAGCGCTTGCCGATCATGAGTAGTTCAGGGTGCCGAACCTCATAGACGCAGCCGTCGGCTATGAAGAGCCGGAACGGTTCAAAAGGACGCTTGCGGATGAAGCCCAAGAGGTCTTCGTGCGACATGGCGTTTTCCCTTTTCGCTTACGCCTGACGAAAGAGGAACACGGCAATCGTCGAAGGATAAGCGAATCCACGATTGCCACATTGTCGGAGACCGGCCCATGGCCACGGGCCCAGCTTCTGTGTGATTATAGGGCCAGGTTCGCGTTTTGGGCACGCGAGCAAAGGGCTTCTAGGGCGGCATCTGCAGCGAGTTTGCAATCCGCGGACCGGATGCCGAGAAACCTCAGGATTTGATTCTTGCTAAATTCCTGCCCAGCGGCGGTACGGCGTTCAGCAGAACGTACGCGGGCTTCTGGGCGACGGCAGCCAAATTGAGTGTCGTCGCAATGGCGTTCAGGTCAAACGCAGCGGGCCGGCAGGGAATAAGGATGAGATCGGCAGCGCGGGCGGCGGCGAGCGATGCGGCGTCGGCGTTTGGAGCGCTGTCAATGATTACAAGATCGGCAGATTGTTCGACCGCCTGTCGCAGTAGACTTGTCAGGCGCGGCGCTTGGGCGGCAACGACTGATGGAGCGCTGTGCTTTCGTCTGTCGGCCCACGTGGTGGCGGAAGCCTGGGGGTCAAGATCGAAAAGAGCGGTGTTCAAGCCGTGCTGCTCGGCGGCGACGGCAAGATGAGTCGCCACAGTGGTTTTGCCTGCTCCTCCTTTTTGGCTGATGATGGCGATGGTTTTCATGCTTGCGCGGTTGCGTCGTTTGGTGTTTGCGACCATAGGTCCAAACACTTCAACGGTCAAGCGGTTTTGTCAGCGTCGAAGGTACCAGCCAGCGGCTGCCATTCCGTTCGAACAAGATTTTGCAGAGGATGCAGCTGCCAGCAGACCTTTGACCAGCCCTGGATCAATCCATCCACCAACCCCTCCATGACGCCGTCTCGCACTAAGTGAAAGCCATGCACGGCATATCCCGACAGCTGCATCCTCTACGGCACCATCCGAGCCGGACACAAAGTGACCGAAGCCGAACCCCACTACACCCCGCTGGGCAGCTCCCAGCCGTGCGGCGGAAGGGTGGGACATTACATCTCCCACAACTCTGTTGTTGGTACTGCTATCGTTTTCGTACTGTTCAACAGGAAGACACCACAATGGCCATCCATTGGTAATGGTCGATCATCGCCAACAAACTGCTTACTTACTGGCGACGAAAGAAGACTTTTTGCCCGCGCGTCACTGGTGAGATGAAATAGTCTTGACACGCGACAGAGGCATCCACGTTAGAGGCTGAAGAAATGATTGCCATGTTATCTAAATCGACTTCTATCCCGCCGAATGATTAGTTATTACGCGCTCAGAGAGCGGGGCCTCCTAACGGCCTAAGCATCTTGATTACAGCCAAGCTCTCAGGGTCGCCTTCATTAGTTAATCCAGGCAAGATTCTGAATCGACTAATGTAGAAACTGAGTCGCTGTCGACTCCCACCTTCTTCGCCAGTTGGACGTATCGGGCCAGCAGTTAAGACGATAGCGGCTATTCGCTTGTTTTGTCCGCCTCTCCATGCCAAGTCCGCAAGGGCATAGCACATTACATCTAAGTACCAGTCAAGTACCGGCGGTATCATGCCAGCTGGATCAACGTCAATGTAAATGACTCCTTTTTCAGTATTGGAAAACTTGTTTTTCCCCTGATCAAACGAATATGTTAGCTGCTTAAATGCATGTGACTTGAAGTTGAACATGTGACTCGTCCGCCACTGCGGCATTTGCATCTTTCTGTCCTTGTCGAGGTAAAAACGGCAACTTGTGGAGGATCCTGCCCAACTATTTGGGTAGACCGAAGGCAAGAACAGGGTCAGCCCTGGTGATGCCTGTTGGATCGGCGGGTGATCAAATACAAGAAACCAGACTCCGGCATCCGGATTGCCTGCAAAGCCTCGCTCACCTGATTTGGCAAACTCTTCAATGTGAGAAAGTGCATTATCTAACGCCATGTCGCTTGGCTCACCGAGCATGAACAACATATATGCAAAATCGGAAACTACACTGCCCATATCCTTATGCATCCGTTCACGATAGTGGTTCTTTTTATCTTGGGACATCACAAGTGGGGTAATGCGATCTCTACGCTTGCATTCAATTCGGATTGTTGACCCGTCAATTCCAACTCCAATATCTGGTGCCTTAATGCCTTCCTTCTCCCGTGTCGGAATGAATGTAACCTCCTGCCCAACGCTGGCATGCACTGCAGCTATTCTTGCCTCATACGCAAAATTGGGGAATTCGGACCAACGCTTTTTGTCAGTTAGTTTCGGAAGCATTAACTCCTTGAATCCGTTTAACATAGAAATAGCCTCTAAATCACGCGCCAATTCTAAGAGGTTCATAAAGTGATCATCGTTAGCTGGGTCTAAAATGCTATTTCTTACATCTTCCAGAGAATCCTGTACCGCGATCCACATTTTCTGCACAGGGTGCTTTGGTGGCTTCTGTCTGGTGCGTTCTTTATTACTCTTATCGATGAACCAGTCTTTCCCAAAAAGGTCTTCGATGAATTTGAGACAGTGTTCAATATTTCTGAGCCTGTTCTGAAGTCGTTCGTCCATTGCATTAACCCCAAGTGGGAGGTGGCGGGAATTCGGACGCCGATTCCACCCGGCCTTGAGGGTTTCTCGACAGGCTCGTAGGATATGCTGGGTGCGTCATAAGGGCCGGAAGCACCCGCCGCCAACCAGGCTGCCGGCGTTTTCACTTCTACCAACAAATCTTGGCGGGAGACAAGAGGTTTGCCATCCGCACAAAAAACCAACATTTTGGCGGGTTTTAATCTCTCCCATGTGCAAGCCGCGCCAGCTGCGCTTTTGACTAATCTGTGGCAATTGTGAAATAGTGGCACTTGGCGCACCGGGCGTTGATCGGCACAAAGTCTGGGCATCTGGCAGCAACCAGAATCACGAATGGTGCCTCCGCATCATCATGGGCGGCAATCCGGCAGAGCCTTGGCAAATCAGAGCCTTCGTCTTTCCGAAAGGGCAAGATTATGTCGAGTTTTTTGGAGTGCCCCCTCAACAAGCATGAGCAAATCGGTTTGTAACACGCTCTCCTCAGAACCCCCCACGATCTCCGCAACTGCGCCTGTGATGTAGCGGTGTGGTGTTGAGGCGAATGGGCCAAGGAGTTGGCTTTCAGAGCCTTGGTCTTGGCAAGAAAACCGTGGCAGAGGCGGCAGAGAATCGGTTGGAAACCACGCGAAATCTCCGTAAAATAAGGAAACCAAGCTGGCCGGAGATCACTCTCTGCCCGCCGTAAGTTGAGGAGAGGATTGTAGCTAGGGCGATGCCTTGCGAAGCATGTTCGCGACTCATAATCCCTTGGTTACAGGTTCGAATCCTGTTGGGCCCAATGACTTCTGTCAGATTTCACGGGTGACTTCCGTCAGATTTCACGGTTTGGCCTTGTCTCCATAGACAACAGTGAACCCTTCTCGGCAGTCATCGAGCACTCTCGCGGGCCCGCGACCTGTGGCTTCCAGCCAGTCGAGAAAGTCTTCAGCTTCCGATTTTGTCAGTCCGGACTTGGCTCCCGAGGATGGATAATTTCCTTCCTTTGTCGTGAACGAATCTTGCAGCCAGGTAGATCGAGACCCTGTTGCAAGAATGCGGCGACTCTTCGTTTGCCCAGTCGTCCGAACTGGCCACACGATCCGCAAGGTGCTGGCGACCATCACCGCAAGGACTCCACCTACTACAAGTAGCTTGCCCATGGCGCACCCCGTTCGGTTATTGCATCAGCTGCTCTGTCCGGGAGCAAGGAGGAAAAAGGTACGATTCACCAACCAAGGCCGAGCATGACCGGAGATTCCTGCGCTCCTGGCCAATGGGGCCCAACGGGTTAAATTCAAGCAAATTTTATGCCAAGAACGAAATGGCTAACGCAACCGCAGCAGCAGCAAATCGAGCTGCCGATTTAGTGTCGGGACGGCCGAGGACCCGATCTGGTTCTGCGGATCTCACCCGTTCGACCTGATTCCGCCTTTCCAAATCCCTTTGGAAAGCGCAGAATCTGCCCTCTGCTAAGGCGCGACGCCCACGGAACCGGAGGGAGCCGGCCGCATGTATGAACTCGCTTTACCTTGTCGTCCGGCCGCCACACTTAATGTTTCCCTTTGGCTGAAGCCCGTCGCAATTACGTTGCTGCTCCACGTGACTCTGATGTGCGGTTACGTCACGCTTTGGGGAGGCGATGTGTCAGCGCTGGTGTGCGCCGATCAGAGCAAAATCGGCCGCTGGCCCTACGAAGAAGTGACCACAGGTTTCAAAACCGGTGGCTTCGATGGCCAATTCTACTACACGCTGGCGCGCGCTCCCTGGCAGCTGCAGAAGGCGTTCATCGACCTGCCTCCTTTGCGTCATTCCCGGATTCTATTCCTGGCTCTGGGCTGGCTCTTGAGTGCAGGTGGCGATCCCGTGTTGCTTCTCTGGGCACTCCCAGCCCTTAACCTGGCATGCATTTGCGGCTTAAGCGGCTTGGGCGCCGTCTATGCCAGTCATCATGGCCGAAGCCCTCTCTGGGGATGCCTGCTGCCGATTGTCGTGAACGCCGCGGCACCCGCGCTGCGCGATTTGACCGATCCTCTAGCAACCTTCGCGGTCACCGGCTTTCTGATGTCCTGGCTCCTGGGCCAAGGCCAGCGCGCCCAGTGCGCGTGGGCACTCGCGGCGATGCTGAGCCGGGAGCAAAACGTTGCCATTGTGCTAATCGTGCTGGGGAATGCGTTGACGAAACGGCTTTGGCAACGCTCACTGTGGCTGGCGGCAGCCTTGGCGATTTTTCTAGCTTGGATGGCGACCCTCCGTCACGCATACGGTGCCTGGCCGTTCCTGTCCGGGAACCTGGCGTTGCCGTTTGCGGGAATCATTTACCGGCTTATGCATGGAAACGGCATTGTCGGCTCTCACTCGATACCCATTCACATGCTGGCCATTGGCTTTCTGTTGCTGCAAGTAGGGCTCAGCATTTGCATGATATTCCTTCGCGCAGAGCATACTGTTCTGTTCATTGCACTGGCCGGAGTGATCCTTGTCACCTTGGCTGGGATACCCATCTATATGAACGGACAAAGCTACACCCGCGTATTCCTTTGGATGCCTCTGGCAATCTGGTTCTGGAGCATGCAGACTGGGCGCAGTTGGCCGGTTTGGCTGCTCACCCCCGCTTTCCTGTGGCCCTGTTTCGCTCTCGTGCAAGTGTGGCAATCTTGATCCCGCTCTTTTCCCCGGCGGGGCGCTGCTGGTCGGAAGGCTTGTGTCCCTGCTGGCAGACAGCGGCCCAGTTCATCCCACGCTAGAATGGTGCAATTGGTTCAATCGGGATTGAGACCAGTGGAAGGACCATTCTATGCGGTTCGTCACCCATCCGAGTGTGCTTGCAATTGGCCTGCTTTGCATCCACGCGGCTGCCGGTCAGCAGAGTAATAATCAAGCGGCCGCCAGCCGGCTGGGTCTTCGAACCACGCAAAGTGCCGACGCTGGACAAATCGGGCCCGCAGCGGGTGCACTGGCGATCTGGAAAGCAGCTCCCGGCTGGCTGACGCGCGGCTTGGTGCTGCCCCTGGGCGCTGCCAAGGGAGCGCTGCAAATCGGCGATCTTCCCACGCAAAATGACGTTTTAATGCGTTGGCCGGATGGATCGATTGGTCACGTCGTCCTCACGGCAAAGATTCCCGCAGAAGGCCGCTTTGCTATTCATCCGGGAACTGAAGCTGCCGGATCCTTCGCCCCAAACCTGATCGCCTGCTCGGTCGAGTTTGTCACGCCAGCGGGTACATTTGTTGCCAAGATGCCCACGACTTTACCTGCAGTCCCCGACTATTGGTTCCAGGGGCCGCTCATGCAGAATCAGCGATTTCAGGTAGCGCCGGTCGACGGCTCGGGCAATGCCCATTCGCTACTGCGGGTATGGTTCGATGCCCATTGCTATCAAGACGGGACAGGCACGATCGATGTAATTGTGAACAATTTTCTCGACGTGAAACAAGCAGAAGCGGTCACTTATGACGTAACTGTGCAGGTCGATGGAAAGACAGTTTTTTCCCAGGCGGGCGTCACGCACAACTGGCGCTGTCGCTGGGCGGGGACATGGCCGGCGCGCAGCTTTACGGAAAGTACCGCGGTCGCGGACTTCGAGCCATTTGTCAGGGCGCACGCGATGCCTCGGTTTTTGCACACTGTCCCAAGCGATTATCCTGCTCCAACCGGAGACAAGTTCAGCATTTTGCGCGAAGGTTACCTTTGGCCCTTCATGCCCGAGCACGGTGGAGGCGGCAGACCTGAGGATGCGCCGCAGACCTACTGGGTCGCACGATGGCTGGCGCACCCGGAAAGTAAAGTTCTCGAAAAGGCGACCATCCGTAGCGGCGACCTGGCTGGTTCATGGCCCGTACATATTTGCCATGCCGATGGCAGCGACATCACGATCGACAAATACCCACTCTGGCGCATGGACCGTGCGGGCCGACCGCCAGGGCAAGGTCCGCAGGCAGCCCCTCCATGGCGCGGCTCAATCCCGCGCTTGGTGCCGGACAACGCTCATCAACCCCCGCTTCTCGCGCTGCTGCCCTACCTGGTCACTGGCCGACGGTACTACTGTGAAGAACTGGCCTATTGGGCCAACTTTTGCCTTCTCCAAACCAGCCCTGATGCCGGCGGCGGCGGTAAACGACAAGGTTCCTTGGGCTTGCTCTGGGGACAGGAAGTCCGAGGCTTTGGGTGGGCGCTGCGTAACATTGCCGACGCTGGTAGATGGCTGCCCGACCGGAGTTCCTGGAAGCGCTATTTCATCGACAAGACCAGGAACAACCTCGCCTGGCTGGACCAGGCGGCCTCGCAACCGACCCAATATGGCTGTCATTTCCAGCGCTACCTGGCTTCCTATCCGCCTCCCGACAAGGATCGCAACTGGCCTTATGTGATGCTGAACCTCTGGGAGTATTCGATGTTGGCTTACGCGATCGACCACGCGAATCAGCTGGGTTTCAGCGGCGGACTCAGCTACCGCGATCAGCTCGCACGCTTCCAGCTCAGTCTGTTTTCGCCGCCATTCGACCGCTCCCAATCCTGCCCCTATGAGCTGAAAGTCGGCAAGTACACCGACGCCAAGGGACGGAAGAAGGAAATGTTCAGGACTTTGCAAGAAGCCTGGGACGCCACGTACGGCACTGGCGCGCCAGCCACGCGAATCATTGGACATTACGGTGTCAATGCTCGCGTTCTGCTGCAATACGCGGTCGAGCGCAAGATGGAAGGCGCTGAAACGGCATTACAATACATTGACGACCTCATCCAGCGCCAACGGGGAGAATATGGCATGCCCGATCTGCTTTACCGGAGCGGTTGGGCGATCGTGCCATGAATCACGAGACCGTCTGGTGTGCAGCGACGCTTGCCACGCAATAGTTGAGAGAGCGTCGCGTGGTCTATTGCCAAAAACTTGGCGAAGGCGCGCAGCGAATACTGAGCGTTGCCGGCGCAGCGCCGGCCGAGCTCTGCCTGCAGATAAAGCCGGAAGGTGCTTGACGCGGTCGAGCAGAGAGGGGTGGCCTTGGCTTTCTTGTTCACCGGGTCAATGTTAGCGAAACCGAAGATGGAGCGACAGCGGCTGCGCGCGGAAAGTGGGGCAGGATGCTTGCCCCGCTATCGAGGCAACGAGACTCAAGGGGTGGGCTTCTTCTCTTGATCGGGCTGCTGCTCCCGCTCGAGCAGCGCTGTCGTCAACTCTACGATGGCTTCGCAGAGTTCTCGAACGGCAAGCTTCGGATCGGTGCGGTATGTTGCAGACTTTGCCAGTCGCTGCGCGAACTCGAGCTTACCAATATAGGTTGTCGGCCTGCTAAAGTCGGCCATCGGTGGATCCTTTCAGTCAGTCCTTCCGCAGAGCGCGAATCACCTCGCGGTTCCTCTGCTCCCCGTGATAATCGGAAACGACGAGAACGGCCCAGATAGAGGCCACAGGCCAGCCGATGCAAGTAAGCATGAGGATGGCACAAATGATCGCCTGGCCTACCTTGCCGCAAAGTGCCATTCCTAGCGGCGGCAACAGAATCGCAACGACGTACCGCATCGCCCCATACCCCCTAGGCAACTGGTCGAGGTCGCTCCCAGCCCCAGAGTCTAGCTGGCCAGGTGCCTTCCTTCAATGCCCTTCCTGCGTAGCCCGTGGCAAGGGCCAAAGTCATCTTCCGGGTGAGCTCCCTGCAATAGACTGTTCGCACCTACGAAGAAGTTATTGAGTTGCAAACCATTCGAGTGCCCACCATAATGAGCGAACTATCCGCTTCAAGAAGGAGACTTTTATGGGCCTCTTCGATAAGCTGCGCGGCGAACTAATCGACATCATCGAGTGGACGGAGCCGGCTCACAATGAAGTCCTGGCGTACCGTTTTCCGCGCTACCAGAATGAAATTAAGATGGGCGCGAAACTGATTGTCCGGGAAGGCCAGGCTGCCGTCTTCGTCAATGAGGGGCAGCTTGCCGATGTGTTCCGACCCGGTACGTTCACGCTTGAAACTCAAAACCTGCCGATCTTGTCGACCCTGCGCGGCTGGAAGTACGGCTTCAATTCTCCCTTCAAGGCCGAGGTTTATTTCATCGCCATGCGGCAATGGACCGACCTCAAGTGGGGCACCCAGAACCCGATCATGATGCGCGACGCCGAGTTCGGACCGGTACGCATCCGCGCGTTCGGCACGTACGCCATGCACGTGGCGGACCCGGCTGTTTTCCTGCGCCAACTGGTGGCGACAAATCCCTCGTTCGAGACCTACGAGATCACCAGCCAGCTTCGCAATGTCATCGTCTCTCGCTTCGCCGACATCGCCGGCCAATCCAAGATTCCGGTTTTGGAATTGGCAGGCAACTACGAGCGCATGGGACAATTGGCTCAGGCGAAGATAGGTCCCGAACTCGCGGCGATGGGGTTGGCACTCACTGCCTTCTACATTGAAAACATCTCGTTGCCTCCGGAAGTCGAGAAGGCTCTCGACAAGCGGACCGAAATGGGCGTCTTGGGCGACATGGGCCAGTACACCCGGTTCCAAACCGCTACCGCGATCGGCGACGCCGCCAACAATCCCGGCGGGGTTGCGGGAATTGGTGCCGGCCTCGGCGCTGGCATGGCGATGGCTAACCAGATGGCGGGCGCCTTGAACACACAGGCGCAGGTGACACCGCCGCCGCTGCCCGGCACGGCTGGCTATTTCATAGCCTTCAACAATACACAGGCTGGACCTTTCGACATGGCCACCCTGGGGACCAAGGTGCGCGAAGGTGGCCTGGCGCGGTCGACGCTGGTTTGGAAGCAGGGCATGAGCAGTTGGGTAGCGGCTGAGACCGTTCCTGAGTTGCAATCGCTCTTCACTTCCGTGCCTCCGCCCTTGCCGCAGCCGTAGGGCCAGCCGATTTGTATTCCAATCCCCAACACAAGGATCATGGCTTCCTCAATGCAGCCGCCATCAACGCCACCCGCGCAGGGTCTCAATCCGCCGGACAAGCAGCAGCCATCGGTCGCCAAGCTGCCACCGGCGGACCGTAAGTTTCCATGCGGCAAATGTGGTGCCCGCCTCGATTTCGACCCCACTTGCCGGTCCCTCAAGTGTCCCTATTGCGGATTCACGGAGGTGATCGAGCCTTCGTCGAAACAGGTCCAAGAGCGCGACTGGGAAGAATTCTGGAGAACTGCCGGCAGCAATGAGACCACCCTGGCGGGTCGATCCTCTCAGGTCACCTGTTCGGTTTGTGGTGCAGTGGTTCTTCTCGACGACAAGCTCGCTGCCGATCGTTGCCCTTACTGTGGCACATTCCTCGAGAATAAGCCGGAAGCGGCCAAGGGGATGATCGCGCCCGAGGGCATCCTGCCGTTTGCCGTTAACGAGAGGCAGGCCGCCCAGGCCTTCAATGGCTGGATCGCCAGCCGGTGGTTCGCTCCGAGCCAGCTCTACCAGTTTGCGAACCTCGGCAGGCTCTCGGGCGTTTATGTGCCGTTCTGGACTTATGACTCGATGACCTACACGCACTACGTGGGCGAGCGCGGCGATGACTATTTCGAGACGGAGACCTACACCGAGCAAGATGCCAATGGTCAAACGGTGACGAAGACGCGCCAGGTCGTCAAGACGCGCTGGATCCCCGTCACTGGCGAAGTCCGCCATTTCTTCGACGACGTTTTGATCTGCGCATCGCACAGCGTCGCGGAAGGACATGTCCGTGGCGTGGAACCCTGGGACCTGAAGAAGCTGGAAGGGTTCAACGACGAGTTCTTGAGCGGTTTCCAGGCCGAACGCTATGCAATCGGGTTGAAGGAAGGTTTCGAAAAGGCCCGGGCGATCATGGATAATGAAATCCGTTCGCTTTGCTGCAGGGACATTGGCGGCAACCATCAACGGCTTCACGTCGTGCAGACTCAGCATACCGGCATCACGTTCAAACACTTGCTGCTGCCGGCCTGGCTGGCAGCTTACCGCTATCGCGATCGGACTTACCAGATTCTGGTCAATGGCCGTACCGGCAAGATCACTGGCGCCCGGCCATACAGCTGGATCAAGATTACGATTTTCGTTCTGTTGATCGCAGCGCTCGTTCTGGCCGCAATTCTGATCTTTGGCAAGACCGCGCATGGGGCAATGGCGCCATCGCGAAGCATTGCTCCGCGAACAGGGCTCGTTGGACGAGCGGCAGGAAACAATCTCCCCTCGCCCCCGCTTCGGGGGAGAGGGGTCGGGGGTGAGGGGGACGAACGATCCCCGGCGAAGACCCCTCACCCCCGACCCCTCTCCCCGGAGTACCGGGACGAGGGGAGAACAATTGTTGCCGCTCGCCTAGAGTTGTCGAGCGGGGCAGACCCTCAGCTTGCTCGCGCACTGCGCCTCAGCGGAATGCACGACGATGCCAAGGAGCCCTGCGTGTGAGCGTCAAGGTATCCTGCCCTGGGTGCGGTGGGCCGATCATCTTCAAAGTCGGTTCCGCCATCGTTGCCGTCTGTGAGTACTGTCATTCTGTGGTGGCTCGTGGCGATCGCAAGGTAGAAAACCTCGGTAAGGTCGCCGACCTCGTTGATACTGGTGCCGTGCTGGAAGTTGGCCTCACCGGCCGCTATCAGGGCGTCTCGTTCGAGTTGACCGGCCGCGCCCAGCTTGGCCATGAAGCCGGCGGCGTGTGGGACGAATGGTACGCCGCCTTTGCCGATGGCCGCTGGGGTTGGCTCGCCAAGGCGCAAGGCAAATACTATCTCACCTTTCGAACGACGCCTCCTGAATCGACGACCATCCCCCCTTTCACGAAGCTCCGACTCGGACAAACCTTGAACGTCATCGCAAAGGGGAAGTCTCTGCTTGTGGCTGAGAAAGGCGAGGCCCGAGCGGTCAGCGCGGAAGGTCAAATTCCGTACCGCCTGGAGCCCGGAGCCGCGTACTCCTATGCCGACCTCTCTGGTCCGGATCAGGAATTCGCCACACTCGACTATAGCGACGATCCGCCATTGGTGTTCGCCGGCAGTGAGGTGACGCTGACCGATTTAGGTGTGCCGAAGACTCGAAAACTCGCGGAGCACCAGGCGCGTGAAGTGCAGGGGCTGCAACTTTCCTGTCCCCAGTGCGGCGGCGCCCTGGACCTGCGCGCCCCCGACAAGACCGAGCGCGTCGGCTGCCCCAATTGCGGTGCCTTGCTCGACTATCACCAGGGCCAGCTCAAATTCCTGCAAGCCCTGAAGGTCCACAAGCCCCTTCTTCCTATAGGCTCAGTGGGCAAATTCGAGAATCAGCCTTTCACCGTAATTGGCTATCTGAAACGCTGCGTTGTGATCGAGAGAGTGAATTATTTTTGGGAGGAGTACCTGCTCTACCACCCCAGGGAAGGATTCCGCTGGCTGGTGCGCAGTGATGATCACTGGAGCTTCGTGACAACTATCTCTCCGGGCCAGGTATCGTGCAGCGATAGGCGTGCATTCTTTCAAGGGCAACAATTCAAGCTGTTTCAGAAGAACTCGGCAACAGTCGCCTATGTTCTGGGCGAGTGTTACTGGAAAGTGGCCATTGGTGAAGAAGTGCAGGCAGCAGATTACATCCATCCGCCTCTCATGCTTTCCCGCGAGATCTCGAGCGCGGGCAACTCGACCGAAGTCAACTGGTCATTGGGCAGCTATCTGCCGGTAGCAGAGTTGGAGAAGGCGTTTGGTTTGAAGGTCTTGCCGCGTCCCGGGTTTTCGACCGTCGCGCCAAACCAGCCGTTCCTGTACAAGGGCATTTATCGCTCCTGGCTTATCCTTGGTGGAGTAACTCTCATTGTCGGCGTATTTTTCCTCGCGCGCGGCAGCGGCAGAGATGTCTTGCGGGAAACCTATCCTGTCCAACCAGCCAACACGCCCGATCAGGCACAAGCGGTGTTCAGCAAGCCATTTGAACTTCGGGGAGGGCAAAACATCGAGATCAGTGCCCAGGCCAACCTGGAGAATAGCTGGCTCGACATCGAGGGCGACCTGCTAGATGAACAAACCGGAGTGTTCCAGTCATTCTCGCTGCCGCTGGAGTACTATACCGGCACGGACAGCGACGGCGCCTGGACGGAAGGGAGTCGCAACGGCAGTACGCATCTCTCCGCTCTGCCGGCGGGGACCTACACGCTCCGTTTAGAATTCCAGTCGGAAAAACGGCCTACACCTCTACAGGTGACCGTTCGGCTGGCCCAGGGGGTCGCTCGTTGGCCCTACTTGCTGCTGACGCTCTTGGCGGTGTCGATCATCCCGCTCTGCGTGCTCATCTATCATTTTTGTTTCGAAAGATGGCGCTGGCAGGACAGTGATTACAGTCCGTTTCACTCCGGCTGAGGAAGGGAAAACAAAAGCAGCGGAAAAACGCCGCAGTTCAAAGAAGCCGCTGTTTGGAGTGCGGCGCTTTTCCGCCGCTTTTGTTTCCTCGATTTTGCAAGGCGCTAAGAGGATTCGAAGGGAGGCTGTCAAAAGTGTTTAACAAAGCCTATCTGACGACTGGGCTGGCCGTCATTGCCTTTTATGCCGTGGCCGCGTTCAATGGCTGGGAATTCGGCACGCCGCCGCAGGAGCAAGTGCCGGCCGACGTGCGCTCGTCGCCCGGCGGATATCGTTCTTTCCATTTTTGGCATTCGGGTTTTCGGGGAGGAAAATAATGCCACCGGATTCTTCTGGGTTCGACTGGAGCAGATTTGGTGGACAGATCGTCGCGACGCTCGTGTTCACCATCATCGGGCTTGCCTTTTTCATGCTGTCCGATTGGATTGTGGAGCGCGTGATGCCGCGTTCCATTCGCAAGGCGATCGAAGAGGATAAGAATGTGGCGCTGGCGATTGTGATCGGGTCGGTCATCCTCGGCATTGCGCTCATCGTGTCGTCAGCCATCCACGGATAGTTCATGAACCGTACGCCGTTGCTGTTCCTGAACGTCTTCATCATTGCCACGTGCGGGCTGGTGTACGAGCTGCTTGCCGGAACTTTGGCGAGTTACGTGCTCGGCGACTCGATCACGCAGTTTTCGTTTATCATCGGCATCTACTTGTTTGCGCTGGGAGTTGGCGCCTGGCTGTCGGGCTTTCTGACAACCGGGCTGGCGCGCACGTTCGTTGAAGTGGAACTCGGTGTGGGGATCCTGGGTGGCTTGTCCGCACCGCTGCTGTTTCTCAGCTTCGCGCGCATCAACTACTTTCATGTCGTGCTTTACGGCGTCGTCTTCACGATCGGCGTGCTCGTGGGGCTGGAATTGCCGTTGCTCATGCGGATCGTGAAGGATCAGCTTGATTTCAAGGAACTCGTCTCGCGCGTACTGACCTTTGACTACATTGGCGCCTTGGTCGCCTCGGTACTGTTTCCCATTTTTCTCGTGCCGAAACTTGGCCTGGTCCGCACTTCTCTTGTCTTCGGCATTCTGAACGCGGCAGTCGCACTGTGGGGCACGTGGCTCCTCCGCCCGCTGATATTGCGGAGCGTGACTCCTTTGCGCGTGCGTGCAGCTTTCGTCCTCTTGCTACTCACGGTTGGTTTGATCAAGGCAGACGCGTTGACCTCGCTTGCCGAGGACGGTCTCTTTGCGGACGAAATCGTCTACACGCGCACGACGCCGTACCAGCGCATCGTTGTAACTCGGAGCCGGGCGGGCTTTCAACTGTTCTTGAACGGCCATCTGCAATTCAGCTCTGCCGACGAGTACCGCTACCACGAGGCGCTTGTGCATCCAGCGATGACGTTGGCCGGCAAGCCGCGGCGTGTGCTCATCCTGGGTGGCGGCGATGGTCTGGCGCTGCGGGAAGTCCTCAAACATCCCGCCGTCGAGGCGGTGACGCTCGTAGATCTCGACCCGGACATGACTGAGCTGTCGGAGCATTTCGGGCCGCTTGCGGAGCTGAACCGGCATGCGTTTGCCGACCCACGCGTTCAGGTGGTTAATCAGGATGCGATGATCTGGCTGGAAGAGCAGGGGCCTCGTTTCGACGTAGCCATCGTGGATTTCCCCGATCCCAACTCCTTCGCGCTCGGCAAACTCTACACGACACGGTTTTACCGGCTGCTGCGCGGCCATTTGGAAACAGACGGAGCAGTTGCCATCCAATCGACCTCGCCACTGTTTTCGCGACGATCCTTTTGGTGCATCGTCCGCACGCTCGAAGCGGCCGGCTTTTCGGCTCGGCCTTACCATGTTGCCGTCCCTTCCTTTGGCATTTGGGGATTCAACCTTGCACGACTGGCCCCATTCGAGCCGCCCACGCATGCTCCCCCTGGCCTCCGCTTCCTCACGGACAGCGCGCTGACGGCAATGTTCAATATGCCGGCCGACCTGAGCCCGCTGCCGGTGGAGGTCAATCGGCTCGACAATCAGATTCTCGTGCGCTACTACGATTCGGAATGGAGGCGCTGGGAATAGCACTTACGAACGGGTGCCGTCTCCAATTCACAGGGTTCGTTCTCGTCCCCCTTACCGAGCTTGTCCCGATGGAACGGAGGTTTCCTCTGCCTGGTCCGTCGGTTTTTTCACCCGCATGCGCCATTATTCCCGTCGTCGGCGTTCATCCAGCCGCTTGGCCGTCGCTGGGGGCACGAAACTCCTCGGTTGCAGTTTCTTGTGCGCCTTGCTCGAACTACAATTGAGTCCTTTGCTGGGCAATGTGGAAAACCTTAAAACCCGGTGTGCCATGCTTTCGCGACTCCTGCAGATAACAGACGAAATCTGCAAAAGCTCGCGAAAGCATGTCCCGACTCCTCTCGGCAATCCCGCGCCCGTGGACAGGTCGGGGTGCCCAGCAACCCTCGACGGGACGCCTAACGTGAGGCGGGTCATGCTTTCGCGATTTTGGCTGACTGTTCTGGGTAGATCTCGGGAACTCGCGAAAGCATGGCACACCGGAGCGCTTTTGCAACTTCGCCCCATGTGCCGGCCAAACACCCTGTTTTCGGCGTACTTTCAGCGTACTTTCGGCGTACCAGGAAGAGGGTTTCCTATATCACCGTGCTTGATTCGGCAGCGGCGTAGGACAGATTTCCCAATCTGTCCGGTCAGGTTGGAAACCTGACCTACAGCCCAATCCCGCACGATCACTTAGATAAATTCCTCGTGTTAATCGAACTGTGGACGAATACTAACATTGTGAGCATTTATGGCCAGGAAGAGGGTATCCGGACGTGCTTTTACCCGGCGAGAAATGCTGGCGGCGTATCTCGGCCTCCCTTTCGCCTTGGCCGGTTGCAGTAGGCCACCCCCGGACATGGACGGAGAGATCGTTGGGGCGTCCGACACCGTTGGCCACCAAGCACGCGCCAACATGCATCTGATTCCACCACCTGATCGTTGGCAACGCGCTGGCGTCGTCATCGTCGGCGGCGGCATCGCGGGGTTGGCGGCGGCATGGCGATTCCTCAAAGCAGGCTACCAGGACTTCCTTCTGCTCGAACTGGAAAAGAGCCCTGGCGGCAACTCGCGTTCCGGCGCTTCTTCCCTGATCGCCTACCCGTGGGGCGCGCACTATGTCCCGGCTCCCCTCCGGGAAAATCGTTTGTTCATAACACTCCTTGAAGAGATGGGAGTACTCGAGGGCCGCGACCGTGAAGGGCAGCCGCTGGTTGCCGAGCAGTACTTGTGCCGCGATCCTCAGGAGCGTGTTTACTACAAAGGGCGTTGGTACGAGGGCCTTTACCTGCACGCGGGTGAGAGCCCGGAAGATCGCGCCCAGTTGCAAGCTTTCAACGAGGAGGTCGATCGCTGGGTTGGCTGGCGCGATGGTCGTGGCCGGCGCGCCTTCGCCATCCCCGTCGCGGCCGGCTCCGACGATCCCGAGGTGACGGCGCTCGACAAAATCTCCATGGCCGATTGGCTCGAGCAGCGGAAGCTAACGTCGACGCGTTTGCACTGGCTCATTGATTATGCCTGCCGCGACGACTATGGCTCGACAATGGATCAGACCAGCGCCTGGGCAGGGCTCTTTTACTTCGCATCACGCATGCGGCGGCCAGGCGCCGAAACGCAGCCATTGATTACCTGGCCCGAAGGGAACGGCCGGCTGGTCACGCACCTTTACGGGAAAGTGCGCGAGAGAGTGCGCCTTGGCCTGGCGGTAGTCGAGGTAAACCCGGCCGAGGCTGAGGGCCGCCGGAATGTGGACGTGGTAGCCGTCGATCACACGGGGCAGGAGGTGAGTGGATTCCATGCCGACCAGGTCATCTTCGCCGCTCCCCAGTTCCTGACGCGCTATGTGCTGAAACCCTACCGAAAGCAACCGCCTCGCCATGTTGCGGATTTTGAGTATGGCGCCTGGATGGTGGCCAACTTGTTCTTGCGCGATAGGCCCCGGAGCCGGGGGTTTCCGTTGGCCTGGGACAACGTGCTCTACGAAAGCCCGTCCCTGGGGTATGTCGTCGCCACCCATCAGCGCGGACTGGATCGTGGACCGACTGTTTTCACCTATTATTATCCGTTGTGCGACGCCGACGTACGGGCAGCGCGATCCAGGCTCGAAAGCATGGACTGGCAGAGTTGTGCCGACGTGGCCCTGACCGATCTGACGCGCGCACACCCCGAAATCCGTTCCATCACGGAGCGTCTCGATGTCATGCGCTGGGGGCACGCCATGATTCGCCCACGGCCCGGCTTCATCTGGGGCGGCGCTCGTCGCGAGGCCAGTCTACCCTACCGTGGAGTTCATTTTGCCCATTCGGACCTGAGCGGTGTAAGTTTGTTCGAGGAAGCGTTTTACCATGGTGTGCGGGCGGCTGAGGAAGTCCTTAGCGCAAGGGCATTCGCCTTTCGATCGATCTTGTAGACGCCGCGGCAGGAAGATCCCATGAGCGGTATAGCTTCGCCACTGGCTGGCTCAGATCAGGTCCATGAGCCACTGCTGCGCCCCGAGGAATTAACACGCGGCACAACCCAGGGCTGGTGGCTCTTCTCGGCTCCTGTCGATCTGGCCGTGTTCTTGGGGAGCGCAGCCCTGGCACTGGTCGCACTGGCGTGGGGAGCCTACGCCGGCCTACTTCATGAGGGCACGCCCGATTGGACCTGGATTACGGCCGTGCTGTTCATCGACGTCGCTCACGTGTACGCGACTGGTTTTCGTGTGTACCTGGACCCGCACGAGCTAAAGCGCAGGCCCTGGCTCTATACGCTGACGCCGCTATTCGGCTTAGCTTTGGGGGTGGCGCTCTACTCGGAAGGCGAGATGGTCTTCTGGCGGACGTTGGCCTATGTGGCGGTCTTCCATTTCATCCGTCAGCAATATGGCTGGGTGGCCCTTTATCGAGCCCGCCTTGGCGAGCGCGACGGCGCCAGCCGCTGGCTGGATTCCGCGACCATCTACCTCGCCACGATCTATCCGCTGATCTGGTGGCATGCACATTTGCCGCGAGAATTCCGCTGGTTCTACAAGAATGATTTTGCTGCTATTCCCCCGGCTCTCGAACAAATTGTCGCGCCGATCTACTGGACGGTGCTGGGCTTCTATGCACTCAACTCCGTCTATCGCTGGCTGGCCCGGCGGCCCAATCCGGGCAAGGACATGATCGTGGCGACGACAGCCGTCTGCTGGTACGTGGGTATTATCGCCTTGAATTCCGATTACGCCTTTACCGTGACCAACGTCATCACGCACGGCGTTCCTTACCTGGCCCTGGTGTACTGGTACCGTTATCAGCGACGGGAGTCCGGCGAACGGCCCTTGTCTACCCATCTGCGCCGGCTCGGCACATTTCTAGCCACCCTCTGGCTGGTGGCCTATTTGGAGGAAATGGTCTGGGACCGGGGCGTGTGGCACGAACGGAGTTGGCTGTTCGGCAGCGCCTGGAACACCGGCTCGCTGAAAATGGTCCTGGTCCCGCTTCTGGCCGTGCCGCAGTTCACGCACTATGTGCTCGACGGGTTTATCTGGCGGCGGCAGGGTAATCCCGATTTTTCTCTCATCCCGCCCAGCACCAGGCCCGGTCCGCATTCCTCTTGCGAGAACGCACCCTCTGCACGAACATAAGGAATGCAGCACGGTCTCGAACGCGCCGAAAGGTCGTATCCAATTTCTGAATAAAGTGGAGGACTGCAGGATGTCCCGCATGGTTGTCTGGATTCTAGTAGTTGTTGTTGTGCCAACTGTGCGGGCCTGCGAAGAACCTAGGGCTCAGAAGCAGAGCTCTGCCGAGGGCCAGTTCCAGTCCTTGAACGGTGAGTTTGAGAAGGAACAAGCCAAACTGGTCAAGGCCCGCCGTGCGGCTCAAAACGAGGAAGAGCGACAGAAGATCAAGAAGGCAATGCAAGAGAGCCGACTCGCGTTTGCAAATCGCTTTTTGAGACTGGCAGAGCAATTCCCCAAGACCCAGGCGGCCTTTGATTCCTTGACTTTCGTCGTTCTTGCTGCTTCGCAAGGGGCGGACCAAGACAAGGCTCTGGAATTGCTTCTTGCGGACCACTCGCAAAATCTGGCATCTTTTTGCCAGAGCCTGGGCACGCTCGACTCGCCTGCGGCTGAGAAAGTTTTGCGGGCTATCCAGGAAAAGACCTCCGACTCCAAGGCGCGGGCGCAGGCAACTCTAGGTCTCGGAAGGCTCTTGAAAGCCAGATCAGAATCCGCAGATGCGAAACTCGGCGACGCTGAGAAGCTTGGCCAAGAGGCCGAAAGCCTATTCCGCAAGTTCGTCGACGAAAGTGACAAGGACTCCAATGAGGATGCCCGAGCGGACCTATACGAATTGCATAACCTGGGCATTGGTAAGAAAGCGCCTGAGATCGTCGGCACGGACAGCGACGGCAAGAAGCTCAATCTAAGCGACTACCGGGGAAACGTAGTGGTCATCCACTTCTGGGCAACCTGGTGCTCGGCCTGCATGGCCATGGTCCCCCACGAGAGATTGCTCGTCAAACGTCTCGAAGGCAAGCCCTTCGCGGTGGTCGGTGTCAATCTCGATGAGAAGAGAGAAACTTTGAAGAAATCCGAAGCCAGGCACAAGATCACCTGGCGATCCTGGTTTGATGGAGCTGAAGGGCCAATTACCAAGGAATGGAAAATCCGCACCATGCCGACGGTCTATGTACTCGACGCCAAAGGTGTTATCCGCTACAAGGGGATCGAAGGGGAAATACTGGACGCCGCTGTGGAAAAACTTCTGAAGGAAGTCCCAAGCGGCAAAGGCCAATAGCATCACTTTGGCCGGACTTGCCGACTGACGGAATTTCCTGTCGCGCTGCACTCATCCTGGCGTTCAGATGAGATTCGGCATGCACCCTCATACAAGCGGACCACAGCCTTTACAACCCGTCAGCCAACAAAGGCGCCAAGAGGTGCAACGATTGCCAAAAGGCGCAGGGCCTATTTCGTCCGTGCCTCCGGCAACACTAGTCCGGAGTCCAGCACGAGAATCGGGGCCTCTTCTGTCGGTGGGAGAGGCTGGACCTGAACTTCTACGCCGCACTTTGGGCAAGGACACGATCGGCCTATGAAATCGATCGATGCCCGCAGCCGGGCATTGCAGCCTGGACAACGAAACGAAATGCGAGACCTCATGGAGCTATCTCCTACAGATGCGACGCCGGTCAGGGCGCTTAAGGAGCGCGCACACTGGGAGTGGGGCGCTACGTGGAGCTAGGGTCTACTGGGGGATGGTGAATGCAATCAACTATATGCCAAGGCTCGATTCTCAGCAAAGGGGCAATGGGCGTTTAATTCGGGAGGCTCACAATCTTAGACGACTGAGTGTCGAGAAAGTTCGAGAAATTACGGCTCAGGAGCAAAAACCGCCGCGTTGCGCTGAAGTTTGGACCAGGCGCCAGGGCCTGGTTGCGGGCAGCTCGGCATAAACCGTTGTCTCGTGGATGTTTCGGCGTAATTTGTTAGCGCGTACCTATGGCTCGGGAGCGCTTAGGGGGCGAAGTATCTGAAAAGGCCTGCCGCGGAGGAGTAGAACATGCGCGGGCGCGTCGTGCGTGGTCAGGGAGGCAGCGGTAGGGGCACGACCGGGCCAC
>DATGZX010000198.1:0-2438 GCA_035296965.1 Gemmataceae bacterium
CCCCCGTGATTGTGAACATGGCGATCACCCGCGCATGATCGAGAACTTGGTCGTCTTGGGGCGCAGGCTGCCCGGCGTTTTCAGCCTGCGGCATGAACCAATACATTCCGAATGCGCTAAGCACCGGCGTCAGGACGTACATCACCTTCCAGCAGGAGTCCGCTGTCTGCTCGAACTCAATCTGGTCTCTCTTCAGCACCTGCAATAGGAAGAAGAGGACGACGTAGAATACAAAGACGCCCGCCCAGACCAGAAAGAGTGCCAGCCGGGCTGAGTAGACCCGCATCGCCCTGCCCCCGAATTTACTTGTACATGGACTTGCCAGTTAACTTTTCATTGCCTTGTTCCAGAATCTTCATAGACCCCTGAAGCAAGGTCGAATATTCGGATACCGGGGGGAACGGATTATTGTCCGGCGGATTGTCTACATGCACTGCGAGAAAAGGGCCCCAAGGCTTTGAGGGATTATCGCTGTCCCCGATCGCTCTGGTCAAGCGAGGGTCTGTCTCGCTCTTCGGCAGCGTGCCGACTTGGTATCGGCAGAAAAGAGCCCAACTCTCCTGATCCAGCCGCAGGATACCCAACCTCAATCGCCAGCAATACCGACTACTAGGCCCAAAACAAGCGTAATATATTAATCAACAATATTACAAATCATTCTATTATAGTTCTTACCAAGAGACGTACTTTCTACATCCCGGAGGCCTGGCCTCCGTTTTTCACCCGCAGCTTGTGTTCCTCATGTATTCCTCCCCTTTCTTTGTTCGGCGGCCCACACGGATCGGGGCATCCGGACCCCGACTTCAAACCTCAATCGCTTCAGCACAACCAGCTACTGTGCAGCCGCTCCACCAGCCGGAGGAAAACTCCTTGCCAGGGGTTCCACGACATCATTCGGTAAATCAACCGTCGTCCACCCCGTACGATCTGACACGGCATTTGGATGAAAGCCGCGCAGAAGGTCGCGAACTCCATCCTCAACAACGTTCGTTTCTCGGCCTTGTGTTTCGCCTGGTGCCGAGGCGATACCGGCACCAGCAGGGCGCTCCAGGCCTTCAGGCTCCACGCCAACGACGCCATCACCATGTACGCCCAGTTGCTCACCAGGTTGTCCACCGGCGCCGTCAACGCATGCACCCCATTCTTGAGCTGGGCGATCAAGTTTTCCTGGTCGCAGCGATCATTGGCCGAGAACACGACCTCCTCGGCCGTCATCTTGCGGTCATTGGTAATGTAAAAGAAGTAGCGGTATTCCTCGAACAGCCGCATCTGTCCCTCGTCGACTCCCACCCGCTTGCGGAGGACGATCATGCGATAGCTCTTCTTGCAGGCGAACGGCTGGTAGTCGAACTCTGCAACCATCTCCTCGAGCAGGTGAATCGTCTCGTAGCCTCGCTCCCGGACAATCTCCGGTTTGACCCGCTCGGGCTTTTCGCGGGGGGCAGTCTTGATCTGGTACCGTGGCGATCGTTCCAGAAAGCTGTACGCGTCGGCTGGGAGCTCGTCGGCTCTGGCCTTGAGGGAGTCGCGGGCCTCGAACCCGAAGATGAAGCGGATATTGCCCGTGGCGTCCCAGCGATCCAGATGCTTAGTCTGAGCGAATTTGGTGTCTCCCCGCAGCAGGATCTTGCGGAAGCCGGCGTGAAGGCAAAGCGTGACAGCCCTTGTCCAAGAACACGTCGGCCCGTTCCTGCGAGGGGCGGTTGCCACTGCGATTGAACAGGAACAGTGGTTCGGCGGTATTGGCCAGCGAGATCAAGAGCGGATGGTAACCGTACGTACCGTCGTAGGCAAAGTCCGCCCCTTGCTTACACTCGGCATCGGTCGGCACGATGGTGCCATCGGCATCCAAGGTCGCTTCCTCGAAGAACTCGGGGGGCTGCTGAGCCCAGACTCGCAAGCGGGCTTGATTAATGGCGTCCATCAAGGTCATGACATCGGACTCACGGAAGCGGCGGCAGAAGTCCCCGGCGGTGGTGGGGTCGGGGATGCGCTCGGCTCCCAAGGCGTTGAGATAGACTTCGTCGTTGCGTCGAAGCTCGATGTGCTCGATGCGGTGGCCGCCGGCGCAGGAATTGAAGGCAATGTTCAGGACGTGGTCGGATTCGTGGTAGGGGAGATGCACCTTGAGCAGATGGAGGTTGCGGTCAATCTCCTTGATCAGGTCGATCTTTTGAGCCAAGAGAAAGATGGCGCCGATGCCGCCGGCGCTGAGCCCCTGGACGCGATTGGCCAGTTCGTATTGGATCTTGGTCGCGGTCATCATAGGTACGGGCCGCTCCGGCCCAGGCAAATTGGCGAGTCGCTTGTTAATTCGTCGTCGCCGTTCCTGGAAGATTCTCTTATTGCGGGCTTCGCGTTTTTTTCGGAAAGTAGCACTCACTCGAAAGCCTCCTTGTCTTGGAATAGTGAGGACGTGTTCTCACCTACATTATTCC
>DATGZX010000199.1:0-3878 GCA_035296965.1 Gemmataceae bacterium
CGTGGATCAGCAACTGAAACAACTCATGAAAGAACTCGGCGAAGCGATCAACGAGTCTCTGTCCGATTCCGAATCGATCGCCGAAGTCGTGGCCCGCATCAAGGAAGGCGGCTACGACATTTTCCTCGTTCTCGAAGCTACGATAGGGGTCAGCAAGCAGGGCGAACACACTACCGACAAGGCTTCTCTGGTCTCCACGCTCAGCACCAATGCCGAACTGAAGATCAGCGATCAGGATCTGAAGTTTCTCAAGTCCCTCCGGATTAAGCTCGACGAAGAAGAAGAGTAGCGGTGTGGGGCGGACACTTTTTTCCGGCGGGTTTGATGCTTATTCATCGGTCGAGAGATGCCCCGCCTTTGCGTGGGCCTTGCATGGCCGCCGAGAATTGCCACTTCGGACCTGCCCGCGTTCGGGGTAAAATCTTCCGATCCCCACCAAGTTTTTTCCCGATCCAAAATAGGAAAAACTTTGCAGGTGGGGTCCGCTCTGTTAGAATGGTTTCTCCCCCATGTAAGTGGCCCCCTAGCAGCATCTTAATTGTGGACAGGTTTCGTTGAAAATGGCCTTTGGCGTGCACTTCACGGATCAGAAGTGTCGTCCTTTGGCCCGTCTCCCGTGGTCTTCAAAATGCCGGTTTGTGGGATTGACCACTTCCTTTGGCAAGCGCTATGCAGTCGCTACATGAGGTGCTGTACATGGATTCCCAGGCTTCGCAACAATTGACCCTAGGCCTTCTTCCCGAGCCCCGCACCCGTTGGGGAAGGTTCGTTCTCAGTTATGGCATGCAGTCGCTGGTGATGGCGTTGTTTGTGATTATGGCCATCGCATACCCCGAAGTTCTGGTGATGCCGGTGCACGACTACCACTTCGTCAGCCTGGTCAGCACTCCGCCGCCGGTTCCGCAGGCTCCGGCGCCGGTCAAGAATTTTCCCGCTCCTGCGCCAAAGATCGTCGAACCGGTAACGCCGCGGCCCGAAGCTCTGCGCGTTCCCTCAGATGTCCCGCGGAAAAAGCCTCCCGTTCCCGAGGACCAGGCGCCGAAGGTAACGCTGAGTGCCACCAAAGAACCTCTGCCGGACATGAAGCCGCAGATACCCCGGCCGCCGGTCAAAACGAATGTGTTCTCCACCGGAAGCTCGGCTACGCCAACCATGGCGGCCGCGCCGCAGAAAGTGCAAACCGGCGGCTTCGGCGATCCCAACGGCGTGCGCGCATCGGATAATCACGGCCGCCCGGTTACGATCGCGCAGGCGGGCTCGTTTGACTTGCCCTCCGGCCCAGGCTATGGCAACGGCACCGGCGGATCGCATGGCGCCCGCGGGGTGGTGGCGAGCACCGGTTTTGGCAGCGGCGTCGCTACCGGCGACAGTACCGGCACGGTTTCTACCTCGCGCGCTGTGGTTCGCCAAGGCTCGTTTGGAGACACCGATGTCGCAACTGCTCAGCCCAAAGCCAAGACCGCCGAACCCGCGGTCAAAACCTTGCCTGCCGAGATCACCTTCAAGCCCCATCCGGTTTACACTGATGAAGGGCGACACCTTAAGATTGAGGGCGAGGTGCTGCTTGATGTTGTCTTTTCAGCGACCGGGCAGATTCGCGTGGTGAGAGTGGTACGCGGTCTCGGCCATGGACTGGACGAATCGGCGGTTCGCGCCGCGGAACAAATTCAGTTCAAGCCCGCCCTGAGAGACGGCCACCCCGCTGATTCCGAGGCGGTATTGCACATCGTGTTCCAACTCGCCTCATAGACAACTGGCATCATAGATAAAAGAACAAAAAGACAAAATGAAACAAACGAAAATGTTGCGCTCCCTATTCGCACTCTTTGCGCTCTCCCTGGTCTGCTGCGCCGCGTCCTTGTTCGTTCAGACCTTGTTCGTCCAGACCTTCTTCGTCCAGACCTCGTTCGCCCAGGCTACGCCCGCCCAGACTACGCCCGAACCCCAACTCTCCACCCGCGACGCCGCCACCCAACAGGCCGCCGCCAGCGCCAGCTTCGACCAGGTTATCGACCGGGCGGTGGAGCGCGAACATTTCTTCATGGCCGAGATGAAGCATCTGCATCCCTTGGTAGAAACCTATCTCCAGAATCTGAAGCAAGACAAAGACATCGACGCTCCCGTCCCTACCAGCGACGTGTACTTCCTTGGGCGATTGGACATGAGCGAGGGCACCGATGACCGCGCTTTCTATACGCCCACTACGGCCGGCCTGGGCAAGCGTATGCTCAACAAGCTGAGCAACGTGTATTCCATGAAGTTCCTGCCCCTGGGATTTGCCCAGATGGTGGTCCTCGATCAGGACTTTCAGCGCAAGTATTACGACTTTTCGTTCGTCCGCCGCGAGTTTCTGGGCGAGGTGCGCTGCGTCGTCGTCGACGTTGCCCCCAAGAAAGACGCGGGCAAGGGCCGCTTCCTCGGCCGCATCTGGATTGAGGACCAGGGCTTCAACATCGTCCGCTTCAACGGCACTTACTATCCTCATCCGCGAGCCAGTTATTACCTGCACTTTGACAGTTGGCGTCAGAACCTCCGCCCCGGCGGCGTCTGGCTGCCTTCGCTGATTTATTCCGAGGAGTCCGACCTGAAATATCGCCTGGGTCAGACGCTTGATTACAAGGCGCAGACGCGGCTCTGGGGCTACAACCTGAAGGATCTCCGCCGCAACTCTGAGTTCACCGAGATCACCGTCGACGCCCCGCAGTCGGTCCAGGACCAGAGTCAGAAGGCCCAGGACGCAACGCCCCTCGAAGCCCAGCACGCCTGGGAACGTCAGGCTGAAATCAACGTTCTTGACCGCCTGCAGCAGATCGGCCTGATCGCGCCGGAAGGCGAAATTGACAAGGTGCTACAGACCGTCCTCAACAATGTGATAGTGACCAATAACCTCGACATTCAACCCGACGTACGCTGCCGCGTACTGATAACCACGCCGCTCGAGTCCTTCACTATTGGTCATACCATCGTCGTGAGCCGCGGCATGATCGACGTGCTGCCCGACGAAGCGTCGCTGGCCATGATTCTTTCCCACGAACTGGCGCACATCGTCCTCGGCCATCACCTCGACACCAAACTCGCTTTCAACGACCGCATGTTCTTTCCCGATGAGCGCACCTTCCAGCGCATGGACTTCGCTCGCGATCGCGGCGAAGAAGAAGCCGCCGACAAGAAAGCCATGGAACTGCTCAACAGCTCACCCTACAAAGACAAGCTGAGCAACGCCGGCTTGTTCCTCAAAGCGGTGCAGGCCCGAGCGCCGCAGCTGAAGAACCTGATTCGGGCGCACCTGGGCGACAGCCTGCTCAATGGCAACGCCACTAGGATGTCGTCGTTGATGACCGCTTCGCCGCAATTCGATCCCAAGAAGGTCGACCAGATCGCAGCGCTTCCGCTCGGCGGCCGGGTGAAAGTTGACCCGTGGAACAATCAACTCGAATTGATCAAGACCAAGCCGGTCGCCATCACCACCGCAGCCGAGAAGATGCCGTTTGAAGTCACGCCCTTCTTCCCGTTCCTCACCAGGTTTGGCACCCCAGAAAAAGCGGCTCCGGGCCAGGAGAAGACAGCGGCAACGCCCTCGGGACAGTAAGAAAAAGACAGGGTTTGAAGGTTGCAACGATTCAAGGTTGCAAGATCTAAACCACACGGGGGCACACACTCCCGGTCAACCGACACCCAAGAGCCTTTACTCTGAAACCTTGAAACTCTGAAAGCTGCTTTTGGGAGAGAAGCGGCAGAAAAAAATCAGGGGAAGCCCGCTGCCAGACGCAGCGGGGCTTGATCCGTGCGGATTATTGCGCTAGGCCGCTTCCGACTTGCGAAAACACGTTGTTGGCGTTGCCGCCGATCAGTCGGACCGTGCCAATCACGATCACTAG
>DATGZX010000200.1:0-4214 GCA_035296965.1 Gemmataceae bacterium
CTTTCACCGCTGTTCCAAAAAGCATGCGAGGCGGACTAAGGCGCTTGATGATATTGTCCAAGTGTTCGGCGGGGCCGCAAAGAGTACCGGAGATGCGCAAATGAGAGTACTAATGTAATCGCGCTTTGGAAAAAACACCGATCCGAATGTTCCCATCCTGAAAACTAGTTGTTTGGCACTTTCGGTCAACTTCCGCTAACAGGCGATTGCGCTCAAAACCCTCCAGCCGCGTACGAGTACTTGCATTGCCCAGCCCTTCTGCCGTACTCCCAAGCCTGCGGCATGAGGAGGCCGTGGCCATGGGCAAACAGAGAATCAAGCCGAATTACCGTCGCCGATTGCTTCGGCTACCGGATCTGGATCATTGCAAGCGGGCAGTGCTCAACAGTCTCGGTTCGCCAGCCTCGCGCCGCGTGTACGAATATGCCTCGACCAATTCATCGCCTGGTATTGTTCCGAGCCACGCCTGGCATTCAACCGCATCGTGGTCGTCCGCTACCGCATGCACCTAGAATCTCGCGGTCTGGCCGCGAATACCATCAACCAACAACTGGCGGCTGTTCGACGGCTGGCGCACGAAGCCGCCGATGCGGGCCTGTTAAGTCCCGAGCTGGCCGCAGGCATCAGCCGCGTGAAGGGCGTCAAGCAGCTTGGATTTCGCGCCGGCAATTGGTTGAGCGCAGCGCAAAGCTCAGAAGTCCTGCTACGTGCTGATGGCGAGGGCATGCGCGCCCAGCGAGACTACGCCATGCTGGCGATGCTGTTTGGTTGTGGTTTTCGCAGATCGGAATTGGTCGGCTTAGAGCTAGGTGAGATCCAGATGCGCCAAGGTCACGGGCAGTAGTGGATCTGATCGGCAAAGGCGGGCACATTCGCACGGTTCCCATACCAGAATGGGTCAAGGCGGCGCTCGATCAGTGGACAAGAGCGGCTGGTGTCAGGGAGGGAAGGATATTCCGTGCAGTCGCCAGGACGGGAAAGGTTTGGGGCAAGGGCATCTCACAAAACGTAGTCTGGTACGTGGTTCGGACCTGTTGTGAGAGGGTCGGTCTGGAGCACATCGCACCGCACGACTTACGCAGGACATGCGCGAAGTTGTGTCACGACAGTGGTGGTGAACTGGAGCAGATTCAGTTCCTGCTGGGGCATGCGTCGGTGCAGACAACCGAGCGGTATCTCGGCTGCAAGCAGAATCTCGGAAGCCCGGTGAACGATCGCTTCAAGCTGAGGACAGAAGTGCCGCGGCGGGGGCCGAACTTTGAGTTCGCCGCGGTGAAAGGGGCCCCGCCGGTAGAAACTTCGTCTCGCGAAGGCATACAATGCCGCCACGGAGGACACGAAGATGAGCAGCCCGTCGAGCCCAATCCCCCATCCCCACCAGAAGGAGCCGATTTGGTCGAGATCAGAAAAGGCCATCGCCCGCGCAGCCTTCGACGCTGCTCTGGGCCAGGAGCTTCACGAAGTAATCCAGGAAACAAAGCGAATGGCCAACGAGATCCAGAAGTCGTCGGATCTGTGGGACCTGGAACATCACCTGACCCAGCGCCGTAAAGAGATTGACCGCAAATACGACTTTCGCGGTTCGCGACTTATAGATGTGTTGGGGAGACTCGTGTACGAAAATCGACTCAATGAGGAAGATCTACGCGGACTGCGTGAAGAGAAGATGAAATCAATCCGTTCTTTCACCGAGTTTCTCAGAGACAGCGCAGCCTGATCTGCATTCTGAGCGCTATCGCCTGGTTGCAGCAACTATCGGTAAACAGTGAGCAACGAGGAAGGATTTCTCCAGCTATTGCAGCTTGGCGTACTCCGCCTTGGCTTCTTTCAGGATGGGGATGTCGGGGTCGGCGTCTTTCCAGAGGGTGAGGAAATCCTGATAGGCGGTTTTCGCTTTGGCGGTGTCGCCGGAGAGGGCATAGGCACGGGCCAGGCCGAGATGGGCCAGTGCTCCAGTCGAGAAGTTCAGCACGATCCCCCGGTGGTCGATGATTTTCTGGAACTCGGCAGCCGCCGCGCTGCCGTTGCGCGCAGCCAGATAGGCCTGGCCGCGAAGATAAGATGGATACAAGGTTCCCTCTTGTGTGGGCGGCGGCTCGCCCAGTTCGTAGGGAGCGGCAGCCTCCAGGAATACCAGAGCCAGGGCGGAATTGCCGTCGTTGAGTTCGATGGCCGCCTTGAGAGTGGGCAGCCAATAGATTTTGAGCACCGTATTCGACGGGTCGCTCTTCTCCAGTTGTTCGACGATCGTCTTGGCACGGGCGGTGTCGCCGGCTCGCGCCGAGGCGAGGGCTGCCAGCACCTTCACATCCCGGCCCGGAGCCAGAGAGAGGGCCACCGCGACACCCTGCCGGGCCTGCGCCGCGGTGCCGAACTCCGCTTCTCGCAGGGCGGCATTGACCTGCCACAGCGCAGCCGTCTCCTTGGAGTCGGCACGGACGGCAGAATCCACCGCACGCCGGGAAAAGTCCCGCGCTTTCTTCAGACGCCCGTAATACGCCTCCGTGTCGGACTGGGCCGACAGAAGCGGGTCTTCCGCTCCTGGCTTTCCGGAGCCCCAGGCCACCTGTTGCTCCATCTGTGCCGAGTCGCTCCGGAAAAAAGCCAGGTAGTACATCCACAGGCGCAGTAGCCCGCTATCGAGCTTGTGTGCCAGCGCCTGCTCAAACGTGGCTTTGGCATCATCCGGCCGCTGGAGCGCAATGTAGTTCTGCCCGAGGATCTGGTACACTCCGACAATATTCGGCCCGAGCCGCAGCCCCTCCTGGCTTTCTGCCAATGATTTTTCATATTGCCCAAACGCGTTGTAGTTGAAACCCAGGTTCACGTGGGGAATGAAGTCGCGGGGATAGCTCTGCATCCACAGGCCGTAAGTCTGAGCCTCCTTCTCCAGTTCCCCGGTGGCGAACGCGTAGTAATCCGCAGTGATGTGGAATTTTTCCCGCTCGCTTACCCGGTCTAGCCGCGCGTAAGCTTTTTTCAGGTTTTCCGCAGCCAGGCTGGCTTGCCCGAGGTTGCCATACGACACTGCCAGGCGGGCGTAGGCCATGGCGAAATTAGGGTCAATCTCAATGGCGCGATTGAAAAAGGGAATCGCCTCGGCGTCGCCCTTTTCCGCCTGTGTGGTTACACCCATGCTGAAGGTCTTCAACGCTTCCAGTGACGGCGTTGTTGCCTCAATGGGCACGTCGAACTTCTGCACTGAGGCCAAAGACTCGCCCAGCTTGGTTCGCAGGCTGGAGGTGAGGCTGCCCAAGACCTTGACCACATCCTCCTTGCTGGAGGCCGCGGCCTGTTCCTTGGCCAGAGAGTCCCCACTCCCGCAGCTCAACGCCTCCAGCCCAACCATATACTGGTTGCCCAATCGGGAGATCGAACCTGCCAGCAGCGCCTTGCTTCCCGTCCGCAAGCAGATTTCCTGCGCCACTTCCCGCGTCACCGGTCCGCCCGGTGCGCGACCCATCAGCCGCAGCGTCTCACCTATTCTTCGGTCGGAAAGCACGTTGAGGAAAGGTGACTGTTCCACATCCACTGCCAGGGCCTGCTTCAGGGCATCATCGAAGACAGCATCACCCGTCGTGTTGTCGAAGCCGGCCAGTACAATCGTGTCTTTTTCTGTCAACGGTGCTGCCGGACGGAAACGGAAGTAGAGAGCGCCGCCAATTAGGGCGGCCACAATCAGCACGGCGGCGGGAACAAGAATTTTCAGAAGTCCGCTCTTTTGTTGCTCTGCCTCTATAGCCGACACGGCAGCCGAAGCTGACTTCTGTTTGCCGCTGGACGGTGGACGAGTCGTGCCGGAACTTTTGACTGCTTCCGCTTCTTCTTCACCATCCACTGCCACCGGCACCGCTGACCGGCTGGACTCCGTCTCGCGCTTCAGTCGCTTCAGATCCGTGCGAATGTCCGAAGCGTGCTGGTAGCGCAGATCGCGGTCCTTTTCCAGCGCCTTGTTAATGATCTCTTCCAGCTTGGTCGGCAGGTCAGGGTTTAGACGCACCGGGGCGACCGGACTCTTGTGCAAGATCGAATCAAACAGATTCGCCGTAGTGTCGCCGCGAAATGGCTGCTTGCCGGTTGCCATCTCGTACAAGACAGCGCCAAAGGAAAACAAATCCGTGCGGGCGTCCAGTTCTTTCCCCCGCGTCTGCTCTGGGGACATGTACGCCACTGTGCCAACTGCCGTACCCGGGCTCGTCAGGTCTTTCCCTTCA
>DATGZX010000201.1:0-23642 GCA_035296965.1 Gemmataceae bacterium
TCTCGACGGGCCCATTGGAAGGCACGAACACCAAGATCCAGCTCATGAAGCGCCAGGCCTATGGCTATCGCGATCACGAGTTCTTGAAGCTCAAAATCCTGGGCCTCCATGAAACAAAATACGCATTAGTCGGATGAGCCACTTCTCTCGATACAATCACAGTCATCAGATGCCGCAGCGAATCATCCTCGGCGTGAAAGAAAGTCAACCATGCGTATCGTCACTCTCGTCCTGGCAGCGAGCGTTCTCCTGGCATGCCGTTGGCCTGCATGTTCGGCCGCGGAGTCTGCCCGGCCGCCACTTTTGAAAGTCGAAGGCAAGCAGCTCAAAACGGCACAAGGGACAGTAGTGAGGTTACAAGGGGTCAATATCCCCAGCCTGGAATGGAGCCAGGGGGAACACCTATTTCAATCCTTGGCTGCGGCCAGCGACGACTGGGGCGTGAATGTCATCCGCCTGCCCTTGTCGCAAGACCGCTGGTTCGGGCACACGAAAGAGAAACAGGACGGCGGCGTTTATTACCGCAATACAGTGCGCGAGTTTGTTCGGCAAGCCGCGGATAAGCGCTGTTACGTGATTCTCGACCTGCATTGGTCCAATGCCGGCAAGTGGGGCGAAAATATTGGTCAGCACCAGATGCCCGACGACAATAGCGCCACCTTCTGGAGCGACGTGGCCGCAGCCTATGCCAACGATCCAGTGGTCCTGTTCGGTCTCTATAACGAGCCGCATCACGTCACGTGGCAAGTCTGGCGTGACGGCGGTAACGTGGTGGAAAAGAATACGAGGGCACCTGGCGGTAAGCTGGAATATCACAGCCCCGGGCTGCAAAAGCTTCTTGAAGTCTGCCGAGCACAAGGAGCCAAGAACATCGTTTTGGCCGGCGGCCTCGATTGGGGCTATGACCTATCGGGCGTGGCCAAGGGATTTGCCCTTTCCGACCCGAAAGGGAATGGAGTGCTCTACGATTCGCACATCTATCCCGTGAAGAAGAATCGAGACACTTCAGTGACCGCCGTGGCTGACAAATACGCAGTCCTGGTCGGCGAGTTTGGCCCTGACCGGAGCGATCCGAAGGCCTTCGCTAACCAGATCCTGCAATACGTCGACCAGCATCATTTGCACTGGACCGCCTGGTGCATGCATCCCGGCGCCAGACCTTGCTTGATCAAGGATTGGAAGTACACGCCCTCACCCTTTGGTGAGCCCGTAAAGGAGGCGTTGCGCGCCGCCGCGGCGAAGCGAACGACACCGCCTGGCCGATGCAATCACCAAGTAATGCCCGCAGCAGGTGTGAAAAGTTGCCTGGATGCATTACCAGGAGGACTTCCCAGGTTTGCTTGGTATGCCCTGGGAGCCTAGAATGCGCGGCCTTACGACGCCGTAAGGCCATTCTAGGTTACTTGCTTATGAAAACTCATAACGGTCGAGTCAAGTTTTTGGGAAGGGCCGAGGCGAGAGTAAGATGAAGAGTAGGATCAGGAAGAAGAGTAGGAGCAAGATTAAGAAGAAGATTAAGAGGTACAATTGAGACGGTTCACATCTTGATCTTTCTCTTCATTTCCCATGACTAGTTGCTCTGCGGCGAAGCCTCGCTAGTCTTCAACCTTCACTTATTGTTCGTGGCTGTCGGCGTCGCGTCCGCTTCCAGGTCGCCGAGTACGTACTGGATGCCGGCCAGGTAGTGCTTCAGCACTTGGGGATTGAAGTAAATCTCATCGCGGTGGCCGAGGGAACAGTAGAAGGTTTTCCCCTTGCCGTAGCGGCTGATCCAGCTAATTGCGTAAAGGCCGTCCTTGCGGCTTCCTTTCGACACGTTCATTCTGGCAGTGTCCAGGCTCAGGAGCATCTTGCGATCCGCCGGCAGCGCGGTGTCGTTGCGGAACTGATAGATTTCGTCAGTCACTTCGAAGCCATCGCTCGGGAACGATTCGTTGAGGGGATTGTTGGGGCTCAGGTTCTTCACCGGAACGGCCTGGTGCCAGGGATGACCGGCAAAGGCTCCGCCCATCATCGCGTTATATTCGCCCCAGTTATGGTAGGTATCCGTGGCGGAGTGCATGCCTGCGAGCCCCTTGCCGCCTTTCACAAAATCGACAAGACTTTGTTTGAGACGCGCTTCACGCTCCTGGGCAGCTTGTTTCTGTTGCGGGTCCTTCGGCATTTCCTTTGGATGGAAGATATCGCCCGTGGTATTGAGCATGATCACCGCGTCGAACTGCTTGAGCGATTCCGGCTCGAACCAGGCGTCGTCTTCACTGTAAACCACTTCGTAGGCCCCGGTCTTTCGGCCCATGACGGTGAGCGAGAAAACACCCACGGGGATCGAAGCGTGGCGGTAGCCGTTCGTCTTGCTGAAGATCAAGATTTTTCGCGGCTGCTTCGGCTGGGCGGGCGCCTTGTCGGGCAAGGCTGCTTCAATTTTCTTGACGATGTCGCGCTTGATGACGGGGATTGACGCAGCTTGTTGCGCGAAGGCCGGCCTGGCTGTCACACCAGCCAAAGCAAGCGCGGCGATGACCAGCAAGGATGGTACTGTCCGCTTGAGCATATGCATTCCTCATTCGAGAAGACCGGTGATCCCGGGTAGACTGCCAGTATGTTGGCCTGGAGTTTGACTCTCGGGTCTCGATTCTATGCTTCTGCGGAGGTAATCGCAAGGATCTGATGAGATCGCCGTGGGAGACGGAATCGCGAGGATGCGCGTCGAGGCGGACGCTGACGTCGGTCTTCTCGCTAACCATGCGAGCCGTTGGAGTTACCTGCCGGCTGAACCTGAGCCAGCAAAGTGTCGAGACCGGCGAGGGCGCTAGCCTGGGCCCAGGTCGTGCCCTGGCCCGCGGGTGCCGCGGAACGACTGGCCTTGCCCTTGGCAGCCCGCTTGCTTTGATACATCGATTCAAGGGTTGTAGCTGCGTTAAGCGCAGTATTCGCCGCGAACGAGATGGAAGTTAGGATCAAGGGTGTCTCTCGCAAGGGTGTCGCTTCTTCGATCGGAGCCGGATCTGCCTGACCTAAGAGCGTGTTGAAAAAGGGGTCAGACCCCCTGGAGAATCGAGGCAATCCGCCCATTTCTGAGGCACCAGGCTCTGCAGAACTCAAGGGGTCTGACCCCTTTTTCAACACGCTCTAGAGGTTTCCTCGGCTCGGCGTCAATTCATCGGCGGTCCGTACCTCTGATCTTCATGCATAGTGAGTGCGCTTCATCCGCTCCCTTTCGCGGCGGCATGGATATAGCGATCCGGGCGGTAAATTGGAAGTTGCCTGCTTGGAAAGCGTACCGCTCACCTTGGTACAATCCTGGGACGAAGACGTTGCCTCTGGGCCCATTGGCCAGGAGGGAGGGCCGCTTGCTCGTAGATTTGGTACAGACCACCACTCGGGATGGACTGCAGCTCGATGGCATTTTTCAATCTCCGGGCGCGGCCTCAGGCGGGGTTCTTCTCGAGGTTGAAGTCTTCTGCCTCCTTCATGGCACGGGAGGGAATTTTTACAGTTCCGCGCTCTTTGGCGAACTTGCCGAGCAATTGCTAGGGATCGGTTGCGCGGTTCTGCGCGTGAACACTCGCGGCCACGACGGCATCAGCACGGCTGCCACCGCGCGCGGCGGTAAACGTTTAGGAGCAGCGTATGAAACGATCGATGACGCGCGCCATGACCTGGCCGCGTGGATGGAGTGGTTGAAACAACAGGGAAGCCAGCGCATCGGAGTGATGGGACACAGCATGGGCGCCGTTAAGGCCATTTATTCCCTGGCCAGAGAGCCACAGTTAAGCCCGGTCTGCCTGGTCGCCCTGTCGCCACCCCGGCTCTCGTACCTGGCATTCTGTGCCGGCTCCGGGGCCACCCAATTCCTCGACTCATACTCTAGAGCGGAGCAGCTGGTGGCGAGCGGACAGCCGACGGCCCTGATGGAAGTCCAGACTCCCTTGCCTTACGTCACGACTGCTGCAGGGTACGTGGAGAAGTACGGGCCGGATGAAAGGTATAATCTCTTGCGCTCCCTGCCAGGCGTGAACTGCCCGACACTGGTTACTATTGGCAGTCGGGAAGCGGCAAGCAACATGGCGTTCCAGCGCTTGCCGGAAGACCTGGAAGCTCTATGCCGCCGGCAGCAGTCCTTGCACGTCGAGGTCATACCGGATGCCGACCATGCCTACACCGGCGTGCGAAGCCAGCTGTTTAGCCGGATCGTGGCGTGGCTGAGCCCGGCCGCCGGGAAATCGACGTGATCGACATCCACGAGGGTGGCCGGAGGAATCCGCTGCCGGTAAATGTAAGGTTTTGCCAGGCATTTGCAATTTACCTGGGAATTGCTTAAGCTTCGAAGATACCTCTGAACGAATGGTTCTTTTGCATTGTCCACTGGCGGTTGTACTCTCGCTACAGCTCTAAAGGGGGAAAACGGCGTGGCCAGCTTCATCCAGATCAAACGGCACGGTTCGAACGAGGAGTTCATTTCCGTCGAGAACATCTGCAGCGTCCACGTCGCGCGGGAAGGAGAGGGCGCCGCTCCCTTTGTTATGATCCACCTGTCAGGTGCGCCAACGCTCAAGCTGGAAGGACTGGAAGCAACCAAGTTCCTTGACATCTTCAATCACAGCCCTGAATCGATCACTCTGCTGGCCGAGGCATCCTAGGACTTTTTTAGAACGCCCCTTGTGCGTCCTTTGGGAAGCTGCATGTTTCAGGTGCTCGAGGAGCGACAGGGCAAGCAAGCATGAATGCGACAATCTGCGCAGACGTGCGCCGCCGCCCTTCTTGTAGGCCGTACAATCCCCGATCACTCAATTGAACAAAGTGCACTACGGAACTCCGGTATTTAGCGCGCTATCTACATCTCGCCTGCCGCGCGGTCTAGCCTAATCTCCAATTGGATCAAACCTTTAAGAACCAACTCCTCATGGGACGCGGCCGTCCGCCTCGCGCGGCATCGGAGTTGCGTTGACAGGACCAGGGGTACCATGCGTCCAAACGCGGCTGGATGAATTGGAGAAGACCATGCAAATCGAGTTGCATTGCCCCAGATGCGCCTGTCACTTTACTGCTCCGCCGGACACCCCCGGGTCGGAGATCCTCGACCGGATGATCGATGAAGGCCCGTGGTTTGCTCTGGGAGAAGGGGATACATTCGAGGACATGATTTTCGCCGCGCTAACCGCGCGCGGAAGGATCTGTTGCCCGGACTGCCGCGAAGCCGTTTGCGTGAGCGAAGAAACCCTGGGACAGATGGCCCGAGAGTATTCCTCTTGCTTATAGGCCAAACTTCCTTTGTCTCCCTCCCCAGCCCACCCCCATTCGCTGACGGGGGCTTTGTTCCTGCCGGCGTCTTGCTCCTTCCCGATGTCCCGTTCGTCACGTAAGGCGGGGAGGCGGAAGCGGCAAAGACGCCGGCAGCAAAATCTTCGTCCCGCCTTCTCTCCACCTTCCCGCGCGCAGGCGAGCTGGGGTTCCTGAAAATCTCGGCCGCACATTGCGCTAGCCAGCCATTCCGGTTTGCCAGTCCATTCCCTTCCATTTTCCGCTAAGCTAGTTAGTTCGACAACGAATTAACTCCTGGATGCCAAAATACGCGCCGGAACCACGACGGAGGCTCTGATGGCTTTGATCGAGTTGCACGCCATTCGCAAGATCTACGACCTGGGCGAAGTGAAGGTCGAGGCCTTGTGCGGCGTCTCCCTGACGATTGAAAAAGGAGAGTACGTCGCGCTGATGGGACCGTCGGGATCGGGCAAGTCCACTCTGATGAATACGCTAGGATGCCTGGATCGCCCGACAAGCGGCAGCTACAGGCTGGCAGGCGAAGAGATCGCCTCCATGTCCAGTGACGAACGCGCGCGGATTCGCAATCGACACATCGGCTTTGTTTTTCAAAGCTTTAATCTACTCTCGCGGACCTCGGCCATCGAGAACGTCGAGCTGCCTCTCCTGTACGCTACGCGCATGTCCATGCGCCAAAGACGCGAGCGCGCGATCGACAAGTTGAAAATGGTGGGGCTTGGTTCGCGGCTGCACCATTTCCCCAACCAGCTCTCCGGCGGCCAGCAGCAGCGCGTGGCCATCGCGCGAGCCTTCGTCACCGGACCCTCCATCCTCCTGGCAGATGAGCCTACCGGCAACCTGGACACCCGGACTAGCAGAGAAATCATGGAATTATTCCGGGAACTCAATGAAAAGAGCGGCATAACCGTGATTCTTGTTACGCATGACCAGGTCATTGCCCGCAATGCCCGACGCGTCGTCGTCCTGCGCGACGGTCTCATTGTGCAGGATACAACGGACTTCCGGCTGGCCATCCAATCCTTGCATTCGGAAGATCCGGCAGAATCCGAAGTTCTGGAAGTGCAGCTGGGTGAAAACGCATGATGTTGGCGCGCCCTGCGGGCCGAATCTATTGCAGAACCGCTACGCCCTTCCCCTGCGCAAGGATCCGTCTAAATGGAACCAGGATTGGTTTGCCGCGGGATGCGATGTCGGCAGGCTGCGCTGGCCGTCGCCGTTTTTGTCCTCAGTACGGCTGCGGCCGTGAACAGCGTCTGCGCGCAGGAAAAGATCATCCGCATCTTGCCCCCGGATGAGAAAACGATCAAGGTCCGCGAGCCGGAATCGATACCGCACGTCCGGATTCCCGATACTGCCGATCCGCCCACGGTTTCCAACCCTCAATGGGATACTTCTGTTCAGACTCTCGGCTTGGATGAAGCCATTCGCGTCACGCTTGCCAACTCTCAGGTCATCCGTGTACTGTCGGGCGTAACGGCCGCTTCGAGCGGCGCAACCATCTACGACACCGCAATTGTGGATACGAGCATCGACACCGCCAAAGCACGTTTCGATCCCACGGTAAGCGTACAAAACACCTTTACACGCACGGATACTCCCAGCGGCCAAATAGATCCCCTGGATCCGTCACAGGCATTCATCCCGAGCATCCCCGTATCCGGTTACGACATGAACCTGGGGCTGTCGAAAATCAATAGCTTTGGCGGCACGACCAGTTTGGGGGTGAACGTCAATCCGACGCTGACAAGGATCAACATCCCGTTCATGATTGCGGTGCCTCCGGGAACAGTGTCGCCATTCTCCCTACCCCTCAATCCGCAGACGCCCACCTCCGTCACGCTTGGTTATACACAGCCATTGCTGCAGGGAGGCGGAGTGCAGGCCAACCTTGCGCCCATCATCATCGCTCGACTCAACACCGAGAGATCGTTTTTTCAGTTCAAGGACAACGTGCAACAATCGGTGCGGAGCGTGATCCAGGCCTACTGGGCGGTGGTATTCGCGCGGACCGACGTTTGGGCGCGGCGGCAACAAGTAGAGCAAGGCGGCGAAGCCTTGCGCCGCGCGGAAGGTCGATTCCGAGCCGGGCTGGCCGACGTCAGTGAAGTAGCGCAAGCCCGTACGTCTTTGGCGAACTTCAAGGCGACCCTGATCGTCTCGGAAGCGACCCTGCTCAACTCGGAAGCTGCTCTGGCAAACCTCATGCGCCTGCCTCCAACAATCCACTTGGTACCTCTATCCCCGCCTTCGCCCAACCTCATCAAGGTCGACTGGCACGAGGTCCTCCGCGTGGCGCAACAATACCGCCCCGACTTGATCGAGCTTGAGTTGATCTTGGAGGCGGATCGACAGATGCTCATTCAGGCCAGAAACCAGGCGAGGCCCAAGATGGACGCAACCTTGCAATACACTTGGAACGGCCTGGAAGGCACAATGCCCAACGGAGGCGAACTGTCGACATTCGGAGGCTCGTTTACGAACTGGAGCCTGGGCGTCAATTTCGCTGTTCCCTTGGGCCTGCGACAGGGTCGCGCGGCATTGCGGCAGCAGGAGGTCATCCTGTTCCGCGATCAAGCTAACCTGGACCAGGGCGTCCTCAATGCGACGCACCTGCTGGCCCTTCGGGTGCGCAACCTGGCACAGTACTATGACGAGTACAAGGCCTACAAGGAAGCACGCCTCGCCGCTCGAATCAACCTGGACCGCCAGGTCGAAAGCTATCGTCGTGGCCGGACAATCCTGCTAAACGTCCTTCAAGCGATCACGGACTGGGGCAATGCGGTCAGCTCGGAGAGCCAGACGCTGACGCAGTACGACACGGAGTTGGCCAATCTAGAGGCTGAGACCGGCACGATTCTCGAGACGCATGGCATCCGCTTTGCCGAGGAGCGCTACGCTTCCCTAGGGCCCCTTGGCGGCCTCGGCCACAAGAAGCCATACCCCGACGCCTTGCCGCCCGGTCCCAACCAGGACCAGTATCCGACGGGCAACAAACCTGCTGAACAGTTCTTTGATCTGCAGGATCCCCTGAAAACCAAACCAGCGCCTGAGGGCATGCCCCCTCCCAACCCGCGCTGATGCGGTTCCGCCAGGAAGCTAAATCAGCGTGCACGAATCAGCAGCAGTCAATTGAACTTGGGTGCCATGTTTTCGCGGCCCAAGCCGGGACCGAAGCCATCGATGCCGACCTGCCGGGGACGCGAAAGCATGTCCCGCCCCAACGCCAGGTAGCAGTTCGCCGACTGCTCCATGCTTTCGGGCCTTGGCGCCTTGAAGTCTCCGGTAGCAGATAGGGCCCGAAAGCATGGCACCCAACAAGAGTCTGCTGCAAGATCACGCACGGTCATTTAGCCGCGGCTGAGCGATATTTCGTAGGCCGCTACTCGTAGCGTAGCGCTTCGATTGGGTCGAGCCGGCTGGCCTTGCGGGCCGGATAGAAACCGAAAAAAACGCCCACCGCGCCCGAAAAGAGAAGTGCGGCTACGGCGGCCGGGAGGGAAATCACCACGGGCCATTCAGCGCCGCTTGACAGAGAATTGATAAGCTTGGTCACGCCCACGGACGCTGCCACCCCCAGGCCGAAGCCAATCGTCCCGCCGATACACGAAAGCAAGACCGACTCGACCAGGAATTGCCGCAGGATGTCCCGCGAGCGCGCGCCCACCGCCATGCGCGTGCCGATTTCGCGCGTGCGTTCCGTTACGGAAACCAACATGATATTCATGATGCCCACACCACCCACGATCAGCGAAATGCCGGCAATGGACGATAGCATCAGCGTCATGGTGCCGGTGACGATGCCGAGCATGTTGGCGATCTCGTCGGTGTTCTGCACGTTGAAATCGGCAATCTGCCCCGGCTTGATGCGATGCCGTTCGAGCAGAAGTCTGTTGATTTCGTCCTGCGCCTCCGACATGTGTTTGTTCGACGTCGCCGAAGCGAGGATCGCGCCCACGTCCAGGAAACTGGATCCCTGCAGCCGTTTCTGCACGGTCGTGTAGGGGATCAGGACGATGTCATCCTGGTCATTGCCGACGAGATCCGCCCCTTTCTTGTCGAGGACGCCGACGATGCGAAAAGGGATCCGCTTGATGCGGATCGATTCACCCAGCGGATTCGTTGTTTGAAAGAGCTTCGCCACGAGGGTATGGCCGATGACGCAGACCTTGGCAGCCGAGGAAATATCGCGCTCGGTGAAGAAGCCCCCGTGACGGAGCGGCCAATTCCGCACGGTAATGTAGTCCGCCCCGACGCCAGAAATCTGCTTCGGCGGCCAGTTCGAGTTGCCGTAAATGATCTGCCCCGACGTGATCACGATGGGCGTAGTCGCCAGGATCGTGGGGCATTCCTTGGCGATCGCCTCCGAGTCCGCGGCAGTGAGGGAAGGAATCACGCCCTGGCGAACGCCGCCGTTGCGCTGGCTGCCGGGGAGAATCACGATGACATTGGTGCCCAAGTTTTGAAACTGGCCCTGGACCAAAGCACTCGCGCTTTGGCCGATCGACACCATCGTCGTGACAGCCGCGATGCCGATGACCACGCCCAGCACCGTCAGCCCAGCGCGCATCTTGTTCTTGGCGAGCGCTCGCAGAGCAATTCGTATGGTGATGAAGAGATCCACGGTATGCCTCTGGCGTGCGACTCGGCGGCTACGGCTTGGTCTTGATGCCGGTCACGACTTTACTGCCGATCGGCAATTCCCCCGATACCAGCTCGGTGTGCTTGCTGTCGCTGATCCCGGTCACGACTTCGATGGCCCGTAGGAAATCGCCTTCCAGCACCCACACGTGCCGGTGGTTGCGGCGGCGGTTGGCGGCAGCCTTCTCTCGCGCTGAGGGCGGCGGTTCAACGTCTTGTTTGTCCTTATCCTTGTCCGTCTGCGGGGCAAGACCTTCAAGAATGGCCCGGTCCTCGGGCCGCACTTGTTCCGGCTTGGGATAGAAGCGCAATGCGGAATTGGGGATCTTGCCAACGTTGTCTTTCTGGCTGATTTCAAACGAGATATTGGCCGTCATCCCTGGCAGAAGCTTCATGTCCGGGTTAGGCGAGGAAACGACGACCGGGTAAGTCACCACGTTTTGCGTTGTGGTCGAGTTCATTCGGATCTGAAAGATTGTGCCCACGAACAGATCATCCGGGTAGGCATCGACAGTGAAATGCACCGGCCGCCCTGCTTCCTTGGCCTGGCGCAGCAAGCCGATGTCCGCCTCGTCCACGGACGCCATCACGTACATTTCTTTCTTGATGTCCGGTGCGACGATAAAAAGCTCCGGCGTCTGAAACTGAGACGCCACGGTTTGACCCGGATCGATTTTGCGATCGATGACCACGCCGTCTACTGGCGCGCGGATTTCGGTGTATTCCAAATTGGCCTTCGAGTTCGCAAGATTTGCCAGAGCTTCCTTAATCGAAGCCTCCGACACCTTGAGCTGAGCTTGCAACGAGAGCCGGTTGAACCGGAATTGGTCCATTTCGGTATCGGAAACGTAATCTTTGTTCGTTTCGTGCAAAGCCTCCGCTCGCTTCAAGTCGTTGGCGGCCTGTTGTAACAGGGCCTTGACCCGTTCGACATCCGCGCGTCTGGTCGCCAGCGTGGCCTCGTCGCGCTGTACGTTGGCCAGGTAAATTCGCTGGTCGATCTTGGCGAGCAATTCGCCTTTGCGGATCTGCTGATTGAATTCGACGTGCAGTTCCGTTATGGGACCCGAAGCGTATGAGCCGATGTGGACGCTCAGCACCGGCTGCACAGTGCCCGTGGAATTCACCTCGAAGACGATCCGCCCCCTGGCGATTTCTTCTTCCTGGAACTGCGTCTTGTTCCGCTCTTTCCAGTAGTTTTCCAGAGGTCTGTAAGTGGCCGCGATGGTTCCTGCGGCAATCGCAACGGCCGCTATGGTTTTTATGGGAATGCGCATGGTTGCAAGGAACTACTCGGGAAGGCTCGCGAAAGTTTCGCGGAATCGATGAACCATGTACTTTACCGTCTTGGTGGGAACGGTCAAGACGGAGTCATCTGGAGTTTGGGCGCTCCTCCGAAGGGACCGGCTAAACGTAATCATAACAACGATACAATGCAGGTGGAGAACTCGCAGACAGAGACCCGGGCATGACCAAACCTGCTGTTGTCCAACTTCGAGGGGTATCAAAGACTTTTCCGGGTGTCACGGCCCTGAAAGGCGTCAGCCTCGATCTGCGTCCTGGAGCCATCCATGCGCTTCTGGGCGAAAACGGCGCGGGTAAGAGTACGCTCATCAACATTCTCAGCGGGGTTCTGCAACCGGATCAGGGTGAAATTTTCGTGCGTGATCAGCGTGTTCAGTTCGCCGACGCTCGGGCGGCCAGACGGTGGGGGATTGCCGCCGTCCATCAGGAAGCAGACCTCTTTCCGGATCTGAGCGTGGCGGAGAATGTCGCCCTGGAGCACGGCTGGCCACGGTCGCATGGCCTGATTTCCTGGCCGGCATTGCGCAAGAACACGCAGAGCGCGCTCGTAACGCTTGGACGCGACCTCGATCCAGCCAGGCAAGCAGCAACCTTGTCGTCGGCCGAACGGCAGCTCGTCGGCATCGCCGCCGCACTCTCCCAGGCTGCCAGTGTGCTCATTCTCGACGAGCCGACGAGCAGTCTCTCCGAGGGTGAGACGCGCACACTCTTCGCACGGCTTCGGCAGTTCCGTTCTCAGGGCGGCGCCATTCTCTATGTCAGTCATCGACTGGAAGAAATCTTCCAACTGGCGGACGAAGTCACCGTGCTGCGCGACGGACAGCGGGTCTGGAATGGCCCAATCGCTGAAACCAATGCCGCGCGCCTGATCGCCTGGATGGTTGGACGGGAAACCGAGGCCGGTGGGCGCGCGGCGGCAGCAGGGGAGCGCTCCCGCATCTCTCCGCAAGCTGTTCGTTTTTCGTGCAAGGCGCTCAGCGCCCGCGACGGCGCTTTCTCGGAGATAACCCTGGAGGTCCGAGCGGGAGAAGTGCTCGGGCTGTACGGATTGATTGGCGCCGGCCGTAGCGAATGGGCTCAGGCCGTGTTTGGACTGCGCTCCATCGCGGCGGGCCACATCTTTCTGGACGGACAGCTTTGGACCCCGCACAGCGCAGGGGATGCCGCCAGACATGGATTGGCTTATCTTCCGGAAGATCGCCTGCGCTATGGGCTATGCGCCAGCCTCTCCGTGCGCGCGAATGCCGTGTTGGCGGTGCTGCGTCGCCTGGCAATCGGCCCGTTTCTCTTGGGCGGCAGGGAAACTCGGCAAGCTGCCGCTCTGACGAAACAGTTGTCGGTTCGATTGCGATCGTTGCTGCAGCCGGCGGGCACTCTGTCCGGCGGCAACCAGCAAAAGGTCATCATTGGGCGCTGGCTGGCCTGCAATCCACAAGTGCTGATCCTCGATGAGCCGACAAGGGGCGTGGACGTGGCTGCCAAGGCCGAGATCCATCGCTTGGTGCGCCGCTTGGCGGATAGCGGCCGCGCCGTGATTTTGATCAGTTCGGATCTGCCGGAGGTGCTTGCGCAGAGCGACCGGGTCGGCGTCTTTCGCGCCGGAAAGGTTGTGGCCACGTTCGAAGGTGACACGGCAACGGCGGAGCAGGTTGCTGCGGCGGCGCTGCCCGCGTCCCCGGGGGCGAGAGACTCTGCCCGCGAGGAACACTCGCATGGAACGGAAAGTCGCGTGGCCGCCCCGCGCCCCACGCAAGCGCGCGGGGCGACCGCCCTCTGGTTCCGCGAGGCCGGTCTGCTCGCCGCAGTCGTCTTCTTGATGCTTTTGCTGTCCTGGCGGACGAGCACGTTTTGGCAGTCAGGTACGTTGCGCGATTTGGCTGAGAATGCATCGCTCCTCCTGTTGTGCGGACTAGGGGCAGCTTTGGTCATCCTGACGGGCGCAATCGACATTTCTTTCGGCTCGATCATGGCGCTGGGTGCAGCCACCGCGGGCTATTTGATGCAGACGGGGCGGTCGCCTTTTGTCGCGGTGCCGGCCGGACTCAGCGTAGCCGCCGCGGCCGGTGCGCTGAATGCCTCCTTGAGCCTTCTGGGCCGGGTCCATCCCATTGTCGTGACCCTGGGAACCATGAGCATCTATCGCGGGCTCACGCTCCTGCTCATCGGCAGCGAAGATATCCGTTACGTGCCCGATGGATTTCGATCTCTGGTCCAAGCTGCCCCTTTGGGTGTGCCTGCCCTGGCCTGGGTAGCACTGAGCGTGGCACTCCTCGCCTGGATTCTGCTTGGTTGGACCGTATCCGGACGGCAAGCGATTGCCTTCGGCAGCAATCCGGCCGCCGCCGAACGCACCGGCATTCGTCGTTGGCGCGTCTGGTTGACGGTTTTTACGTTGCAAGGACTACTGGCAGGTCTTGCCGGACTCCTGTCGCTGGGAATGACTGGAATCCTGCAAGGGACCGATCACGATGAAAAGACCCTGGAAGCGATTGGCGTTGCAGTCGTGGGAGGCGTCGCGATCACAGGCGGCCGTGGCTCGGTCTGGGGGATCTGGGCGGCGGCGCTGCTATTCCGGGTGCTGGAGAAGGGATGGGTGCATCTGCACATTTCAAGCTACTGGCAGCGTTCCATCGTCGGTGCTCTCCTTTTACTAGCCATCCTTGGTGACCGGTTATGGCGACATGCGCGCGGGAGGGATGAATGAAAAACCGACCTGGTTCATGGAGGAGTCTTTTCGGGTGGCGCGGTGGTGTGGCGGCAAATTTTTAATTTGCCGAAAAAATCCGGCAAGTTAAAAACTTGCCACCACGGAAACTGTGAGCCTGCTTTGAACCACGCCGAAAAACGGCCGTAGTAAACGCCGAGAGCGCAGAGAAGTTCTCTATTCTTTCTCTGCGCTCTCCGCGGCGAGTTCTCGGATCAGCCTGCGGCTCCCTCGGCCGGGTCCTTGCCGTTGACCCAGGGACCGCCCAGTTTTTGATAGCTCGGCGGTGTAAGCAAGCTGCCGATCACGCCGCCGTTCCAGCCCATGATTTGATTGGGTTTGCCGTGTTCCTTGCTGCGTTTTTCCCAGTTGTCCGCCCAGCTAGAGTCGGCGACCACCGGCTTACGCTGCTCCTTGTCCCAGAACAGGACGTTGCCTTTCCGGTAGCTGAGGACACCCATGTTCACGGTCGTGAAGGCGGCAGCACCCAATTCTGGCGTGCTCAACGTCTCGCGGTTGTGACTGCGGACGTGATCGAGGAAGTCGGTCCACAGTGCCGCAGTATCTTCCCCAACTAAGCCGCCTGGGATGAATTCGCCTTCTTTGTTGTCCAGTCGTACAGGCGTGCCGGGCGCATCTCTCACGTTCTGCGGAAGGATTTCGAAACCAGCTTCTTTGTTTCGGGTGATGAAGCGAATGGTGCCTAACTTGCCACGGATGCATTCCTCAATCGGATGATCGTTGATCATCGTGGCCGTGATGATGAGCTGGCAACCTTCGTTGTAGTCTGCAACTACTGTGGCCACATCCGGCACGTCGCGTTCGTCGTATTCGACGTAGATGCCGCCGCCGCCAACCACGCGGGCGGGATAGCGAACGCCCATTGCCGCGATCATGTGTGTCGTTTGGTGCACGAAGAGGTCCGTGAACATGCCGCCGCCGAAGGGCCAATAGCAGCGCCATTGCCCGTACACTGCGCGGTCGAACGGAATCTGCGGGCCGAGCGGAACGCCCGGCAGGACGTTGAATTGATGGCCCAGGAACATGTCCCAATCCACGGTCTGAGGATTCATGTCCTTCGTAAGTGGATAGTAACGCCACTGCCCCATCGCGGAATTGCGGTAGTAGCTGGTTTGGGCCTGGGCAACGTGGCCGATGCGGCCGCTACGGATGAGTTCATTAGCCTTGTGCCAGGTGGGGTCGGCCATCGATTGCACGCCGACCGTCATCACCCGGTTGTGTTTTTGCATGGCGTCGACGACTGCCTGGGCCTCGTCGATAGTTTTAGTCATCGGCTTTTCGCAATACACGTCTTTGCCGGCGGCGGCGGCATCGATCGATAACTTGGCGTGCCAATGATCGGGAGCGGCGATGCAGACGACGTCGACGTCCTTGAGATCGAGCACGCGCCGATAATCCTTGGAGACATGTTCTTTATCGTCGTGGTTCAAGCCACATTTCTCAGCCGAAGGATAGAGTCCTCGGCCTACCTTCTTGTTGCCGTCCCACACGTCGCAGACAGCCACCGCTGCCACGCCCTTATTCGCCTTTTGCATCTTTGTGATGATGCGGATGTGCTCCTGGCAGCGGCCGCCCGTACCCAGGAAGGCGATGCCGATCCGCTCGTTGGCACCGAACACGCGCTTGGCGCTGGCGGCGGTCAAGGAAAGAGCCGTGGCCCCGACGGCCGTGGATTTCAAGAAATCGCGGCGGTTTACGTTTGATTGCGGCATAACAATACCTCTCTTGGAAATAAGTCTCTCTGCAGGAAGGATTGGCCGGGGAGCTGAGCCGCCGGCGATACAGTCTTTTTACAAGTTCTGTCCGAAGTCGCGTACTATTATTTGAGCTTTTGCTCCAAGAACCACTTGTACAACTCCGGCGTCGCGTAGGCTTTGTCCCAGCTATTGTGACCCACGCCCGGATACTCCGTGTATTTCGGATTGCCACCGGCGGCCTTGAGGGCGTTGATCATCGTACGTGAATTCTCGGCGCTGACGGTCTTGTCGGCGGCCCCATGGAAACACCAGCAAGGGATGTCCTTGATCCTCTCCGCGTTCTTGGGATTACCGCCGCCGCAAATCGGTGCGATCGCAGCCCAGCGGTCTGGTTGAACTGCGGCCAGGCTCCACGTACCGAAACCGCCCATGGAAAGGCCGGTCAGATAGATGCGCTTGGGATCGACTCGGTACTCTTTTTCCACCTCGGCGAGAATGCTCAAGGCTCGCTGGGCGTCGGGGCTGGCAGCTTGCCAGCTCTTCTTCTGAGATTGGGGGAAGACAGCAATGAAGGGGAACTTCTTTTCTTGGCGCTTGATCACCGGTCCTAGGCCCACCTGGGCCTGCATGCGTCCGTCCGATCCACTTTCGCCAAGACCGTGAAGAAAGAGAATCAAAGGATAGGGTTCATCACCCTTGTAACCGTGAGGGATGAAGAGGACGTACTTAGCCCCTTTGCCGTCCGGGTCCTTGAACACGCGCGAAAGAAAACCGTGTTCTGCACCTCGGCTAGCTCGCTGGGGCCCGAGCAACAGCACGAGGCCCAGTGCCAGCATCCAAAACTTAATTGTGGTCATCCACTCGATTCCTTCGGCAAGACAGTGGGCGTGGGGTGGACTCAAAACGTTTACCATAGCACAGCGATTTTGCCGGTGCCACCATGTTCGCGAGCCGAGACGATTTTTGCAAAAGGGAATCCAAGAAAAATTGCAACGGAACTGCCTTGCCCCGAAGAAATGGTTAAACTGTTTCTGCGGAGAGGTCAATGGTCTGGAGGGGTTGCGAACCACCTCCTTCTACAGCACCATTGTTGCCCTTCTGAGCAAGAGACAATCCATGCAATCTTGCGACATGCTTGTCGTGGGCGGCGGCGTGATGGGGGTCAGCATCGCCCATGCGCTCGCGGTGCGGCGCGTCGGGCGCGTGATTGTGCTGGAGAAGAGATTTCTCGGTGCAGGCTCGAGCGGCAAATCTGGAGCGATCATCCGTCAGCACTATTCGAACAAACTCACCGCGAGCATGGCTCGCAGAAGCCTGGGCGTATTCGAACATTTCGGCGACACCGTCGGCGGCCCACCCGTATTCACGCGCACGGGAATGGTACTGGTGGTCAACCAGCGCGATCGCGCCGGCCTCGAAGCCAATATCGCCATGCAACGCGAACTTGGCATCGACGTTCGGCCCGTCAGCGCTCAGGAGTTAACAGATATCGATCCCAGCGCCGACCTGGCGGAAGATGAGCTGGCTGCTTTCGAATCGGAAGCCGGCTACGTCGAGGCAGCGCAGGTTGTCGCTTCTTTTGCCGAGGCGGCGAGGCGGGAGCGTGCGGATGTGCATGAAGGCGTCGAGGTCACGGGGTTGGTCCTCGACGGCGGGCGCGTCACCGGTGTCGATACGAATGAAGGCCGCTACTATTGCAACACGGTCGTGTTGGCGACAGGGCCCTGGGCGTCGGCCTTGGCTCAGGACGCGGGCGTGCGGCTGCCCGTGCAGGCTTGCAGAACGCAAGTCGCCCTCTTTCGCAAGCCTGTCGAGTGCGCCCGACGGGGACCGGTCTACGGCGATTTCGCGCAAGGCTTGTATTTCAAGCCAACGCATGGCGAACTCATCCATGCGGGAAGTATTGCCGGCGAGGAAATCAACAACCCTGTGAACCCGGATGACTACAATGAGGCAGCCGATAGCTCCTGGCTGCCCAATGTTCGCCAGCGCCTGAGTCGGCGTTATCCCGCCATGCACCGTGGTTTTGGCCGAGGCGGCTACGGCGCCCTCTACGCGATTACTCCCGATTGGCATCCCATTCTTGATCGTTTTCCAGGCATGGAGGGCGCTTACTGCGCGGTCGGTTTCAGCGGGCACGGTTTCAAGATGTCGCCGATTGTGGGGCAGCTCATGGCGGAACTGATTGTCGACGGACAGACCAAAACGCTGGACATCGCTCCACTCCGTCTGGCCAGGTTTGCCGAGAATGACTTTGTAAGGACCCCTTATGCGTATGGCGTGATGGGCTGATCGCGCAGATGTTCTTGTCGGGACAGGAGAAACTTCGGGGCCTCTCGCCCTTGGACGTTGACAGAGCCTTCACTCTTCCTTCATAATGCCTTTCCCGGACCTTGTCGAAGTCGGCGTGATTTGCGTTGTGGCATTCTTCTGTACATCCTAGGCTTTGGCTGGGCGGACCCGGGTACCATTCTTGGCGGGATCATGCACTACAACAAGCTGAAAGTCTTCAGCGGCAGGGCCAACCGTCCCCTTGCCGAACGCATAGCCACCGTTCTTGGCGACACGACCGGCAAAGTCAATTTGTCCAATTTCCCGGACGGCGAGATCTCCGTGCGCATCGAGGAAGACGTGCGCGGCCGGGATATTTTCTTGGTGCAGCCGACTTGCCCGCCGGTGAATGAAAACCTGATGGAGCTGTTGATCATGATCGACAGCTTCCGTCGAGCCAGCGCCTCCAGGATCACCGCCGTGCTACCCTACTACGGCTATGCGCGCCAGGACCGCAAAGACGTCGGCCGGGTGCCCATCACTGCCAAGCTTGTCGCCAACCTCTTTACCGTAGCGGGGGCCAATCGTGTGCTCGCCCTTGACTTGCACGCAGCCCAGATTCAGGGTTTCTTCGACCTCCCTGTGGATCATCTCCACGCTGGGCCGGTGATCAATGAATATATACGCAGCCTTGGGATTCCCGCGCGCGACCTGGTCGTGCTCAGCCCGGACGAGGGAAGTATCAAGCGGGCGCTGTTGCACCAGAAAAAGATAGGCGGCGCCATCGCGATCGTGGACAAGCGCCGCTCGAGCGCTACGGAAACAAAGCAGGCCAACTTGATCGGCAGCTCGCTGGACAACAAAGTGGCCGTGATTTTCGACGATATGATCACGACGGCCGGCAGCGTGGTTGGGGCCGCCAACGTCGCCCGGCACAATGGTGCCCGCGAAGTTTACGCGTGCGCGACCCATGCCGTGCTCTGCGGCCCGGCGGTCGAACGCCTGCGCGATGCTCCTCTCAAACAAATCGTGGTCACCGACAGCATCCCGCTACCGCCGAATAAGCAACTACCCAATATCAAGGTGTTGAGCGTGGCACCGCTACTGGCGGACGCCATCAAGCGGATTCATTTTGATGAGTCCGTAAGCAAGTTGTTTGAATGAGCGGCAGGTCGAATCTTGCCAGACAAATTGTTTAACCGCGAGCCAGCGGCGAGCGCGGCGACCACAGAAGGACACGTCGCCGACGGTTCACGCGCTCCCCGTTGGGTCGCGGTTAAACGATTATTCGCAGACTATCCCCGCAACGTGGCCGCCTCCATGATCGCATGCTCGGTTGCTGCTTGGCGAGAGAATTCGCCCGTCAGGCGGCCTTCGCACAGCACCAGAATCCGGTCACACAGCGTCAGTAGCTCCGGCAATTCACTTGAAGTGACGATGATTCCCAGGCCCTCGCGGCAGAGCTGGTCCATCAAGCGATAGAGTTCAGCTTTGGCGCCCACGTCTACGCCGCGGGTTGGGTCGTCCATGAGTAGTACTTTCGGCTTGGTCAGCAGCCAGCGGCCGATGATTGCTTTTTGTTGATTGCCGCCGCTCAGGGTGGTAACGGCGCTGTCGACATTTGCCGTTTTGATGCCGAGTTGCTTCGCGCAGTCCACGGCGATGCGCCGCTCACGCCGGCCGCTCACGAGCCCGGCCGTGACTGCTTCCTTGAGTGTGCACATGGTGATGTTTTCACACACTGTCATGTGAGCGAACAAGCCCAGCCGCTTGCGGTCTTCGGTGATCAAGGCGATCCCGGCGTTGCGGGCCTCGGCGGGGTGAGCGAACCGGAATTCACGACCTTCCAGCAGAATGCGTCCCTGCGGCGGTTCGGGACTTGAACCGAAGAGGCACTCCATCAGCTCCGTGCGGCCGGCGCCCATCAGCCCGGCAATGCCCAGGATCTCGCCACGCCGCAGGCTGAAATTGATCCCGCGCAGCCGCCAGCCACGGGCGTGCCCCGTCCACGGCAACGACAAATCCCGCACTTCGAGCACGACTTCGCCGGCATGTCTGGCGGCTCCGACCCTCACGGCTTCGATTTCCCGGCCGACCATCAGGTGCGTGACTTCGCGTGCATCGGTCTCGGAGCGTGCCAACGTCTTGACGCGCCGGCCGTCGCGGAGCACGGTAATCCGGTCAGCCAGCCGGAACACTTCGTCCAACTTGTGCGAGATGTAGAGGATCGTCACGCCCCGCGAGCGGAGCCGGTCGATGACGCGAAAAAGCCGGGCCGCCTCAGACTCGGTCAAAGCGCTGGTCGGCTCGTCCATGATGAGGATTTCGGTTTCCATGCCAAGTGCCTTGGCAATCTCGACCAGTTGCTGATCGCCCACGCGCAGCTCGCTGACCGGCCGGCTGGGATCGATCTGACATTCCAGCCGTTCGAGCAATTGCCCGGCTTCTTGTTCCATGAGTCGATCGTTCAGCAGTCCCAGGCGCGTCCGCCTCTCGCGGCCAAGGAAGATGTTCGCCGCGGCAGAAAGCTGTTCCACCAGGTTGAGTTCCTGGTGGATGATCGAAATTCCAGCCAGTTCGGCGTCGCGGGTGCCTTGGAAATGGACGGGCGCTCCGCGAAGAAGCAGCCGCCCCTCGTAGTCCTGGAGCACGCCGGACAGAATCTTCATGAGCGTGCTCTTACCCGCGCCGTTCTCGCCGACAATGGCATGCAGCTCGCCGGCAAGAATCGTAAAGGAGACGTCGTTCAGAGCGACGACGCCTGGGAACCGCTTCGTGACGTGTTCGATCTCAATGATGGGATGGCCAGGTGTCATGGCTGCATCAATTGTCTTGCTTCCGCGCCGGCAGGGCAGCCGAGGCGCGTACGCCCTGCTGTCGCTCGCGTCTTTGTTCGAAGAACCAAGCCAGGCTGAGGAATAGCAGTGCTGCCAGTCCGGCAATTCCACCCACGGCATTGCCGCCCCACGCCAATTTTTGCCCGAAGAGCATGGCGAGCACCCCGATGAGCATTGAGAGCGCGAGAATGGAAACGATCCCTAGGCTGCCTGGAAAGAAGCGCTTGCCGCGGCGTCGAGCCCGCCGCAACTGCGTGAACGCCACGGCTACCACCACCACGCCGCCGACGATCACTCCCTCGTAAATATCCGCGCTGGTCTTGATAATCTTGGCAACGCCATCGATCACACATCGCAAGAATAAACAACCCAACACCGTGCCAGGAATGGTGCCGACGCCGCCTTGCAGGCTGCAGCCGCCTACGACGGCAGCCGCGATGGCGTTCAATTCGTAACCCTTTCCTACAGTTTCCGGCGAAGCTGCGGCCCCTGCGCCTGCGTAGAGGACGCCGGCGACCGAAGACAAAAGAGCGCTGATGCAGTAGGCCAGCCATTTCAGCCGGTTGGTTTGAATGCCGCTGAGCCTGGCAGCGTTCTCGTTGCCTCCCAGGGCATACAGATGTCGGCCTGTGACAGTCCGACTCAGCGTGAGCCAGGCAAGCAGCGACAAAACGATCAAGAGAATCACCGGAATCCACACGGAGGTGGCCAGATAGCGAAACCGTTCGTCGAAGATGGAAATCTGACTTCTGCCCTCGTTGAAATATCCCACCAGGGCGCGGGCCAGGCTGCGCAGACCCACCAGGCTGGCCAGTGTCGCCACGAACGGCGGCAGTTCGACCACGGTAATCAGCCAGGCATGCAAGCTGCCAACCAACAAGCCGACGATGAGCGTGCCGAAGATCGCCAGCGTGATTACACCCAGGCCGAGGGGTTTATTGAAACGCATTTCCTGCGGCGCCAGGAGGAGCATCAGGGTTGCACAGACGCTGCCGCTAAGTGAAATGACCGAGCCGCTCGACAGGTCGATGCCGCCGGCAATGATGACGATGGCTGCCCCAAGCGCGAAAATCCCCAGCATTGCCGTCTGGCGCAGGATCTCGACGCCGCTGTCGCGCGGGTTGTGCCAGTAGTTGTGCTGTGTATCGAGGATCATTGCCAGCACGATCACGGCTGCCAGGGCCAGCGCTAGCCCCAGTTCCGTGCGCTGCAAGCCCCGACGGAGGGGATCCGGAAGTCGAGAAAGCCAGGAGGAGGAGAGGTCCATGCTTTTCAGTTATCAGTGATGAGTCAGCAGTTATCAGTGAACTGGAAATCCTGGTTGCAGATCGCGGGGAATGCCCTGGCGACTGCCGTTTGGTGATCACTGATTCCTGATTCGTTCTTACGATCCGGTGAGGTTGTACTTCGCGAGCCATTCCTTCAAGTCGCTTAGCTTGAGGAACTTGGTTTTCTTGTCGAACATCTCCGGCTTTAGCGGTGAACCGGTGTCGGGCACGACAACCTTGATGCCGGTGTCGTAGATGTCTCCCTCGGGCTTGCCGAGATTGGGCAGGATTTCTTTGATGGTAGCCTGGTCTTTTTGCACGAGGGCCTTCATCAGGCGTACGCCTTGATAGCCCATTTCGAACGGATTTTGCACCACCATGGCGTCGATCTGCCCTTCACTCATCGAATTGATGGCCAGCGGTTCGGCATCAAACGCGACGACAGTGAAATCCTTGCGGCGGTCCTTTTCCTTCACAACGTCGACAATGGCGGGAGCGTTGTAGGACCAAATGCCGACGAGCGTATTCAGGTCCGGGTGGTTGGCGATCGCGTCGCGCACGTTCTTGCGGGCGCGCTCGCGGTCGATGTCGTCGCCCATCTTGTCCAGCTCTTTGAGCTTGTCGCCGGCACCTTGCCGGACCCCGTCGATGCGGTCGATTGCGTTCTGGGCGCCGAGTCGGCCTACGAAAGTAACGTAGGCGCCGCCGTCGGGGCGCAAGTTCCTGGCGCATTTGCCGAGTTCGCGACCGCCCCCCAGGTTATCCGTACCGATAAATGCGACGCGAAGATCGCGCATCCGGCTGCGATCAATATCGGAATCAATCGTCACGATGTGCACGCCCTTGGCTTTCAGCTTCCGCAATTCCTCGGCAACTGCCTCATTGCCCGCATCGCAAGCAGAGATCCCCAGAGCGGCGATATCGCTCTGGCTGGCGAATTGCTTTAACTTGTCGATCTGGCCTTCGGGCGTGCCGTCATTGACCTCCAGCACGGCCTGCAAGCCTGACTTGCCCAGGTCGAGTTTTGCGTCCGCCTCCTTGACTCCGACGCGACAGGCATCCCAGAAGGGTGAGTCTCCATTGATAAGAATGATGATTCGCCTTTGACCGTCTCCGCCTTGCGCTACCGGGTTTCCTGTGGAGCCGTTTCCAGACGAACCATTCCCGCACCCTATCGCTGTCAGCATTCCGAGCGCTGCCACGCAGATCGGAAGGGGGAGCATCCGATGAATTCGCATGTGATGATTCCTCAATTGATGCCACGCCAGTGCGTAGCTCGACACGGTCGAGCTTGGACGCCGCGAAACATTCCGGCTTGTCGCGCCCTGTTTTTGCGCAAGTCGGGGGTTAGTAAAAAGATACTCGAAAGCGCTGGTAGAGCAAGCGCGATATGGTGCATGCTTGCTTATTGAGGACTGCGCAACCAATGTAACGAGCCTGCATTCTCCCCTCTCCCTTGTACTCAAGGGAGAGGGGCCGGGGGTGGACTGATGAAAGCCATTGACGGTTTTGACGTTTTGGGCTTGCTCGTTTTCTTCGGTTTTGTTGCGCTGGCGGACTGGAGGTCCACGCCCAAGGCATGCAAACGGAGTTGCGCATGGATGCATCAAACGTTGAA
>DATGZX010000202.1:0-5973 GCA_035296965.1 Gemmataceae bacterium
GCGGTTGACTCCTGGCAGATTTCTGCAGGACGGATCGGAATAGTTGTTTGAACGTTGTCATGGCCTTCTCCTCATCGGGATGCCTGGGATGGATCTTTGCTTTCACAATGCAGTGCGAGAAACGAAGGCGGATTCGACAACTGGATTTGATTTTTTGGGGGAAAGATTTGTACAGCGGGCGGGGAACTCGCGGCCGGGTGGCACCCAGGGCTTGGCAAAGGTGTGCTCTGTTTAGGCTGAGCGTGTTACTAAGACGTGGGTTAAGGGGCGCAAGCGTGCCGCGCCGGGCGTGCCGGCGCGGCCTCGTGCTGAGCAGGTCTACCCATTCGTGAAGTACTCCGGCGTACTGAGAACGGCCGCTTCCAGCCCGAACAAGTCGGTATGCATGGCGATGAAGTTGCCGAGTTCGGTTGCAGCGGCAGGGCGATGCAGGAAGGCCGCGATATCGCCACTGACGCTGTCCCCGCGGTATTCCTCCGACGTGAGGAAGCCGTTGGCAATGCCTGCCAGGCCCAGTGTTTGGATCCGTGCGTACCAACTGGCGAGTTCGTTCGGGCTCCCGGTTCGGCCGAGGATGTTGATGTAGAGTGATTGCACGTAGTCGGTGTTGATGTGATGGAGGTATTCGGGCGACGTGAGGAAGCCCGCCTCCACCGACTCCAGCGGAGTGCCGTTCTGCAAAAGGCCGGTCCAGGATGCCCGGCCGCCTGCGTCTGACTGGCGTCCCAGGAAGCGTATGTACAATTGATCGACGACGCGCCCAAGCGATTCGGTGGATCGAAGGATGCCGTTGGCGACGGCGGCCTGGCCCTGAGCAGTCAGGATTGGCACCCAGCCATTCAGCTCGGCCAGTGAGCCGGTGCGGCCCAGCAGTTCGTTGTACATAGCCTGGACGAACGATTGTGGAGTGCTGAGAGGGCCGCCCAGGTTGGGGATCGCAGAGTTATGGAGATAGACGACGTTGCTGGGGATGATGTTGTTGTCAAACATGTTCGAGGTGGCCGCGACGTTCCTGACCTGCGCATTGTAGATCGATATGGCGTTGATAGCAGGAGTAGCATTGGCCGTGAACGACTTGAAATTGTTACCGCCCAGGCTGCCCAGGACACCACCGCCCAGATCGACGATCCCGGCGTCGTTCGAACTGCTGCCGGTGATGTTCACGCCGATCGCGTTATTGTGAAAATCATTGCCCTGTACCATAACCTCGAGGTTCGCTCCGCCTGAGTCCGTGAATGTCGATAGACCTGTGCCGCCATTGCTCGTCGCAATGGAGTTGTTGAGAACGTTAACCTTCGCGCCTGGGAAGTTTATCCCTTCATCCAAGATCTCGATGCCCGTGGACTGGATGCCGGTGAGCGCGATCGTATTGTTGGAGACCGTGACCAGACTGTTGAGTGTCCCGGTATTGGTCATGAGAATGGCAACGCCGCCGAAGGCTTGGTTGTAAAAGGTGTTCTGCGTTACGACCGTGCCCATGCAGCCTTGTATCAATAAGTTGACGGCCGCCGTAGTCTCAAAAGTGTTGTTCGCAATTTGATCGAGGCCGGCAAGGTCATTATGGAAGGTGGCCAGGCCCGTGATGATGTTCTGGCTGAAGGTCGAGACAAAACCGTTCTCGGTGAGATTGCCGACCAAGCATCTGGTCACGCTGTTGGCGCTGTAGCTTTCCGAGCCCGCGATGCCCAGCGTGACGGAGCTGAGGTTAAGGTTCGTCAGCTTGACAAAGCTGGCGGTGACGTTGAGCTGGTAGCTAGGCAGAATGCTGCCGGGCACATTCGGATCTCCCTGGATGGTCATCCCATCCGTGGTGACGTTGACGGGCTCCGTGACATCCGCGGAGGCTCCGGGCTCGACGGTAACGACGCCCCCGGTTCCCGCACGGGTCACCGCCACGGCAAGCGTATAGAAATGACTGGCGTCGGTAGGCTGGCTGAGCGGCACGACGAACACGTTCGCCGGCGCCAGCCTGGCTTCCAATCCTTCCAGGAGCAGTCGCGCCCGGAGCCGATTCGGCTGCCGGTGTGCGTTTGAGGACTTTCGCGCGGCTCTTGGGAGCATCTTCTTGAGCAGATTCATGGCTTTCTCCTCTCTGGGAAACTCTTGATGGATCTTTGCTTGCACAATGCAGTGCGAGAAACGAAGCCGGATTCGACAACTGGATTTGATTTTTTGGGGAAAAGATTTGTACAGCGGGCGGGGAACTCGCGGCCGTGACTGACGGCTACCGCCTATTCATTGCTTTTGCTTGGCTTTTTCAGCGGCCAGCTTCGCACGCCACTCGGCTGCCTTCTCCGGCTTGCCCCAGGCACCCGCTTATCGCCGCAAGTGCCGAATAGCGCTCGAATTCCGAAGGCGCAAGAAAATCACTGGACGACTAAAGAGGATCGGGGCTGGGCCTTCGTCGACGGGAGTGCGGAACGAGGATTACTTGCTTTCCTTCGCCTTCTCGGCATCTACATCCGCCAGCAGTTTCTTGAAATCGGCTCGGTCGCGAATGGCGTCGAGGTCGTCGTCTTCTTTCATGTGAGCCAGCCGACCAGGGTTTTGGAAGTAGCCTGTGGCTCGGGCTTTGCTCAGCAATTCCACGCTTCGGCGACCGTACTTGTCGGCCAGCTTATTTCGCTCGGACGGAGGCAACCGAGCGTCGTTAGCAGCTGCGGAGGAAGAGAGCGAATAGGCGTAGGCAAAGGTGTAGAGGTTCAACCCCTGAACCGATCCTTCCTGCAAAAGCGTCTCGATCTCCGCCGCCGCCTGGAGGTGATCGCCCAGACGGGCAAGAGGGGCGGGACGAAAAAGCCGCATGTTGATATGAGATTGGCCCGCGCTGAGCTCGACCATCTTCCGCCAGTCCTTCCGGGCTTCCTCAAGGCGTTTCATCTGAAGGAGCGCTTGTCCGCGGCCCATGAAGACATCGAAGAGGTACATGCGCGCGCGTACGTCCCGTGGGTCTTGCTGCAGCACGGGTTCCAGAAGGCGGATCGCCTTGGCCGACCATTCCAGCGACTCGGCAGGCGAGCGCGTTCGTCGGACGTGAGTGGCCATGTTGTCATAGCTGCCGCCGACATCAACAATGTAGTCGACGACCTTGGGATGGTCGTGAAGGATGGCTTCATTGAGAGCGAGGGATTGCTTGTAGGCTGCGTCGGCCTTGTCATGCTGGCGATCCCGCGCGTAGAGAAGGCCCAGATTGTTGTACGTCTCGGCCATCCTCTTTTGATGATCCACGACGTCAGGTTGCTCGCGGACCAATCGTTGGTTGATGGCCAGCGATTCCTGGCAAGCCGACTTCGCCTCGGCGGTGTGCCCCTGCGCGCCGTAGACCAAGGCTACGTGCCGATAACATCTGCCTTTCAGGGTCAGGTATTCGAGATTCGTGGGGTCCGAGGCCAGCAGGCTGTCCAAAAGCGACATGCTCTTGCGGAACTCCTGTTCCCCTTGATCTAAATTGCCCATTTGCCTGTAGATTAGTACGAGGCTCGAATGACTCTTGGCCAGATCAACGCGATTCATGAGGAGGCTCGGATGCTCGTTGGCCAGTTTTTCAAGAATCGACACGGCCCGTTGGAGGCTAGCCTCCGCCTTGGGCCAACGTTGCGTTGTGTGGTAAAGCAGCCCTAAATCGATGTGCACGCCGGCCAATTTGTTGCCAAGAACTGGATCGCCCGGCGATTGGGCCAATAACTGCTCTAGAAGGACCACCGCCTGCCGGTAGGCTTCTTCGCCCTCGTCCCGATTTCCTAACAAAACAAGAATACTCCCTATGCGCTTGTAAGCACTCGCTGCCTCCGAACGCACCAAGGGGGTGTCGTTCCGTTCCCTGAGAAACTCCTGATAAAATCGAAGCGCGTCCTGAAGGAGATCCCGGCGCACCGGCTCCATTTGCGGCACGTTCAACAACTGTGCCTCACCGACGCGAGTCAGCATTTGATCCACGGCTTCGAGAGCTTTCTTGAAGTTCGACTCGGCCAGTTGCGTCTGTCCTTCCGCCTGTTTGCGCTCTTGCAGCGCCCATGAGGCCAATCCGAGGCTGACTACCGTCGCTGTCACCAGGAGGACCGCAAAGGCGCCGACGGTGACCAACGCCTTCTTGTACTTCCGCGCGAATTTCCGGATGCGATAACCGGCGGAGGGCGGACAGGCTTCCACCACCTCATCGTTCAAGTAACGCTCGATGTCCCGGGCCAGACCGTTCGCGGTCTCATAGCGGCGCGTCCGATTCTTCTCGAGACACTTCATCACGATCCAGTCCAGATCGCCCCGCACCAGTCCGCTTAGCTTCTTGGGCTCGAGGCGCCGATTCGCCGCGATGGAGGGAAGCTCCTCCGTCGTGCTTAATCGCAAGCTGGGCACGGGGGGCTCCTCCTCACGGACAATGCGCAAGAGTTCCACCAGGGCCGCTCCGTGTAACCTCTTGGGCTGAAGCGGCGTCGTGCCCGTTAGTAGTTCGTAGAGCAGCGCTCCCAGCGAATAAATGTCGCTGCGCGTGTCGATGTCAGGTTGTCCAGACTCCGCCTGCTCCGGGCTCATGTACTCCAGCGTGCCGATCACCGAGCCGAATTCGGTTAACTCTGTCCGCTCGGTCAAGCCGCTGCCGATGGCCTTGGCGACACCGAAATCGATGATCTTGGGGACAGGTTTACCGTCGTATAACGCGATCAGCACGTTCGACGGCTTCAGGTCGCGATGGATAATGCCCTTCTGATGGGCGTGCTGAACTGCCTGGCAAACCGGGATAAAGAGCTCCAATCGTTGCCGCGGCGTCAGGCGCTGCTCGTCGCAGTATTTTGTGATCGGTACCCCGTCGACCAGCTCCATGACGAAATAAGGTCGGCCGCCGGAGAATGCAGATGCCAGACTGAAGATTTCAGTACCCGGATCGGCGTTCTGCTTTCGGGAACCTGCCGAAGGGTCCGTCGCTCCCGTGGCGCCCGCGTCGAGTACCTTGGCGATATTTGGGTGGTCCATCAGGGCCAGCGCTTGCCTCTCCGCTTCGAAGCGGGCAATGACACGTCGGGAATCCATACCGGGCTTGATAATCTTGATGGCGACCGTGCGCTTGACCGGCTGGCTCTGCTCTGCCAGGAATACCGTCCCCATGCCTCCTTCGCCGATCTTCCGAATCAGCGTGTAGGGACCGATTTGCGCGCCCAGGTCTGGGGCTGGTGAGGCGGCGGCACCAAACTCATCGCCCGCTGGCTCAAGAAAGCTGGGGTCCTGATCGTGCAAGCGGAGCATCGCCTCGATGCGCGCCTGCAAGGCCGGGTCGGCCGCGCATGCCTGCTGGAGGTAAAGGCGCCGCTCCTCCGGCACGGCCTTCTGCCGGGCTACATTGAAAATGGCTGCTTCGTCAAGCATTGGCGTGGTCATGTAATTCCTCGGAGCGCACTGCCCATCTCCCTCCGCTCCTATACAGTGCGAGATCTCTGCGCGGATTCGACAACCGATTTCAATTTTTTCGAGAGCACGTCAGGAGGACAGGTCGAGCCTGCTTTCCTCGATTTCCAGGCGCAGCCAGTAGTGTGCGTAGGCCCAGTCGTTTTGGGCAGTTGAAGTAGCGATGCCAAGCACCTGAGCCGCTTGCTCGATGGTCAGCCTGGCGAAAAAACGCAGCTTGACCAGTTTCGCCTTGCGCTGGTCCTGCTTTTCGAGCTTTTGCAGGGCCTCGTCCAGGGCGAGCAGATCGATCTCCGGCTCGGCCGAAGGTGCCGCGATGTCTGGCAGTTCCTGGCGGTGCCTGTCGCCGCCGGCCTTGAGGGTGCGCTTGTGTCGGGCGCGGTCGATAAGTATGCGCCGCATCGCCTCCGCCGCGGCAGCAAAGAAATGCCCCCGGCTGCTCCATTGCTGAATCAATTCACTATCGACGAGGCGGAGGTAGGCTTCATGCACCAGGGCGGTGGCCTGGAGCGTCTGACCAGGCTTCTCGTTTACCAGACGCTGTGCCGCCAACTTGCGCAGTTCGTCGTAGACCAA
>DATGZX010000203.1:0-4374 GCA_035296965.1 Gemmataceae bacterium
TCCCGCTTCAGGTCGTCGGAACTGATGTTGGGATTGGTCGCCAGGATCTCACGAACGAAGTCGTTCTTGGGCTCCTTCCCGCGGGCGACACGCTCTTCGTCTTCCGCAGCGATGCGCTCGGCTTCGCGTCGGCAACGGGCGATCACTGCTGGATCGATGACTCCACCGGGCGGCGGCAAGTCTTCGAGCTTGCTCGGATCGTTTCGATCGATGCCACCCCCTCCCCTCGTCCACTCTCCGTGTGGATTCCGCGGTTCATCCGGATTAAAGTCCGCCTCATGCACCGGCACGGGACCGGACTTGTCGCCTTGGCCTCCTCGCCGAAACCGCTCGTCATACTCCTCGATGTTGCGCATCTCCTGTTCGGGATCGAGGCCCTCTTCCTGCTGCACCGTTTGCCGGCTCTTCCAGCCACCTTGCACGCGGATTTGGTTAGCTTGCGCTTCCGTGGCTTCGTCGCGGGCCTGGATTGAGGGGGCTTCGCATTGGATGTCGATGGGGGCGAACGTCTCCCACGGCAAGCGGCCGTGGTCGATGGCGACGTCGATCGCTTGTTTGATGACTTTGGTGAAGGCGCGCTTGTAGGCGTTTTGGTTTTGCGTCGCGGTGCGCACGAAGGTGGCTCGCACGGCGAGCCGAGGGGCGTAAGCTGCCGGGTTAGTGGTGCCGGCGGCGGCTACTCGCTCGGGACATGCAGGAGCTCGACGAAGCCGGCAGCGTTGCCGGCGCCGGGCGGTTGCACGTACTGCATGCCACGCGGGATGTCGGCGATCGTGCCGGGTTCGATCTGCTTGTAATTGATTTGGGCGCCGGTGAGCGGGTTCGTACGGAAGAAGTCAATTTGCTGGGTATTCAGGAAGTTCTGGATCTGGGCTTGTGTGGCGAAATCGTCGGGCGCCGCGAACGAAAGCCGTGGGCTAGGCTGGACGTTGGTGTCTCTGGACTTGCCCCGACACCTCTCCATTGAGGTGCCGGGGCTCAAATCCACCAAGTCACACGCACGGATGCCCGCGCTTGACAGTGCGGACTCGTGTATCGCTCAGGATGACGCGCAGAGCCTATCGTGAACCAGTTGGAACAGCCGCTTGTACTTGGACTGTAACTCGCATTGCTTCATCTCGATCTGGTCTGGGTAGACGGCGGGAAAGATCAAGGATCCGGGGCCGGGCATGTAATCCACTGGTTCCAGGACTGCACGGAGATACTTTCCATACCGAGCCAAGGCGCCGGCTGGTATCAGGTTCACGCAGGTCTACATTTCCGCATCCGGTGCCGACACCATGATGGGTGTTACCAGCATCGCGTACTGCTCCACGGTGGCCGCGTCCATGGTAAGGAGTGCGGCGAAGGTTCGGCACGACTCGGACGGGGTTCTGTCACGCCTGGAGGACCACACGGCGCGCCCCAGATGATCCCTCTGAGGGATACGCCCCTCCTTTGTCAACCAGGTGCGCCATTTCGCAGCATCATTGCCAAAGTCTTGTCCCGTGGATTGCTTGAGCTTCTGAACGGCCTCATCTCGCGGAACATAGTACCAGCCATTATTTTCGTCTAAATCTTCTTCGAGGTTGATCAGCTGTATCTCTTCTGGAAGAAGTAGTGACATGGCCGACCTCGGAGGATTGCTAGAGATGCCTACCGAACATGACGGAGTAGCCTCTTGCCTACTGGATGGAGCTTAGCCTGTCGCGCACGAGTTGACAAAGCCGTTCGTACTTGGCACGCAATTCTCTTTTCTTGATCTCCGCCAGGTCAGCGGACACGTCGTCAAACCGGAACTCCGCCGCATCTAGAACGATGTCCATGGGCTGTCGAAGATAGGCGGCGTACTGCTTCAGAAAATCGGCAGGGACCAGCTCAACGGATGTTTGTAGGTCTTTGTCGTTCATCGACATCATGGTCGGCGTCACCGAATCGGCGTAATCGTCGAATTCGAGAGCCTCCATGCTCAGGAGATCAGCGGAAGTTCGGCAAGACTCGACGTCGCTTATCTCAGACTTGGAGTAGGGCCACACTTCTCGTCCCAGATGATCTCTTTGCGGAATCAGTTCCGCTCGCGTCAACCAGGCTCTCCACGCGGCCGCATCGTAGCCGAAATCCTTGCCGGTCCATGTCCGGAGTCTTTGAAGGGCTGTCTCTCGGGGAATGTACCACGGATCGTTTTTATCCACATTCTCCTCAAGGTTGATAAGTGGAAGCTCATGGGGGAATAGACCAGGCATGGCTCAGTCATCCTTTCTGTAGTGGCCTTCGGTGTTCTTTTGAATACTCTCTCTGTAATGTTCAAAATAGTCTTTAAAGTCCTTTTCGATTTCTGGACTCAACTTCCCCATCTTCTTCATAGCCTTCCTGGCCACCCCATCCGCTTTTATTTCCATCCTTGCATGCTTGATAGGATCGCTTGGGAGTTCGTTCCACTGCTCGATGGCCTTCGCCTTGTCGATGGCGCCTTTAGTGAATGCATTATACTGACGCCCGTGACCAAGCTCATGAAGCGCTACGCGCAGTTGAAATCGTTGTCGTCTTTCGGTCTCTCGCCTCTAGCGCCGCGGTCACGAAACGCGCCAGATCCGGAGCCCACATCGAAGACCGCCTTACCGACCAGCTTCGCCCCGGGGGAAGTCGCCTTTGCTACCCCATGCCAGCTGTTCGGGAAGTTCTGAAATCTCGGCTTGGGTGGCTGAGTCAAGTTGGTGTTGCCCGCGCCTGATCGGCACACTACTACTGCTCTTCAGGCGGTATCGCGTAGGTGACGTCAGGCCGATTATCGACGACGTACTGATCGGGATTACTTAATATGTAGTCCTCACCAGGGAAAAAGACTTCCCAAATCCAAAGGAAGAAATCCCGAGGATTGGCAGGATGATCGAACGGGATTAAACACGAATCGTACACGCGTCCGAAAGGGACCGAGGAAGTGGTGAGGTAATACATCAAACAGAGCTTGGATAGGCGCTTTCTAACGGCGTCGCACGAGAGATACGTCGGTAGCAGCTCCGTTCGAATGATCTCCTTTATTTCATTAGGGTCATTCGGATTGACCTTCCAATACTTGCGGACGGTCTCATCATGGTCGGCCAGCCCAACGAGCGGCCCCAGGAGATCGTCCAGCAAATAACTGTATATCTTTGGCATTGGTGTCCTCCGAAGAGAGCAAATGTCGGCGACATCACTTCAAGGGGGAAAGTTGAGGATAGAGAGTGATTAGCTTCCCGTGGCGAAAAATAGCTTTGACGTTGGATGTCCTGACAAGCTCCGCACTTCCCTTGGTAAATCCTTCACCGACTATGTTATGCATTTCGAAGCTAAACGTTGTCTGCCCCGTCCTTTTGAAAGTGTCTTCCGCTATTTTCACCGCCTCTAGCTGATCACGATGGCTCAAGAACCGGCCTGAGTCCACGGGTTTGCCAGCCACACCATCTGGAGTCATTCCCGTGGTGGCTCTGTCGAACTGTTCTTCTAGCGTCGTGTGGGGACTATGTCGACTGTAAAAATGAGAGTTGCTTCCCGCTTGGGCCTCCATCTCAGCCAATGCCTTTGCGGCAGCTTTCTCTTCTTCCAGTGCCAGAACCGAGGGGTTCGGAGTAGTGGGAGGCTTGGGCGGTGGCGGGGCTGGAGGCTTGGTTGCACCGGAAGAGCCTTTGGGTTGTGCGTTTGGCGGATTCCCTGCGGTCGCCGTCGCGCCTTCCGCCTCTGCCTCTGCTACTACTTTCGGATCGACCCGGAGCTTTCCGCCTTCATTCGTGATGGGTTTCTTGGAGACCTTCAAGGCAGCGATGCGCTTGCCAACGAGTTTCGCGCCCGCGGAAGTCGCCTTGGCTACCCCCACGCCAGCCAGCGTCGTGCCTGCTTGAATTAGGAACGGGGAGATCCCGCGCGCGAAATACTGGCCGGCCAGGTCAAAATCGCTGTCATCCTTCGCCTCTAGCGCCATGGTCACGAAACGCGCCAGATCCGGAGCGGCTTCCAAGACCGCTTTGCCGGCCAGGATATAGCCGATAATGCCGACGATAGAATCAACCACTGGCCCCGCCGGTGTGAACTGGGCGATGCCCACCGCCGCCAGGGCGCCGCCGAGAATAGCCTGATTTCTTGGGTCCTTTAAAGCGGCAATCATCTCTTTGACCTGCTCCCGCATTTCCGAGCTGAGATTGCCGCTGCTTATGGATCTCTCGATGGCCTCGACCAGGCGCTCCGCCCCGGACATCTTCTGAATCGCCAGCTGCCGCTCCGCCTTCCTTTGCGAAGCCTGCGCATCCTTGATGCCCTGAACGTAGGCTGGGTCATTCTTTAAACGGTGTGCGTGCCGCTTCCTTGCATCTTCTTCCAGGAGCATCCCGAACAGTTCCCGCTTCAGGTCGTCGGAACTGATGT
>DATGZX010000204.1:0-3968 GCA_035296965.1 Gemmataceae bacterium
GCTCAGGCCACCACCAAGCCCGCCGCTCAGGCCACCCCCAAGCCCGCCGCTCAGACCACCGCCAATGCCCCCGATGCCGCCAATTCCAGAGAAGCTACCTCCCTGGAAACCCTGGCCATGGCAAATGCCCGAACCAAGCAACAGTCCAGCAGCCAAAGCACTGAGAAAATAATGAGAATGAGACAGAAGAGCACAGGACGACCGATACATGTCGCACCCCCCAGGTTATGGCTTCCTGCGGCCGATGCGACATCTATGTCGATGCGCCTAGCGGAGGAAACAACACAACTTTTTGAAAGAAATGAGAATTGGTAGTGTACTCTGAACATCTCTTAGGACATTGTCAGTTCTGGTAAGAAACCTTACACACTTCAGCAATCTCGGTGCCAACAACTGCTCCGTCCGCAGGCCAGGAGCAGTTACTGCCAACAACCATGCCAAAGCTGCCAAGCCGAAGATCTAGGGGCGGGAGGGACAACGACCGCCAGAAGCGATAAAGTGCTTGCCCTACCCTCTCGGACGCCTCCGTATCGCTGTCCAAAGTATATTCGAGAGGCTAGATTCGCCCCTATTGGCTGCCCGTAGGACGAACCGCGCACGGTTCCATACAGCTATGTTATAGACGATTACGCTCACCAAAATGTTCGAGCGTCAAAGTATTTGACTCCACATTATTCATTTTAACACCCGAGCCGTCGCGGACAAACCATGTGGCAGCCGTCAGGCAGGGAAGCCCCCATTTCAGTGCAGACCTTGCGCAGGATGACCCCGAAGCGGATCGCCAACTCGGCCCGCCAGTCGGTGGCGTCCAGCCCCGGCTGACGCAGGAAGGTGAACAGGTCGTCGCGATGCGCCCACAGGTGCTGGGCCAAGCGCTCGTTGGCCGCGTTCGTCTTGGGCGGGAAGATCAGGTCGGACAGTTGGTTCTCCGCTGGGGTCGGCACCGGGTAAACTGGTCGGTTGACCGCCCTGATTGAGCACCGTAAGGAACGCCGATGCTGGGCCACGGGCTTTGAAGTATATTAGGGCGGCCCAGAGCGCCAGCGGCGGTTGGAGATACCAGCCGCGCCAGGGCGGCGATACTTCTGTTCTCGGCTGGCAGGTCATGGCCCTCGAGAGCGGGCTGATGGCCGGCCTGGAGGTGGACGACAAACGCAATCCTACTTTCAACAGGGCAAGCAATTGGCTCAATACCGTCATGACCGCGGACGGCACGGGCTTGGCGATGATGGCAAATGTCTGCATGGGTCCGGATTCGACAAGTGTGGAAGGCTTCATCGCCTGCAACACCACCGCGGGCAGCGCGGGGGGCAACTTCGCCCAAGTGGTCGATAACGGCAACGACGGCACCTACACGGCCACGTTAAGCAGCACCATCGCGGGTAGTGACCCGCCATTGTGCGAAATGCCAGGCCGGCAAACGGGCCGCCTGGCTCGAAACACGCTTGGAACGGTTGCTGCCCGTTGGCTATTTTCATGTCGTGTTTACGCTGCCCGATGTGCTGCAGCCGCTAATACTGCACAACCAGCGTCGGCTCTACCAGCTGTTGTAAGCTCGGTTGCCCCCATAGCGGTGATGGCAGCGCCCCGAAAAAGAATGCCCCGGTTGGTTGACAGACCTGCTGGCGAGGTATCGGCCCACGCCCTCCTTGCTGTAGCGCATCGACGGTTCGGAAGCCTCGCCCCAGGCAGATTGTGTGTCAGAAACGGACGCCTGCGTGTGCCCGATCGCACACCACGGCGATTCCCGGCCCTTTCTCCTTGAGTAGTTTTCTGCAAAAAGCGGCTGAGAAACCGTGTCGAGCATGCCGCCATGCCTTCGGCATCGGACTTGCTCAGCGCCTCACAGAAGCCGAAGGAAGTCAGCCCCGCAAGAATGCAAGCTACCCCACCAGATCGTTGTATCACGTTTATGCGGGGGGGAAATGACACCACCCAAAAGACTCGCCGCTGAAAAGCCGCTTGCCCTGCCGACAACAAACGGACGGAGGTCTTCCAGACTGCCGTCCCTTAGCCGCCGGACTGCCACGATGGGCGGCTGACCGCTGATCGGTTGCCGCCGTCTACTCGCCATGATTACCCGCCCCCCGTGAGGCCTGTCGTCGAATTCATCCGGGACAGTCCCGGAAGTCGCATGGTTCTGCTTTTCAAGTAGAAGGAGGTTGAGTCATGCAACGCAAGATTTTGTGTTCGTTAGTCGTGCTGGCCATCGGCGCGGGCGTCCTCGCCGCCGCGGAAGGCAATCAGAACATCTTGTTAGACAAGTCCTATCCCGCAATGGTCCTCAAAGTGGACGACGGCAAGCACACGCTCGTTATCCAGTGTAAGAGCCCAGACGGCAAGCTCACCGAAAAGCCGCTCTTCTTTCCAGGCACGGTGAAGCTGAGCGACATTAAGCCGGGCACCAGGTACACATTCTTCGAGAAGGGCGGCAAAGTGATTGCTGTCCAACCGATCGACGTCGCTGCAAAGGCGAAGAAGCCGGCAAGTGGGACAGGGATCGCGGCGACGGTGCCCAAGCCAGCTACCAGGCCGGCGCAGCGGGTGGCAATAGTGACGACTCCGACGCTCCTACCGAAAACGACGCCGCTGGCGATGGCTGTTACGGAAGCCCGCAAGGCGGAGCAGGCGAAGCTGGCGGCCATTGCATCGTTGAAGACCAAGACAGCCGCGTACCATGGGGCGACCGCCAAGTTCAACTCGGCCCAGAAGGACGGAGTCGAGGCGGACAGGGCTGAGCTGACGGCCAAAACCATGCTGAAGGCAAACGAATCGGCAGCTTCTATGGTCGAGATGCGCGTGTTGCGTGCAAGCCTGGCGGCCAATCGCGCGGAAGCAGTGGCGAATCTGGCGGAGGCCAAGGTCGTACTGGCTCAAGCCGAGGCTTTTCGAGCCAAGGCGGCAGCCAAGGTAGCGACGTCCCAAATGGCGCTCGCCAAGGTAGATGCCGCTGACCTTGCGCAGGCCAAAACCTTCGCCGTGCGCTTTAAGAATGTTAGCACAGCCGCTGCCAATGCTGCGCACAGCCTATGCCAGCAGGCCGAGGCAGCTATGACCAAGGCACTCCAGGAGCAGCGGACTGCCCAGCAAATCGAGAAGCAAAAGACAACGGCGTTTGAAATAGCCCAGGCGCACGTCAACCAGATCCGTAAAGACATGGACAAGGCTCAGCATGCTCGGGCCGATGCCAAAAAGGTCAAGGAGGCTGTCCATCAGTGAATGCCAAGTCTTCCAGAAGGCCCGTCACTTCCTGGAAACATGAGCGCCATGATTCTCGTGAAAAAGCTTACGTTGGACAGGATTAGAGATCCCACCGGGCCGGGCTGATTACGGGCAACAGGCAGGTCTGGTTCGAAAATGCAAATGGGGTTCGGCCCATCGCGATCATTTCATTTCGCGACGGGCCGAACCTAGGGAGGGGTCGACATACTAATGATTCAAGGCCACGGCCAAGACCGCCGCTCAACCCAGCCTGGCTGCCGCCAAAGCCGCCGCTCAAACCGCCAGATAGGCAACCACTGAAACCACCGCTTAAGATGCCAAGCAAATGGTGCTGCACGTGCGTCACGCGAAGGGAAGCGGCATCCGCACTGCCATTTCGTCTCCGGGTGGGTCGTCGTCAAACCGACGGCGCCGACGCTTTCTTGAAGGGGAACGGCGTCGCCCGACTTTGCGTGGAGGAGGGATGGTCCAGGCCCTTGATTTCTTTGACAATGTCCTGCATGCGCGACTGGGGTGCGGCGACGAGGATTGCATTGAGCCGCGGCACCGCCAGCAACGTCACCGAGGCAAAGCGCTGCGTGGCCGGTCCTTGTTGACCGGTGAGCGGCAAAGGAGGAGTCATCGGCAATGATAAGGGACCGCGCTGGTTTCCATAAGGATCGACGACGACGCGCTGGTAGAGTTGCGTCAAGATAGCGCTCACACTGCTGGCATCGCCAAACTCGAGAGGCACCAGCCGGATGCCG
>DATGZX010000205.1:0-18032 GCA_035296965.1 Gemmataceae bacterium
CGACAACGGAGGATCGTTCCAACGTGCCTGATCAGAACGGCATGAGGACAGCCCCAGCCAAGGCGGCCAGCGTTCGCTGTGTGCGCCAAGCCTGCCGGCACTGGCTCTGGGCAGCGGAGGAAACCGCCCGCCAAAACTGGAACACCGCAGAAGGGCCATATCAGGATATTACGGATCTGTATATTCGCAGCCGCGTGTCCCAGGCTGACGCAACCATCGCGCCCACAACGTCTTGGGTGCGACAGTGCCATTCGTCACGCGCTTCGTATTCGGCTATTACATGCATTCCCAGCTTGGCTAACAAATAATACCCAGCACTGAGGGCCACGTTACCCATTCCCGGCCAAACAGCGACCAGCCAGGGGTGGTTGAGATTCAATCTCTCCGCCATTTGGTACTCGCTTCAGAACCACAGGGAATGGGTCTCTTCCGACCACAACGAGCGAATCTCGCCGGGCAAAGCGATCTTACCCCCTGCTGAGCAAATCAAATGCCGTCATCCTGCGGCTGCCAATTGGGCTGAATTTGCATACTTCAGTGTTGAGCTTCAGGAGACTGACCCATCTTGGCTTCTGCCGGGCGCGCGTAATCGCTCTGTCGCTGTGCTCAGTCGCACAGGATCCTCGCCGATGCAATCACCTCCCACGGTGCTATGACGTCGGTTGCAGACACATAGATATTTTGCGATCGGGAATTCAGTCCTGCCGCTTCTGGATCTCACACGCAGCGCAGGTGCGAGATTTCAACTTTGTCTGGTCAAGTACCTACCGGCGCGCGATTTGCTCGAAAGGGAAGAGTTCAGAACCGTGAATTTCCGAAGACCGCAAATAGCTAATCTGCATGCTGCGGCCAATGCTGATACATCAGGTGTCGCTGACCGGAAGCGTAATGCGCGTCAAGCAGATGATCGCCGACGAGATCAAGAACGCGTGGATCTAACAGGAAACGGGGGATAGTCATGCGGACAACGCTGAGCATCATCAAAGCCGACGTGGGGAGCATTGGAGGACACGTGGCCCCCAGCGAAAAGCTCCTCAACACGGTTAGCCGACACATCCACGAGGGGCTGGATGGTCTGCTGACCGACTACTACCTTGGAGCCACTGGCGACGACATGGCCATCCTGATGGTGCATGACAAGGGTGTCTCCAACGAGGACGTCCATCTGCTGGCCTGGAACGCGTTCAAGGCCGGAACCGAGACCGCCCAGGCGCAGGGCCTCTACGGAGCCGGGCAAGACTTGCTGGTCGATTCGTTCAGCGGCAACGTCAAGGGCATGGGGCCAGCCGTGGCGGAGATGGAGTTCGAGGAGCGGCCCAACGAGCCGTTCCTGATGTTCCTGGCCGACAAGACCGAGCCGGGAGCTTACAACCTCCCTCTCTACCTAGCGTTCGCCGACCCCATGAACACTGCCGGGCTACTCCTCAGCCCGGAGATCACCAACGGTTTCCGCTACCGTATCCAGGATGTGGATTACACCGAGGGCGACCGAATCATCGATCTGAACGCGCCCGAAGACCTTTACGACTTGGCTGCCCTGCTGCGGGACAACGACCGTTACGTAGTCGAATCGATCTACAGCCGGCACGATGGCGAGCAGGCTGTGGCGGTCAGCACCCAACGGCTGCACAACATCGCCGGCAAGTATACCGGCAAAGATGACCCGGTCCTGCTGGTCCGGGTGCAAAAGAACTTTCCGGCCACGGGTGAGGTGCTGGCCCCGTACAGCATCGCTCACTACGTCGGCGGGTTCATGCGCGGCAGCCACGTCGGGCCACTAATGCCGGTTCGCCACGGCACCGGCTGTAGCTACTTCGACGGCCCACCAATCGTTAGCTGCTGGGGCTTCTGCGTCAAGAAAGGCAAGCTGACCGAGCCGGTGGACCTGTTCGACCACCCCTTCTGGGATGCAGTCCGCACTCGGGCCGCCGAGAAAGCGATGGAGATTCGCCGCCAAGGTTTCTCCGGAGCGGCCATGCTGCCCTATAGCGAACTGGAATACGGGGGCATCGTTCGAATTCTGGAGAAGCTGGAGTCGCGCTTCACCGTACGCCCCGCGGCACGCACGCCTGAGCCGGTCGCGATTTAACGCACGTTTCGAGCCCACGGGCGCTAGGGCCTTGCATTGGGAGGGTAACGTCCATGTTCCTCAGCCTCCTTATCGTGACCTTCGCCATCGCCACAGCCGTTTCGGTCGTGGTTGCCTTAGTCTTTCACCGTCCTGTGCAACGGATTCTTGCGCGTATCATCGCTGACGACATCAGCTCAGCCTGGTTGCGCTACTTGATGTTTGCGCTGTTCGTGGTCGGCATCTCCAGTGGTGTCCGCATCTGGGATCTGGAAAAATATGTGACCAAACCGCCGCTCAAAGGTGCCGAGATCATCCAGCTGACGCAAGATCGCTGGATCCTCGAGATTTATCGAACGGTCGTCGACACCTTGCAAGGGCTGGCATGGGTATTACTGGTGTTTTTCGTCGTGGCGCTGCTAGCGTTTGTTTTGATCCGGATATTCGAGCTTCGACGCACCACGGGCAACGGAGGTCAAAACGTCTCCAACGGGAGTCCGAGACTGGCTCCGGCGGTGAGTTCAGATTCAACGACACCGAACACTCTGGGGCCATCGGTCCCGAGCGCGACGATCAGCCCGGACCAGCGGTCTAACGCCAACGATCGAAGGGTTGCAGTTTGAAGAAATCTTGCAGCGCTCCAACTGTCCAAAAGAGAGGCTGAACCATGGACCCCAAGCGAACAAATCTTCACGGAAAGCAAGAGGAATTACACGAAAAGCGGAAGGAGCTCCACGGCAAGCGCCGCAAACTGCACGAGCAGCTCTCGGAGGTCTGTGAGGGCTTCGTGCTCTCCGACATGACCGGGGAACACAAGCAAAAAGCCCTGGTGAGAGAATTACAATACTTGCTCGACTACTACCGGGATGATGCGAGTTGGGAGGGGATCAAATAAGGGCACTCGCCACCAGGCTAGTGTATCCACACCGAGCGCGCTCCGGCAGAGCGGTTGTCCGGGAGACAAAAGAACGCGAGATCGGCTCCGGTGAGATAAGCGGGAGGCCGATGCTCCTGCGGACTCAGGGCGGCTGAGGTATGTAGTGCTCTTTCATCAAGAGTTGTGTTGCTTCGTGTGCATCCCCGATTACCTTCATAGCGTGGTCGTAGAGTTGTTCCCAGGTCTTCGATAGCCGGGCGATTTCCTGCGCCTGGGCCTTCATCCCCGTAGCTGCCGCCTCGCGGGCAAAGACGTCCCACTCGTCCATCCGCGGAATGATATCGTCTTCGTGAATCCCTCGTGCCTCCGCGAATCGGGCCAGTTCGTGGGCAGCGGCAAGAGCCATCTCCTCGGTGATGGTGCGCGCCCGCACGTCCAAGGTGCCGCGGAAAATGGCCGGGAAACCCAGGGAGTTGTTGATCTGATTGGGGAAATCGCCACGCCCGGTGCCCATGACCCGCGCTCCCGCTTCCCTCGCATCCCAAGGCCAGATCTCCGGCAATGGATTCGAGCAGGCGAAGACGATCGCATTCTCGGCCATGCTCTTCACCCACTCGGGTTTGATGAGGTCGGGGTCGGACTTGGCGAACGAGATGCAAACGTCGGCCCCCCGCAGCGCTTCGGCGATGCCGCCGGTTACACCTTCGGCATTGCTCTCGGAACATACTCGCCACTTGTCCGTGAATTCTGCCTGCCGTTCCTCGATATCGTGACGCCTCTTATGAAGAATTCCCTTGCTGTCGCAGGCGACGACAGCCGCCGGATTGGCGCCGGCGGCCTCGAGCAGGCGGTAGGTGGCCACGTTGGCGGCGCCCATACCGATCATGGCAATCTTGACCTGCCCAAGCGCTTTGCCGACCACCTTGAGGGCGTTGAACAGACCCGCCAGCAACACCGTCGCCGTCCCCTGCTGATCGTCGTGCCAGACGGGGATGTTCATTTCCTTCCGCAGCGTGTCCAGGATGCGGAAGCACTTTGGCTGGGCAATGTCCTCCAGGTTGATCCCGCCAAACGACGGCTCCAGCAGCTTGACGGTGCGGATGAACTCGTCGGCGTCCTTCGTGCGGAGGCAGAGCGGAACAGCGTCGACTCCTCCCAGGTACTTGAAGAGCAGCGCCTTCCCCTCCATCACCGGCAGCCCAGCCTCGGGGCCGATGTCGCCCAGCCCCAGGACGCGCGTGCCGTCGGTGACGATGGCGATGGAGTTTGCCTTGTTTGTGTACTCGTATACCAGTTCGGGCTGCGCCTGGATCGCCCGGCAGGAAGCGGCCACGCCAGGGGTGTACCAGATCGCGAAATCGGCGAGGTCGCGGATCGGGCACTTGGGCATGATCTGCACTTTTCCCTTATAGAAGGGGTGAAGCCGCAGCGCGTCGTCGCTAGGCTTTTTTGCCCGGGCTAGTAAAGCTTCCTTGGTGAGCATCTTCAATCCTCTCTATGCCGAACAACGGACCTATTTCCGGTGCTGGACATCCTGGAGCGGTGTCAAATACTCCATGCAGCCCTGGAGGGTGGACAGCTTCGGGTAATCTCTCTCGGGAATCTCGACGCCCAATTCTTTGTGCAGCCCGATTACGAAGTTCAGAAAATCCATGGAATCGATGTCGAGCTGTTCGCGGAAACCAACGCTGGGCTGGATCTGCTTCAGGTCTGCCTCGGGCGCGACTCCGCCCAAGGCGCGGAGAACGGTAGCGCGTATGTCGTTTGGCGTCATAGCTTGCTCGGCTCCTGTAACAGGCGGTCTACGGCCGCAAGGAACAACCCGCCGCGATGACCATCGCTCACACGGTGGTCTGCGGACAGAGTCGCCGTGATGACAGGGCGGGCAACGACCTGTCCGTCGGCTACCCACGGGCGCTCCACGACCTTGCCAAAGCCGACGATGGCCACTTGCGGCGGGTAGATGATTGGGTATAGGGTCTCGACGCCCTGCTCGCCGAGGCTGGTTACAGTGATCGTCGGGTCGGACAGCTCGGAGCTGCGCAACGACCCGGCGCGGGCGCGGCTAACCAGGTCGCGGAATTTCCCCATCAACTCACCTAGGCTCTGGCGGTCCGTGTCGTGAAGCGCGGGCGCGATGAGGCCGCAGCGCCGCAGCGAGATCGCCACGCCGACGTGAATCGCCTGGCTCGTTACGACCTGACCATCGGCCCAGACCGCGTTCAGCTCGGGCACTTCGCGTAGAGCGAGGGCCACGACCTTCAGGAGAAGAACTCCGTAAAGCAACCGCTCGGTCACAGGCCGCTTGAGGTTTTCCTCCGTCAACCAGGTCATGGCATGGTGCATGTCGATGGTTGTGCTCAGGTAGTAGTGCGGGATCTCGCGTTTGGACCGGGTCATTGCTGCGGCGATGGTCTGCCGCATGCGGGTCAAACGATCCGCGGCCAGCGGAGGAGCCGCCGGTGCTGGCGCCGCTCGGACGGCAGCAGCCCGCTCAATGTCTTCGCGCGTGATGGCGCCCCTGGGCCCCGTACCCTGGACGGTCGAGGGATCAACCTCCAGCTTTCGGGCCAGTTCCCGTGCGGATGGTGAAATGCGCACCCGGCCGATCTCACCCGTTGGTACATGCGGGGCCGGTGGCGTCGGTGGGGCCGCCGGCTTAACCGGCGCGGGGGGCTTCGGCGTTGCACTCGGCATACCGACCATGGCTGCCGCTTCCTCTCGGACCGTGGCCAGCGCCGTCCCGATAGGTACGCTCTCGCCGGGTTGGATCAGCAACCGCTCGATCGTGCCGCTCGTGAAGATTTCGACCTCGATCACCCCCTTGTCCGTTTCGACCTCGGCAACAATGTCGCCGCGGCGCACAACATCGCCTGGCTTCTTGTGCCAGGCAACGAGCGTGCCGGCGCTCATGTCCGCCCCAAGTTTTGGCATCACGAAATCAGCCATGATGACTGAACATCTCCCGAACCGTGTTCGCGATTGTCTCGACCTGGGGCAGGGCCGCATCTTCCAGGTGCCCGGCGTAGGGGATGGGCACCTCGGCGCTGCATACACGTTCCACCGGCCCGTCTAGGTCGTAGAAGCCGCCCTCCATGATCCGGGCGCTGATCTCCGCCGCGAAGCTTCCCGTCCGCCAGCCCTCGTCGATCACCACGGCCCGGTGAGTCCGGGCCACCAACTCCAAGACGGTCGACGTGTCGAGCGGCCGCAGCACGCGCAGGTCGACTACCTCTGCCTCGATCCCATCCGCCGCTAGCCGCTCCGCGGCCTGCAGGGCTTTGCAGAGCGAGCCGCCATACGTGATCAGTGAAACATCTTTGCCCGCCCGGCGCACCGCCGCCCGGTTGATGTCCACGGGCCCTGCCTGCTCGTCCACTTCCCCTGGCACGGGGTAAAGCATGGTGTGCTCGAAGACAAACACCGGGTCGGGCTCCCGGAGGGCCGCAGCCAGCATGAACCGCGCGTCCCGAACTGTCGCTGGGGTAAGGACCTTGATGCCGGGGATGTGAGCGTACCACCCTTCGAAGCTGTTGGAATGCTGGGCGGCAACGCGGCGGCCAGCCCCGGTAGCCATGCGCACCACGAGCGGCACACTCATCTGCCCGCCGGACATGTGCCGGAGTGTCGCCGCGTTGTTGACGATCTGGTCCAGTGCCAGCAGGCTGAAGTTGACTGTCATCACCTCGACAATGGGGCGCAGCCCACCCAGGGCCGCACCAATGCCGGCACCGACAAAGGTCGATTCCGATAGCGGCGTGTCGCGCACCCGCTCCGGGCCGAATTCTTCCAGAAGACCCTTGCTGCATGCGAACCCGCCGCCATAGCGGCCCACGTCTTCTCCCATCAGGATGACGCGCGGGTCGCTCTGCAGCGCCTCGCGTAACCCGGCCCGGACAGCCTCACGGTAAGTCATCTGCGTCATCACGTCACCAACGTATAGACATCCTTCAAAAGGTCTTCCACCGGCTCCCATGGCCCGGATTCCGCGAAAGCGACCGCATCGGCGATTTCCGCAGCCACCACCGTCTCCACCTCGGTCAGGTCCAGATCACTCAGGAGCCCCCCGGCACGCAGTCGTGCCACAAAGTTTGTGATGGGGTCCCGCTCCTTCCAATGCTCGACCTCCTCCTTGCTCCGGTAAAGCTCGGCGTCATACATCGAATGCGCCCGGAAGCGGTAGGTGCGTGCCTCCAGGAGGTAAGGGCCGTCTCCCCGCCGCACGGCCTCGACCGCTCCTCGTGTCGCCGCCTCCACTGCCAGCACGTCCATGCCGTCCACGGCTTCGCCGGGCAAGCCGTAGGCCGCGGCTTTCCGAGAGATGTCGGTCTGAGCCTGATGCCTAGCGAGGTGAGTCCCCATCGCGTATAAGTTGTTCTCGCACACGAAGAGCACCGGCAGCTTCCAAAGCGCGGCGAGGTTGAGCGACTCGTGGAATTCCCCTTCCGCCACAGCGCCGTCGCCAAAGATACATGCCGTCACGCGCGGACGTGCCTGGAGCTTGTCGGCAAGTGCTAGCCCCACGGCCAGCGGCAGCCCGCCGCCGACAATGGCATTGCCGCCGTAAAAGCGCCGGCTGACGTCGAACAGGTGCATCGAGCCGCCACGGCCCCGGCAGCAGCCGTTGGCTTTGCCATACATCTCCGCCATCACGGCGCCCGCCGGCAGGCCCCTTACCAGGGCATGGCCATGCTCCCGGTAGGTGGAAACGAGGGCGTCTTCCGGCGTCAGGGCCTGAAGACTCCCTACTGCCACGGCCTCCTCGCCAATGTAGAGGTGGAGGAACCCCTGGATCTTACCGGCGCTATAAAGCTCCGCACATTTCTCCTCGAAGCGGCGGATGCGGATCATCTCGCGGAGTAGGGTCAGGGCGTGCTTCCGCTCCACGCTTTGTCGTTCTTGTACAGCGCTTGAGTTCATTCAAGTCATTTCCTTTTGCGACCCGGCCAGCCAAGGTTTCTCATCTCAAGTTAGCGGACGCGGCCTTTTGTCCGCTGCAGGCGGGCAGGTTGCTGATGCTTTCCGGCTCGCAAGGTAATTCTTCGTCGTCTTATATAGTATGGTCCCCAACAGCAGTAAAAAAAGAGCTGAGAGGAGAACGCCGAACACGTTCGTCAGGAACGTATCACTTGGCTGGGGTCGTTCCACCACAACGAAAACCGCCGCTCCAACGATTGCGAATAATAGCATCACAATTACTGGACCGAGCCACAACCACATACCTATTACCACGATGAGCTTGCGTGGGTTGGATGTGGCTTGGCGTAAAGCGAATCCTTCCGCGAACAGAGACCGAAGAGGGTCGGTGGCTGCGTGTGAAGTAAGCGGCGCGCCGCACGCTCGACAAAGATCCACATTTTCAAAATTCGGGCTAGCGCAATTCGGGCAGATCTCGGTCTGAGATTGCTCTGGAGCATAGTGCATTGCCACACCCCTTCGTAAGGTCCATCATTCAGTCACTGCTTTCGAGTGTCGAAATATCTCCTTCCGGCAACCCTAGCTCGCGGGCCTTGAGCAACCGGCGCATGATCTTCCCGGCCCGGTTCTTGGGCAACGACGACACGAATTCGATCTCCTTCGGAGCCACTACCGCTCCGAGCCGTTTGCGGGCATGCCCCAACAGCTCCCTGCGAAGCTTCTCACTTCCCTCAAAACCGACTTTGAGCGAGACGAAGGCCTTGACGACTTCCAGGGCCACCGGGTCCGGCTTGCCGATCACTCCAGCTTCAGCGACCGCTTTGTGCTCCATCAAGACGCTCTCCACCTCGAACGGCCCGATCAAGTGACCAGAGGTCTTGATTACGTCATCCTTCCGTCCGACAAACCAGAAGTAGCCGTCCTGATCACGGCGCGCCAAGTCGCCGGTCAGATACCAGTCGCCTGCGAAGCACTTTCGGTAGCGCCCTGGCTCGCCCCAGTAGCCCCGAAACATCGACGGCCAGCCCGGTCGTAGCGCCAACTCCCCTTGCACGTCGGGCTCATCGATCGCCTCCACGGTGCCATTGTCGCGCTTATGGACGATCGCCGCTTCGATCCCCGGCAGTGGCTTGCCCATCGAGCCGGGGCGAATATCCATCGCTGCGTAGTTAGCGATCATGATGCCGCCCGTTTCGGTCTGCCACCAGTTGTCGTGGAAGGGCAGGCCGAACGCCTCCTGGCCCCAGACCACCGCCTCGGGGTTGAGCGGCTCGCCAACGCTGGCCACGAAGCGGAGCGCACGGAGGTCGTACTTGCGCGCCAGGTCGGCGCCGGCCTTCATCAGCATGCGGATGGCCGTCGGCGCCGTGTACCAGACGGTGACCTTCTGCGCTTGCAGGATGCCGTACCAGCGCTCGGCGTCGAAGTCCCCTTCGTCGACGATGCTTGTGACCCCATTCGTCAGCGGGGCGATGATGCCGTAGGACGTGCCCGTCACCCAGCCGGGGTCGGCAGTACACCAGAAGATGTCCTCCGAGTGCAGGTCCAGGGCGAGCCTCCCGGTGGTGTGATGGGCGACCACTGCCTGGTGGACATGGACAGCTCCCTTCGGCGTGCCGGTCGTCCCGCTGGTAAAGTGTAGCAGGGCGAAGTCCTCCGGATCGGTGGGCTCGATCGTGAAGCGATCACTCGCTTGTTGCATGAGCTGGTGATAGTCTACCGTGCCGGGCACGCGGGCCGGCTGGTGGTCCTCCCCGATCACGATGACGTGCCGCAGAAAGGGCAAAGCGGAACGGAGGGCGGCCACCTTGCGTTGATAGAGTGTCTCGGTCGTGACCAGCACCTGAGCCTGACCAATCGCCAACCGTGCCCGTATGGGCTCCGGGCCGAAAGCGGAGAAGAGCGGGCAGAAGATGCTCCTGTTTTTTAAAGTGCCCAGGGCGGCAACGTACAGCTCCGGGATGCGGCCGGCCAGGACGAAGACCCGATCCCCCTTGTCCACACCGAGCCGGCCGAGAACGTTAGCGAAGCGGTTGGTGAGGTCCCGGAGCTGACCGTAGGAGAAGTCCTGAGAAGTGCCCGCTTTGCTGATCCAGCGGATGGCCACACGGTCGCGGCTGGGGCCGGCAGCATGGCAGTCTACTGCCTCGTGGGCAATGTTCAGCCCTTGCCCGTCGGGTAGCCCGTCCAGCTCGCTGCGGGCCTGGTCCCAGGAGAAGGCCGCCCGCGCCTGCTCATAGTCCTGCAGGTTCGGAACGACCCTCCAGCCGCAGCGCGTTTTGATGATCGACTCCCAGGCCATCACTTTCTCCTACGGGATGTTATTCCTCCGGCAGGCCCGCACCCCGCGCCCCGTCCCGCTTCTCCTCTGGGAGTTCGGTCAGGGTAACCTGGGTCAAGAGCAGCACGCTGGCGACTGATACCGCGTTCTCCAGGGCCACGCGCACGACCTTGGTCGGATCGATGATGCCGGCCTCGGCCAGGTCCACGTACTGGTTGGCCGCGGCGTCGAAGCCGTAGTTGTCCTTGCCCGCGCGCATCTGTCCCACGACGACACCGCCGTCGGCCCCCGAATTTTCCGCGATCTGCCGCGTCGGGGCTTCCAGCGCCCGCTTAAGCATGCGCAGCCCGGTTCGCTCATCGCCGTCACACTTCGCTTCTTCCTGTTCGACCGCCGCGATGGCACGCAAGAGCGCCAGGCCGCCTCCAGGGACGATGCCCTCCGCCATGGCCGCTTTGGTCGCGCTGATCGCGTCATCGAACGCCTCCTTGCGGCTCTTCATCTCGGCCTCTGTGGGGGCGCCAACGCGGATCACCGCCACGCCGCCGGCCAGCTTCGCCAGCCGCTCCTCGAGCTTCTCCTTGTCGTAGCTGGAGGTGGCCTTCTCGATCTGCTTGCGAATGTCCTTGATACGCCCCTGGATGGCATCCTTCTTGCCGCCGCCGCCGATCACCGTGGTGTTGTCCTTGTCGATCTCTACCCGCTTGGCCGTACCCAGCTGAGTCATGGTCACGTTTTCAATCTTCAAGCCCAGCTCCTCGGCAAAGAACTGGCTGCCGGTCAAGGTGGCCAGGTCTTCCATCATCGCCTTGCGGCGGTCGCCGTAGCCCGGCGCCTTCACGGCGACACAGGCCAGCACGCCCCGCAGCTTGTTCACGACCAGGGTTGCCAGAGCCTCCGCATCGACATCCTCGGCCACGATGAGGAGAGGTCGGTGGGCCTGAGCGATGTGCTCCAGGAGGGGGATCAGATCCTTCACTGTGGCAAGCTTCTTTTCGTACAGAAAGATGAGCGGGTCTTCGAGCACCGCCACCATCTTCTCAGGGTCGGTGACGAAGTAGGGCGAGAGGTAACCGCGGTCGAATTGCATCCCCTCGACCACTTCGACCGCGGTTTCCGTACCTTTTGCCTCTTCGACGGAGATCACACCTTCGCGGCCGACCTTTTCCACGGCGTCGGCCACGATTTCGCCGATCGTGGGATCGTTGTGGGCGGAGATTGCAGCCACTTGCGCCTTTTCCTTGCGGCTCTCGACAGGTCGGGACAGCGCCTTGATGGCCGTAACGGCGGCACGCAACCCACGATCGAGGCCGCGCTTCAGATCGATTGCGCTAGCGCCGGCCGCCACGTTCTTCATGCCCTCCGCGTAAATGGCATGAGCCAGGATTGTCGATGTGGAGGTTCCATCCCCGACGGCATCGCCGGTCTTCTCGGCCGCCTCGCGGATCATCCGGGCGCCGAGATTCTCCTCCGGATCCTTCAGCTCGATTTCCTTGGCGATGGTGACGCCATCGTTGCAGACGATCGGTTTCCCCCATTTCTTCTCAATCAAAACGCACTTCGACCGGGGGCCGAGCGTCACGCGCACCGCGTCGGCGAGCGACGTAGCGCCCTGGAGGAGTTTTTCGCGGGCCGCAGCCCGGAAGAGCAGGTGTTTGATTGGCATATGCATTCTCCCGATCATTCGAACAGTCAAGGAACTGACAAGGTCCGGCCCGTTGTTTCAGCCACCGAATCATTGGCTGCCTGTCCATTCCGGCGAAGAGTCGATCCGTCAGCCATCGCGAGGGACGTCGATCCTGCTTCCACTCGCCCTCCTATATGACGGTGCGCAATTCGGCAGCATTTGTGGGGCACGTTTGCAACGTGCCGGCGGGCGTCTCGGCACGTTACAAACGTGCCCCACAAACCACAGCAGCCGATTCACGCACGGCCATATAGTTGGTTCGCTTAGTGGCAATTGCAGTGCCATAAAATGGAGCTTGACCAATCGCAAGCCTGCCAGCCCAAAAAACACCGGTCACTGGTTGCAAGGCCCACTTTCTGGTCCGCCGTCCGAGTCTTCGCATCTCTCAGTCCTGTGCGGTACCGCACAGAGCGAGCGATTCTGTCCGCGCGGGCAGTAACGTCAACCTCCGATCTTTGAGACCGGCCTACTCAATATCCGGCACAGGACTTGCGAACTTGTGCAACCGTCCTATCGCGAAGGCGACCGGACAGGAAATGTCGATGAGTGAGTTTGTCCCTATCCGACATGGCGGGTTGGGATTTGAATGGGGCTCTGAAATTTTCCGGTGACTTGACGAAGCTGAGAAGTTGTTCGCTGCGTCGCAGAAGCCATCAGTTGAATTGTTGCCGTAGGGCTACGCGGCGCCTGCAGAGACTATTGATATTGGCAGATTGGAATACACGGTCCGTTGTCGTGCAACGAGGGCCCTTTGAGCGATGGGAGCCTTGCGATGGTCGAGAATTACGTATGTCTGGAAGGTATAGCCCATGACCGGACGCTGGACCTCCCGCTGGAGGACTGGCGCCGGTTTCTGGAGCTCGGGCGATGGAACGGCTGGAAACTGGCGTGCGAGAAACTCTGGGTGCACTTTTACACGCCGATCGCCGTGCCGGAACCGCTGCCTGCTAAGGACGCGCGCAACCTGGCCGATGCTCTGGAGGGCGCCCTGGTCAATCAGTGCACGCACAACCAGTACTGCCGCGACCCAGGCGCCCCTGGCACGCTCCTTGCTTGGTCTTCGACCGTGAAGGGTAGGCACGACATCAAGAATGTCATCACTTTGCTGCGCCAGGGTGGGCTCTATGTCTCGGCTGGAACGGTCTGAGTAGCTTCCCTGCATCGCGTACGGCGGAAGCCCGATCTCTGTCCAATCCAATGGTGGCCTCATGGTTAGAGTACAGCACCATGGAATCAATCCAGGTCGTAACTGCTCCGACTTCCCGGGGAAAGCAGGATTCGACTTGCCTTCTGCCGAGTGTTGGGAAGGTTTTCCAGGAGGACGCACCTCGGGTGTATCGCCGGGCTACCGCTCGTCTATTACTATGTCTTCATGTTCATGTCGGCCGACGTGGAGCGCCACCAACAATTGTGTCGGCCTTGCCCCCGGCCTGATCATGCAGGCATTTGGACTTTGGCCTGTCTTACGCGAACGCTAGGGAGGATACCGTGAACGTCTCCGACATCATGACTCGCAAGGTGATTACAGTTCCTCCAGATTACTCCGTGGAGAGAGCCGTCCAGTTGTTCCAGCAGCGGGGCATAAGGCACCTCCCGGTGCTCGATGGGTCCCAGCTGGTCGGCATAGTTTCCGAACGCGATCTTGTACGGGCATTGGAGCCGCTGCGTGCCAAGAAGAAGAAACTGCTGAATGTGGGCGGGCTGTTTTTCTTGCTCGAACCTCTCGAAGTAAAGGAGATCATGAGCAAAGATGTCATCAGCGTTCCGCCCGATGTCTCCGTGCAATATGCAGCCGCGAGCATGGTCGTGTCGCGGCTCGGAGCGCTGCCTGTTGTGGCAGACGGGAAATTGGTTGGCATTGTTACCGACACGGACCTGTTGCGCTACTTAGCCAGCGAGGAATCCAAGCCCGCGCCGGCGGGCGCGAAACCTCGGGGGGCTAAGACGACCCGTGAGCATAAGCGCCGCTCAGCCCGTCAGCCCTGAGCGGTTCGCCGGTTTTCCCTCGAAACGGTAGATGCGGTGCATTTCGCTCAAGAGCATCAAGGTGCGGTCACGCTCCAGGTCATCGCACTACGTCGACTTCCAATCCTTAATGGCTCGTTTCAAGATCTTACCGGTCGGCCCGCGCGGAAAATCAGCGGCGATGACAAATCGGCGCGGAACCTTGAAGTCTGCAAGTTTGCTTCGGCAGAACTCGCGTAACTCCTCGGCAGTAGGCGGCTGCTCCGCCGGCACCACAAAGGCGATTATGGCTTCGCCGCGGGTGCCATCGGGTTCGCCGACCACAGCTGCTTCCAGCACCTTCGGATGTTGTTCGAGCACTTCCTCCACTTCGCGCGGCATGATCTTTTCGCCATCGCGGACGATCAACTCCTTGATTCGCCCACAAATCGTCACGTAGCCCTCCGCATCCAGGAAGCCCATGTCCCCCGTGCGGAACCAGCCGTCGCCAGTGAAAGCGGCTAGGTTCTCCACCGGCCGGTTGTAATACCCCGACATAACATTGGGACCTCTGATCTGAACCTCTCCTTCACTGCCGGGCTGCTCGAGCTTGCCATCCGCGCCTTGAATGCGGATTTCCACTCCCGGCAGGGCGCGGCCGACTGTCCCAGGTTTGTTCTCCTCGGGCGTGTTCACACTGATCACAGGCGAAGTTTCGGTCAGGCCATAGCCCTCCAATAGTTCTTTGCCGAACCGGTGGCGATAGGCGTCGCGGAGGACCGCCGGCAACGCGTCGCCTCCGCTGACGGCCAGACGAAGACTTTTCATCGCCGCGCTGCCGTTCTTGCTGCGTACGAGCAGACGAAACATGCTCGGTACGCCAAGGAAGACCGTGGCCTTGCGCTGCGTGATAAGGCTGGCAATTCGTTGAGGAGTGAAACGCGCGTAAGTTGCCTCGGCGTCCAACAATAGCGGAACGATTGCGGTCTCCATCAACCCGAAAGCATGAAACATTGGCAGCACACCCAGGATGACGTCGTCACCATGTTGGCAGAGTCGGGAGATCACGCCGCCGGCGTTACTCAGCAGGTTCTCGTGAGTCAGGGGAACGCCTTTGGGCCTGCCCGTCGTTCCCGAGGTGTATAACAGCACGGCTGTGTCGCGCAGTGCAACAGGAGCTGGAAGCACCTCGGAGACGGTGTCGATTGCTGCAAGGTCATTTACTGGCAGACACTTTACATCGAGCCCCTTGATTACCGATTGGGTCTGAGTGTCGGCTACGACGGTATCGATGGCGGCCTCATTGAAGATGAAGTCAAGTTCCTGCGGTTTGAGCAGTGGATTCAGCGGCACCGGAACCTTGCCTGCCCAAATCGCACCGAGCACCGCCGCGGGATACAGAGCACGATTCGGCAACAGGATGCCAACTGTAGGCCCCGACACTCTAGACGAGTAGAGCCGTGCTGCCGCTTGACAGTTTTCAATTACCTGTTGCCCGGTAAAGTCCTGTGCCGAGTCTCGACAGACCACTTTATGCGGAAACCGCTGGAGCGACTCGAAGACGGCATGCGCCAACCCTTTGCCGAGCTGCGCGTTTGGCAGGCGCCCGATCGTTGCAAGGCGACTCGATGCGGGATCTCCCGCGAACATGATTGGCCCCTTTCGTCTGGATCTCGCGGACCGCCTAGCCGACTCTTACCGTCACTTGAACCGCTTCGAATGGCTGCGGCTCGCTCGCGAGAAGCGAGGCCCCCTCGTCAGCGGACGACGGGTAAGCAGCGCACAGAGAGCTCTGCCGTGAGTCAGACGTAAATTCCTTGCTCAGGATGAGCCGCCAACTCCGGCCTTGCCAGCACGGCAGCAACGCCACCGCGGCGTGCTAGCTCAGGGTCCTTCCTGACAAAGTGGGCGACCAGACCGTGCCTGAGGGCCAGCAGGAGCATCTCTTCCCACAGGCTGGCCTCGACGCAGGGAGCCTGGCAGCGGAGGCAGGTTTCCGGCACCTCGATCCAGAGCGACCGGCAAGCTGTGCAACGGGCCACCACCTCGCGCGGGTCCGGCCCGAACACCAGGTAGCCATGGCCTAGGGGGCCGACCCGTCCCTTCTCAACAGCCTCGATTACTTCTCCGGGCCCAACGGCAACTCCGTAACCCTCCTGGAAGCGCTGCTTGAGATCGTCAAGAAGCTGGTCCTCACAGGCTTTCAGTGTGCCAGTGAGGACGGCCCGGATCTCTCCCTCAATCTCCAGTGGCTTCTCACTCCAATGGTGCGGGCTCTCGTGGACCACCTGAACCCTGAGCCGGGGTGGCAGCCGCTTCCGGAAGTGCTCCACGCCCTCGTGTTCTCCGAGGAGTACGAGCCCCTGGAATGGGTGTTCGGCCCAGGCCTTCTCGACAAGTTTGACCAGTTCCTTTTGGTAGTGGAGGAGACGGCCCTCGCGGTGCCGGGCGATGGTAGCCTGCTGCTTGCCCCAGCGCTCCCCCGCCGAGTGCTGACGGCTGGGCACCGCCTCCTCGATTTCCTGGAGCAATCGCACGCCACCCGGCGTGGCCGCGTACAGCCGCGCGCGATGCGTATCCGTGAGCACTACCAGGTACTCCCGCTGCCGACAGAGAGCATGGAGCAGGGGAACCAGGTATGGAGCCTCATGCACCACGAGTTCGTTCTCGACCGGCACGTCCAGGGCGTAGGACTGAAAGAAACCTCGCTGAAGGGCGGCGAAGACTGTTATCCCGCGGGCGTGGCGTGATTCGGGCGCCTCGAGGACGCGGCCGATGGCCTGGAAGTTGCGCTCGAACTGCTGCCAGGCCCGCGTGTCGTCGCCGAGCATTTTCTTGATGGCGGCGGCCTTGGCCTTGAAAGGCCCCGGCCAGCACCCCGAGGATCCTGGGGCGGGGGACAGATCGGCGTAACAACTGACCATGAGCCCGTCGCCCTTGAATTGATCCAGTAAAGGTTGCAGGCTTGCGAATTTGAGCGCCATCGTCGGTCCCTCTTGTCGTGGGGTCCTATATGTGATCCTTTTGCCACCGACTCTGGAGGGCCGGGCCCCAGTCTAAACCCTTCCGGAGGCAGATCGCTTGGGGCGATCGGAAGCATTGGGATAGGAGAAGGCAATTCTCAGGCCGATTTCGCGCCGGTGTCACTCTTGCAGGCATGCGGTTCCCAGAATGAGAAGACGCTTTTATCTCTGTGACGAGAGCGTTCGCGCTAACTTCGGCCGGGCAGGATGAACTCGGGCGTTTTCTGCAGGGCCGGCTGGCGCCTACAGCATCGAAGGGCTTGAGCGGTGTCAATTCCGACTATCGGACCCAGGTGAACAGCCTCGCTAGGTCAGGGTGGAATTTGGTTCAGATTCGCGCGCTCGCGGGCCAAATTCGCACATGAACGGCCCTATCGGGGGAGATAGCAATCCTCTTCGGCCTCAGTCCGGAGATAGATAATCCACCGTGCTCCGCTTCCCATTCGGCGCATCAGCCATTCTCAAACTCGGCACCCCAATTGCATCGTCGTGTTAATGAAGCGTGCTTCGGATGTCGGCCGCTGTGGAGGATTGCTTGTCTCATCCGGCAGACCCGCGGCCCGAAGATCCGCTCAGGTAACAGTCCACGCCTGGACTGGAGTACCATGACATGACAAAGAGAGCCATTCACTCTGCCGAACTGGCGATAGACGTACACTCCAGAAAGGAAGAGGAGCTGTTCAAATGGTTCCTGGCCTGTCTTCTTTTTGGCAAACCGATTCAACAGGAGGTGGCCAGACGAACGTATTCCGAGTTCGTGAACGAAGGACTCCTGACCCCGGAAGCCATTCTCCGGGCTGGTTGGGACAAGCTGGTGGAAGTCCTGGATCGGGGCCACTATGTGCGCTATGACTTCTCCACGGCAACGAAGCTGCTCGAAGTCTGCGAGTCCCTGAAGAAGCACTATGGAAGCTTGACCGGCCTCCTTGACCAGGCCAAGAGCCGGGCTGATTTGAGCCGGCGCCTCCAGTTGTTCAAGGGCGTCGGGCCGGTCACCGCTCGGATCTTCCTCCGCGACATGGAGATGGAGGGTGTCCAAGAAAAGGAGAAACGCCGGATCCTTGTTCCTGCTGCCAGGAAAGGAAGTTCCCAGCGCTAGCCTATGTTTAACACCAGTCGCCGTAAGTCCTTATTGTGCAAGGGTTGAATTTCGTGTTAGTCATCAGGTCACGGTTTCTTCTCCTGCAGGTGGGGTTGGTGGGCGGACGTCGGTGATCTTCAAGGCCTTCAGAACT
>DATGZX010000206.1:0-10508 GCA_035296965.1 Gemmataceae bacterium
CTGAAAGAGGCAGATCGGTACGGTGGCGTAGCGGGTGTATTCGTTGATTTTCTTGCGGCCGCTCTCGCCTTCTTTCTGCAGCTTCTCCAGCGGCGGATAAACGCTGGCCAGCAGCTGAAAGATGATGGAGGCCGAGATGTAGGGCATTACGCCCCAGCCGAATATGGTGCTTTGTCCAAGGGGTCCTCCACTGAAGAGCGAGACGAACCCGAGGATTTGCCCGAAAGCGCCTTGCTGAGCGCCACGCATGTATTCGGCGAAGCGCTGCTGGTCCAGAACCGGCAGCGGTACATGGAAACCGACCCGGTAGATCGCCAGGAACAACAGCGTAATACCGATTTTCTGCGCTAATTCCGGGATCTTGAAGATGGTGATGATCTTGTTCATGTGAGGACCCCAACGGCCTTGTGAGGGGTGAAGTCAGCTTGGCACCAGGCTAGCCGTGGTCCGGCAAGAGGTGGTCGCGTGTGGAAGTGCTCAGCCGTCCTGTCGTCTCGATGCATGTTAACCGGCCTTGGAAGGACGCGGCCTCATCTTGTTTCGTTTTGGTCTCTTGGGCGGTGGGATCACTTCTATCGTACCACCCTTGGCGGTGATCTTCTCGGCAGCCGATTTTGAAAAATGATGGGCCCGGACCGTTAGCCGCTTGTTCAATTCGCCTGTGCCCAGGATGCGCACTCCATCTGCCGGCCCCTTGGCAAGCCCGGCCTTTCGCAGTGCCTCATGGTCCACGGTGTCGCCGTCGGCAAAGGCATCGTCGAGAGCGCCGACGTTGACAATCCGAAAACGCTTGTCCCAGGTGCGATGGCTGAAGCCGCGTTTCGGGATGCGGCGGAAGAGGGGCATCTGGCCGCCTTCGAAGGCGGGCGAGGGCATTTTCGCTCCGGCGCTGGCCCATTGTCCCTTGCTGCCGCGCGTGCCGGTCTTGCCGTGGCCGCTTCCCACTCCGCGACCGACGCGCTTCTTGCGCTTCAGCTTGTGAACGCCTTCATGAACAGTGGACAGGTCCATTACAGAGTGACTCCTCGCAGGCGAGCAACTTCTTCACGGGTGCGCAGCAGCAACAAGCCGCGAATGGTTGCCTTGACCAGATTGATCGGGTTCGTGCTGCCGTGCGTCTTGGTGAGGATATTATGGATGCCGCACGCCTCGAGCACATCACGGACACCAGGGCCAGCCTTGACGCCCGTTCCCGGCCCGGCCGGAACCAAGATGACTCGACTGCTGCCGTAGCGGCCGATGACGCGGTGCGGGATGGTCGCTCCCTTGAGCTGCACCTTGCGCTGCCGGCGCATGGTTTCCTGCGCGTCCTTGACGGCCTTCTCGACGGCCGGCGGGACCTCGTTGGCCTTGCCGTAACCCGAGGCGACGCGGCCATGCTTATCGCCCACCACCACGAGAGCGTTGAAACTGAAGCGGCGACCACCCTTCACCACCGCGGCGCAGCGGCGAATCTTGACCACCCGCTCTTCCAATCCATCCTGCCGCATCTCGCGATCTCTTGCCATAAGTTGCTCCCGACGGCCCCCGACCTAGACGACTCAAAACTGCAAGCCACCCTCGCGTGCCGCATCCGCCAGCGCCTTCACACGGCCATGATAGCGGTAATGACCGCGGTCAAAGGCCGCCTTGGTGATCCCTTTGCTCTTGGCGATCTCCGCCAGCTTCTTGCCGACCACGGTCGCGGCCTTGACATTGCCGCCGTAATCGAGACCATCGCGCACTTCCGGGTGGTTGCTGCTGGCCGCCCCCAGTGTCGTGCCCGTCAGGTCGTCGATCAACTGCGCATAAATGTGCTTGGAACTCCGGAATACGCTCAAGCGCGGCCGTTCCGGGGTGCCAACGATCTTGCGCCGGACATGACGCCGCCGGCGCAGTTGGCGAACTTGTTTTGCCTTTTGATGATCCATGTCAGCAATCCGTAGTCACATACGAAGCAGTCTGGTATCGGCCATGGTCTCTGGCTCGGCGCCGTGCCAGCGTAGCACATCCCCTCGGCCAGAATCCTACGCGCGCTTTGCTTAGCCGCCGCTGGTAAAGGACTTGCCTTCCTTGCGGCGAACCTGCTCGTTGTCGTAGCGAATGCCCTTGCCTTTGTAGGGCTCTGGCTTGCGGACGCGGCGAACCTCCGCCGCAAACTGCCCCACTTTTTGCTTGTCGGCGCCGCGGATCAAGATCGTCGTCGGATCGGCAAGCTCGACGGCCACTCCATCCGGCGGCGTCATCTCGATGGCGTTGGCATAGCCGACCGTGAGCACGAGCTTTTTCTTGTCCATGCGCGCCTGGTAACCAATGCCCTCGATCTTCAGCTTTTTCTCGAATCCCTTGGTGACGCCTTCGACCATGTTGGCGATCAAACTGCGGGTCAGACCGTGCAAGGAGCGATTGATCCGGTCGTCGTCGGGCCGAGTAACGTGGATCACCTTGTCCTTCTCGTCGTGTTCCACGCGCATGTTGGGATGATAGGTCAAATCGAGCTTGCCTTTGGGGCCTTCGACATGCAGGCTGCCGTTCGCGACCTGCACCTTAACCCCGGCGGCATACTTGACCGGTTGTTTTCCTATACGCGACATGAGACGCTTTCCTCTTCAACGCGCGATCGTTCGTGGCAGGTCATGGGCCTACCATATCGTGCAGAGCAGTTCACCACCCAGCCGCTGGGCGCGTGCCTTGCGATCGCTCATCACACCCCGGCTGGTGCTGATGATGGCGACGCCCAGGCCGTCGAGAACCGGCCTCAGTTGCGTGTGGCGAAAGTAAAGGCGACGACCGGGGCGGCTGGCACGCTCCACGTGGCGGATGACCTTCTCGCCTTCAGGACCATATTTCATGTAGACTCGTAAGACGGCCTTGCTTCCCGTCGCCTCAGCCGCCGGCTGAAATTCCGCGTGACCCTGGGCATCCTTGATCAGTTGGCCGAGCTGATAGTCCAGGATGAACCCTTCGTCTTTCAAGACCTGGGCAATGTTGCGTTTCAACGCCGTGGCTGGAATATCGACCGCGGCCCGCTCAATGCGATTGCCATTACGCAGACGTGTCAGCATGTCTGCAATCGGATCTGTCATCATGGTTCAGTTCCTACCAACTCGCCTTCATTACACCCGGGATGAGACCGTCGCTCGCAAGACCACGAAAACAAATCCGGCAAACGCCGAATTTCCGATAGACCGCCCTGCCCCGGCCGCACAGCTTGCACCGGTAGCGGACGCGGATTTTATCGCGGGGCCGCATCGTCGATTTTTCCGGTTGCCGCTTGCTCGCCTCGAGCTGGGAGAGTTGGCGGCGAAACTTGACGTTCTTTGCTTCGGTGGTCATAACCCCGCGCATCCTGAAGATGGAACCAGAAGGAAAGCGATACCGGTTCCTGGCGTGCGCTCCCCCCTCGTTTGATTACTTGTCCTCGCGAAACGGCATGCCGAAAGAGCGTAACAACTCCCGTGCCTCGTCGTCGTTGCTGGTGCTGGTGACAAACGTCACATCCATACCCTGTGTGAATGTGACTTTATCCGGATCGATTTCGGGGAACACCATTTGTTCTGAGAGGCCAAGGCTGTAATTGCCGTTGCCGTCAAAGCTCTTCGGGTTCACCCCGCGAAAGTCACGAATACGCGGCAAGGCGATACTGATGAGCCGGTCCAGGAATTCGTACATCCGCTGGCCGCGAAGGGTGACGCGACAACCAATTTCGTTGCCCTCGCGAAGGCGGAAGCCGCTCACCGATTTCTTCGCCAGCGTGATCTGGGGCCGTTGACCCGTGATCTGGGCAAGCTGGTCGGCGGATTGCTGGAGTCGATTCTTGTCTTGCAGTGCCTTGCCTACCCCCATATTGACGACGATCTTCTGCAGCTTTGGCAGGCTGTGGGGGTTCGTGCGGCCCAGCTTCTTCGCCAGTTGCGGTGCGATTTCCTTTTGGTAACGCTCAGAGAGCCGAGCCATAGCCAACCTCAAGTCGGGGCTGAGCGCTGCTAAGTCGGCGCCTCGGCCCGGATCATCACTAGCTACATGACGGGCACTTCGACGAATCTCGTCGAAATCCGCCCTTCCCCCAATGCTAACCGTCCTTGCGGGCGTAAGTAGCCCGTGCCTTGCTCAGGAAGCCCAGGGACCCGCCGCACTTCCTGCAATATCGTTCCTTGCGGCCTTCGGCCGTGTAACGCCGGCCAATGCGCACGCCTTTTCGGCAGGTCGAGCAGTAGAGCAAGACGTTGGAAACCGAGATCGGCATCTCCTTGGAAAGCCGGCCTCCCTGCGGATTCTGCCGGCTCGGCTTGAGATGCTTGTAAACTCTGTTTATACCTTCGACGACCAGCTTGTTCTTTTCGGCAAGCACGCGGAGGACCCGGCCGGTGGTGCGCGCTTTGGAGTTGCCCGCATCGTCGCCGGCAATCACTTCCACGATATCGTCTTTGCGAATGTACATCACTTCACCTGTCTAGACCAACCGCGCTGCTGCCTCAAGTGTACCGAATAGGTCCTATAGGACCCATACAACCTATTGCTTTCACACAACCTCCGCGGCCAGGCTGACGATCCTGAGAAACCCGCGTTCACGAAGCTCGCGAGCAACCGCCCCGAAAATACGCGTGCCGCGGGGGTTCTGCTCCGCGTCGATGAGCACGAGAGCGTTGCGGTCAAAGCGCACGTAACTGCCGTCTTGGCGCCGCGTCGCCTTGCGGCAGCGGACGATCACGCCGCGCACCACGTCGCCGGGTTTCACCTCGCCGCCCGGCATGGCCTTCTTCACGCTTGCGACGATGACGTCGCCCAGCCCCGCGTAACGGCGCCGCGTTCCACCCAACACCTTAATGCACATGCACTCCTTGGCGCCGGTATTATCCGCGACGTCCAAGTAGGTATACATCTGGATCATAGACGACCTTCCTTCCCGACCCGACCCGACCTATCCCGACCCGACAACCTCTTATACAGGCGCCGGCACCGGTTGCTGGAGTTCCGCGGGCGCCACACTTTCTTCCGCTTTTCTGACAACGCGTATGAGCCGCCAGTGCTTGGTCTTCGAAATGGGCCGAGCTTCCATGATCTCGACGGTATCTCCCATACGCGACTCGTTGCTCTCGTCGTGGACGTGGCAGATTGTCCGGCGGCGAATGTACTTGCCGTAGCGCGGATGCTTCACGAGCCGCGGGATCTCCACGCGCCGTGTTTTATTCATCTTGGCGCTGGTGACGACACCCACCTCCACACGGCGCCGTCCACGTTCTTGCTCAGCCATTCCCCACTGCCTCCTTTGCCGCGCCCTTGGCTGCGGCAAGCTGCCGCTCTCGTTGAATCGTTTTGATGCGCGCGACCACACGCTTGGCTTTATTGATCTCGCTGGGAGTCTCAAGGCGCTCGGTCGCGGACTGAAAACGCAGGTGAAAGAGGTTCTTCACCTCGTCCCGCAGCGTCAGGTCCAGCTGCTCGTCGCTCATTCCGCGGTACTCGGCCGTCTTCATGCTCATCCTAACCTCCTCAGGCCCGCCGCGCCGATCCCGCGCCGGGCGACGATCCGCGAACTCAGGCGCTCGGTTTCCGGGACACAAGGCGACAGCGGAAAGGCATTTTGTAAGCCACCCGGGCCAGGCTATCGCGCGCCGCCGCCTCCGGTAGGCCGCCGATTTCGAACAGGATCATTCCTGGCTTGACTACCGCCGCCCAGAACTCCGGCTCGCCCTTTCCTTTCCCCATGCGTGTCTCCGCCGGAATCGCAGTGACCGATTTATGCGGGAAAACGCGGATGTAGAGCCGGCCTTCGCCGCGCACCGAATGCGTGGCGGTGATGCGTCCCGCCTCGATCGCTTCGGCGCTCAGCCAGCCGCCCTCGAGAGCTTGCAAGCCGAAGTCGCCAAACTTGACCGTATTGCCGCGGGTCGCGTTACCTTTTACCTTGCCGCGTTGGCTTTTTCGGAACTTTACCCGCTTGGGCATTAGGGGCATTGTCGCTCTCCTCGGAGCCTGAGTACTCTCCGTTATTGATCCACACCTTGACGCCTATGTGGCCCTGTGCCGTCTTCGCCTCGGTGAACCCGTAGTCGATGCGCGCCCGTATCGTCGACAGCGGAATACTGCCGAGCATGTTCGTCTCCTGACGGGCCATTTCCGCGCCGCCGAGCCGGCCCGACATCTGCACGCGGATCCCTTTCGCGCCGCTCTCCATCGTTGTATCCATCGCCCGCTTCATGGTCCGGCGGAAGCTCGCGCGTTTTTCCAACTGCTCGGCAATGTCCTCGGCAACCAGTTGGGCGTCCACTTCCGGTCTGTTCACTTCCATGGTCTTGACTTCGATGTGCCGGTGGGTCAAATCTTCAAGCTCCTTCGTGAGCCGATCGACCTCCTGCCCCTTCTTGCCAATGATCATGCCGACACGGGCGGAATAGATATACACCACCACCTTTTCCCGCGTGCGCTCGATCTCGATCTTCGATATCCCCGAGCGGGCATAACGGCGCTTCACGAACGCGCGGATCTTGTGGTCTTCGACCAGAAGGTCCCCGAAGTCCTGCTTGTTCGCGTACCAACGACTCAGCCAATCGCGAACAATGCCCGTGCGGAAGCCAATTGGTCGAACTTTCTGTCCCATCGTCTGGTTGTCCTCAAACAACAAAAGCCGAGAGCCAGCTTCCTGGCCCCTGGCTTGAAGTTCCTGAACCCGGCGGCTACCCCTCCAGGTCCGATAAGGTCAAATGGATATGGGCCAAGCGTCGCTTGATCTGATAAGCGGAGCCGCGTGCCCGAGGCTGGATCCGCTTCATCATCGGCCCACCATCCACGCGCGACTCGGTGATGACGAGATCGTCGATGTCGCGCGCGCCACGGTCTTCGGCATTACCGAGCGCACTCTTCAGGACTTGTTCGAGCAATCGGGCGCTCTTGTTGGGAAAAAACCGCAGCGCTTCGATGGCCTCGTCTGCCCGCCGCCCTCGAATGAGACTGGCAAACGGCCGAATCTTGCGAGCCGACATGTCGGCAAAGCGGTGGTGTGCAGAGTACTCCATAGTTCTCGTCGCTTCGCTTCCTTCTAATTCGCCTTGGACCGCTTCAGAATTCCGGGGGCAGGATTTGAACCTGCGACCTCCAGGTTATGAGCCTGGCGAGCTACCACTGCTCCACCCCGGGATCTATGATCACTTGGCAGGCCCGGTCGGACCCGCTGCCGCCTTTGCCTTGCCGCCGCTATGTCCTCGAAAGAGCCGGGTCGGCGAAAACTCTCCAAGCTTGTGCCCGACCATGTCCTCGGTCACAAACAATTTCATGAACTGCCGGCCGTTATGGATGAGGAACGTATGGCCGATAAAATCAGGTACGATCGTGCAATCGCGCGACCAAGTCTTGATCGGCTCGCGGTGCCCCGTCTGCTGGCGCTCGACCTTGGCGAGCAGCCGGAGGTCGACATACGGCCCTTTTTTCAGTGAACGGCTCATCGTGCTCCACTTTCTATAGCCGAACTATTTTATGGTTTGTCGCCAGGCCGGCCAGTCTAATCGCTTATTTTTGTGCATAATGCGGACCCGGCCGACGACGGCGGATGATCGCCGAATTGGACGGCTTCCGCCGATTCCGCGTCTTGCCACCCTTGGCCAACACACCCGTCGGGCTGCAAGGATGCCGGCCGCCTTTGGATCTTCCTTCTCCTCCACCCAGGGGGTGACTCACAGGGTTCATTGAAGTGCCGCGGTTGTGAGGCTTGCGGCCCATCCAGCGTTTCCGGCCGGCCTTGCCGATGCTGATGTTCATGTGCTCGGCATTCCCCATGGTGCCGATCGTAGCCCGGCACTCTGAGCTGATGCGCCGCACCTCTCCCGAGGGGAGCGTGATCTGCGCCCAGCGGCCCTCGCGAGCGGTGAGCGTGGCGCTGGTGCCGGCACTGCGGCAGAGCTGCCCGCCGCGCCCCGGCTGTAGTTCCAGATTATGGATCGACATGCCCAGGGGAATGCGCCGAAGAGGCAAGCAGTTGCCCACGCGCGGTTCAGCCTCTTCGCCGCTGACTACTTTGTCCCCTGCCTTGAGCCCCTCGGGGGCCAGGATGTAGCGCTTCTCGCCATCCGCATATTGCAGCAGGGCGATCCGCGGCGACCGGTTCGGATCATACTCGATCGAAACCACGGTTGCCCAGATCTGATCCTTGCGCCGCTTGAAGTCGATGATGCGGTACATCCGCTTGTGCCCGCCGCCCCGGAACCGCGTGCACACGATGCCGTGGTGGTTGCGGCCGCCCTTCTTTTGATGGGGGACCACCAGGGACTTTTCCGGCTTCTTCTTGCGATCCGTGATTTCGGAAAAATCGCTGACAGAGCCCTGACGCCGCCCTGGCGTCGTCGGCTTGTATTGGCGGATCCCCATGATAATCCCCTGGACGCTGCAACCAATGAAATATGCCGCCCCTGGAGCGGCAGTGCTTTTCCAGACGCCAAATTCCCCGGGCGGAGCGACCTCAGGCTCGTTTAGAAGAACTCGATCCGATCTTCTTCGTGCAAGGTTACGATGGCCTTCTTCCAGTTGGGCAGCCGGCCGACCTTGAACCGATAGCGACGGTTCTTGCCAAGACGGTTCTGCGTCCGCACCTTGCGCACGCGCACGTTGAACAGCTCCTGAACGGCCGCCTTGATCTGGTCCTTGTTGGCCCACAGGTTGACCTGAAACGGGTACGCATTGTGCCTGGTGAACTGATGCGTGCCCTTTTCGGTCACCAGCGGACGCAGGATAATCTGGTGAGGCTCCAGTTTTGGACCCCGAGTTTTTCCTTCGCGTGGAGCCGTTGCCATCGCTTCCATCTCCTATGCCGTCCCCAACCGCGTCCTAGGCAGGCGTGGCGGCTTCTTTTGGCTTGTACTTCTTACGCAGTTCATCGAGAGCAGCCCGCGTCAGCAGCAGACGCTTGGGACGCAGCACGGAATAGGTGTTGAATTCCGCGGCCGGCAGCACTTCGACGCCGTCGATGTTGCGGGCCGACTTGTAGATCGTCGGATCCATGCCGGCGATGCCAATCAAACAGCTCACCCCTTGCAGCTTGAGGGCCTTGAGGATACCGGCCACGTCCTTGGTCTTGATGGCCGACAGGGTGAGATCGTCGATGATGACCGTCTCCTGATCTTGAAACTTGCTCAGGAGAGCCATGCGCGTCGCGGCCCGCACCGCCTTTTTCGGCATGTGGTAGCTGTAGTCGCGCGGCTTGGGGCCCTTGGACGTGCCGCCGCCCTTGCGCTTGTTGGTCCGCCGCGTGCCCACGCGCGCGTTCCCTGTCCCCTTCTGGCGGAACAGCTTTTTCGTGCTACCTGCCACCTCGCCGCGCCGTTTGGTCGAATGAGTCCCGGCCCGTTGGTTGGCCAGGTACATCACGACGACGTCGTGCAACAGTTGGCGGTTGATCTTACCGCCAAACTCGGCCGGATCCACCTCCACGGTGCCGACCGATTCGCCCTGGCGATTGTAAACGCTCAAGTTCAACATGACCCACTTCCATCCGGCGCCGCAGCCGAGCGGGCAAGCCTTCTGCCGCCCATCGACAGGTTGCTTCAACGGTGTCTAATATGAAAGAGCCCCCTCACGATCTCACCCCGAAGGGAGATCGGAGGGTAACGCCTGCTTCACCCGCATACTTGGTTTTGTTCGCCCCCGGCACGAGAGCCAGAGGAGAAGGCGGTGGGAACGGACTTCCGGTTCCCCATTCGCCGCGCATCCCGGCGAGTTCAACTACTTGTCGCAGCAAGCACCCGGATCTTGATATCCACACCCGGCGGCAAGCTCAGACCCTTGTTGAGGGCCTCGATGGTCTTGCCGGTCGGCTGCAGGATATCGACCAGGCGCTTATGGGTTCGGATCTCGAATTGTTCGCGCGACTTGCGGTCGATGTGCGGACTGCGCAAGACCGTGTACCGCTCGATGCGCGTCGGCAATGGAATGGGCCCGTGCACGATCGCCCCGGTCCGCTGGGCCGTGTCGACAATTTCATGAGCCGTGCGGTCCAGGACCTCGTGGTCGTAGGCTTCCATCCGGATGCGGATGCGTTCATTCGAGAAACCCGACAATGGATTCTCCTAGCGCTGCTACCCTTGAGCTTCCCAAAAAGTCGAAAACGCTATGCTATGAGGGGGTTGGGGAACTGTCAAGACGGGATCAGGGCCATTCAGGGCAAAATCGAGCCGAGGAGCGCGTCGTACATAATTGGAATCCGGAGCCCGGCTATATGCACTTGAATTTACGCAAGACGAGCGCTATGGGGAAACCCGAGAGAGACTCTGGGGACGCCGAGTACGCAGCTCATGAGATGCGCGGCACCCTGCAGGAACCAGTGGCCAAACCCGCGGCCGTCCTGCATCGGTGCAGCGTCGCGATACAGCTGGCGAACAAATATTGACTGGGTTGAGATTTAATCGCCGATTTCCGCAGGGGGGAAATGATTAACATTTTAGCGAATCCGGGGGCGAGCGCAGTTACCGGTAAGCGAATACCAGTTGGTAGTTTTTCAACCAGGGAATGGACGGACAATTTTGGTCGAGCCCCGCTTCTCG
>DATGZX010000207.1:0-9194 GCA_035296965.1 Gemmataceae bacterium
CATGTGAAATCTTACGATAATCCCAGGAGAACGCAGCTGATATTGTCACTATGTGTTTTGCGAAATGGAGGTCTGCGATGCGGAAAAATCAGGGCGAACGCCAGTTGGGCCTTCAGCACCTGTTAAACATGGGTTAGCGCGGAATCCGCGGTAGATACCACCTGCACCGTGCTTGTTGCTGCGTGCGGAAAGACTCACGAATCGCGCTTGGCTTGCGGCCTCTGGCTCTGGCCGTGCTCTCAGCATCGAGGTGGGCAGTCGTGGACTTTATCGCAACGCGGAGTTTCATCGACCGCCGTCCGATGAAGTTGGGGGAAAGAGTTGGATGGAATGGCAGTTCTGGGCGAAATCTTGTTGAGGGAGAGACAACAACGAAACTTCTTCGGTTGTGCCCATCCTAGGCACAACCGAAGCCCTCTTCGTCGATGCTCGCAGTTGACGGAGGTCTCTTTGTTACCCGCTCCGGTGCACGCTCAAAGCCACATTGCTGAGTAATACTCAACCGTGACACGGGCACCGCTGAAGATAGCACCGGCGCTCCCTCCGCATAGCTGCAAGTCATTTCCTCTCGCAAGATGTTGATCGATTTCGGTGCCGCGATCCCAAGCCTGACCTCATCGCCGCGGCTCGCAATCACGGTGACAACCACTTGATCGCCAATCAGGATGCTTTCGCCTACCTTGCGACTGAGGACCAACATGTCGGAGTCCTTTCCTATCTGCGGTCCAGCGCCAAGAGCACAGCCCGCCAATTCATGGCCATTTCATGCGCCCGAGATCCCCCGGTTGCGCCGTCTCTTAATACAGAACGGGAAACAAGACCAAAAGTGAGCGCGGTTTTTATGAAATTCGCAGTGACTTATTTCTGCGCTGGCTTCTCGAGGCTTTCAAGGAGCAGCCGGGCCTGCCGGTGATTGGGGGCACGCTCCAACGCGCGGTGAAGATAGGCGATCGCTTGGCTGCGCTTGTCCTGAGCAAGCGCGATCAGCGCGAGATCATAAGAAACGGTGCCTGGCGGCGCTCCCAAGCTCAAGGCACGCTCGAGGTCGCTAATCGCCTCCGCGAAGCGTTTCTCCTGCAAGCGCAACATGCCTCGGTTCAGTGCAGCCGCAGTCAGGCCAGGGTCGAGATCCAGGGCCCGGTCATAATCGCGGCTCGCCAGTTCCGTCTTCCCGAGTTCCGAAAATGTCAGTGCCCGGTTGTAATACATCCCGGCGAGGTTTGGCGCCGCTCCAATGCAGACGCTGAAGGCAATAGCAGCGTCTTCGTAGCGATGAAGGCCGAAGGCGCATAGGCCGTAATAGTAATTCAACCAGCAATCCTGCGGTTGAGAACCCAACGCCTGTTTTAATTCCTGCTCCGCTCGCAGCAGATCGCCGCAACGAAAATAGGATCGTCCCAAAGCATAGCGTTCCCAAATGGTCCGCGGAATTGGCGATGGCCCCTGCGAAGGCAGCGCCAGTGGCACCCCGAGTGCTCGTCGATATCTGGCCTGCTCCAAATTGAACACCGCACTGGGTCCGAAGAACGTGCGTGCCTCGTCCAACGTCCGCAACGCTTCGCGACAGGCTGTCGGAGCCTCGGCAGAAACCGCGGATCGAACGCGCAGATCGGACCAAAGGACCGCCAATTCCACCAGGTCTGCGGTTGCTTCGCCACCTTTGCCAGGGCTCAGAGATGCCTGGATCGCATTGCGCCTTTCCCACAATTCTCGACAATTTTTGATAAGAGCGCTTAGGTGAGAAGTGGGAGGAAGGTCCATGCCAAATAAGACTCGCAACTGCTCGGTCAGTCCATGCAGTTCTTTAACGAGCCACTCTTTGTGGGCAGCTGCACTGGCCATGGCGACCTTATCGATCTGGTCCTGAAGTTGCTCGGTGAGATCGCGGGTGAATGGTAAACCTTCCAGCAAGGTCAAGCCATGCCGCAAGCTCGCCTCGGCCTCCTCAAAATGGTGGCTGTCCTGCCACTGCTTCTTGCCTTCGGCGAGGGCCAATTCTGCTTCAGCAATTCTGTGCCTGATGTGGGACCAAGTGCCTACCGCCAGAGCCCCGGTCGCCAGCGTCGTGAGCGCTAACATGAGGAGGAAATAAAAGGCCGCCGGCTGCCGCCTGCGCCACTTTCGCCAGCGCTCCAACATGCTGCGGTTGCGTATTCCCCGCAACGGGCGATCGGTGATTTGTCTGCGCAGGTCGGCTGCCAGCTCGGCGGCGTTTGGGTATCGGTCTGCTGAGCGAGGCGACAGGCAACGAGCAATAATGTCCGATAGCCCTACGCTTATGTTTGCAGTGATGAGGTGCAACGGCTTGGAACTGGCCGGGCTGACTGGCACAGTTCCGCCCAGTGCCTCGTACAACAACACCCCGAGGCTGTATAGATCAGCCCCAGCATCGACAGCATCGCGCACAGGGCCGCCTCGAGCCACAGCCTCCGCGGCAGCCCGCTGTTCAGGGGCCATATAGGCCGGGGTCCCACCCAGGCGGCTAGGCAGCGGTTTGTTTGGCAGGACAGGCTCGCGGGCCAGGTGGAAGTCCAGTAGCATCGGCTGTCCGTCGGCAGCGATCAGCACGTTTGATGGTTTCAAATCCAGATGCAAGAGACCTCGCTCGTGTGCATATTGGAGCGCGTCCGCGCAGCCGGCTGCGATCCAGCAGATGGCCTGGACATAGGTGGCCCGGGCCAAGATCCTTCGGGAAGCACTGGCTCCGCAATCGGGTACGGGGTGGGCGGCCTGGATTTGATCCACGGCGTCCAGTAGATGCTTGCCGGTGCGTTGGCTGAACGGAATCGGCGCCAGCACGCGCAGGACCTCTGATAACGGAGCGCCCCCAAAGTATGGCATGCACAATAAGCGAAGGTGCCGGGCGCGGTCGTCGCGTGCGGCGTAGAGTGGAACGATGTTGGTGTGCTGGAGCCGAGCGAGAGAAAGATGTTCACGACCTGCCTGAGGAGTCAACTTGAGAACGACCAGGCGGTTCGCCAAGGCTGGCTGAGTCGCAAGGAAGACCCGGCCCAGGGAGCCACGGCCAAGCTCGGCCAGCACACGATACTCACCCAGGGATTCCCCAATGGCTGGAAACTGCGGAGCCACGCTAGGAGAATCCAGAAGTTGGTGGCAGTCCTGGAGCGCCTGCAAGTGATCATGCCACTCGGGGAACCGCGAGAAGAAATCCGGCCAAATATCCTTCTGGCCCCGTTCCTGGCGGAGGAGGATCTCTTCGTAGATGATCTCGATGGCTGCCGTGGGTTGCTGTCGAAGCTCGGGATAGCGCGCAAAAAACTCTTCGGCCGGCGTCTGTTCGCCGCGTCCCCAGCATGCACGCATTTCGATGGCCAAGCGTCCCGCAAGCGCAACAGGCACTTCAAGCGCTTCGGTACCATCCCCGTCATCAGGGTTGATCAACCGATTGGCGGGGTGGGCAACATCCGAGGAATCCATGACTACTCTTGGCAATTGGGCGGGCGACCTGCGTCATGCGCTCCGGGTTCGAGCCAACTCCAGAGCGAGTGTCCGCAAAACACGTCGAACGCTGCCGATATGAAGGCCCGTACGTTCTGCAATTTCCGATACGGGGACACCGTCGCGCTTCAGCCGCAAAAGATTGTGATGTTCCGGTGGGCAGAGGGCGAGCATCCGCTGCCATAGCTCCTCGGCCTGGGCCGTCTCACTGGGCCGCGCTTCCAAGCTAGGCAAGAAGCAGGCAACGTCCGCATCACCCAGAGGCTCCTCGCGGTCGAGCGCGGGGCTGTGCTGCCGGCAGCGGTCGATGAAACGGTTCCGGGTCACTTTGACAAGAAATGCCTGGAGCTGCGCGGACGTGGTGAAGCGCCAGTCTGCCTCGCGGAAGCCCTCCAGGAGGTCTCGCCAGGCGGATTGCACAATGTCAATCGAATCGAATCGTGTGCGCAAACGTGCCGGGAAGAGCCGGCGCACGACTTGGCGAAGGTACGGCTCGTAAGCCACGAACACTTGTTCTGCAGCTTCCATGTCACCCTGGCAGAGCCTCTCCAGGAGATCGTCCAGCGCTGGTCTGCTCACAATTCCTTATCCTCTGGGAGCCCGGGGTCATTGGGCAGCCAACTCCACGTCAAGTCTTCATGGGTGACGAGGGCGACGACTTCCGGGAAAGCCCGCTGCAGACGCCGCCGGGCCATTTCCAACGCGACAATGCCGAAAGCGGCAGCAGTTACGAAAGTCTTTGACCAGCCAAAGCCGGCCGTCTTGCGGATTGCCGCTCCGCCGACAGCATCCAGCTCAGCGAGGAACTGTTGCAAGCCGCGCTCCAGAGCCGTAAGGTCGGTCGAGGCGATGTTGCCGAGGACGCCGGCAAGTTCGGGAGAGGGAGGCACCAAGTCGTCCGGCATGCTGCGCGAAGACTCGTTGGAGCGGAGCCAGCCGCTCAGAGGATTGGGAGTAGCTGGAAGGCTCCTTTCAGCTTCAACGGCAGCGCGCGGGGATGATGTCGCGGCGCCTTCACCGCTACCTTGTGCTGCGCCCGCAAAGTCTGGACCTCGTTGCGTATTGAATAACGGCGACAGTGCTCCGCGGTCGTCCGGGCGAGCTATGCCGTCGCTTACGCTTCTTTGGGAAAGGGAATCGTTGCTCAACTGCGGCGTTGGGCTAACGATTGGAGGCACAACGTCTGCTGCACGGAGTTGGAACGCTGGACGTGCCGGTAGGCTCTCGGGATCGGAAGGCGGCACAACTCTCGTCGAAGCCGGGGCTCTCGGCGCGGCCAAAGATCCGGATGTCTCGATCTCTCTTGGTAGAGCCGCCGTTGCCCGGAGGGCATGATCATCGACCTGCCATGGCAGAGACAGCGCAGGCGCGGCGAAATCTGCTCCCTTAATTACAACCGTTCCAGCCTGCGGCGGGAGGCCAGCATCGACAATTTCCCCCGTTGAACCAAACGCATCGGCAGACATGCCGAGCACGCCGTTCGCGGGATCGTGGGTAAACTCGCTCGGCAGAACCTGGTGGTCCACCATGATCCTTTGCGCTTCAGGCACGGGATAGCCGAAGAGATCCCAGCCCGTCCCGATGGGTGAAGTCAACGCCTGACCGATAAAGTTCCTGCCGACTTCTTGAAGGCTAGATGCGGGTGCAACGATTCGAAGTTCTCGGGAATCCTCACTTCGAACAAGTGCTGGGACCGAACTTTCAGGAGCTGCAGGCAGAATCGTCAGGATCGATGTCCCGCTCGGAAGCCAGCGATCTTCCAGCGCTTCAAAGGAGAATGCAAGCGATCTGGATGGCTTACCCTGTGGTTTTGAGCCTCTGACATTGACCATGTTGAGCCTCCTTGGCTCCCGCATTCCAAGTCAATTCGCGCACATGAGCTGTCTTGAGAACGAATCGGCATTTTACATCGAAAGGCACGAGTAAAGCAATCACGGGCTTGGCTCTGCCACATCCATTCAGCGTTACTTTCGTTGTGGAGGGCTTGGGACACGTCAAGGCGGCTTGGAAATGCGGCTAAAAAGGGTTCGCGTTGAGCCATGGTGCCTTCGGCACTCTACTTGCGCGTCAATTCACGCCTTCTGGCGAACTCCACGTAGTGCTGCACCCAGTACTCTTCGTTTGCTTTGCGATAGCTTTCGAGTGGGATTAGCGATCCCGGATTTTCGGTCATTTGTTTTTTCAACTCGCGCACTTCCGTTCGGTTGGCCCCTAAATGCTCTGCTTGATCCAGGAACCTCGTGAATCCCCGCATCGCCTGAAAATTCGCTTCTTTCATTAGCTGCAGATCGTCCTTCTTCAGATTTGGGCCGTTCGCGTGACAATCCATGCAACTCGTTCCGAGCGCCTTGGACGTGATGTACTTATTAATCAGCGTACCATTCACTTCATTCAGATAATACTTTGGCTCCATCAGAATGGTCTCTTTTTCGGAATCGATGCTGAAAGACTGGTAGGCAAAATCCGAACGGACTTCACCGGTCGTGAACAGCTGGGCTTCGACGCGACAATTGTCGCCTCCCCAAAGGAGGACGAGTCCTCCCTTGCTTTCATCGGCTTTCTTGGAGGCCTGGTAGGTAACAGGGAAGATCATGTTAACCTGCCGTCCGTCTACCAGTTCCAGGTGACCAACGAGGCGCAGCCCTCCGAGGTCATCAACAGAGTTTTCACGTTTATAGGGAGACGTGACTGGGCCAAACAGCCATTGCAATCGTATGCCCGCCGCCTTCCTCTGCTCCGGAGTCTGGAGCGCCGCGGTCAATACCTTATCGGCCGCGGCGACCATTTCTTGCTCGAGCGCGTCGTGTTTGAGCCTTTCTGTCTTAATGAGTGCCGCGACTTCTGCCGGTAGCTTTGCCGCCGGCTTGTCGAGTGGTTCGATGTTGGGGAGATTATTGAGTTCCAGGAGGCGCTGCGGTGTAAGCGTGCTACCGAGTTTGAAGGCCCTCAGGGCGGCGATGGCATCTGTCGAAATCGCAGCCTCAGTCGGCCTGTATTTCGAGGAGGAGATTACCGATTCACGCGTGCGCTGCAAAGTAAGGTCGAGGCTCAGAGCTCGATCATAATCGGCATTGGCCGAGGCATCCTGGCCTTTGGCTGCGAAGGCCCTGCTTCTCCACCAATAGGCGCGGCCAAATTTTGGATTCAGCTCGATTGCCTTGGTGCAATCCTCGATGCAGGCGTCGTAATCGGCTTTGAGAAAATAGGTCGCCCCTCGGTTGTTGTAGCCAGGTGCATATTGAGGATTGAGCCGAATGGCCTCAGAAAAGTCTGGCAGGGCATGTGCGCTGTCGCCTTTTCTGAAATAAGCGAGGCCGCGCGTATTGTACGCGAGAAGATATTTCGGATTCAGCTGGATCGCCTTGGTGCATTCCGCGATTGCCAGATCGTATTGTTTCTTGCCAATGTATGCTTCACCGCGCCCATTGTAGGAGAACACATAATCCGGGTCGATGCGCAGGGCCGCGGCGAAATCTGCAAGTGCCTTGTCGTATTCTTGCTTGTTCTTCCACGAATAGCCCCGGTTGTTGTAAGGCAAATGGTAACGAGGCTTCAGCCGGATGGCTTCCGTGTAGTCGGCAATCGCCTGGTCATACTCGCCGATTTGAGTATTTGCCAAGCCTCTGAAATTGTACGACTCGGCATGCTCCGGATATGCCTTGATCGCTTTGGTGAAGTTCTCAATCGCAGGTCCATTATCCCCTGCCTTGTACTGTTCGAGTCCTTTCGTGTAGAGGTCAAAAGCTTCTTCTTCGGCACGAGTCCACTTGAGCAATTCAACGTAATCCTCACCACGATCGTCGGTTTTCTTCGCGAAGGAATATCTCTTCCCGTTCTTGAACTCGGTCTGGCTGACGTAGGCGACGAGCCCGTAGGAAGCCAAGTTGCGCAGGCGGGTGATCCCAGTGGCGTAGCGAATCTCCGGCGTGGGTGCCGATTTTGCGACAGAGAGATCAAATGTCCACTGATGATTGAACCATTGCCCTGGCTGGAGGGCGACCTCTTGCCCCCACTCGCCATTCGGGGCCCAACGCACTCGATAGCGAATGGTAAGGTCGCTGGTGGAGTTCTCGATGTGGAACACCGCGTAACGACGCGTTTGAGCCTTGCCTTTCGCGGGCGCAGCATCCTGCGCGTCGCTGGCAGGGGTAAAGGAGGTTGTGAACAAGGCGGCGAGACTGAGAGCTGAGGCACCCAAAAGGGATCTTCGCATTGCTTCAACCAAATTGTGATTTGAGGCTCTGCCTACGGAATTCCTGTGCTGGTAGGCAAGCATACTTCATAAAAAGCGGGCAATGCTTAAAGTTTGACTCCCTTCTTGCCCGAGCGCAACGCCAGACTCCCATTCTATTTCAGGTACTCTCCCCTCGCAGCCTTGAATTTGCCGCTTTGGCCGGGAGGAATGGTAATCCAGTTCCAACCTTCCGTCTTTAGCATGCGCGACAGGTAGGTAATCTGGCCGGCGTGATAGGATGCATGCGTCAGCGCGCGGTTTATGGCCTGAAGGACCGAATGCGGCTCCCCGCGAATGGTTACGGACCGGTTAAGATCACCTTCGTTGAGCCCTTGCAATGTCCGGAAAAGAGCAGCCCAGCCCGCCTCCCAGGCGGCCAGCAGATTTGCTCGCGAATCCTCGGGGCCAATCACGAATTCGCTGTCGCGATCCCTGGTGAGTTTTTCGCCGTCGGTCGTCAAAAAGTCAGTCCAGCGGGAGGCTAGATTTCCCGCCAGGTGCTTGATGATCAGGGCGATGCTGTTGGAGTGTTCGGCAGGTTTCCTGAAGAAGTCCTCATCGGAATCGATCTGGTGAAATGCCTTCTCCGCCAGTTCCTTCTGTTTGCGGAAACTGAATACCACGTCATCAAGATATGCCTTGCCAAGAGCCATGATTCGCCCCCACAATTAAGCCTGATCGTTTTTTCGCAAAATCGGCAAATCAGCTTCCTGGGGAACGCCGCCCATTGCAAGGGAAAATCCAGGCTGCGTGCACAAAAACCTTTCATGTTATCGCCTCAGGCCGCCTTTGCGCACTCCCAGGGCTTCTTGAGATCATAAAGAAGAGGGAAATCGCCTTCTACTGGACTAATAGAATAGTTTGGCACTGGCGTTAGCATAGCCCTATCCCGGAGAGTTCGACCGTGAATCTCAATTTGGCCTGCGCCGATTTCACCTTTCCGCTTTTGCCCCACGACCACGTCCTCGACTTGATCGGGATGCTCGACGTGAAGGGGGTCGACATCGGCCTTTTCGAAGGGCGCTCCCATTTGCAGCCGTCGCAAATGTTCAAGAAGCCTGGCGAATCCGCGCGCGCATTGGCCGGCAAGTTGGGCGACCGGGGTTTGCTAGCGACCGACATCTTTCTGCAGACGGCACCCGATTTCTTCTCTTTGGCGATCAATCATCCTGACGCGACACGCCGCCGACGGGCCCGTGAAATGTTCGAGAAGACTCTGGAATTTGCTGCGGCCTGCGAATGTCGCCATGTCACGGCCTTGCCGGGCGCTCATTTTGACGGCGAGGACCATGCAGTTTCGTTCGCGCGCTGCTCCGACGAATTGGCCTGGCGCTGCGAGCGAGCCTGCGCAGCCGGCATCACATTCTCCGTGGAGGCCCATGTTGGATCGATTGCCCCGTTACCCGAGTTGGCCGAGAAGCTTGTGAAAAACACGCCCGGATTGACGCTTACGTTGGACTACACCCACTTCACGCGACAAGGAATTCCCGATCGCGCGATT
>DATGZX010000208.1:0-28724 GCA_035296965.1 Gemmataceae bacterium
CCCTGACCCCTGACCCCTGACCCCTGACCCCTGACCCCTGGCCCTTGAGTCGGAGCAGCCATGATCACCATCCGGGAGGCGACCGGCCTAGACGTTGCGGCGATCCGTGAAATCTTCCTGGCGTCCTACGGGACCGATTACACGGACGTTCGCTACTACGACGATGCGCAACTCACCCGGCTGGTCTACTCCGACGACAGCCTGCTTCTCGTGGCCGAGGACACCGAAACGGGGGGAGTCGTCGGCACGGCCTCTGTGGACCTGGAAGTCGGCGCCCACTCCGACCTCGTAGGGGAGTTTTGTCGCCTGGCCGTTCACCCCACACACCGACAGCGCGGCATCGGCAAGTTGCTGTTCGGCGAACGCCTGCAACGCGTTCAAGATCGCCTTCAGGTCGGCCTGGTCGAAGCGCGGGCAACGCACTCCTACAGCCTGAGAATCGCCGAGGCCCATCAGTTCGCGGTGGTGGGCTTCCTTCCCGAAAGATGGCGCTTGCGCGAGCGTGAAAGCCTAGCTCTGCTCGTCCGCTACTTCGGCAACGCGCTGGAACTGCGGGACAATCATCCGCGGATCATCCCCGAGGTCCACCCCCTGGCCCACATGGCGCTGGAGAATTGCTCCTTACCCCCGGACACGATCGTGGACGAGGACGCGCCGGCCTATCCGCCCGGCGGGGATTTCGAGGTGCAGGAATTGACCACGGAAGGATACGCCGCGCTTCTCCGCATCGAACGGGGTCGGGTACGCCACCGCGAGATCTTTGGACCGGTCCGACTCCATTACGGTGTTTTCAAGCTCCACGCCCGGCGCTCACGATACCTGATCGCGCGCGAGGACGGGCGGATTGCTGGGGCAGTCGGCTTCACTCTCGATCCCGTTGACAAGGCCGTGCGCATCTTCGAGTTGATTGCCCTCCACGACGAAGTGATTCGTTTCTTGCTGAGCGACCTGGAGCGCGCCTGCCGGGAGAAGTGGGATTGCCTGATCGAGGTCGATGTCAGCGCGCACGCGCCGCGGATGCAACGGACCCTGATCGAACTGGGGTTCTTGCCCGTAGCCTACCTGCCGGCTCTGGTCTTCCACGAGGTGGAGCGCCTCGACGTGGTGAAGATGGTTCGCCTTCTGAACCCGCCGCAGGTCCGCACGGACGGGCTTACGCCAAGCTGCGAGGCGCTGGCGGAGTTGGTTCTGCGCCTTTTCCGCAACCGGACTGTGCTCCCCCGGATTGCCAAGGCCGTCCACGACTTGCCGCTTTTCGCCGGGCTGAACGCCGAGCAGATTGCTCGTCTTGCGGGAGTATGCGGCGTCACCGCGTTTGAGCCGGGGGAGACCGTCTTCCGCGAAGGCGAGGCCGGCAATCAGATGCACGTCGTGCTTCAGGGAGAGGTGGCGATTACCGTGGACGCATCGCCCGCCCCCGTGGGAGCGGTGCGGAGCGGAGAATGCCTGGGAGAGATGTCGCTGCTTACCGCGGGCGCGCGCTCGGCGACCGCTACGGCCTTAACCCGCGTCGAGACGGCGGTCCTGGGGCACCAGGACCTGGCCGAGCTCATCCGCTTGCGGCCGGACATCGGCCTCCACATCTACCGGAACCTCGCCGTGGGGATGGGGAAGAAGCTGAAGCGCCTGGATGGTTTGCTTGCCGACCGATAGTCGCCCAACAGGGGGCTGGTGAACTCGAACGTTTTATCTGAGAAGCTTCTAACTTCTCAACTTTTCAGTGGCCAGAGGCATCTCCAGACGGACGACTGAGTTTTGTTGGCAGGCCGCCCGAGAAGATCTCCGAGCATGTGCCATCAAGAGACGGGATGTTCGAATTCCAGCAACAACTCGAGAAGTTCATTGAGGCGAAGCGTAAGTAGGGCCGTGCGCTTTCCACGCCAGGTGATCGATCTCCTCAAGGAAACTTGACCGATGTAAGTCTGTTGCATCCACTGGTTCACGAGCTGAGAGATTCGCCCCGGGCCGACCTGCCCAAGGTTGGCCGGCGCGACCCGAACATCTCGTAAAGCACGGGGAGCACGAGCAAGGTCATGGCGGTACTGCTCACCACGCCGCCGATGACCACGGTCGCCAGCGGCCGTTGCACCTCGGCGCCCACGCTTGTGGCCAGGGCCATGGGCAAAAAGCCGAGACTGGCCACCAACGCCGTCATCAGCACCGGACGAACGCGCGAGTGGGCAGACTCGCGGATGGCCTCGTCCAATTCCTTGCCGGCATCGAGAGATTGGCGAATGAACGTCACCAGTAACATGCTGTTCAGAACCGCCACGCCCGACAAGGCGATGAACCCAATGGCCGCGGAGATCGAGAACGGCATGCCGCGGGCCGCCAGCGCCGCCACGCCGCCGATGCAGGCGAAGGGCACGCCGGTGAACACCAGCAACACGTCGCGCAGGTTGTCGAAACTCAGTCGCAGCAGGGCGAAGATCAAGAGCAAGGCCAACGGCACCACGAATAGCAAGCGCCGCCAGGCGCGCTCCATATTCTCGAACTGACCACCCCACTCGAGGCGATAGCGTCCGCCCGGCGGCAATTCGACCTGTTCGGCGACCTTCTCGCGTGCTTCCGCAAAAAACCCGCCGATGTCGCGATCGCGGACGTTGCACTGCACGGTCACGCGCCGCTGGCCCCACTCGCGCGTAATCTCCGCAGGACCGTCCACAATCTCCAGGGAAGCCAAACGCGCCAGTGGGATGTGTTCCCCGGCGGGAGTGGAGACCAGGAGAGCCCCGAGGGCAGCCTGACTCTCCCGGTATCGTTCCGGCAGCCATATCGTCAACGGATACGGGATCTGTTGCTCAATGACCTGTCCCTCTTGCTTGCCGGTGAGTGACTCGATCAGGTCGAGCACGTCTCGGGCCGGGACGCCATAACGGGCAATTTCCTCCTGGCGGATGCGGATCTGCAGGACAGGCTGCCCGTGGACCTCCTCCAGGCGCGTCACGTCGCTGGCGCCCTCGATCGAGGAGAGGACTTTGACGACCTCGTTGGCAAGGTTCTCGAGCTTGTCGAGATCGTCGCCGAAAATCTTCACGGCGACCTGACTGCGGACGCCCGAGTTCATCTCGTTAACGCGCTGCTCGATGGGCTGGCTGAAGGACAGCGTTTGCCCGGGGATGACTTTCAACTCCACTTCGATCCGCTTGACGAGATCGTCTTGCGAAGCAATCTCGGGATTCCAACCCGCGCGCGGCTTGAGGCTGATGAAGAAGTCGGTTTCCTCCAGACCCATCGGATCGGTGGCAATTTCCCCGGTGCCGCAGCGCGCCCAGACGTGCGCGACCTCGGTGGGGAACTTCTCATGGACGATGCGCTCCATCAGCGTGTTCAAACGGGTGACCTCGTCGAGATCGGTGTCGGGCGGCCGCTTCACGGTGCCGACCAGCGCCCCCTCGGATAAGCGCGGTACGAACTCGGAGCCCAGGTCTCTGGCAACCATCACGGCCAGGGCCAGGGACGCCGCCGCCAGCGTGAGGACTGCGACGCGCTGCTTCATGGCTTGACGAAGAATGGGGGCGTAGAGCCATTCCGCCAGGCGCACTACCAGGGGCTTTCGCTCGTGCATGTGCCTGGGGAGGAAGAAGCTCGCCAGCACAGGCATCAACGTCAAGGACATGACGAGCGAGCCGACCAGGGCAAAGATCACCGTCAGCGCCATGGGGCGAAACAGTTTTCCCTCGATCCCCTCCAGCGTGAGAATGGGGAGATAGACGATCATGATGATGAGCTCGCCGAACATCGTCGGCTTGCGCACCTCGATGGCCGCGTCGCGGACGATTTCCAGCCGGCTGCGTTGCCGGCCGTCGTCGTGCGACAGATGGCGGACGACGTTTTCGATCATCACCACCGAGCTATCGACGACCAGTCCGAAGTCGAGGGCGCCGAGGCTCAGGAGGCTGGCAGCAATGCCGAACTGAAGCATGCCGCAAAATGCGAAAAGCATCGATAGGGGAATCGCGGATGCAACGATCAATCCCGCCCGCAGATTGCCCAGGAAGAGAAAGAGAACTGCGACGACGAGTAATCCGCCCTCGAACAGATTGGCGCGCACGGTGTCGATGACGTGATTGACCAGCTCGGTGCGGTCGTAGAGCGTATCGACCTGGACGTCCACCGGCACCGATTGCTTGACTTCCTCGAATCTCTCCTTGAGCCGATTGGTGACGGCGTAGCTATTCTCGCCCATGAGCATGAAGCCGAGCCCGAGGACGACGGGCCCCTCGCCGTCGGCCGTGACGCCGCCCGCGGGAAGCGCGTTGCCGACCACCACGTCCGCCAGATCGCGCACCTTGATCGGCACTCCATCCTTGGCCGCCACGGTCATGTTTTCGATCTGGGCAATGGTGTTGGTGCGAGCGATGCCGCTGATGAGCAGCCGTTGTCCCGAGCGACTAAGGTGGCCGCCGCCGACATTCAGATTATTGTTGCGCGCAGCCCGCACCACCTGCTCGAAGGTCACGCCGTGTTTGATGAGCCGATCGGGATCGACGCGCACCTGGTATTCTTTCTCCAGGCCGCCCCAGGAATTGATCTCGGCCGTGCCGCGGACGGTGCGCAATGCAGGCCGCAAGACCCAATCCTGAGCCGCGCGCAGATCGACCAGGTCGCGCGTGGCGCTGCGCAGGCGGTAATGGAAGACCTCGCCGAGCCCTGTCGCCACGGGTCCCATCTTTGGCCGGGGCCGGCCCTCGGGGAGTTCGAGTGCGCCGAGACGTTCGCTGACTAGCTGGCGCGCGAAGTAAATGTCGGTGCCGTCCTGAAAGTTCACGACCACCTGTCCAAGGCCAAAGCGCGTGGTCGACCGCATCTGCTCCACGCGCGGCAGGCCGGCAAGCGTCTGCTCCACCGGAAAGGTCAATTGCCGTTCGACTTCCTCGGGCGCCAGCCCCGGGGCGACGGCGTTGATTTGCACCTGGACCGGGGTGGTGTCGGGGAAAGCATCCACGTTGATCGAGTGAATGATGCCTACGCCGAAACCAACGAAAACAATCGTCGCCAGTGCAACGATCAAGCGAAAGCGCAGCGACCAATCGATAATCCAGTTCAGCATGGACGCTCCGCTCAGTCGCCGCCGTGGATTTCACTCTTGAAGAGTTCCGAACGCAAGACATGGCTACCGAGTGTGGCGACCACCTCCCCCGGCGCTACTCCCTTCAGGATCTCCGTGTATTCGCGATCGCGCAACCCAACCTCCACGGTTCGAGGCTCAAACGAGAGGCCGTTCTCCGCGCGGACGAAGAGGAGACAGCCGGAGCGGGTCCATTGCACCGCGTCGAAGGGCACCGCGACGGCGTTCGGCTTCTCGGCGATGAGGATCTGACCGGTGCCGAAACTACGTGCCCGAAGTTGCCTGTCCTTGTTCTCCACCTCGGCACGAACGCGGACGGTCCTGGTCCTGTCATCGACCTCGGTGCTGATCCAGGCGACCTGTCCCGAAACGGCGGGCCCCGTTGCTCCATCAGGATGAAAACTCACAGGTTGACCAATACGGACCAGGCCGATCTCCTCCTGAGGTACGTCGAGGGTGACCCACAATCGGTCGATGTCGGCAACGGTACACAGCGCTTGCGCGCTGTTGACGACCTCGCCAACCGCTAAATCGCAGCGGATGATCGATCCAGAGAACGGAGCGGAGAGCGGGATCAAATTGGCCGTGGTTGTGGCCGGGTCGAGTGTCCGGGCGATCGCATCCGGCAAGCCGAGAAACTGGATGCGCCGGGTCAGATCCTCGTCGCTGAGGCCGGAAACCCCTTCGGCGCGAATCGGCAGGCCGAGATTGACCAGCGCCTGCTCGGCGGTGAAGCGACGGATGCGGGCCTCGGCCGCCAGGGCCTCGGCTTCGCGCATCTGCCGTTCGGGTACGGCCCCCGATTGATCGGCCTGTTTCAAGCGCCGCAACGTCTCCGTTTTCAGCTCGAGCGAGCGCAAGGCAAGCAGATACTCCGACTTGGCCCGACCGACGTCGGCGGCGTCGACGACGGCAAGCACCTCGCCTTTGCGGACCGACTCTCCAACCTGCTTGTAGATCTTCCAGACATTGCCGGGTACCCGGCTGGCGATGTGCGCCATGCGCGTGCGATTGTAATCGACCGTGCCATTGGCCGTGACCAGCTGCCGCAGCGGTCGGCAGGAGACCGTGGCCGTACGAATGCCGCTTTTGTCGAAAGCCTCCTGGGTTGGAAAGCGGACTTCCGAGGGCGGAGTTGGGTCTTTCGCTGAGGATTCGAACGACTTCGTCGCTGCCGGCTTTTCTTCGACCCTGCCGTTCCAGAGTTCCGGGACCTTGCTCAGTTTCCAGTCCGTGCGGTAACCGACGAACCCCATGGCACTGAGGGCGCCAAGAACGGCGAGCGCAGGGAGCATCGAAACCGCCGCACGAATCATCTGTACGATGCGCATGCTAGATCGTCCTGCCTCCGCAACCTCAAGCGCTGACAAACAGGATGCACGGCGAACCAGGAATCGGTTATTCTATCAGCCATTCTGGTATGCGGGGAAGCCGTCCGTCCTCTACCCTCCGAGAGCGCGACATCTTCCGCCCCGCCGACGCATCGCAGCCGGCATAAACGGATTCTGAGGCTCGCTATCGGCATACTGCTCGTGTCGGTAATCGCCGCATACCTCATTCTGCCGGTGGTAGTAGAGAGCGGGGCATCCAATTCGTTCTTGCAGTCGATTCTCGGAAAGTCATTCAGCAAGGGACTATACACACGCACCGGCGGAAACTTGCATTGCATGCGTGAGTCTCGGATACCGGCGTTGTTGAAACTCCGTGCGAAATACCGGGAAGAGACGGGAGGCACTTGGCTGCGGTCCGGCGCTTGCCACAAATCTGGGTTTGCGACCCGCGCGCACACTGCTTGCTCTTTTAGAAAATAACTCTTCAGCCGCGCTTATTCTCCTTCGCGCGAACGCCTCTCCTCATAGACAGCTCCGCGCTGAGTGCCACCTCCGCTCCCATGAAGTTTGCGCAAGCGCTCGGGCTTCTGTCGTGTCTTTCTACGCCAACAGGTGGATTATGCCGCCTGTTCAACCGCGGTTGGACTTTGTTTTGCTGGAGGATTGCCATGAATCTACTTTCTCGTGTTCGTCTCGGTCGCACCAAGGCTTGTCACAGCAGGTATCTCAGGCCCTCCAGGCAGTTGTCCAAGAGGTTGTCGGTCGAATGCCTGGAACAACGACTTGTTCCAGCCGTGTTGACGGTGGTGCCCGAGACATTTTCCACCGACGCCCTGCACTTCCACTCGCTCCAGGATGCCCTGGTCGCAAGCGTGAATGGCGATAGCGTCCAAGTCGAACCTGGAGCGAGCCAGAGCGCCTTTCTCGCCCCTGCCCTCTTCAATAACACGACACTGGCCTTGGCCGCGGCAGCAGGCGACACCAAGATCACGACCGACGATCCGATTACTCCCGCGGATGTGATCTCGGTGGGCGGAGAGATCGAGTTGATCGATGCGGTCGCTCCTGCTGCGGCAGGTCATTTCACCTTGACCCTTCATGACGCGCTGGCCAACCCCCACACCGCTGGGACTATGGTCACGAACCAGGACCGCGTCGGCATCGCCGACAACGTCACGGTCCAGGGGGATTTGAATGCCGCTCCGGCCACCGTTCCCGATCTCGAGGTCTGGTCCGGCACCACGCAGGTCACGCTGCTTAACCTGAACATTTCTGTGCTAATGCTAGGCACCGGCTCTTCCGGAACTCAGGTGATATCTTCGATATTCAATTCTGTTGCGGAGGTCGGCGGCGGCACAGGCAATGGTCAGAACGTTTTGGCCGACAACACGGTCACGGAGGACGGCTTTGTCAGCTTGACCGGCAACAACCCCGGGGTGACAACGGGTGACAAGCTGTTGAACAACCGTTTCATCGGCGGCGCCCGCGTCCTTCTCCAAGAGGACGATGGCACGCTCGTGCAGAACAATACGTTCACCGGCGAGCCGGCCAACGGTGTCGCTCTTTCGGTCGACGATAGCCAGGACGTGACCGTGGCTCAGAATCAAATCGCACTCATTGGCAGCAGCCTGGATAAGGCCCTTCGCGTCGAGTTTGTGGCTCATGCCACCAGTGCCACCATCCTCAATAACACCATCAGCACCAGCGGTCTGGGAATTGGGATATACCTCAATGTCGGTGAGTCCGCGAACTTCGAGGCGCTGCTGCAGGGCAACGACCTGCGTGGTAATGCCGTGGGCGTCGAGGATTTCGGCGACGCCGTCGGCGCCGGCGCTGTTGACCTGGGTGGAGGTGCAGCGGGCGCTCTGGGCACCAGCCGCGGCGGCAACAATTTCCGCGGTTTCGCCGCTTCGGACACTGCCAACGGCGTTTTTGCCGTCTACCTGACAAATACAAATCCCGCAGCCACGATCAGCGCCCAGGACAACATCTGGAGCGTCGCCGATCCGACGACCGTCATCAAGGACGGCACCCACAATACCAACGCCGGCGGCGGCAATCCCGGCACGGGATCGATCAATGTCGGCGCGACCCAGCTGAGCGCCGACCAGCAATTCGTGCAGACACTTTATAACGACTTCCTGGAACGCAGCGGCAGCGTGACCGAGCTGAACCTGTGGGTCGCCCAACTACCAACTCTGGGGCAGACCGGCGTCGCCAACGACATCATCCACTCCCAAGAAGGGCTCACAGATCTGGTCGACAGGTATTACCAGGAGTACCTGGGCCGAACCGCCGACCCCGCCGGCCAGGCCGCCTGGGTCAGCGTCCTGGAGCATGGCGGCACTGCCGAGCAGGTCGCCATCGGCTTCCTCAGCTCGCCCGAGTATTACAACCGCGCCACCGCGCTGAGCAGCTCGCCCGATCCGGACGCCAACTTCGTTCAGTCTCTGTACGAGCAATTGCTTGGCCGTCCGGGTAGCGCCACCGAGATCGACGGGTGGCTGACGCAGTTGCCGACCCTCGGCCGCAACGGCGTGGTTGCCGGCATCGTCGGCTCCGCGGAATATCGGACCGACGAGGTGCTCGGGCTCTATGTCACCCTACTGCACCGTCAAGGCCGGCCTTCGGCCGCGGAGCTGGCATTTTGGGCCAACTCCAACCTCGACCTCCTGAGCATCGAAGTTCAGTTCACCGGGTCCCAGGAGTTCTACACGAATGGTTGACATAGACGGTGCATGAACGAGCACCCAAGGATCATGACGTAGCGTCCGGGACTCCCGCGGAAAAGCGCTCAAGGCTGCGGCGCCGTGAGCGGGCATCCGCCGGAAGCTCGAGGCCGCCTGGTCTTGTCAACGAAGGAGGGCGCACGCCATCCAGACTGGCGTCCAAGTGAGGGAGTGTTGGCGCGAGGAGAAGTAAGCGCCCGGGGCAGGATCTTTCGGAGCACATCGTGCCGGCAGGTTTTGACGCCTGCTTGCTGATGCCAAGATCCATCGCGGGGCCTTATTCCAGCCCAGTGACTACTCCGGCCCTCATGACCCCAGAAAGCGCTTGAACAAATTCGCCGTGATCGTTTGTACGCGCGGGTCAGGGCCCTTGGGAAATGCGCCGTGGGCAGAGGGGTGTATGTAGCCGGGCGGCGCGCTCAGGCCGTCCGACCACCAGATAGTGGCTGAGTTGAAGACCAGGTTGTCCTTGGGACCTGGATAAATCGTGGAGGTGTAGAACGCCTCCTTGCCACGGCCCTTCACTTTCCCCCGACCGACGACTTCGAGTCCCGGGATATCGGCGGGGTCGCCATGCCATTCCCAGCCCACAAGGCCCCCAATGCCGTCGCCATTCTTCATGCCGCTGCCGGCAAAGAGCCAGTGGTTCTCCTTGGCGCAAATCCAATCTGCGCCGCCCACGACCGGAAACGTGCTGCGGGCGCCGATCAGGGTCGCTTCGTTGGGGCCGTTATGCTTGAATTCGAGCAGCTCGGGGAAGCCATTCTTAACTGCTTCATCCTGGATGGGGCCATACTGGCCGATCCGGCTGATGGTGCGATTGGGAACGCCCGCATCACTCGGCGAGAACGAAGTGACGCCGCAACAGGTGTTGCCGCTCAGGAAGGCGACGTTGACGCCCGCCGCGATTGCCAACTTGACGTTGTTGAACATCTCGATCGACCAGTATTCGTCGTGTCCAACCGAGAGCCAGGATTTGCCGCGGAGCAAACCCGCGGCGTCGGTGTGCGTGTCGACGTTGCTGATGTAGGAGACGTCGTAGCCGTGCTGTTCCATCCAGAAGGCGAGTGGAAACTCCCAGAGCAGGAATTCGCCCGAGCCCTGTGAAAGAGGAGCATCGAGAATCTGGCAATACTTGCCGTAGGGCCGGTCCCAGCTCACGCGTACGCCCGGTCCCCAGTACCATTCCTTTTTGCCGTTGTCGTAGAGGGCGTAGTGATCGGGCCAACGGTTGTAAGCCGACCAGGTGGTGTCGCTGCACTGAAACAAGAAGTCACAAACTCGGTCATCGCGGAGGATGAAGACGACGTAGCTTTGCAGGCCCTCCTTTTCGGCGGTGAGTTTGCCCAGGTAGACTCCGCTCGGCCATTCCTTCGGGATTTCGATCTTCGCCGACGCCTCCCACCGGCACTCGCGGAGGCGCTCTTCACTAACCGGCGGATCGGGCTGGACTTGGCCGTGGAATGGACCGAGCTTGGCCAGGTGCCGGCCGCCCTTGCCGCCGTAGTAGCCCAGGCGATAGATATCGATCACGAAAGGGGAAGGTGGATTCGTGCTGACCATGATGGAAAGAGTTTCGCCGGCCCGAAGGCTCGTGTGCGAGCAATAGCCTTCGATCCAGGGGCAGCGGTATTTCGTCTTGGGATCGACGCGCGTTTTTTTGAGTAGCCAGTCCATGGTGCCGGGCTTTTGATTCTCGCTGCGGATCAGACCGCGTCGGGCCGCCTCGGGGCCGGCAAGTGCACTGGCCAGAGAGGCCACAGCCAGCGTTCCGCCAACTGCAGCGGCTTTCTTGAGCACGTCGCGACGATCGAGCGTGGGATCGAAGGAAGTTGGTTCGATCATGGATGGCCTCCTGTGCGCGTGTGGAAACAAGGCGTATTTGGCGATGGCCGGTAGGAACGATAGCGAGTTTAGCCCGAGGCCAAGCAAGCTGCAAGGCGCGGGCGGAGTCACGGCTGTACCAGGGTGCGTTCTGCTTTGACCTTCTTGCTTGAAGCGTCCGCTATATCTGGGTATCTATGGAGAGGGAAGGTCCATTTTTCCCCGTGACTACCTGCCTTTCACGAAGGATCGATTCCATGCTTCGTTGCGCAGTCTCTTTGGCACTCGTGCTGTTGATGCAACTACCTTCTGCGCTGTGGTCGCAGGAGCCCGCGCCGGGAATTCGCCCCGGAGCGGCCCAGCGCCACACGCCTCGCCCAAGCGATGCCTTGCCGGACGGCGCCATCCTGAGGCTGGGAACGTCGCGCTATCGTGCGCCATTGGGCGTCTACCGCGGGGGCCTGTCTACAGACGGGAAACTTCTGGCCATTTTGGACAACTCGGGTCTTCTGATCTTCGACCTGGCCACGGGCGAGTCGCGGCGGTTGCAAGAGGCACACGATCATTCCGGATTCAAAGAAATTTGGTCGGGGTTGGCGCTCTCCGCTGACAACAAGGAGGTTTTCATTACCACCTCGCGTGACAGTCTGTGTGGCATTGATGTGGAGACAGGCAAGCTTGTGCGCGAGTTGGACGCAGAGGGCAAGCCGGCTCTAACCAGTTCGCCATATGTTTTCATGCCGCAAAATGGCTGGAGACAGGTCTGGCCGCTTGCGGCCGGACGCGGGTTAGTGGGCGAAACCAGCCGCTCCGAAATCGTGATCTTCGACCCAACCTCGGAGAAAATCGTGCAGCGATTTCCCGTGACGGGCCAGCTGGCCTCTGTCGCGGCCGACGGGAACTGTCTGGCTGTTCTCCATTCCCAGCCCTCGGAAATTGTCCTTTTTGACTTCAAGGGGAAGGAGCTGCGCCGCGTCCATCATGACAGCATTATTCGCACTGCCCTGGGGCCAAAGGGACACGTCCTCATAACGATCAACAAGGTTCGCGAGATTCGTGTGTGGGCGACCGAGTCCGGCAAGGGGCTCCACGTATTGAGAATGCCTGGCTCGAATGTTGACGGGCCAGCCCCATCGGTCCTGGCCGTTTCCCAGGATGAGAAGAATCTATTTGTCGGCACCCAGACGGGCGAGATTTTGCGGTGGAATCTGACAACGGGCCAGGAGTTGCCTCCCCTGGTCGGCCATTCCTACGAAGTGACAGGCCTGTATCTCTCGACCAACGGCCAAACTCTGGTTTCTACTGCCTGGGATTGCATGGTTCGCCAGTGGAATCTTGCCACGGGAAAGCCTCTATCGGGATCTGAGGAAGGTTACCACGGAAATCTCAGAATCGCGCGTTCGCCAGATGGCCGTACTATTGCTCTTTGCGATGGGGGAGGCAGGTTGGAGACCTGGAGCGCCGTTTCGCGTCAGCGCTTGCGCATCCTGCGACAGTCCGGGCCAAGCTGCAGCAATTTGGCGTTTTCTCCCGATGGCAAACGGTTGGCAGTGGGCCAGGCTGATTTCACCATTCGCATCCTGAATGTCGAGGATGGCCGGGAGCAGCACAAAATCGATTTGGCCCTGAAGCCTCCGCGCAGTTACAGCGAGTTATACGGGCTCCTGTTCAGCCCCGACGGCCGTTTCCTGCTGACCTCCGAATCCGGCGTAGGAACGAGCCTGCTTGAGGCGACCACCGGCAAGGAAATATGGCACCTGGGCGACTACCTGGATACGGCCTTTTCACCCGACGGCAAAATACTCTTTACCGCCGACGTGAACCAACGGCTCGTCATCCGAAATAGCGCTACCGGGCAAGCGCTTCATACGGTCACGATGGAGAAAAACAGCTCGTGGATCGCCTTTGCCCCCGACGGCAGCAACCTGGCCACCTGTCATGCGGATGGCAGCATCGAGCTACGCGATCCGCGGACATTGCGGAGGCAGAAAACCCTGCGCGGACACATCGGTGAAGTCTTCAGGGCCGAGTTCTCCGCCAGCGGCAAATGGCTGGCGTCCTGCGGAGACAAGACAGTCCGCATCTGGGAGGTTGCCAGTGGAGCCCAGGTCTTGTGCTTGAACGGCCACACGGGGCACGTTAACCAGGCGCTCCTGGCGCCTGACAGCCGCACGATTCTCTCGTGCGCGGGCGACTCGACCGCGATACTCTGGCGTACCCGGCCGGTGCCGGAGAAAGGCCCCGCTCCATCTCTCGAAGCTCTTTGGAACCAGCTGGACGACGAACCAACCAAGGCATACGCGGCTATTTGGAGCCTGACCGACAACCCCAAGGCCAGCGCCGCCTTTCTTCGTAGCAAAATTGCGCCGCTCAAGATAGATGGCGAGAGAAGCCTTCAGAAGCTGGTGGCGGATCTGGATAGCAAAAGCGAGCCCGAGCGCGAGGCGGCGAGTCGTGCCCTGGCGGAGCTCGGCAGCGCCGCCGAAGCCGTACTTCGCGAAGCACTCGAGAGTAGCAAGTCCCGGGAAGTCCGCCGGCGCATTACGAAACTGCTCGACGGTTTGAGCCAGGCGACGCCCGTCGATCTACGGCGTACACGGGCCGTGCAGGCGCTCGAGCTGTGCGGCACGGCCGAGGCCGAGGAAGTGCTTCGACAATGGTCGGAAGGTTCGGAAGAAATCCTGCTCACGCGCGATGCGCGGGCTGCCCTCCAAAGGATTCGCAAGGAAACTCCTGCTCCGAGCGGCCCCCAATCTGCTCCCTTGCCCGCGCAGCAAGACGGCCGCGACTTACAACCCAAGACCAAGGCTCGCGTGGACCTTTACGGCGATCTCCTGCCAGAGCATGCCGTGGCACGGCTGGGGACCACGCGCTTTCGGGACACCGCCCTGGCCCTTACTCCGCATGGGAAAATCCTGGTCGTTCTAGCCGGGAATGGGGCGCTTTCTTTGTGTGACGCAGCGACCGGCCGAGAAATTCACCGGTTGAGCGAAGCGCTCTCGACTCCGGTCGAGGCGGCGCTTTCGCCCGACGGCAAGTTGCTGGTCGTTGGCACCGACTCCACGATTTTCGTCTGGGAAATGGCCAGCGGCAGGCGGCTGCTTGTTCTGGACGACTTCCAAGATAGAGTGAATTCGATGGCCCTGTCGCCCGATGGCAGTACCTTGGCCGTCGGTCTTGGCCTCCGCTCCGCCGTTGGGCAAGGGGCTGGACAGGCGATCCGGCTTTTGGCCATACCCTCCGGAAAGGTGCTCCGGGAATTCGGGCAACAGCCAGACTCGAGCATCCATTCTCTTGCGTTCTCGCCTGACGGCAAGAACCTCGCCGTGGAGAGCGTGGCGCTTAGGCCTGACGGCAACTTTAAAGGGCCGTGCACCTTGCAACTTTGGGATCCCAGCACCGGCAAGCAGCGGGGCGTGCTGGGTGAACCTCACGAGAGTTGCAGGAAGGTCGCCTTCTCGCCTAAAGGCGACCTCCTTGCCACTGTCGAAAACAACACTCCTCACGATGGCGGCACCGTGCGCATTTTGCAAGTCGCGACGGGTCGGCTCCTTCACCAATGGTCTGTAGAAGCCAGACACTTGGTGCTGGCCTTCGCTCCCGAGGGCAAGCTCCTGGCCGCTGGGGGCTGGGGAGACACGCGTGTCTGGGATCCGGCAAGCGGCAAGGAAATTCTTCGGTTTCCATTTGGAGTTGACTCGCTGCTGTTTTCCGCAGATGGCAGGTTCCTGATCACCTCGTCAAGCCTAGTGCGCTTCTGGCAAACCAGCACGTGGAAAGAAGCCCGGAAAATCGCTGGACATCAAGAAACAGTGAGCTGTCTTGCCTTCGCGCCGGATGGCGGCACCATCGCCACGGGGAGCTGGGATCGAACGGTTCGACTTTGGGATGCCTCGTCTGGCCAGGAACTCGCCTGTTTGGAGACCAATGAAGGCGGCTTCCGCTCGCTGGCTTTTTCCAAGGATGGCAACTTGCTTGCCACCGGGGGCGGCAGGAACGATGGGATATGCATTTGGGATTGGCGCGGCCGCCGACTCATACGCCGTCTTGACAAACCCAGCCTTGACTTCGATGGGTTAGCCTTTACTCCCGATAGCAAAACCTTGGCCTCTCTGGGCATCAACGATGGGAAGGTATATCTTTGGGATCTGGCTACCGGAAAGGCGCTTCCGAATTGGAATGGCAGGGCTATCGGCACGAGCGGTCTTGCTGTTTCTACGGACGGACGGTGGCTGGCTACCAAATACGATATGGGGCTGACACGGCTGTGGGACCTTGCAAGCGGCAAGTTGATCCGAGAAGCCGGCGAAGAACCGAACATGAGTAATCAGGGCAGAATTCTCGCCTTTTCCCCCGATGGCCGAATGCTGGCCGTTGGCGGTCAAGAGTTGGCCCTTTTGGAAGTAGCATCGGGGCAAACGCGCTGGAAATTGGCCAGTGGGTCCCTCCGCCTGGAAGTAGCATCGGGGCAAACGCGCTGGAAGTTGGCCAGTGGATTCCACCGTCCCATCTCCGCCCTGGCGTTTTCACCGAACAGCCGTCTGCTTGCCGTCGGCTCCGAGGATGCAGACGTACTCATTCAGGACGTTCTCTGTAACGAGGAGATCGGTCGGCTGAAGGGGCATTATCGGCGAGTTGGCGCCGTAGCTTTCTCACCAGACGGCAAAAAGCTGGCATCGGGCGGCGGCGACATGACCTCTCTGGTCTGGGACGCCAGCCAATTCAAACCCGCTGGCTTGCCCACAACGGTCAACCTGAACAATGCCTTGCTCGAATCGCTCTGGGCCAAGCTAGCGGAGAAAGACGGGCAGAAAGCCTTCGAGGCCATGAGCGTGCTGGTAGGCGGTCAAGATTCGCCTGTCCCCTTTCTTCGAAGGAAGCTGCAGCGCGGCTCCGGTACGCGAATTGCCCAGCTGCTCGTGGATCTTGACAGCGATCGTTTTGCCGTGCGCGATACGGCCGCGCAGGAGCTGGAGCTCTACGCCGATGCCGCCGAGTCTGCCCTGCGCCGGGCACTCGCGGAGCATTCAAGCCCCGAAATAAAACGGCGCATCGTGGACCTTCTCGACGCTCTCAAACCACCACCGCCGCCCCCGGAGCCGGAATTACGATGGGGAGGCAGGCAGGTGCCAGATCCGGCCAAGCTCATCAGGCCGGAAGGCAGCATTCTTTCTCAGAGGACACTGCGGATAATGCGCGCCGTTGAAGTGTTAGAAAATATCGGCTCCCAGGAAGCGCGAAAAGCTCTTAAAACTCTGGCCGACGGCGACCCGGATCTGCTCTGGACGCAGGACGCCGGCGCTTCTCTGCGCCGGCTCGATAAGCGCGCACGCGGGAACTGAAGAAATTTCGGTTTACGTCCATCCTCCCGCTTTGCGGCCCGCGTCACGCAATAAGCTCAGAGATTGGCTTCCCGTAGTCAATCTCCAAGCGCTTGCGCCCCGGCACGGCGAGCCTGCGCGGGTCCAGTCCAAGTTGGTGCAGCACGGTAGCGTGGATGTCGGTGACGTAATGGCGGTTCTCAACGGCGTGAAAGCCGATTTCGTCGGTGGCCCCGTGCATGATGCCACCCTTGATGCCGCCGCCCGCGAGCCAGGCGCAGAAACCCTGGGGATGGTGGTCCCGACCATCACCTTGCGCACCGGGGGATCGGCCGAATTCTGTTCCCCAAACCACGATCGTGTCCTTCAGCATGCCTCGTTGCTTGAGGTCTTTCAGCAACCCCGCCATCGGCAAGTCCACCTGGGCGGCGAGCGTTGCGTGGTTATTTTTGATGCCCGCATGCGCATCCCACGCGCCGCCACCGCCGCCGCCATGGAAAATCTGCACAAAACGTACTCCCCGTTCCACCATGCGCCGGGCGGTCAAGCATAACCGGCCAAAGGGCTGCGTAACGCCTTGATCGAGGCCGTACAGGGTGCGCGTCGCCGGTTTTTCCTTCTCCAGTTGGAGAGTTTCAGGAACAGCTTTCTGCATGCCGAACGCTAGCTCGTAGGACTTGATGCGCGCGCGCAACGCCGGGTCATCGGGATAGTCGATGCCGGCCAACCGATTCAACTTTCCCAGCAAGCTGAATTCCGCCTCTTGCTCCTCCGCCTGCAGACCCGCGGAGCGGTTGACGAACGGCAGGGGCTCCGGCCCATCTACCTGCAAGCGCACCCCGGCGTGCTCGGGCCCCAGGTAGGCCGCCCCGTGGGTCCATTCGCCGCCGCAGCAATCTCCAGTCGGCTGACCGAGCACGACATACTCTGGCAGATTCTGATTCAAGGTTCCCAGACCATAGGAAATCCACGAGCCGATGGTGGGAAAGGCGCCTTCGCGAACGTGGCGGCCGGTGTGGAACTGGAGCTGCGCCCCGTGATCGTTATCGGTGGTCCACAAGGAGCGAATGACGGCGATATCGTCGGCACATGATCCCACGTGTTGCCACCAATCCGCAATCGCCATGCCACACTTGCCGTAACGTTTGAAGCCGGTGTTAAGGCCCATCAGGACCTTGCGGCCGCCGTGCGCGGGATTGGGTGAAATGACATTCTTGAGGCGCTCGGGGTTGAGAGCATCTTTGTACGGCGTACTATCAATGGTCTTGCCGGCGTACTTGGTCAATTCGGGTTTAGGATCGAAACTCTCGACGTGACTGACGCCGCCGCAGAGGAAAATCCAGATGACGGATTTGGCTTTGGGTTGGAAATGCGGTTTGCCGTCCGGTGGGGCATCCGCCGCCCGGGCCACGCCGTCGCGGAAAAGCATGGCGCCAAGTGCCAGGCCGGTGAAGCCCATGCCGGTGTCCGCCAGGAACGAACGGCGTGTGACGCCGGGACAGCCGGGGTGCGAAGCAGGTCGTTTGTTTGAGAACATCCGATCATCCTCAGGGGTTTGCGTCGCGGATTTTCTTGAGTTCTTCGAGTTCCAGTAAGTGAAGTCGATCTTTGAGTCTTCCGGCAGCTTTCTTGGCAACGATCAGGGCATCCAAGGAGAGAACACGGACCGGCATGTCGAAGAGAGATTGCTCCTCGGATTGGGCCAGGACTTGTTCATAGCCACCAATGCCCATAATTTCCCCAAGCAAGTCGATATCGCCCAGATCGGTCCTCAGTTTCAAGTGCAATTCCCCTTGAAGGGCTGCTGCGTCAAAGCGGAAGAGTAGGTTCGCAGGGGCGCCACGTAAGCCAGGGTGGATGGACGCTAAGGCCACAACGACCTTGGCCATGTTTGACGCAGACCGATCATAACAAATGTCCAGGTCAACAGTGGTGTAGGCTGAAGCATGCACTGTCATCGCCAGTCCGCCGACCAGTACGTATTCGACCTTACAATCATTGAGGAGTCGGAAGAGCCCAGCCGCATCGAGCGTTTCCTGCTCCGAATCATGTGGGCTAGGTCCGCGCATCCGACGACCGGCCCGACTCAGTTCAGTGAGGAGTGGTAGCATGCCTAGATTCCGTTGCAACCTTTGAGTAGGGGAACGCTTTAGATTCTCATGTAGCAGGGTCAGGTCGACGCCGGTGTCGGAATAAACCTGGAATCCGCCATAAAATTCGATTCCCTTGGTTTTGGTGGAGGGGTTATCCGACGGCATCTTTCAACCCTCCTGGGTACCAACCGGCAGCAACTGCAAGCACCAACCACCATGTGGGCATATGTCAGTGCTTGCATGGAGAGTTTTCGTTTAACCGCGACCCGAAAGGGAGCGCGTCGAACACAAAGCGACCCGTCGCCTTCTGTTCCGCGCTCGCCGTTGGCTCGCGGTTAAACGATCGAGCGTACGCATCCACGGGAATGTCCCCCCTTTGGCCATTATGTCAGATCTCGATGGACTTGAGATCCTTGGTCCATGCGTTTCTTCGTTTCGGACTATCAGCGCACAGTCACAAAGTCATTATGATTCATCAAAACATGAACCAGGTTTTCCCGTGCTCGCATGATCGGGTCCGCAGCCGGCATCTGTCCAGCCGCACTCGGAGCGGCTGAGGCCTGTTTTTCGCCTGCCCGTCGAGCCCGCTGCTTCAGAAACGTAACACATTCAGCAAGTTCTGCAGACGTCGGCGGCCGCGATAAGACCCTCTCGAAAACCGCGGTCGTAAAGGCCTCCGGCGCGGATCCTGCCTTGGTTGACAATTCGCGAGCCAGCAGCCGCGAATGTTTTAGTGTCACTTCACTGTTTGCCAGGGCGAGTGCCTGCTGCGGCAGCACGCTTTCCTTGCGCTGATAGCATTCCGTTACGGCCGCACAATCGAAGATCTTCAAGAACTCCATCTCTTTTTCGGCTGCGTGCCGGAAGTAGACGCTCCGGCGCGGCGTTGTCAAACCCAGATGGTAGTCGATCTCCCGCCCTCCCAATGTCGGTTCGAGCTTGCCTGCGACATAGAAGATGCAATCACGCACGATCTCCGCTTCCATGCGCCGCGAGGGCATGTGCCAGAGGTACTTGTTGTCGCGGTCGATAGCGACGTTGGCTGGGTCGGAGGTCGAAGCCTGTCTGTACGTGTTGCTCGTGACAATCAGCCGGTGCATCGCCTTCGTGCTCCAGCCGCAGTCCATGAATTCCACGGCTAGCCAATCCAGCAGAGCAGGGTGGGAAGGCGGCCGGCCATTGCGACCAAAATCGGAAACCGACGGTACAATCGCCTGGCCAAAATGGCGTAACCAAATGTGGTTCATCGCAACCCGCGCCGTAAGCGGATTGTCACGATTCGCAATCCACCGCGCGAACGCAAGTCGCCTGCCGCTGCTTACTGGAGAATAAGTTGCCAGCGTTCGTTTGGTGTAAGCAGTAGTGGCAGGCAGCTTGGCATCAGCTTCGGCCTTCGCGAGCGCTCGCTCGACGTTCTTCACTTTCTGCGAAAATTCGACCTTGGGCTTCGCTCCCACGGCGCCATGCAGGGCTTTCTGAGTCGTCAATAGTTGCTGCTTGTTCTGCAGCACGGCTGTTTTTCGCTGAGCAATCGTGGCTGCGGTCGCGGCCTGCTTCCATTCCGCCGTGTCCTTCTTGCCGGCCTCCTCGAGCTGCTCTGCACGAATCGTGACCGACAGGGCCGCGTACTGTGCCTTGGCGAGTTCTGCATTTACCTGAGCGATTTGCAGGCTTTCCAGTGTCGATTGTGTTAGAGGGAGCCTCGACAAAGTATTGGCGCCGACAGCTCGCGCGAGTGCTATGGCAGCGTCCCGAATACTCTTTTCAAGAGCATCCTGGGAGTTCGCGATCTCGGCTTGGCTGGCCGCCAACGTCTCATGCACGACGAATTCTCGTTTGTCAGGCGTATAGGATGTGAGTGAAAACTTCACAGGTTCGACCTTGAGTACGCTTCCGCCAAGCACCTCGGGAACACCCGGGGATAAAGCTGTCTTGTCTGGCGTGCGATCGTCGCCGCGGATAAAAAGGTGCGTTGCAACTTGCGGATTGGCATCATAGACGCGCGCCAGACCATCCTTAACGGTGTCGGCGTGGCCGGGAACCCGATCGATGCGGACATTGTGGGGCTCGAAGATGGCCCGCACCTGATAGTATTCTTTTTGCAAGATGGGATCGTACATGTGATCGTGGCAGCGGGCGCAGCCAAGCGTTACGCCCAGGAACGCCATGGCGGTGTGATCGACGGTATCCTGCATCCACTTCTCGCGGCTAAGCATCTTGTAATTGCGGGCGAGATAGCCGGTGGCCCTGAGCGTGTCGGGATCCTCCGGGGCCAGTTCATCGCCGGCGAGCATCTCCTCAATCATCCGGTCGTAGCCCTTGTCGCGATTGAGAGATTCGATGATCCAGTCCCGCCAGCGCCAGATGTGCGGTTGGCTGTCGCGGATCTGGCCGCCGTCGCTCCAGCCTGCCCAATCGCTATATCTCCAGATGTCCATCCAATGCCGGCCCCAACGTTCGCCGTAATGCGGACTATTAAGAAGTCGATCGACGACTTGTTCGTAGGCATCGCGGGAGTCGTCTGCAAGGAATGCGTGCAGTTCCTCCGGGGTCGGTGGCAAACCGATGAGATCCACATACACGCGCCGCAAGAGGACCGCCTTAGTCGCTTCGGGACGTGGCGTCAGACCGTGTTGCTCGTGCTCCGCCGCGATCAACGCATCGATGCCATTGCGAACCCAGGCGCTGTTCTTCACCTGCGGCAGCGGTGGTCGCTGAACTTTCTCAAACGGTCTCCATGCGTAGCCGCTTTTGAACTTTCGAAATGCAACCAGGGTTTTCTTGGCTTCCTCGATTTCGGCAGGCGTGGGTTTATCATCGGGGTCGCCGGGATAATGCCCGCTTAACAGCTCCAGAATGTTGGAGACGCCGTCGCCGTCGCTGTCTTCGTTGGCAATCGCTTCCAGGCGATCCGCGATGGTGGTCTTCTTGCCGGCCTTGCGCAGCTCAGACTTCACCGCTTTCAGACGTGCCCCGAACGCATTGTGCGGTTTTTCGGCAGTGAGATCGTTCTTGGATTCTCCAGGTTGCTCGGGCAGGTGACACGTTCGACAGTCATTCAGTTTCCTGGAGAGATAGGGACCGAAGTAGTCGGCCAGAGCTTGCTTGTGTACGGGTCGAGCATGGAGAGCAGAAGCAATCAGCAGGCTGACAGCGGCCACCAGCAGCGGGGACCCCCGAGTTCCTGGCACCATGAGTGAACTCCGGTAGACGGTTTTCCAACACCAACGGAGACCAGTCTTTCGCCGGCAGGCAGGAAGATCAGGCGGGCTATTCTTGTCCCTATGGTACGCGGACCAAGTACGAGGGTGCAAGCGCCATCGTCGAAAAAAGACGGCAGGTGAGCGGGGTCGCGTCAGCACGCCAGGAGGGTAGCCGCGTGCAAGGATCGACTTCTTGGGCTCGATGGCGTGCTTTTCAGAATCAGGTCGGATGAATTTCGCCTTATCCGAGGCAATTTCTTGGTGCCATTTTCTCCTCACCCTCGTCTATAGATATAGAGGGCCCGACAGGGAAAGTAGGCAGTGCAATTCCCATCTCTGGAGAACGGGCTCTTTAGGCCCCAAACGTGTGGCGAACGCTCTCGGTTCCGTCTCCCAAGCAGTTGGAGGATAGGGTCATGTCCAGGTCCCGTGCCAGTTTCGGTAACCTGTTGTGCATTCTCGGCTTCGTGCTCGCGTTCGCGGCCAGCATCTCGGCCGCCGGGGATCCCGTGGCGGACAAGCCCACAATTGCCGCCCCGGCCTACCGCCTATCCGGGCCGTACACCTATGAAAATCTGACCATCTACCTGATCCACGGCCAAGATCGGGTCAAGGACAAGAACTACCTGACGCTCCCGGAAGCCCTCGCCCAGAAAAAGGTCATCGTTCACGAAACGAAAAACGTCAACCAACTCAGCATCGAAAACGTCTCCAAGGACGAGGTGTTCGTTCAGGCGGGCGACATCGTCAAAGGCGGGCAGCAAGATCGCGTGATTGCCCACGATCTGATCGTGCCCGCGCAATCGGGAAAAATGCCGATCGCCTCATTCTGCGTGGAGGCCGGCCGCTGGACGCAGCGCGGCGCTGAAAACGTTGGGCGTTTCGAAGTCAGCCTGAATCAGGCGCCGACCAATGGCCTGAAGATCGCTTTGCGAAAGAGTAAACAACAACAGGAAGTCTGGAAGAATGTGGATAAGACACAGATGCAGCTCGCGAATAACCTGGGCCAAGAGGTGCGCAGCTCTGCATCAGCAAGCAGTCTGCAACTGACTCTGGAGAACGCGAAGCTGGGACAAACGACCGATGCCTATCTAAAGAAACTTGCCTCGATCGTGGATGGCAAGAACGATGTGATTGGCTACGCGGTTGCGATCAACGGCAAGATCACCAACGCCGACATCTACATCTCGCACGGCCTATTTCAAAAAGTTTGGCCGGGACTCTTGAAGGGCAGCACCGTCGAGGCCATCGCCGAGATGCAGAAGGACAAGAAATTCACCGCGCCCACTTCAGAGGCCATTCTCGGATTTCTTGCGGACGCTGAGCGCGGCAAGGCCACCAGTCAGGAGATCACCAAACGCGTTCGGTTGGTTCAGCACGAAACGGATAAAGGCGTCCTCTTCGAAACTCACGACGTCAGCGCGAAGAACATGCCGGCCGTGCGCCGTAGCTTGATTTCCAAGTAGTCACCGAGGGGAGGTCCCGCTTGCCAAGCGGGTGCGCCAAGCAAGGCCGAAATCCATGATCCGCGGCTGCGAGCGCCGATCGAGCATGATGTTGCTGGTCTTCAAGTCCCGGTGGATCCCGCCGGGCTTGTGGGCCTCCTGGCAGCGCCATTTTGCGTGTCCCAAAGGCACTCGGCGGCAACGAACTCTCCGAGCGGCTTCCTTCGATATGCAGGCCCTGTGAACGGGCCGCGTCCCGTTTTTTCACTTTTTTCACCCGTTAAATTGGCGTGTTTCGGAGTATTAGAGAAGATCGATAGATTGCGCAGTTTCTAGTTGACTAGCCCCTGTCTCGACGTTACGCTCCTTAATTCAGATATTATTTAGTGCCGAAATGAGAGTGGGGAGTCCAACCGTCTCGCGGCGGCTCTCGGCTCGCGTTCCTCGTCCTTCTTCCCTACGCGAAGTGAGGCCCCCTCATGAAGAACTGGTTCCGCCAGGCATTTGCATCATCCCCTCGCAACAGCAAGCGTGAAACCAAACCAACCTCCCGAATGCTTTCGAAGAAGTGTCGGCCGCTGCTCGAAACCCTGGAAGACCGCACAGTGCCGTCGGGCTTGAACATCAGCAACGGAGTCCTGTCCTACATCGGGAACTCGAGCGGCTTGACCGTTTCGACCACGGGTCCCGGCGGAACCTACACGCTCGTCGACAACCAGCCCTTCATCCTCTCTCCGGGAGCGGTCAGCGCGGGGTGGACGACAAACGGCAACACGGCGACTGGCCCGGACAACTCGGTCACGTCCATCAATCTCGCCACGAACCCGAGCGACGCTACCATCTCCATCCAGTCGGTGGATGCCGATACGACGATCTCAGCATCTGATGCAGGCAGTGACACGTTCGACGTGACCGCCAATGGAATTCCGGCCGGCAATACCGTCACCTTTGCCGACACGGCGAACAGCGGCAGTGACAGCTTCGTTATCGACACGGGAGGGACCCACGGGACGTTCTCGACTGGACAGTTTGGCCGTGAATCCTATCAGGCTGCCGGCAGGGGCTTGGTCGACTTCACTACTGACAAGCCCGGCTTCGCCGACAATTTCACGGGAGTCGCAAACGGCGCCCTGACCGTGAACCTCAACACCCTCTACACTGCTCCGACCGCGCTCAATACGACGATTTCGGTCTCCGCGGGCGAGTTTGAGGCCAATGTCTCCGGTGTCTTCCAGCGCTTCTTCCCGATCAGTGATCTCGCCAGCGTCGTGGTGGGTGGCACGACCGCGGGCGAGAGTCTGACCATCGACTACGCCAACGGCAACCCACTTCCCGGTTCTGGTCTGAGCTACAATCCCCTGGCGGCGACCGGCGGCGGTTCCAACTCCCTGGCCCTCGAGGGTGGTTCATTCACCAGCGAGGTCTACACCGCCACCGGCCCAGGTGCCGGTTCCATCACCTACAACGGCAGCATTCCGATCCAGTTCTCGAATCTGACCCCAATCGACGACACCGTTCCCTCCCCCTCGTTCATATTCAACTCCCCCTCAGGGAACCAGACCGTCGACGTCGTCAACGGCCCGATCGTCGGGGGCGCGCAGACCGATCAGATCAATGACGGGGGAACGGGCTCGTTCGAGCTCATCAACTTCGGCAACAAGACGGCAGCGACGGTCGACACCCAGGCGGGCAACGATACGATCCAGGTAGATGTCACCCTCGTGGCCGCCGGCCTGACGACCCTCGATGTGAACTCCGGCAACGGCAACGGCACATTTAACATCAGCCCTGTCCCGGTGGGCTTATCGGCCACCATCGACGGCGGTGCGCCCACTGCTGTGCCGGGCAACACGCTGAATTACGATGGCCCGGGGGCAATCAACCCCACGGGCACCGGCGCGGGGACGATTACGCAGCCTGGCTTCGCATTGGTCACCTTCTCGGGCATCGGGTTGGCGTTCACCTCTCTGTCCTCGGTTGTCTCCACGCCGGGCGGCCAGGTGGTGACCGTCACTGGTGACCAGGACTTCCCGGGCGAGGACGATGCCTTTGCGGTAACCACAGACGCCACGGGCCAATTCCTGGAGATTTCGTTGAACGGCGCGACGGGCTTCTTTGCCGAGCAGGCGGCGGTGTTGCAGATCAACATCAATGGTCTGGCTGGAAACGATAATCTAACGGTGGACAGTTCCCATACCCTGATCGACATCCCCAACGGCATCCGCTATGACGGCGGCACGGGCTTCAACACACTCGATTTAACGCAAACCGGCGGCGTTACGCAGACCAGCGACACTTATAACGTGGGACCCAACCCAGGCGAAGGCTCCAGCGTGATCGTCGGCCCCAGTGGCACCCAGACGGTGTACTTCCAGAACCTGGCTCCCGTGCTGGACAACGTTCCCGCCGTGCTGGCCACCGTCAACGGCGCGTCCGCCGACAGCACCATCGATTACTCCCAGGGCCCGGGCGGCGGCATCTTCGTGGGCAACACGGGATTGGTCACTGTCGATAACCAGGAGCCCTACGAGTTCAATAACAAGGCCAACCTGGTTATCAACGCCCTAGCCGGCAGCGACGCGATCAACATTAGTCACGTGACCACTCCCACAGCGTTGACCGGCATCACCGTCAACGGCGGCGGAGCGGGCGGGTCGGGCACCCTGACGATCACCGGCACGTCGAGTGCCGAGAGCTTCGAATACGACCCAACCGGCGTGGACAGCGGCAGCGTGCTGGCCACGGGCTCGCCGAGCGTGGCATTCACGGCGATTGGAGCAGTGGTGATTGACGGCCAAAGCGGCACAACCGCGGACACGTTGGCGGTCCGCACTCCGGCCGGGCAGGACGAAGTCCTTCTCAAGCCCGGCAGCAGCCCTGACTCGGGGACGGTTGACGTAAGCACCAGCACCGGCGCCACGGCCCCGCTGACCTTCCACGGGCTGGGACAGGCCGCCACCCTCACGTTCCTCAGCGGCGCCGTCAACACCCCGGAGGATTCGCTCGAATACGACGGTGCCGGCGGCGCCGATACCTTCACCGTAACGGCGCCCAATGGCGGAACTATTCAGCTAAATCACCAGATCGACGTCTTCATCCCGGGTGTCAACAGCCTCCGTCTCAACAGCTTGGGCGGCAGTGACACGTTCAACGTAACGCCTTTGACGAACGCGGCCATCAACATTGACGGCGGAGGGCCCGCCTCCGCGCTCAATTTCGACGCCGCCAATCTTGCGCTGTTCACGGCCAACGGCCGATTCACCGCCAACGGCCAGCAGCCGGTGACCTTTACCAACATCGGGCCAATCAATGTCGCCAATGCGGCGAGCGTCAGCACGTTCTACGGCCCAGACACGGCGGACCGTACAACGGCCCTGGCCGGCCTGTCTCCCGCGCAACGGTTCGTGCAAGTGCTCTACCTCAACGCCCTGGGTCGGACCGGCAGTTTGTCCGAACTGAACGCTTGGGTCGCTACTCTACAGAGCAGTTCCAATGGCCAGGCCGTGGTTGCCGCGGACATTGAGGATTCGCCGGAAGCCCGCCGGCATTTGGTCGACACGTGGTACCGGACTTATCTGGGCCGGCCCCTGGGCGCCAATGAACAGCAGCCTTGGGTCAGCATGCTTACGGGAGGGGCTTCCGAGGAGGTGACGCTCAGCGGCATCCTGGGCTCTCTGGAGTTCAACACCCGCGCGCAATTGCTTGTCAGCTCCGGGACTGCGGACGAGCGCTACGTGCAGGCGCTGTACCTGGTGCTGCTCAATCGCACGGGCAGCAACGGCGAAGTGGCCAGCCATGTCGCCGACCTCCCGTCTCTGGGGCACGACGGCGTGGCGCAAGAGTTCCTGTTCTCGGCCGAACTCCGCGGCAACCTGATCGAGGCGTACTACAACACGCTTTTACACCGCAGTTCCGATGCCGCGGGGCTCGCCGCCTGGTTCAGCTCCGGCCTGGATGCAAACCACATTCGCCTGGAATTCGAAGCCTCCATCGAATTCTATACTTTTGGTTAAGCCTTCTGCCGGATGAGCCCTTTTGCCAGTTTGGAACTGAAGTGCTCGGCTCGCTTCTCCGCGCTCGGCGAGGGTCTCTGACCCCGCCGCTCCTCATGACCGAAGGTCTCCCTCCCCCGCCCTCACCAGTAAACCCGGCTCAGCAACGCGTCGCAAGCCATTTCATCCTCGTTGAGCCAATACCCAGCCGAGGAAAAGCGCCAATGCTCCGGCTGCCTTACCAGCCCCTTGCGACAGGAGTTGGCGTGCAGATAGTCAAGCTTGGCCTGCCAACAGGAAGGACCAAAAGGCGCCTCAGCGCGAACTCCGCACTTTGCAAAAATCGCGGAAAACACGCGGCTTTTGGCAAGGCCAAAGCATTTTGAGAATGGCCCCCTCCCGAAATGCCCTGTCGAGACCTCAGAAAGTGTCAAAAACACGGGCTTTTTGCGTGGTGATCATTTTGGGACTAAAAAGGCCCTTGGCGCAAAATGCATTCGGAGGCGAATTTCACGCGATATTAGGGATTCTGTTACTATTGTGTTTGGAATTGCAGTTTCTCATGACGGGCCCGATTCCCTGGAAAAATCCGCAGAAATGCTCAGGTGGGGATCGCGTCGATCAGAACGTGATCGAAACTCTATCTAAGACGTGTTGTCTGGGGTACGTCCGCGCAAGTGTCATTTTAGCCCATACAAGGCAGCCAGTCAGCTGCATTGCTTGTCTTGGCGGAATCTGCCCAAGCAGATCGAACCCGACCGCCGCAATCGTGTCACGGAACCTATATGGCCGTGCGTGAATCGGCAGCGGCGGTTTGTGGGGCACGTTTGTAACGTGCCCAGACGCCGGCCGGCACGTTGAAAACGTGCCCCACAAATGCCGCCGAATTACGCACCGTCATATAGAGACGCGGCCATTGTCCATTGGTATCTACCCAACTTTGCGGGTCGGTTTCCTACTGCGAAGCAGTTGCACAACGGAGCCCAGGGTCGCTGTCGCGACGCATGTCGCGGCGGCGCACCCTGGGAGAGAAGGTCCTTCCTTTTCCAAACTCTGAAGAAGTTTCACACGAACGCAGAAGATCCTCGCATGCCGCAGTGGCAGTCGGTGAATGCACATGGTCTCTTGTGTCAGTCAACCTACCGATTGGCCTTGGTCCAGTGCCCGGTTTTGTGCGGGAATGGGCGATGTGATTTTGCCCATAGATCCACTTGCAGAATTTGTGGGTTGAACCCGGGGCGCTTTCGCGTCCCCTTGCAGGCGATGTTCTAACTACCAGAGCGCGCTCAAGGACCGCGAAAACATGGCATCCGGCGCACAGCTGGTGAAAGTGTGCGCGCAAAATCCAGGCATGGCTGAATTCTGCGCGCACAGGCTACGTCAGATTTCCAACGATCTCCTCTCTAGCGCCTCTGTTTTGCGAAAGTTAGGGAGCCCTTTCCCGACCACTCGTAGCCAAGCGGGTCGGTGGATCCCAACACAAAGGGCTCGGTGGTGGCGTACATGGTCCAGCCGCCGGTGACACCGTTGAATTTCCCGGTACATTCCTGATCATACGGTACAAACTCGGCCAAGAAAAACGCCTGGTACGTGCCGCCGAAGCCTACTTTGCCGCTTACATGGACCAGATCATACGTCCCCGTTGGAGTCGTGCCATCAGGGGTACCGTAATACACGGCTAATTTGTCCCCATCTTCACCGGTAAACACGTAGGG
>DATGZX010000209.1:0-37280 GCA_035296965.1 Gemmataceae bacterium
TAGTCCTTTGGCGTTGACGGTTCAGAAGAAATGGGGCCGGAGACGCAAGCCGTGACCGAAGAGACCTTGTCTACCTTGCCGTCCGAACACCCAAAGCGAAACGCGCCACCTCTCTGGACCGTGCCTGCGCAGGCAAGCCGAGCAAACAGGCATGTTCTCCCGCCTTGTCCAGCGCGACGAGTCGTCCCAGGCGGCTATCCGGCGAATGGTTAGCTCGCTTGGAAGGCCCCCCACATCGACTACGCGTTTGCCGGTCACGCCGCGCTAATCGGTCGTCCCCAGGAGGGCTGGATCGCCGGCGCCGAGGGCGGGGCTGCCCGCGAGCAGCGCCATAGTCTGTGCCGGACCGCCGTTGTTCTGCAGGGGGCCGAGCTTCGGGTCCTTCCAGCCGCGTCGGCCTTGTGGGCAATCTCGCGAGCCTGGGGAATGAAGTGCATGTAAAACGATCTGCCACCTCGTACATGCCGTGCCAGTGAGCGTAATCAGGAGCCATCATCGAGGCCCTATGACGGGCGCGTCGGCCTTCGTGGTGCCGGAGGAGATACCAGGTCCATTCGATTTCTTCATCGAATTCTGCCTTGGTCAAAAGCTGCCATTCGTGTGTCGGTCCTCAGCGCGCTGGCCACCCCATCCTGCGCGCTTAGGTCGATGGGACCGCAGCACGCCACGGAGTCAAAGAACTGCACTCGGCGTGTAGGCCCAGTCCATGCAATCGACATGGGCTTCGTCGCTTCGGCGCGCTATCCTGGCAGGGAGAAGGCAGAGCATCGGCTTCCAGAGACTCGATCCCGAGTCCACAAGACTTGCGAGGATACCTCATGTCCAAGCCATTAGCGGCATTTCTAATCTTCACGTGCTTGTTCAGAGAAACAGCTTTTGCGCAACCGCCGGTTCGCAAGTTTGATGAACCCGGTTCCCCGCCTTTTAAGGTGCTGAAAACCGGCGAGAATCCGCCACTGGATGTGGACGGCAATTTTGTGATCGGCCCCGAATACAAACCCGCCCCTGAACGCAAGGTGATCGAAGGCGTTCCACAGGGGAAGGTGAAGCAGTTCACCATCGATTCGAAGGAGACCAAACTCTTCAATCCAGGGATTGCCCGAAACGTCTTCGGGAAGGTGGACCCGAAAAACCCCAAGACTCTTATCGTCGAAACCCACAGCATCGACTACAAGCGCCAGATCACCGTTTACATCCCTGCCCAGTATGTGGCGGGCACCCATGCGCCGTTTATGGTCTGCCACGACGGTCCCATGGGCAAACCGAACATGGAGCTACCGCGTATTCTTGACAACCTGATCGCACAGAAGCGGGTGCCGCCAATGATTACCATCATGATCGCCAATGGTGGCGGCGATGCGCAGGGGCATGAGCGTGGCAAGGAATATGACACGATGTCCGGGATGTATGCGGATTACATCGAAACCGAGGTCCTGCCGCGCGTGGAGAAGAACTGTGACGTCAAGCTGACCAAGGACCCTGACGGCCGTGCAACCATGGGCAACAGTTCTGGCGGATCGGCCGCACTCATCATGGCCTGGTATCGCACGGATCTTTACCATCGCGTGCTGACCACCTCAGGCACCTTCGTGAACCAGCAATGGCCCTTCAACCCCGAGACGCCCGCTGGCGCCTGGGACTTTCATGAAACGATCATTCCCAATAGTCCGCAGAAGCCCATCCGGATTTTCATCTCCGTGGGCGACCGGGATTTATTGAACCCCAATGTCATGCGCGACAACATGCACGACTGGGTCGAGGCCAACAACCGAATGGCCAAGGTGCTGAAGGCCAAGGGCTATCATCACCATTATCTTTTCTGCCTGAACGCCGGCCACAGCGTTGGCAATGCCCAGGCGCAATTCCTACCTCACGCCATCGAATGGGTGTGGCAAGGGTATGCGCGCAAGAAGAGCGAGTGACTTGAGTCGCATAACCTCCTGACCGCCGATCGATGGCCCACGGGCTGGTCACCGAGGCGCTGAGGATTGGGCGCCACGGGGGACATCGAACGATTGGCAATTGGGTCGAGGGGACGGCTGCGCGCAACGGAAGGCCCCAAAACTTTGCACCGTCGTGTTCAGGCTGAAATGGCTGCGGGCAATAAGCTAACCCGACCCATTTTGTTCTTTTTCCACCGGTTGCCCCGCTTGTCGAAGTTGTTTGAGCTGATGGGAAATCTCCGCAAGACTGACGTTGATTTGCCGTAATGTAGCGCGGCGGGACGAAAAAACCAGAAAAACCGTGCTGACGCATGCTGCCAATAGCGCTACAGCCGACGCGCCAAAGACCCACATAAGGTGCGTGATCAGCCAGGTGTCGCCGAAGCTGCCTCCTAAACGAACGTGCCAAGTGAATTGGTACATCCCAATGAAAAACAAAATAAGGCCGGGTGCTCCGACAGCGAACAGAAGAAGAGTGATCGCCGCCCAGAACCGTACGCGAATTTCTTCCTGGCGGCTTATCTCTTGAGCCATTTGTCCGGCCCGAGAAGTTGGCGGCGCATGTTTGGCGATCAGCTCCTGCAGGGCCTTTATCAGCTCCCGTTCGCTCATGTCTCTGCTCTCCTTTCCATCGCTTTTCGCAAAGCGATTTTGGCGTAATGAATCCGCGAGCGCACCGTGCCGAGCTGGCTGGCCGTGACACGGGCAATCTCCTCGTAGCTCATTTCTTCGATGAACCGGAGCAGCAACACTTCGCACTGTTCGGGCGGCAGATGGTCCAATGCCGCGTGGACCTTCTCGGCGTCCTCGGCGGAAAAATCTTCATCCTCCTTGTCGGCAACGTCGATGCCCTCGATGCTTCCGGGTAGATGCCGCTCTTGGCGCAGATGACGGTATGCGCGACGCCGGGCAATCTGGTAGAGCCAACCGGCGAACGCGCCTGGGTCAGCCAGTTTCCCGATGCCTCGAAAGACGTCCAGCCACACTTCCTGAGACAAGTCATCGCCTTGGTGGCCGTCACGAAGCATTTTCTTCAAAAAGTATCTTAGCCCTGGCTGAAACAGCTCAATCAGCTCTTCAAAGGCGGCTCGGTCTCCGCTCTGAAAGCGGATCACCAAGACACTTCTGTAAATCCGGTCAGCGGTCTGGGCCATTCGCGGCCTTCCGAACATCAAAAGTAGCCGACTACACAAGATAGGTGCGCGCTGAAAGCGAAAAGTTCAAAGCAATTGTGCTATTTCCCGAGAACCTGTCGCGAAAGAGCCGCGACTCGACCGTCACCAGGCATCGACCTGGATCGGCAACGACGCTTGCGCGCGGAGGTCCGCCACACTCCGCGCATACCGCAATTCCGCCAATCTACGGCGGTCACATCGACAAGCGCAGGCAAGTCGATGTCCACTGCGCGCATCGGTCCGAAACACCGAAGTGTTTGCGGGCGCAAGCCTGCACGAGTCGACGACTCCTCGGCCTATGCCTCTTGATCTCGATTCTACGCCGGCGTTGAGAAGGGAGCCATTTAGTGCGGTTTGGAGCCATCATCGACGGCGAGAGAGGATTAACATGGAGCCGTATTTTGGGGAAGAGTTTGCCAAACGCATCAATCTCGGAGGCGCGAGATTGAAGGAATTGGCCGAGTATTGTTCAGCCGCAGAATTCAAGTGCTTCCTGCTCGGTTTACATGCCGCCCGGCTAAGGCTCTGGGAGGAATCGGGAGCCCATGTTCCTGATGTGATTTTGAAAAATGAACGAAAACTGTACGACAAGGCCATGAACGAAGCCGTGAAATTACTAAGAGAAGAGCACAGGTAGCATGTCCGGGCTTTCCTGGCTCACAGTGGGTCTGTTAAGTATATCATTCCGTTCCCAAATGTTGTGACGGCCTTCGCCTGGCCGCCACACCGCCGTCGCTGCCTCCACGCCGCGAATCGAGCCGCGCAGGTTCGCCCCATGCCAAGACTTGCGGTCGTAAGCCTGGTCGATGACCTGAAGGAGCAAATCGATGTCCGGAGCACTCTTCGCGACGAATTCCCTGTGCCTTACTTCCCGGGCCCGCTCGCCTCCTCCAGCAGCACTTTCTTGGCCGGTTTCAGATGCGCTTCATCAAGTTTATCGATGGACCAAAGGAGACCGCGCGTTACGAGGTCGAGATAATGGGCGTCCGCCACGGTGTCATTGTTATGCCCCAGCGTCGTTGCAAAGACGCGCGTCTTCTTGTTGTAGAGATTGGTCCAGACGACGACGCTATCCCGCGATCCCTGCTTGCCACGCGCTAGGGCGTGAGCCGTGTTCAGGAGCTTGCCAGCGCTGTTGTTGTAAAGTTCTTCGTTGGCGGTGGTCCAATTCTCCAAACCTTTGGTAACCGGACTTTCCTTATCCACAAAGCTGACGGCAATCGGCCGCTGCGACCCGTGACCAGTCGATTGCAATCCCGTAAACTCGAACCACGGCGTCACCGCCTTGGGAAAGCCTTCGCTACGGTAGCAGTGCATGCCGCAGTGCAATACAACTCCCGGCAGCCCTTTGCGATGTGAATCGAGAATGCGGTTGATGACCGTTAGGTCCGTGACGTCGGCCGAGCATTCATCGTGAACAACGACGTCGAACCCCTCGGCCCAGTCCGCTTTTTCGTAAACAGGGTTCACGTGCGAGGTGGTCGTGTCGGGATCGTAGGCGATCGTCCATTGAACGTTGGCGCGTGCAGAGATGCCCTTGGTAAGAATGTCCTTCTGCTTTGCATAATCGTGGCAGCAGCCGCCGACAACCAGAAGAGCGCGAATCGGCCTGGAATCGTTGTCGGCAGCGGCCGTAGCACCGGGTGACAGGCCAACCATTAGCGCGCACGGCATTGCGATGCCCGCCGTCAGCCGAATCCAACAGGGCAAGCGTGTCATCGCGGGTTCTCCATGGTGTTGGTGCAGAAAGGCCTTTGCCGATTGGACACCGTCCGCCGACCCGCGTCAAGGATTTCTAACACCCATGATTTAGGTATGAATTGCCTCTTGTCCCTTACCTTGTCGCGCCATCCTCAGCTACGCTCAATGACTGCTGCCGTGCGGCCCCGCTGGTTAGGTGCACCTACGCCAGAATGGCCTGCGCATCGTGGAAGTGACGGACTGGCCACCGTTGTTCGACCTGGCTGCCGGCAACGCGACGTGCGCAAACGTGGCGAACAGAGGGCTACGTTTCGGAGGCCTCGGCGTCCTTTTCCACAGGCCGTGCCTCGCCAGCAGCTTGCGCGGCCTTGGCGGCGATGTCCTTCACCTCCTGAAGGGTGTATTCTTTGCCATCACGCAAGACACGCACCTTGCCGGGGAGGCCAACAAACCGCACATAGCGCTCGACGATGATGTCGGCGTACAACGTGTCGAGTTCCATTAAGAAGGCCCGTCGCCCCGTTTGCTCCGCAGCGACAAGTGTGGAACCACTTCCTCCAAACAAATCCAGGACGTTTTGCCCGGGCCGGGACGAGTACTGCATGGCCCGCGAGGCCAGCTCGACGGGTTTCTCGGTCAAGTGGATCATATTCTGCGGGTTCACCTTCTTGATGTCCCAGAGGTCGTAAGCGTTTGGGGGCCCGTAGAACTTGTGGCCGGCGCCTTCCTTCCAACCGTAATACGCAATCTCAAAACATCCCATGAAGTCCTTCCTGGTTAGCACGGGATGCATTTTGTTCCAGATGATCCCCTGCGAAAAGTACAGCCCGCACTTCTTGAGCACAGGTGGGTAATTACCGAGGTTGGCGTACCCGCCCCAGATGTAGAATGACCCGCCCGGCACCAGCACGCGGGCCATGTTGCCGAACCATGCATGCAACATCTCATCAAAAGCCTCGTCGGTAACGAAGTCGTTCTCGAGCGGGCGATCCTTGGCCCGCAACTTCTTCTGCGTCGGTTTGGATTTCTCCGGATGCCTGGCCAGATCGAATCCCTGGTGATGCCGGTTTTCCATCTCCCTCGCCGAGGGAAACGAGCTTAGCCCGGCGGCAATGGCGTTATTACTCCGGGGCTCGACGCGGACGTTGTAAGGCGGGTCTGTGTTGACCAGGTGGATTTCCGCCCCGTCCAGCAGCCGATCGACATTTTCGGGTTTGCGGCTGTCCGCACAAAGCAACCGATGATTGCCCAGGATGTAGAGGTCGCCTGGCAGCGTGGCGGCTGCGTCTGGAGCGCTCGGGATGTCGTCGGGATCAACCAGGCCGGTACTCTCGGGGCCAAGGAGATGATGCTCCACAGCGAGGTTGTCGAGCATCTCCTTCACGGCCAAGTTTTCGACATCGACCTCGCGCATCAGCTTGGCGAGCGCTTCCTTGTCCGCCTGGGCCATTGCTGAGAGCGGGTCGTAGGTCAGAAGCAGTTTCTCTGCTTCCTGCTCGTTCACGTTCAGCACAAGCACCGGGACCATCGCATCCGGCGTCGTCTCTGCCCGCAAGTGGCCGTCAATCAGCATCAGGCCGTGTTCGGTTTCGCGGACCAGACAGGCGCCCGCATAGCCGATTTCGGCCAGCACGCCCTTGAGGGCGTCCCTCTGGGCTTGCGGATGCGTCCGCCAGTTTTTGGGATGGGGCAACAGCTCGGACGCCGGCACCCGGTCAAACCTTATGATGCGGTCACGAATTTTCATGGTCTCTGCTCCGGAAGGCGAAGGATCGCCAAGTAAGGTATCGTCGAACTCCACTCGATCACAACGTAGCTTCGCGCACCGATCGTCCGGGCGGAGCGCTCAATCCGGCGGGAAGTAAACCTCGACGCCGTCGATGTTGTAAGTTTCGCCGGCCCCGGTGTCGAGGTAGGGATTCGGGCTGCATAGCAACTCTCCCTCGATCGGCCTGGCGGCAACTGAGGTTTCCTGAACCAACATGCCCACGTGCCCCATGCAGTCGGCTTGGTCGAGGAACGTACCGTTCGGAAACATCAGCAACTCATCTTCGAACGCGGCTACCCAACTGGCCCCGTTTCGGTGCCATACCTTGCCGTTTTCGTACATGGTGGCGATGGCGACAGCACGTTGCTCTTTACTGCCGGTTGCCTTGAGTGACCGAAACGGGTGCCCCGCGGCCGCCCCTGTTTGCAACAGTCCGATGCCGCTGGCCGCTTCTTCGACTGCTTGGTACAGCAGCGGACAGGGCCACGGCTTCATGGACCCGCGATGCAAGAACGCACGGGATTGCGGATCGAACACGGCCTCCCCGACGCGCATCTCCATCAAAGCGCCGAACTGTTCGGGAACCTCCAAGCGCTGCCGCCAGACGTGGTAGACCAAGACGTCATTCTTCGGAGTGACGGCGACGGTGACCACGGCAGTAAAAGCTGCGGTGTCCGTAGCCTTCAGAGCGGTGTCGATGACCTGGAACCAACGGCATTCCTCGAAACGGAATCGCCGCGTTTCGCCGGTTTCTCCCATGGGCAAAACGAATTCACGCATGAGAAATCGCTGGCCGTCGTGCTCTTGCAGGCGTTCGTCTGTATAGAAGTAATGAAAGCATGCCCGCTTGAAAATGGCTCCCTCCGGGGGACTGGGCTTTTGTTGATAGATCGCGCTGAACATATACGCCGAGGTCGCACGCTCCTTTTCGAGGTATTCCCGGCTGAACCGCTCGGGCCAGAGGGCTTCGCCTTCTTGCCTGGGGTCGTGCTCGCTAGCTTCCTCTCTGTCGCACAAGCCCTGATACATGACGACGTGCCATTGTTCGGCGTTCGGGTTTTCCTTGGCCATGCGCAATAGCCGGCCGGCCAAGTCGTCCTCGTGCCAGCGCGTCATAACGATAAGGATCCGTCCCAGATCCGAACGCATGCGCCTCTTGAAAACGTTCGTGTACCAATCCCATACGTGCTTGCGATGAACCGGGCTGTCTGCCTCCTGCCTGTTCTTGAACACATCATCGATAATGCCGAAGTCCATCGATTTACCGGTGATCGGCCCGTCCACGCCGGCGCATCGGTACACGCCACGTTTGCCGACGACATTGAACTCCTTGCTGGAGCGCTTCCAGGAACCACGGTGTTTCTTGGCGACGCCCTTCCCCAGGAGTGGCGACCCGGGGAACACGCGCCGGTATTCGTCAGAGTCCATCACCAGTTGCACGTCGCGGTTCATGTCCTCGGCGAGGCTTGCACCGTATGAGCACGCAACTAGGGCGGCGTCCGGATGTTTCCCCAGGATGTACGCCGGCAGGAGCCTCGAGGCCGTTTCCGATTTGCCGTGCTGCACCGGCAGGAAGATCATCACCCGGGTCAGGTCCCCGTTCACCCAGCGTTCAAGCACCGACGCAATCTCTTCATGAAACCACGCGAACAAGAACCAGGGACGAACGTAGGAAATGAATTTGCGGAAGGAGGATCGCGCACTCCGGACCGCTTCTTCGCGGCGAAGCATCTCCAGGTACATGGCGTCCAGATCAGGATCGACTGGCGATGGCTCGCTCTCGATCAGCGATGGCATTTCGCAACTCCTCATCGCTCATGGAGGCAATGTCTATGGCTGGTGGCAGGACGCGCTCCCCATCCTTGCCCGTGATCTGGCGTTCGTCGCGCCGACGCCAATGGATCGAGTGCCGACGTTCCAGGAACCAGGCATCCGCTTGCCAATCCGGGCGAGAGTACTTTTCTCGATGAACCTGCGTGCCGTCACTCCTCGTGATGGTTTCCCGAGCAATCACGTCGCCACCCCGGGCAGCTTGGCGGATGCGGGCCAGTGAGAGCATTTCGCCCTCTGCTTTCGCCTTCTGAACTGCGGTCGCAAATGCTGCATATATCGGCTGGGTCTTTCGGCCGGCCGTTTCCTTGTTGAGACCGCGTCGGAGCCACTCGTTGAAGGTCGATACAGAGATGCCGCATTGCCGGCAAACCACGCTGTAGTAGTTTCCAGCTCGTATCAACTCGCAGAGCCTATCTTGCAGCTCCTTGGTCAGCTTGGGTTTGCGTCCCGCCTTCATGATGAGGGTGCCTCGTTGACATGCACAGGGACTGTCTCGAGCCCGACCTTGAGGGCGGCCTTGTACCTGGTATGTCCGACGATGATGACGCCGTCTTCGCCCACTACGATCGGCTGGCGAAAACCAAATTCGCGGATCGAGGCGGCAACGGCATCCACGGCTTCGTCGTTAAGCCTGGGGTTGTTTTCGTAAGTGCGGATGGAATTGATCGGACGCATTTCGACGTCCATGTCTGGGCCCTCTTCGTTCCGAGGTTGCTTCCCTGTCCGTTCCGGCAAACGTCATGGGGGGCTCCGAAAAGCCCCCGCGTGACGACATCCTTGGCGAGCCAAACAAAAAAGGCCGTACGGGTAGTATGGCCCCATACGGCCTCCATATTGGCTGGTGTCACCGGCAGCGATCGGCCGATCAGCCGCTGATGTCGCCCAAGACTTGAAAGTGATTATAAATAATCTGCTTGAAGGAAAGCAAGTAACAACGCCCAACGTTTGAGCGTTTGACTTCCAACTGAGTCCAAGTAAGCGCGGCTCCTCCCTGGCGGCGCTAAGCTGGCGGCGCCCAGTTCGTGGCGATGCATAGTTCAAGCAACGCGGCTGTCTTACCATGGTTCCTCTGTGGGTGGATGATTTGGCGTCTGCATTCTCATAACCGGAATGCCTTTTTGCCCTTCCGAGTGCAAAGAGCCTTTGCTAAACGCTGGCAATCTCGGATAGCGGGATGTAGACTCAAAACACGCCCAGTGGGGTGACGGCAACCGTAGTGAAGTCGCGTCGGAAAAGGAGACAAGGACACGGCATTATTGTGGCCGAGAGAGGGCCACGACGACAATCCGATAGACGCGCGAGCGTCAAGAACTGCTTCCTCAAAAACGACCAACCTGGGCCGAAAGGCCCTTGAGCTACAGAAGCAGCGCTTGGATCGCGCTCCCGAAAGGGAGCGTCGGCCAGGTGCTGTTCTGTAGCGCCCCTTGGTCGGGGCTTGAGGAGCAGCCTTGGTTTGGCGCTCCTCTTTTTTTGCGCCTATCCAACGGAGACTCACTGGAACGAGCAAGGATTTCGTTGCGAGGCTTTGAGACCTTTGTATCACCGCTAGGAGTTGTTGCAATGCGCGCCCAGACGAAAGTGTGGCACTGTCCTCACTGCTTCCAGAAGCACCTTATCCGCCCCATGTCCTTCGGCACGATGAAGCGTTGCCAGAACTGCGGTCGGAAGTCCAAAGTAGGACCGCCTTGCGGCTGTGTCACAAGCATCGCCGGCCTCGGGGCCGTTCTTTTCACGCTGGCAGTCCTCACATGCAGCGGGACTACTTGCCTATCTCTGTTCCAACGTAACCCCCGATCAGCGCCGCCGACGAATCAGGCCCCTCTGAACGGAGACCAGCATCCTCCGTCAAATTCGCCAGCAGCTCCGTCAGTTCTACAGATGCCTGCAGGGCCCTCCCTTGAAGGTCTGGAAATGAAAGAGCGAGCGGGGGCTGAAGCAAAGGCCAATACGGAGAGAGAGCGCACGGCTCGCGAAGGCGAAGTGAAGAGAAAGGCGGAACAAGAGAAACACGAACAGGCCGAGCGTCGTGAACAAGACCGTCGCGAACAAGCGGCCAGTATCAAACTGGAATTGGCAAAAGCCCTTTACGAGGACAGCAAGAAAGCAAACTCCGCTCGCCTTTTGGGCAAGGTCAAGCAGAGACTTCGCGACATTATCCAGGAATATCCCAGCACACGGACGGCAGAAGAGGCCAAGAAGCTTTTGGAAGAAATCGACAACTAACGGAGGTCTCCTATGCCCATCGTTGTCACCTGCCCTAGGTGCAAAACAAGGTTGCGCGCTCTCGATAACACAACCGGGCAGCGCGTCAAGTGCCCGAAGTGCGGCGAGTCGTTCGCTGTTGCAGCGACTACCAATCCGACCGTGAATCCGGTTTCTTGGTATCGGACCAGCATTGGGATTGCCGGGATTTTCATTGGGTTGGCGGTTCTGATCGGTGGGATGATTATCTTCTCGCTGGGTCTTCACACACGCAATGAATCTGCCAGGGCCCAGGCCGAGGAACGAGCAAGGCTTGATGCCGAGAAAGCCAACCAAGCAGCCGAATCGCAGGCGAAGGAAGAACAACGCCGGCAGGAAGAAGCGGCGATAGCGAATCGCCAAAGAGAAAAAGCCGCTGCCGAGGAATCTGAAAAACTCAAGCAAGAAGCCGCAGCCAAAGCAGCAAAACAAGAAGCCGAGAGGCTCGCTGCCAAACAACTCGAGGAGAAAGAGCGGGAGGAAGCCAGGAAATACGGCTCCCGTTCCGACGCGGACGATTTTGCCCAACAATTCGTCAAGCGACTATTGCGCTACCCTGACAAGGCCGAATTCTCCTGGCTGGGGATGGATAGGGACTGCGAGCATGACAAAGATCATTGGATCTGCATGGGAAGCGTCAAGACCACCAACAGTTTCGGCGTGACGGAAAACATGAAGTACACCGTCAGTCTTCAGTACCACGAAAACAATTGGTACGAAATTCGAACGGTCCTCAAAAACGAAGGCGGTCAAGTTGTCGCGACGAAGGGGGATGGACAGTGGAAGACATTCAATCAAGCACGCGGCATCAGCGCGATCCCGCCAGAGCAACTAGCCGTGATTCAGCAACAAGTTGTCTCGCCCACAGCGCAGACCATCATCATGTACACGCCTCAGAGAATTATTGATCGGCTTCGTCAGGAGGCTGAGGAGAAGAGGAGCACAAATCCTGCATTGGCAAAGAGGAATCTAATTGCGATCGAGAGATCAGAGATCATGAATAGGCTCAGCGCCTCTGAGAGGGATCTCATAAGATTACTTTTCGACAAGGAGGAGAACTGGAAACGCATCAACACCTTCCGGGGGGCCCTTCCCATTTCTCCGGCGATGGGCGGAGACCCCTTCGCAATCAGTGCCAGCCGCAACCAAATAAAGAAGCAGACCACCAAGGAGACCGAATTACGAAAGACCATGTCGGTGGAAGAACAGAGGCGCGCAGAAAGAGTCGTCGACCTGTGGATTGCTCTGCAGGGCGCAGCCACTAGGACCAACGGCTGGAGAGTCAAAGTTGAAAGGCACGCCGACTGGGATGCCGCGCGAAAGCCTTACGAGCTAAAGGCAGCCGAGAACAACAAAACAGCAAACTCGCCGGAAGAAGCCGCCAGGAAGAAACTCGATCTAGCCAAGGTTTTGATCAAAGATGGCAAAGATGACGCCGCCAAATTCAGGCTGCAGCAGATTCAAAAGGACTTCCCCGGCACCAAGGCCGCCAGTGAAGCGGGCAAACTGCTGGAGGAATTAGGTCCCTGATGCGGCGGATTCGCGGCGACTGAGATCAATTGGATCAGTCGGGCTCTTGGATTTTCTTTTCCAGTGCGTTTTCCCGTTGCTGAAGGGTCAAAGATACTGAAGACGACGGAACTCCAACCCGGGACCTACGGATTCAAAGTCTTCCAAAGAGACTCCCACGCACCCGCAAGGACTACAATTTCCCTGGGAAAAGCCAGAGGAGAACGGGTCCTTGCGGGTGTGCCTGGACCCCGGTATTGTGTAATGGCTGTGTAAAGGCATCACAGAGGAGTGCATAAGTAACAATAGGAGCCAACCGTGCGGAAGCAGTGAGCTTTTGCCAACCGCCTCCCCTGTACCATCACCAAATCTTCGCGCCGGACACGAGGACATGGCGCAAATGGGTGCAGCCCGCCGGCTTATAATGGAAACGGGTGAACTCGCGGGATTTGCACGGCGGAGGAGATGGTTGCCCCGGGGGGCCCGGCGCTCATAGAGGAATACCAATGGGTGATAAGCTTAGCATTTACGATCTACTTGCAACGCTCGTGCCCGGCACCCTAGTTGTTGGCCTGCTCGCCATTGCGATGCCCTGCCTCGCCGCTCACTTCAAGAGCCTCTCGTTGCCGGACGTCTTCGCGGGAGTCGTCCTGACCGCCGTGGCGATCTTCGCGGGAAACGTAATTCAGGCCGTCGGGAGCCTAATCGACCCGCTCCTGAACTGGACCTGGATCGGCACTTGGCGAAGGTTCCCCTCGGAGCTAGCGCTGGAAAACGGACTCGGCGATCGTTACCTCCCCAAGGAAGCCGCGGATCGGATACGCGAAAAGCTGACTGCCACCGTCAAGGAAGGTACGGGCAACCGCTCGCTGTTCCTCTATGCCATGCAGCAAGCCGAAGGCGCCAGTAGCCAGCGAGTTAGCACGTTCAACGGCCTGGTTGCCTACCACCGGGCGCTCTTGATCGCGACCTTCGCGGGCGTGGTGGTAGTGGTCGTGGGGATGTGTGGGTGGATCACGGTGCCTTGGTCGCGGGCGGTAAGCTGGGTCCTACTCGTTATCACGGTCGTCCTGCTGTTGCTGTTCTGGTACAGGACAAAACAGAGGTCATTTTACTATGTCCGCGAAGTTCTCCTCACCGCTGAGCGGGTGATCGATGCGAGGCCTGCTGCGGCTGGCCAGCAGGCCCCACATCAGCCTGCCGGTGTTGAGCTACCGCTGGGCAGCTGAGTCCAGGGATCGGATCGGGTAACAACATTTGTAAAAACTCGCCACGTGCGCAGGAACTTGCCATGAAAAGAAATCTCTTGGAAAAGTTGACACGGTTTCGAGCCTACCAGCTTGGCAACCCGGGTTCCTCGTTCTCCTATTTCGATGGAACGAGATTTACGCTTTTGGAGGCTCGTCTGACCGATTTGAGCCGCCCGCGGATCGACAAAGAGCTAGAGATCTGCGGTGCTTCTCGTGTCGACTGCCTGCACATAACAAGTTGGGACACTGATCACTGCGCAGTAAGCGACCTGGAGGACATCCTGGAGCGGTACTTTCCACACAAGATCGAGTGCCCCGGGTACCCGCCCGAGACGGAAACGGCCGAGGAGTGCTTCTTACTGATCCGCGGCTACAAAGCTCGCATGGCGGCTGCCGGAGTGGCGACGTCAGTTCAGCTCATCGACCCCGGGTACGTCAACTCGTTGCACCCCGCCGAGACCCTGGCTTATCGGAATATCATTTACCACCCGAAATATTTGTCCAAGAAATCCAACGACAATTCGACGGTCAAGCTCTTCCGCTCCGGCAGCTTCAACGTCGCCAGCCTAGGGGACGTTGAAGACAACATGGTCAGCGCGCGGCTCAGTAATTGCTCGGTATTCACCAGCGAGGTAGACGCGATGATCCTCGCCCACCACGGCGCCGACAACGGCTTCACCACCAACAGGTTCATGAGGGCAGTGCGGCCGACGCTAGCGATATGCTCCTCCGACTACGACAACCGATACGACCATCCCCGCGAGAAGATCCGCGATCTGCTCGACAAGTACGACATTCCCTTATTCACCACGAAGACAGGAGACGTGGCGCTCCAGTCTCTAGCCCCGCACACGCACGTTTACAGGTTGATTAACCTCAAGGCCGACTCGACGGAGAGGTCGAGCGAGCGCGAATTCAACTCCAAAAAGTCGGCCAAGCTGAGGCACAACTTGGACACGGTGCGGAATCGGTATTCGCCGGCCAGAAGGGCTTTCCCCCGATAGCAGCACTAGGACGCGGTACATGTGGGTCACCATCGGGAAATGCCGCTTTGTTCTGTACTCTTTCATTGAGGGGCCGAAAAAAGCGACGCCGCAACTCCATTCGCCATTTCCGGTTCGGTCCCCACGTCAAAACCGCCAGCGTGGCCAAAGCGTGCCCGATTGTCGCAGAAAGGAAAACCCTTTCCCAGCTTCAGTTTTCATGCTCGATAATTATAAGTGACTCCTGACCCTGGATTGAGATTACGCTCGGGCGAGGCGCACCTTGCCGACTTTTCTCCTTGGCCCTCTTCTGCGCTTGTTCGGCGGCTGATCGAAGCCTCGCGGGCAATGCCGTCTCCTCAGTGCACACGACAATCCCGGCGGCGACAGACAGTCGAGGATGTGGATCTTGCGGCCAAAGAACTTCGGCCATCAACTTCGTACAAGCAAGTCGAATGAAGGACACGGCGGTCCGCATATCATGCCCTGGCAATACGGCCAACACTTCGTCAGCTCCACCGCCGAGCCGGTAAGCTTCACCCCGTCCCCCAATTGCGGATGCGACGGAGTTGAAATATGCCTTTAGCGCCAGATCGCCGTCGTCGTGACTACGCGTGTTGTTGACTTCTTTGAGGCCGTTCATGTCTAGATACGCGACAGCAAGCGGGTATTCTTCCTGAGCATCCACAATGGCAACCTGAAGATCCTGCTCCCAATGCCGCACATCCCAGAGAATCCCGAAAGGCTCACGCTCTCGTCCGGACCGAAGAGCTTGTTTCAGTTCGGATAGACGCACTCTTCCCCAATGCGTCAAGCGAAGTCCATCGGGGGGGCGACTTTCATATAGACTGCACAGCGCTCTTACCTTGGCATGGGCAGTCTCGCGGACGAGAGGCGTGTCGCCCGGTGCGCCAAATCGAGTAGCCATGTCGGCAGTGCCTTGCCGCTGAGAGATCTCTTTGGCTGACTCGTATGAAAACGCCGAGAGAAGGTCGCTCGAAACGAGGGCGACAAGTAGATCATGCCAAGCACCGGTGGGGACAGAAAGGAAAGGCATTCCGCCGTGCCGATCAGCCCAAGTTAAGAGCTTGAGTTCTTCGACTCTGGCGTCCCCGAACGGTTCGGGGAATCCAAAGGTGGACTTGGTATCGGCTACTCCACGCACGGAAAGTCTGTCAGTTACAATGCGTCTATGCGTTTGGACTACATCAGCGTTCTCGCTCGATTGCATGGGGTCCTCCTGTAGTCCGTGTGCGAAGCCGCTAAGTGAGCGGGCGGCCTGCCCCGACCGAGTCAGCGGCGGGACCGAGACGCCTATTTTAACGCGGTATTGGAGAGGGGTGAAGCATAGAGGGAAGGTAAGTCGATCAAGTTCCGCGAGCCGACAGGCCAAGCACTCAGGACTCACACGCGGCTGTAGGCGTAGGATTCCAGGATCATCGCAGAAGGCAGCCGCAATCTGCTACGCGTGAACTATTTCCCGCGACCGGACAAGATTACCTTTTGGACTGGTATGCATGCCTGTTTCGTTCCATCATCAGGATCTGACGGAACTGCGACCAACGTGAATTTCAAAACGTTCGGGTCCACCTTCCCGAGCTTGCGAAGGGTGGGGCTCAGATCCAGAAAGGCCGTCATTGGCTTCTCGTTTTCGCCCCGTTCGCCCGGACTAATGCTTCCCACATAGTGCGGATCTTTAATGGAGGTGCCACTCGTAGCATTTGGCAGATTTAAAAATACACGAACGCCCAATGCCGGGTTTGCCGGAAATGAGATTTCCTCAAGCGTGAGCCGCAAGCTTGGCGCCTCTCCGTCATTCGTAGTCGCCTGTTTGATCATACTTTGCAGGGCAGGCCGAGGTCGAATTGTCGCAGTCGACGGCTCAGACGTAGTCATTGGCTGTTTGGGTTTTCCCTCAGCTACCAAATCGTCATCATGTTCCGCCGAGGCAGAACTCGCCTGCTTGCTCAAGTCGCCCTGGCAGCCAGCCCAAACTTGATCTAGTCTTGAGGCCTGCCCTAGTCCTCCGACAAGGAGGACCGCACCAGCAACGACCTTCATTCTGCGGCTTCGCAGAGCTGTCATATGCGCCTCCTTGGTAATTCGGTACCGATCTCACCAAAGTTTAGGTTATTCCCAGCTCCGGCGTCGTACAAGCCCATACCATATCCGGCAGTTTCGCTCAATCGAGGTTCGCGGACCAGAAAAGCGGCATGGGAGGATTATTCAGGTTCTACCACTAAGATAATCCAGCTCGACTTGCTCCGCAATCAGCTGCCCAGTGCCAATTGATTCACGATCTGAATTCAGGGCGATGAGCTGAACCTGTAGCGGACCCTGAGGGTCGTACAGCTTTCTTTCGCGTAGCGCCCTGAACGTCTTAAGTCCATCGAGAAAAACGGAGGTCAACGACCGCCCCCGATGGCCATGCTCCTCACTGGAACCGGTTGGGAAGAAAGAAAACGAACCGATGAAGTGTGCATCGCTTACGGGCGTATCTCGGGTGACGCTGGGACAATTGACAAAGACTCGCACATCTAGATCCGAACCTTCGGGCGGCCTAATTCCTCGAATCGTCACGCGGATCTCTGACTCCTTCAAAGATTGGAGTGGAGCGTTAGCCAAAAATCCCAAGTGTTCTCGGAGCTTTCCCGAAGGAAAAAGATCGATGATGGCGGCAGTACCGACTCTCAGAGCATCGGAGATTTTACTGGAAGCACGGAATTCTTCCGACACAGACTCATGTCCAACACCGTCTCCTGAAGGACGCTGCTCGCCCGCGGTCGTCTCCGCCTGCGTATCGTACCTGTATCCCAGATCATGGGTGTTAAGAGTCTCTTGCACTTTCATGCTTGTGGGGTTTCCTTCAAAGTCGAAAAAATCCAGTGGCAGCTCAAGCCATGTCTTCGCCGCGGGCATGCTCTTCGGATGTGCTGTCACCCACGTCGTCCATAGTCGATCAACATTCGCATGATGCAGCCAAAAGAGGGGATCCAGAGGCGACATGAAAGTACGCATGTTGCCCCCAACAAAATTGTGAATGTGATTGTGAGGTGAGGACTCTAATCTACCCTGACCAGGTTGCTTTTCGGGCTGCAACTCCTTAGTTGCGCCACCCGCGAATGTCTCGAAATCGTTGATCGCTAATATGCGGTCTACGATCTCCTTCCCCACGAACTCGTCTTTGGCCTTGTCCTGCTTTGCGGCTTTCCGCGTTCCGTCAGAAAAAGGTTCGTCCCAGAATGCCTGCGGAATCGTCGGGCTCTTAGTCCAATTCCAGTAGGGGAGAGTGAACGCATCGTCCCCAGACGCCTTTCGGCAGATTTTTTCAAAGTAGTAAAGGTACGCCCTGTGCCAAGGCAGGAAAAACCAGTTGCCGTGGGGGCATGATACCTGATGAATATTTGCCTGTCCTCGCCATCCCGCACGAGGGTTCTTTGATTCCTTTTTCATCACCTCGATAGCATGCTTCAAGACAGCAATTTCATTCGGTGTCGCCTTTTCGATGTCCTTTCTGACCAGGATCTTCCCACGAGCGATTCCGACCAGAGGCGCCCCAGAGTCGGACGAGCGTGAAACACCGCAGCTAGCTCCCTCTCCGGCTAAACCAGCCCCTAGGCCGGCAAGGGCCACAGATTTCAAGAATCTCCGCCGTGTCGGATAACGAACCTGGCTCGGCGATCCCGGACCATTGGGCATTTTTATCTCCCCTTGTAGGTTATGAGGGAGGGACGAAGGCGCATATGTCATAACGGCCTGGGCCCGACCTTGGTTCAAGATTGTGCCATTCGAGTTGCTGTGACGCAACAAGAATCTGCTAACCAAAAATCCCGGGTCGGTGAACAGGCTCAACCTGGGTCGCGGTACGGTGCAGTGAGAATCTCTTCCCACTCTCCTTCCGTCGGCTTCAACCACCAGCCGCGGAGTTATTCACCATCGTCGCCCAAGACCTATTGGCCCTGGTCATCGCGGTAGACTGGCCGGCGAACCCCGTCGGTAAAATCGCGCTCGCCAATGATGGGGTCAGGCATGCACCGCCTCCTCTGGTGGCTGTTCCGCCGGCTCGAGCCACTCCTCACGCATGAACATGCACTTTCGGTCGGGGAATTCCACCGTATAATGTGAGCCATCGGGATCGGGCACGCGTTGATGATCTTTCCGCCTCTCCCTGGTGATGCTCGCACACCGAGCGAACGGCCTTGCGGACCAGGTGCTTCCAGTGGTCGATCATTGCTTAGGCCCTCTGTCCCGGTTCTGGTCGATCTGTGCACCATGCCTGCGGTGGCTAACGAGCGCTGTAGGGCACAAGCCCGCGGCCGATGGGCAGCTGGCGCGATCATCAAGCTAGCTGCCGGGCCAAGCGTTCGTGCCCCACACATGTCGAATCTGCTATGGACCAAGACCAGTTCGGGAATCAACAATGCGCATCAGATGACTCGCCAACACGATCAATTCGACAGCCTCGCCTGGGTCGCTGATTGGCATTCGACGATGCCCAGTCGAATTTCGGTAGCAGCCGTAACTTCCAGCGAAGAGATGGGACAAAGCTTCCTGTTCACCCTTGGGAAGCGTGGCATCCGTCAGTGGGCCCGCGCCAGTAGCGAACGCCTTGCGCATCAGCTCTACGCCAAAATCTGTTGACTGGAATTTGCCAGCATCCCGCACCGCGATTTCAACTTCCTTGAAGGCGCAGAACACCGCAGTTTCGTAGTCTCCTGTCCGGAAAGGAGCCCAGACTTTCGCCGCGATGGTGGGATGCAGGAGTTTGTGAGGAAGAAGGTCGGCTCTCCGCATGGCCTCTAGGTCAGTTCTGGTCTTTGCTCGCCTACCCCGCTTTGTGACAAACCAGGTCTGATCGATCGCCGCAATGAATCCTTCTCGCGCCAGCCAGCTCCAGGCCTCAACCAATGCTCGTTGCGCTTGTTGTTCATAGCGGTGTGTCTGACCGAGCATGGAACTTATAAAGTTGTCCGAAGTAAAGTAATCGCACTTGGCTTGCCCCTCATCGTCCGCGTACCGACAGAGCACCTGGAGCACATAACCAGCAAGCTCTTCAGGCTCAAGTGCAATGGCCTGATCGAGAGTCAGAGGAGCCAAGTTCCGAAGGAACTCCGTTGACGGCATTGGACGAATCCTCTACAGATCGGTGAACACCACCTCTAGGGCATTGAGTGCACCAGTGCCTGATTTAGGCTCGCAATCATTCTTGCCACCAGCTGGCGTAGAGGCAGGCGCAACACAATCATTATAATCTGGTCATGGCAACAGTCGATCGGCCAATCGGCTGGCTGCTTTCGGTTCCTTTGCCGCGGTCACGCCGGGACATGCACCCCGGCGCTGGCCCGCGGCGTGCATGAAGGGGCAAAGGATGTGTCCAGAATCTGCAACGAAGCCAGCCGACGAAAACCGCGCACTATTTCCCTATCAGCCGAAACGGCCATTCTGTTTTTACGACGCTAACGAAGAGCCAAAGCGTCGCCCCGTCCAACCGCTCCCGGCCGGGGCGCCCGGCGAGAACCTGGCAATTGGCGTCGTGCCCCTTACGGTGATCGGTCAGATTTACCCGCCCACCGATGTGGTTAAGCGGGCCGAGGCGATCATCAAATTGGTAGACCTTCTGCGGGCTCGCGGCAAGGAGCCGCAAATCGACAGCTTGAGCGCGCGCCGGCTCGTTCCAAACCCGGTTGATCCTATATGCGATCCTTGTCGAGCGGCGATCGCTCTGTACCGCCGAGCTATGCTGGATGACGGCGGACGGCGGCTGATGGCCGAACTGGTCGAGCTGGATCGCTTCCCCGAGGATTGGGTGGGTGATTACCACATCCAGTTAGCCAAACAATACGTCCGGGAAGTTTACGAATGGGTAAGAGAGGGGCTGGTCAAAGCAGTTTTGGCTGACGCGAGCCCCAGCGATCGCCCTGATGGCACGATGGCTCCATTGGGGCGAGAAGGCGGCGATGATAGCAAGGCTCTGCCCGATGGCGCTGGGCAAGGCGTCGCCTGGCAGTTCCGCCCGCTAGAAGATCATGGCGAACCTCGGCGACGGCTGGTCCAGCTCATTCCACTCGAGGGATCCGGGGAGACCCCGGAAACTTGCATTGCGGCTCTACTGGCCGGGCGGGTCCGGCATTCCCCAACGCCAGGACTAATCCGCCCGGACGTCGAACTGACCCAGCGCGCCGGATGCTTGATCGACCTGGTGACGGAGATTCAGAAGGTTGGTCGAGAAGCGCAGATCGATGCTCTTCAACCCCATGGCGACATGGCCAAGGGCAAGGCGATCGAGTGGTATAAACTTGCAATGTTGGATGACGGCGGCGAACGCCTCAGAGCGTCGATGCTCACCCTTGGCCAGTGCCAGGACGAAGATTTTGTACGGCAAGTGCACGACTGGGCCCGGGAAGGGCTGGTGAGAGAGATGCTGGAGCCATTGGTGATCAACGTGCGCGAGCAGACAGAAATTGCCCCATCAAACGGAGGTTCACAGCTTCAAGAAATCGCGCCAGGACCAAGGGCCACTAGCAACGAGCTTGCCGAATTCTACGGCCTTCCACCTAATGCTCTCCGGAGAAGACTCGAGCGCTACCGGTCGAAGAACGCCACGGGCTGGTCTGAGGACACGGAGGCCTCCCGGAACTCGTCGCGCTACATCTATGAAACTACGGCCGTCATGCACATCATTGAGTCCTTAAAATCGTCCGCCGAACGTCCGTCGAAAGAATAATCTAAAGAGAAAACACCGCAAATTATCGTGTCCGTCAGAAGGACGCGCGTCCGTCGAACGTCCGCCGACAACACGTCCATCCGTGTGGCAGGTATTCTCTGGCCATGCGCCAAACACCAAAACTTTCCGACCTGTCGCTATGCGAGCTGAGGGAGACCCTGCGGGCAACCCTACGGCTCTTCGGCCGGGAAACTGAGACCACGACAAAATTGCGCAGGCTGATCGCCGTGAAGGAGCTTGCCCAGTTGTCTCCAAGGAAGGGGGCGCGTCGTCGCTAGCCTGCCTGCCGCAACCCTCACCCTTGCTCCAGAAGCGCTAAAGCCGCTGGTCGAGTCCGTGGTGCGCGAGGTGCTCAGCCAGATCGAGGAAGCGGGACTGGGCAACGGACGCCTGGCCTGGTCTGAAGTAGAAGCCGCGGGCCTGCTCGGTATGGCGGCGCACGTGCTGCGCGACGAGCGTCGCCGCGGACGGATCTCAGCCAGTGTTGGGCCAGGACGCAGGATCTTGTACACGCGTGCCGACTTGCTGGGATACCTGGCGTCACGGCGATGGGAGAAGGAATGACGGTAATGGCTATGGAGAGCCGGCCTCGAGCCCCTTCGGCTTGCGGCAACGATGCCCGCCGCGGCTGCCCGAGATGAGGCACCCAGCGCTTGCCGTGCTGTGAAAAGTCCAGGATGACGAATGAGTGATGTTGATCAGGTAAACGTTGGCCCACTGGATAACGACACGTTGCTGGCGATGGAAGCCGTCATTACGGACGCGAAAGGTCCGGTGCCCGTGCTTGACGTTACGGAAGTCCAGCAGTTCTTGGCGGCTAATCTCGGGTTCGCCGAAAGTTTGCCTGTGTGCTGGGGTGGCAACTGCACTGAGCAAAAACTATTCGGCAAGCTGGATACATTCAGCAACGGCGAAGAAGGGCTCGAGCTGTTGCAGGTTAGGCGGTGGGAATGAGCACAGGGCAGAGGCGCAGGCCGACCGGGGAAACGGTCGGCGCTGCAGAAACTGGTGAACAGGGATACCCAAATGGTAGCGTCACAGGGAACCAATGGCAATGGCCAGGCGCAGGCGGCGGAGATAGCTGCAGCGTGCGCTCGCTTCGTCACCGAGCCGGACCAGCTCATTGAATTGCGCGGGCTGCACGCAGGGAAAGCCGGGACCGTTTCCGGATATTTCACTGATCTGAAAAAGCTCGGCGAAGCCGCACAGTACTACAGCGGCAAAGCGCAAGGCCTGTACATCACACCCAACCCGGTCAGAGGCGATCTTCTCGCGCGGGCGAAGAACCGCGTTATCGAACGGGCCCAACACACAACCAGCGACGCCGACATTCTGGGGTTGCGCTGGATGTTGACTGACTTCGATCCCGTTCGGCCCGCTGGCATCTCGTCAACGGACGCCGAGCATGCCGCGGCTTTGGCCCGCGCCAGGGACTGCCGTGATTATTTGGGAAGCTTCGGTTGGCCATCGCCGATCTATGGCGACTCCTCGAACGGAGCCCACCTATCTTACGCCATCGATCTGCCAAACGAACCCTGGGCGATCGAGTTGCTGAAGAAGTGTTTGCAAGTTCTCAGCTCTCGCTTCTCAGATAAGAGTGTTGCCGTTGATCTCAAGACCTGCAATCCGGCGCGAATATGGAAATGCTATGGGGCGCTGAGTTGCAAGGGCGACAACCTGCCAGAGCGCCCACATCGGTACGCGAAGGTCTTGGAGGCGCCGGGCCCCTTAGTTCGGGTGCCAAAGGATCTGCTGGAAGCGCTGGCTGCGAAATTAGTGCCACCACCGCCACCGCAGAGTTCAGAACGCACTCGTCAAGATGGCACCTACTCCCGTTTGAAAGTCGAGCAGTGGCTGCAGGACAGAGGTCGAGGCTTTAAGGTGAAGCTGACACCGACGCCTGACGGCCGGACGGTCTACATCCTGACTGAGTGCCCTTTCGATCAGGCCCACGGTGGTAACGGCGAAGTATCCATCATGCAGAACAGCAGCGGCAAGCTCTCGGCGGCCTGCATGCACAATTCCTGCGATGGGAAGGGCTGGCAGGAATTCAAGGTTGCTATCGGCGCTCCCGACGGTCATCACTATGATCCGCCTTTGTCCGGGAATGGGCGATTGCGCGAAAACAGCACTAGCCCAAGGGCGCCACAGGTCGCGACCGTCTTCGATGTCGGGCCTCTGCAACTCTATCCAGATGCACCGCGCCGGTCCGGAGGAACCGGTAAAATCACCGTTCCTGTCAAAGTAATGCGTGGTCAACTTTTTCTGGACCAGATCCCACTTTCAAACTCGGCAACCGGCCGTAGGCAAGTCGTATCCCTCCTTTCGCACCATCTCGGCAAAAACGCCAGCGAGCACCGGGAGAAATCACACCAAGTGCTCGGGCTGATTATCGCTCAGGGAATTGAGTTGCTGGCCGGGTCACAATCGATCGACGAAGGCCGTTGGCTCCGCGACATCGTTGGGCCGAACGCGTCCAAGTCCCTCAAGATAGTGTGCCGTACGGACCGTGGCGTCTGGAGTGAATCGCGTGGTTGTGAGATCACGCGGGCCGATTACCTTTCATGTACGCCAGGATGGTTGGTTGACGAGGCGGAGGAGGCTGTCGACGCACCCCACGACGCGAATGGCGTCGTCAATCGCCACATGCTTCTCAAGGCGATCAAGAGCGAACTGGAGGTCAGTTGGGCGGATCTGATAGACAAGCTACCTCTTGCCTCTGGTGCCGACTTGAATCAGAACACCGCGGTGGGAAGGAAATTCCGCGAGGCGATGGTGAGACTGTTGACAGCGACGCAAACATTTGAAGTATCGCGGACTGTCGAGGGAACGAACGGGAAATCCGTGGCAGCGCGCGCCAGCCTCATTTCCAGGGTTCGGTCCCAATTCGCTCAGCAGCGACCGGGCATGAGGGCATCCGCACGAGAAAGATGGAGAGAGGTCCAAAAGGCTTTCGCTGCCTGGTGGCGCCCCCACGTCGGCGCTGATGGTGAGCTTACGGTGGTATTGGCCATACGCTGGGAGCTGGTCGGCCAGATTCATGTTGAACTCCCTGGCGTCCACGACCAAGCATCCCTGACCTCACTTGGTCTGAAATTTGGCGTTTTGAGCGAGATGCCAAGGGTTCCAACCAGACTTTCTGGCGGAAGGCACCTCGCCGTGATTTCCCAAGACCTGACGCAAGAACTGTTTGATGACCCATCGAAATGGGTCGATGGCCACGCAACCGGCGAGGATGGCGTCACTGAACTGAGTGACAGCGCAGGCGCCGAGGTTGCTAATCAGCTCGATGATTCGGTGACTCAGTGACTGTCTCGTGGTGACACTGGGCAAGATTCACAAAGGAAGGCTGAGCAGATGATGAGGAATCGGCTTTTCAGTGACTCAGCGACGCCAGTTACGCCGTCACTGACAGAGGACTGTGGGGTAGTGGTTTTTCTCTCACGCGTGCGCGCGCGTCACTGGAATTATTCTTGTTCAGTGACGCGCGCGCACGCGTGAAGAAAAAACATACCCCTCTCGGCTGGCGATTGGAAAGCTTGGGGCAAGGCAAGAAGGGCGTCGACCTTTCAGGACAATTGGGACAGCCGGCCAGAAGCCGATCGGCGCGCGTGCTCCACCGATCAAGGTTGAGCCCGTCGCGGCTGTGCTGGTGGAGCAGCAAGACGGCCACCTGGCCACTCAAGGGTCCGGCCACGCTGTCATCGCCGAATTGGAAAATCCCATACGGGGACAGGGCGTCCGCCGTGGATCTTTCCCGGACATTGACGCCCAACCCGAGGCGCTCGACTCGCTCGGGTATTAAAGGCGAGGAACCGCGTCGATGGATGCCCCGGAGGTGCGATCTGACCACGCAAGCTTTCGACTTGTGCTGTCCGCCGAACCAGAGCCCTATGCCCCCTGGCGCATGCTTATTTCTCTATTCGGGACGGCAGCGTCCGGCGGAGTCAATCACAATCGGCAAGGGCGGGAGCTTTTTCAACTTCGGCGAACCGTCGATTTTTACATTTTCGCCCGCGCCTTGCCCGCACCGGCGAGGTCCGCAAAGATGAGCGGCGGGCGCAGTCGTTCGAGTGGGTTTTCTGATTCACGAGGAGCTAGAGGATGAACGAACAACCAACGGCTTCGATTCCGACCGCCCCCGAAACTGCCCCTGAGCGCCTGGCCGTGGGTGCCAAGGACCTGGCACGCATGCTCGGCATCTCGGTTGCCACGTTTTGGCGCTGGGATGCTTCCGGAGAGCTGGGACCGCCAGGCCTGCGCAAGGGAGGCCGCCGGCTCTGGCCTCTGGCGGAAATACGTATGTGGGTAGCAGCCGGGATGCCGAACCGGGCCGCATGGGTTGCCCAATCGAAAGCGAACGGCAAGCCAAGTGGACCAAGAGGCACGTGAATCTCTGCGAACGCGGCTCCTCGGAACCCAAAATCTTAGATCTGGCCCGGTTCTGTGTTGGCAACAAACGATGGGGACCGTTCTGGAAGCCGCGATTCCGGGCGCCGGCGTTCTTGGCCAAGATGCACTTTGCCCAGGTGAGACGGCCGGGCGCTGCAGACAATTCTTGATGTGCTACCAACATAGTGGCAAATCTTCCTTGCTTGCGCGTCGAGGAAGTTTACACTGCGGTTGGCTCTATATCCTTTGCCGCGAACGGTCTCTCACGCTTGCCCTGGACACCGCCATGCGGCGCTGAAAAAGGTGAATCGATGGCATCTCTCTTTAAGCCTTCCATCACGGCCTACCGACTACCCGATGGCAAATACCGAACCCCGGACGGGAAGCGCGTCAAGAAGGACACGGCAGGCGCGGTGAAAGTGTCTGGTAAGTCCGAAATCTGGTACGGCAAATACAAGACCGCGGAGGGGAAATTTGCCACGGTCCCGCTTTGCGCTGACAAAACTGCCAGCAAGCAAATGCTGGCCAAGCTGGTGACCGATGCCAAGATGGCCAAAATTGGCATGGTCGATGCGTTCGAGAAGTACCGTCGACGCCCGCTGGCCGATCACGTGAAGGACTTTGAGAGAAGCCTTATTGCCAAGGGGAATTCGGATTTTCACGTCAAGGTGACGGTCGAGCGCGCCCGCAAGGTAATCGACGGATGCGGGTTTTTCTTCATCGCGGACCTGTCCGCCTCTCGCGTGCAGGAGTTTGTTGCGGACCTCCGGAAGAGTAGCAAACCGCGAACGCCTCTTGAACCAGGCAAGGAGGTGTACACACTGGCTGAGGCCGCTGTCGTCCTGCATGTCAAGCCAGCAACGATGACCGCGCTGATTCGTCGGCATCACCTGGAAGCAACGGGAATGGGCAGGAGACGCCGTTACCCACGGGGCACCGTCGAAGCCTTGCAAGACCGCCTCTGCCGGGGCCCTGGCATTCAGACCAGCAATTTTTACCTGGCCGCCGTCAAGCAATTCTGCCGCTGGTTGGTGAAGGACCGGCGGATGGGCGACAACCCCCTGGCTCATCTGTCTGGGGGAAACGTTCGCTTGGACCGTCGGCATGATCGGCGCGCCCTCCCCCTGGAAGAGCTGCGGGAAGTCTTGGAAGCGGCCCGGACAAACCCGGTATCATTCCGTGGACTGGATGGGATCGACCGCGCCTTACTCTACGCGACGGCGATGGGGACCGGTTTCCGCGCGGCCGAACTGGCCAGTTTGACTCCGGAGTCTTTCGACCTGGATGCTTGCGCAGCCCGCGTCCAGGCCGCCTACAGCAAGAACCGCAGAGAGGTACACCAGCCGATTCCCCCGGACCTGGCCGAGGGCCTGCGCGACTACCTGGCTGGCAAGCCGGCCGGGAAACCCGTCTGGCCCGGCACCTGGCCGGAGAAGGCCGCTGAAATGCTGCGAAGGGACCTGGCCGGCATCGGCATACCCTACCAGACCGAGGAAGGCTTTGCGGACTTCCACGCGCTCCGCCATTCCTACATTACGCTTCTCGCCCAGAGCGGAGTCACCCCCAAGCTGGCCCAAGAGTTGGCCCGACATGCCGACATCCGGCTCACCATGAATCGCTACACCCATGTCACCTTGCACAGCCTTGAGGCCGCCGTTGGCAGTCTGCCGCCGATCCTGGCCGGCAAGCCATCTCGCGAGGCCCTGGCCGCCACGGGAACAGATCAAACAGCCGCTGCGCCCGGACCGCGCCTTGACCAAACCGCTGCGGTTTCATGTGATTCGATGACAACACATGACAAAACGTTGATGGTTACTTCCGGGAGTGAGCCAACGACGGAAGCCCCAAGAACGATACGGCTTGCGACTGATTGTGACCAGATGACAACGCATGAAAGTGACTACGCCCGGAGGGATTTGAACCCCCAACCTATGGTTCCGAAGACCATTGCTCTATCCAGTTGAGCTACGGGCGCGTCGGTGCTCGGCGCTGTGGTATCCTACCACTAGCTCCCGGCTCCGTCCAACCGGACTCCGCGCCGCACGGGCAGGTCGCCGTCCAGCACAGTCTTTTGCTCCATGGAGAAATGCGACATGGCGTCGTTCAAAGAAATTACCAAGGAGAACGAAACGGTCGTGCTCGATGGCAACGAGTTCGTTTCCTGCAAATTCCAGAATTGCAAGCTGGTTTACGAAGGCGGTGAAGTCCCCAAACTGCAGCACTGCCATTTCGCACAGTGCGCCTGGCACCTCGATGGCGCCGCCCGGCGGACTGTCCACTTTCTGAAGGCCATCTATCATTCCGGTCCCGGCGGCCGGGAACTCGTCGAGGAGACGCTGCAGAACATTCGCATGCGCCTCTAAGTCGCCCTGCGCTACTCCGCGGCCCAGAGATGGACCCTCGCGGTCTGAATGTCACGTCTATCCCAGGCGCCGGCCTTGGAGCCTCTGATACTCGGCCTCGTCGATCGCCAGGAAGCGGATGCGGTCGCCGGTGCGCAGCGGGAAATAGGCATCCGCCACATTTACCAATTCCAAAGGCGTTCGCCCGATGATGTTCCAGCCGCCGGGGCGATCTTCCGTGTAAATGCCGGTCTGCCGGCCCGTCAAGCCTACACTGCCAGCTTCGACGCGCAGCCGGGGCGTCTCCAGGCGCGGCACGCCAGAGAGGGCAGGCGGCAGATAACCTAGGTACGGAAAACCAGGGCAGAAGCCGATGGCGTAGACGGTGTATTCTGTCCCGGCATGAAGGCCGATGATTTCTTCGGACGTCAATCCTGTGCAGGCTGCTACGCGCGGCAAATCTTGCTGGAAGGTATAACAACAGGGTATCTGATGAAGCCGAGCCTCCAGAGCCGCGGCAAGTTCGGGGGCTTGTTGGTCTACTTTGCGCAGGTGCTCAGCGACCCTGATGAAATGGGTGCGGTCGAGGTCGAAAAAAACCGCGACGCTCGTGTAGGCCTGCACGACGTCGACGAGCCACGCTTCCTTGACATGGCGCATGGCCGCGGCGAAACGCAATGCGGCGGCTTCGTCCTCGAAATAGGCCAGGGCGGCCTGGTCGCCCAGCGGAACCAGGGTTCTCATCGAAGGCATCTCAAAATTTGGGATAACTCGTCTCGGCCGGCGTCATTCTCATGATGGAACCAGCATTCCTTGGGCGGTTGATGGACCAGCATGCCGCTGCCCTGGTCCTTTACGCGCGGCAGTGGTGCACTGCGCCCGAGGATGTTGTGCAAGAGGCTTTCCTCAAGCTATTTGCCCAGCGCCAGCTCCCGGACAAGCTGCTGCCGTGGCTCTATCGCGTGGTCCGCAACGGCGCCGTGAGCGCGGCCCGGTCCGCCCAGCGTCGCCGTCAGCATGAAACCCGTGCCGCCGAGAAGACGCCAACCTGGTTTCTCGCGAGCGAAACCACGGGGATTGATTGTGAGGCTGCGACCAGAGGCCTGCAAGCCCTATCCATCGAGCAGCGCGAAGTCATTGTGGCGCACCTCTGGGGCGGATTAACGTTTGCCCAAATCGCCGATCTGATGGGCTCCTCGTCGAGTACGGTTCATCGCCTGTACCTGGCCGGCCTATCGGCCCTGCGTGAAAGGTTGGGAGTGACATGTCCCCGGAAACCCATGACCCGGAACTAGCGGCCCTGGCAAAAGCACTGACGTCGCTGGCGCCCTCACCCGGCAAAATCGACCGTGACCAGGTGCTTTTTCGCGCAGGCCAGGCATCGACGGCGCGCCGCGGCCGGTTTTGGTTGGGCGCTTCCGGCGGTGTCGCAGTCCTAGGTATGGTGTTGGGCACGACGGCGTTCCTTCGACCCGCGCCCCAAGAGACCGAGCGGATCGTCTACCTCCGCCCGGAACCGAGTCCTGCGCCGGCGCCCCCGGAGGCCGAACAATCGACCAGTCTTGCCGAAGCCGATGCCTTGCCTCCTGCGAACGGAGACCCGCGCACCGAACAATTCACCTGTCGCAACCTGGAGCAACTCGTGCTGCGTTGGGGCGTCGATGCATTGCCAGCTTCTTCATCTTCCCCGGTGCCCGAACGAAGCGGCGATCCTGAACCCAGCTCACCGCGCACGCTGCGGGACTACTCGGATCTTTTGCAAGCGGACACAACCTCCAGTCGTTAGGAGACCATTTATGTGGCAGCGCGTGTTTTCCGTGATCGTCCTGCTTGGCGGAGCGTTTCCCGCGGCCGCGCAGCCGGCGAATGAGCCGATCAAGCTGACGATTCGTCCAGCCGCGGCGCCGGTTCCCGCACTCAAATATGAGCTGCTGCCTGACGGCAAGGACTTGACGCCGGGGAATGCCGCTCAGCTCTATTACCGCGCGTACAGCCCTGAGTGGTACAGCTGGGTCAAAGCTCCGGGGATGGCTGAGAAAATTGAAAAGGCACTCCAAACGCCCCTGCATGAGCTGGCAGCTTTGAATCTGAATTTCCTCCTGACAGACAAGCTACTCCATGAAGTGGACCTGGCAGCACGCCGGGAATATTGCGATTGGGAATTTACGCCACGCATCAAGGCCGAAGGATTGGGGATGGTCCTTCCGGACGTGCAAGGCTTTCGCACGATAGCCAAACTCCTGGCGGTCCGGGCGCGCTTGCAAATGGCCCAGGGACACTTCGACGACGCCGTGTATACGTTGCAAACCGGTTATGCCCTTGGCAGACACGTCGGCGATGCGCCCATTTTCATCTGTTCGCTGGTGGGAATAGCGATCGCTCAGGTGATGAACGCTCAGGTTGAGGAACTGATCCGGTGTCCGGGTTCTCCAAACCTCTACTGGGCGCTGGCCGACTTGCCGCGTCCATTTGTATCGCTCCGCAAGGCCGGCGGCGCCGAAAAGCTGTGGCTGGAAGCCGAATTGCCAATCATTAAAGATCTCGACGTAACTCGACTGGGTCCGCAGCAACAAAAGGCCCTATTGGAACAAATGCAACGCTTGTTTCAACCCAGCAGCAATGGACATGACTCCGATTGGCAGGCCAGCCTTGTTCTCCTGGTCGGGGCCATCAAAGCATACCCCGAGGCAAAGAGCGCCTTGATCGCCGCCGGGCGAAAGCCCGCGGAAGTGGAGGCGATGCCCGTACTTGTGGTTGTTACGATTCACTCCCTGCAGCAGTACCGGCAACTCTTGGACGATCTGCTCAAATGGCACGCTTTTCCCTACTGGCAGGCGGCGGCAGGAATGTGGCAAGCGCAAAAGCGAGTGCATGATGCCAGGATCAATAGCCGCGGCATCCTGAAGGAAGGCTACCCCTTCATTCAGTTCTTGCCCGCGACGCAGAAGATTTTTGCCGCCACGGCGGTGCTGGAACGCCGGCTTGCTGCTTTGCAGTGCATCGAGGCCGTTCGTCTCTTTGCCGCGGGACACGACGGAAGGTTGCCGGCAACGCTCAAGGACATCACGGAAGTGCCCGTGCCGATCGACCCCATGACCGGTCAACAGTTTGGCTATCGGGTAGAAGGAGACAAGGCATTCCTGGTCGGAGAGGGTCCCAGCGATTTGCCTCCAGGGATGAACGCCGTGAGATATGAGCTGATTCTCAAACGCTAATCCAGCGCCGCTGGCGGCGCCTTCACTTCTGCAAGGGAAAGTTGCCATGAAGAAAGTGATCACTGTCATTGTGTGGATCTGCTCAGCTATGCCAACCCTGGCTGGGGAAATGCCTCCCGATGCGCGCGCCCGCGCCATAGCGCCTTACGTTGATGAGCAAACCATCGGGATTGTCCGCATCGATCTGAGCCGGCTGGACATCGACGCGCTCGTGTCCAGGTTTCGCGAGCTTGGCAAACGCGACGCCGAGGCAGTCGCGCCATTCCGGCAAGCCGCTGGCCAATGGGTTCGTGATTTCACGAAAGCAGGAGGCAAGGACATTTATTTCCTTGTCAGCGTGGCGGACTTACCGCAGGGGGAGACGGTCGTGATACCGCTGACCGGGGAGGCCAACGGTAGAGCGATAGTCGATCTGCTTGAGAGCAAGTCAACGGACCAGCTTGCGCCGTGGGTGCACTTGCCTCTGGCGGATGAAGTCCTCGAGAAGCTGGATCGCGCGGTCATCATAGGCAGCAAGACCTTTTTAACGCGTGTTCGCGCTGGGAAGGCTGCAGCGCGTCCCGAAATTGCAGAAGCGTTTGCGGCCGCGGGCGACTCGGTTGCTCAGTTGCTTTTGCTGCCGACAGCCGATGCCCGCCGCGCGGTCGAAGAGATTATGCCGCGACTGCCCAAAGGCATCGGCGGCGAACCAAGCACGACTTTGACACGCGGCATTCAGTGGGCGGCCCTGAGCATCGATCTCTCGCCCAGGGCAGGGCTGCGCTTGGTCATTCAGTCACAGGATGCCGCGGCTGCGGAAAAGCTCGCCGCGGCCATCCCCAGGTTCTATGACGCACTCGGCGCGCAGACACAACTGCGTCTTTCCCTCCCTCAATTCGATCACTTGGCAAGGTTACTCACGCCCAGGGTCACAGAGTCACGGTTGACGTTGAACGTCGATTCTCGTGATGAGGCCATTATCAAACTGCTAGCCGTAAGCGAAGAGAAGTTCACCGACGCAGAAGGTCGCAAAGCGTGCGCAGCCAACCTCAAGGAGATCGTTCTGGCATTGCATAACTACCTAGATATGCATCGGACATTTCCGGCGTTTGCGAATTTTGACTCCAATGGCAAGCCGCTGTTGAGCTGGCGCGTGCATATTCTGCCCTACCTGGGTCAGGAGGCCCTCTACAAGGAATTTCATCTCAACGAACCCTGGGACAGCGAGCACAACAAGGCGCTCATCAAGCGAATGCCAAAGGTCTACAGTTGCCCAGGCGCCAAAGGGAGTCTTGCCGGAAAGACGACATACCTGGGCCCAGTAGGCGCCGCCATGATGTTCACGGGCGATTCCCAGGGCATCCAGATCAAGGATGTCACCGATGGCACGTCGAACACGATCTTTGTGGTGGATGCCAGCGATGACCGCGCGGTCATTTGGACGAAGCCGGATGACTTGAAGATCGACGCCAAGGATCCGCTGGCTGGACTGGTCGGCCATCATCCGGATGGGTTCAATGCCGCCTTCGCGGACGGATCGGTTCATTTCATTGCAAAGGGGGTCGATAAAGCGGTGCTGCACGCGCTCTTCACGCGCAACGGCGGTGAAGTAGTTCCGTTCCAGTGATCGTTCGTCTCATGAGTTTGCCGCGGCGACCCGACATCAACGGCAACATCTCCCAGGGCAGGCTGCGTTGGGTGCCATGCTTTCGCGACTACTGGAGATAACCGACTAAAGCTGGAAAACCTCGCGAAAGCATGTCCCGACTCATCTTGGCAATCCCGCACCAGTGGACAAGCCGGAGGTGCCCCAAACCCTGAACGGGACGCCAAACGTGGGGCGAGACATGCTTTCGCGATTTTGCCTGACTGCTCTGTCATGTTGTCGGGAAGTCGCGAAAGCATGGCACCCCGGGTTCTAAGATGTTCGGCATTGCATGGCATCCAAAGTCCGACTGCTGCAAGATCACGCACGATCATTTAGCGGCTTGCCCCTTGGTCTGGATTTGAATCTACGGCCGGTTGCTGGACTACATTGCCGGCGACGTCGCCTGCTGGGTTCACTTCCTGAGACCGACCGCCATGCCAATCAATTGTCGGCAGGATATAACCGTGAGCCGAGCGGAGTAAGGACAGGAACTTGCCCGCGACGATTCCCGGAACCGGTGGTGCTCCTGTGGCGGATGGCCCCTGCGCGAACGCTGCCATCACGGTCGGCTTCCGCAAGATCACCAGGGCAATAATGCCGAGCGGCAGCCCAAACAACCAGGTTGGCGACCAGGGCAGCATGCCCAGAAATGCTGATGCCACGGCGGAGGAATAGGATTCCAGGCGGATCATTTTCACGGCGCTCAGGATCTGCTGAATGGAAATAACCATCCCTAGAACAGCCCCCAGCGCGCCCCAGACGTGTGCCTTATGGATATCCTCCGGCCAAGGGATAAGAACTGCAACGCCGAACGACACCATAAAGAACAGGAAGGAGATGACTCCGGTGATCAGGAGCCCGACGGCCGGTACGGCGACATCGAGGCGAGTCCGGGCAATATCGAAGTTGGATCCCAGCGGATCTCGGTCAGAGGCCGGGGGCGAGCGCTTGAGCACGCTTTCCACAAGTTGCCGCGCCGCCTCACGATCGGTCCTTGGAATCACGAGCCGGCCTCGTCCCATGCGGCCGGCGGGCAACGCGGCCATGGTCGACGGGCGCGCTGTCTTGATGATCAGCAACGTCGCCCCCATCTCCCGCTGGCAAGACAACGACGTGATCTCTTCGAACGGAATGCGTACTTCTTGAACTTCATGCTTCCGCCGAAAGAGTCCCACGTCGTCAAACTGAACGATCAGCGCCGCTTCATCGCGATAAATGTCTCCTCGTATGTGCGCATGGCTCCAATTGTTGCTTGGAATGCGGAATTGGACGCTCGGCCAACTTGCGGAAGAACCCACGGCCGGTGCGCCGGCTGATGCTGTCTTCTGGGCCTGAGAAGATGCTTCAGATCCTGCAATCCCCTCGATCTCCCGTTTTAGTTCGTTGGCATCCTGATAGCGATGCTCAGGCTCGCGCGAGAGGGCGCGCATTACGACCGGGTCGAGCCTCTCATCCACTGCCGCCTTGCGCGACGGTGGCGCAAACCGCCCCATCGGCAGCTCCCCAGTCAGCATCTCGTAGAACACCACTCCTAGGGAAAAAAGATCCGCCCGATGATCGACGAGGTGGGAGCCCTTCATCTGCTCGGGAGCCATGTAGTAGAGGGTTCCCATGACCTCGTGCGAACCGGTCAACGTCAGATAGGTGGGAGTCAAACCGACCAGCCTCGCCAATCCGAAGTCGGCGATCTTCACGCGGCCTTTTCTGTCGAGGAGGATGTTCTCCGGCTTGATATCACGGTGCACGATGCCCTCATCGTGGGCGTACTGCAAGGCGTCGCACACCTGCGGCACGATCTTGAGTGCGAGCGTCGCCGGCAGTTCTCCGGCATCGAGTAGTTGCCGGACGTTCTTGCCATCGACAAATTCCATGCTGATGTAATAAAGCCCGTCGGTTTCGCCGAAATCGTAGACGGTGACGATGTTCGAGTGGTTAAGCTTGGCCAAGGAACGGGCCTCGCGCGTGAAGCGCTCGGCGAAGGCCGGGTCGCGGGCCACCTCCGGCGGCAAGATTTTGACAGCCACCAGGCGGTCGAGCTTCGTTTGCCGCGCTTTGTAGACTGCCCCCATCCCTCCCTGTCCTACGAGTTCCAGGATTTCAAGCTGGGGAAAGTGCCGCGCAAGCTCTGCTGGCGTGGGCGGCACGAAGGTCGGCGCCGGTGTTCGAGCCGGCTCTTCCGCTTCCGGTCCGCCGGCAACACCCGCGATGGCCTGTTGGTAGAGGCATTGGGGGCAAAGACCTTCCGGTGCGTCCGCAGAAACCTCGCCTGCGCATTGTGGACAACGACGGGCCTCGGCCGGGACTGGCTCATCCGGCTTCTTGTCCCCGCGTATTTTCGCGATCACGCCAATCGGGCCAAACTTCATTCTCATGCTAGGATCTCCTGAGTATGCTCCGGGGCACACTCTTACTGACGCAATCTGTCGCAAAGGTTACGGCCGGGTTACGCTTTTTTGGCGCACGGCCGCGAACAAATTGCGCAGCTCTTCGTCGACCTCCTCGGGGCTGGACACCGTTTGCGCGATCTCGGCGCGCAGCAACTCTTGATAGCGGCGCCGCAGGCGATGAACTGCGACCTTGACCGCTGCTTCGCTGATGCCCAGTTCTCCAGCCAACAGGGCATAGGGCCGGCTTATCCCGTCTCCGGTCAAAGTCTCCTTGAGACGCTCGAACATTGTCTCCTTGCCGGCACTTTCAAGCTCTTTCCGCAGCTGGGCGAGGGCCTGCTCCAGCACGGTCAACGCCCAGCGCCGCTCGAAGATTGTCTCGGGTGTCGCATGGTCGGCGGGCTCGAAGCAGTATTGGCGTTCGCCGCTCTGGAAATCGAAAGATAGGAATTGCCTCTGCCCGCCGCGCTTTTGGGCCCGTGCCTTGTCGCGCTCCTTGCTCAAGAAGTGGTTGAAGGCAGTCAAAAGAAACGATCGGAATTTGCCTCGCCGAGGATCCGCATCTTGCAAATACTCTTTTTCCAGGAGTTGTGCGAAAAACGCCTGTGTCAGATCCTGCGCATCGTCCACGCTCGGCAGCCGTCGTCGGGCATATGCGTAAAGCGGATACCAGTAGAGCTGGCACAAAGTAGCCAGCGCTTCCTGGGACTCGGGCGTACGCCCTTGGCCCGCAGCCGCCACGAGGCTCCAGCGCGTACTGGCAAAGCGCCGGTCCGCGGGCGTTCTGAGCCCAGCGGAATAATCACTAGTGGACATGCAGGCACGAATCCTCGTGATGGCTCTTAGGATTGGGATATTATACCCGGCCACAAAGCGCTCCGCCTTCCCATTGATTTTCTCTTTCGCCTTATGAGCAGCGGAAGGGCTCGCCTGCGCCGAGGGTGCGCCAAAAGTGCGCTGAAAGTACGCCGTTTTGGGCCCAAATATTTGCAGGCGGCCTGCCGCCCCACCAAAGCTACGAGCCCGAAGCGTGCCCGAGGCATCCTTCCAACCCTTGCAAGGCATCGCCATTCCTGCCGCTTCGAATCCACACATCCAATCACCGTACCGGACGAAGTCCACGGCTCACCAGGCAAGCGCGCACGCCATGCCTGCCGGCGCCCCGAAGCCTCAATTGTAGATCCAGCAAGGCGCAGGAGAAACTGCAAACGAGGAGATTTCCGCTGCCATTTTCTCGTCACGGGTAGGATTAACGCCCAGGATGGGAATGAAGAAACACGAGCGCCGGCGTGCCATGCTTACGGGCCCCGGGAAACGGACAGAAAGCGTACACCCCGGAAGGCTCGTAAGCATGCCGTGCCCCAACGTAGGAGGTTATGTCACCGGCTGCTCGGCATGTTTTCGCGGCCCCAGGCTAGCTTTTGCAACAGATGACGCCTGAACGGTCGCGAAAACAAGGCACCCGGCGCCGGCTAACCCTGTCGCTGCTGCAGGCGCACCCAGCCAAGTTGAGCATCGCGAAAAAACGGTTCGCCGCCGCACTGGATCCTGATTTTCTCGAAGAAATCGTGCGCGGCGACGGCATTTTAGAGAAGCGGTGATGCGTAGGCCCTGCCACATACTCCTTTGGAAGAACGACCCCAAAATGAGATTGGAAGTTCGCAACATGGGTATCCGTGGGCGGCGTTCGAGTGATTGGCCGACCACCTTCATTCATGTTAAGTTCGTTGAGGTTTCTCATGGCTTGCACCTATCACTCAGTTAGTGGCGTCGTGCCGCTCCTGCTGGCAAAGCCCACTTTGCGTATCCCCCTGCGGCACCAGGGTCAGGATGCAAGATTTTCCACCAGGGCGAGCCAGGAGTGTGCTGGGGCGTGGGAACGAGTTGCAACACGCCTTGCTGACCTCCTGCCTGCTCCCTAATGGCGTGGTACCATGTCCAGCCGGACGGTGTGACTCGCCCACCAGTTCTACTGATCACTAATTAGATGCGTCCCCTTTTTTGTTCTTACGGTTTCGCGCTGCCCGCTGCGGCGGGAGGCCCGGCGATACAGGGCGAACGCATCAAACTCCACCTCAATTATTGAGAGGGCCTTGATTGGGACAAGTGTACAGGCCTACGATTCTTCCGGACTTTCACCTATTTCCCGGAGGAACGCATGGTTGCTACTACTCACGTGGGGTTGTTTAA
>DATGZX010000210.1:0-15601 GCA_035296965.1 Gemmataceae bacterium
CGCGATCCGCGAAAGGTTGATCCGAAAGCCATCAAAGACATCGCCGTATTGCAAACGGTCATCGGGGGCAAAACGGTCTTCGAGAAGCGATGAAGTTTTTTGACAGTACGGGGTTGGAAAACGCAAAGGGCACACTTTGCGTATTCTCATGGATTGTTCCTCCGTTTTCCTCATCTTGTGATGCCGGTTCGGAGTCCGGAATAAATATGGTCAGCGCCAGGATGCTCATCATCGGAGCCGGAGTTAACGGCTCGGTCTGCGCTGTAGACTTGTACAACGCTGGAAATGACGTGACGGTTCTCGCCCGCGGAAAGCGTTACGAGGAGGTGCGGGACGAGGGGATTGTTATCGAGGACCCCTTTAAGAATAAACGTAGGGTCGCAAAGGTGCCGGTCATCAACCATCTCGATCCGGATGATCTCTATGACTTCGTGCTCGTCGTTGTACGCAAAAACCAGGTGGCAGACCTTCTAACGGTATTAGCTCACAACCGGTCTCCGAACGTAGTCTTCATGGGCAACAACCTTTCAGGCCCCGGCGATTTCACGAGTGTGCTCGGTAAGCATCGGGTCATGATTGGAGCCGTGTACGCCGCAGGAAAACGGGATGGCAGCATTATTCGCGCGATTACAGTCAAATGGTTCGGCGTTCCACTCGGAGAGGTTGACGGGAAGATCACGCCCAGGCTAAAGCGTCTCGTCGGTATTTTCCGCCAGGCGGGCATCAAGGCGCGAACGTCAACCGAGATTGTGGATTTCCAGAAAACGCATGCAGCGGTTGTGGCTCTGCTCGCGAAGCTCATCATCAAGCATGGATGCGATACCTCGGCCCTGGCGCGATCGACGGAAGACCTGAGGCTTTTTCTCCATGCTAGGCGCGAGGCGCACCAGGTCCTGCGTGCCCTCGGTCACCGGATCATCCCGTGGTCTGAGGTCGTCTTTGGACTCGTTCCGGATTGCCTGCAAGTCGCTGCCCTTCGAGCGTTGCTTAACTCAAAACTGGGGAAGGTCGGTGCGGGCTGGCACTGTTCCCAGGCGCCCGACGAAATGCGCCAGCTTGGCCTGGAATTCCAAGCATTGGTAGATCAGACCAGCCTCCCGGCCCCCGCGGTTAGGAAAGTACTTGGAGACTGCTGACTGGTGCGAGGACCGAAATGAAGAAAGACGAGGCTTATTGCCGTGTCAGTGGGCTAGGCTCCGCATATTTCGTGAGCCAGAAACAGACCCATTTCTTCTTAACTGGGTCCATTAGGCCAGCCGGTTTAGCCTCGGGTTGTAGGAGTAGTTCGCCAGTTCCGGGGGGGGGGGTAACTCGAAAAGAGAGCCCGGGAGAGTTTCCGGCGTTTCGGGGCCCTCAGCGTCGTCTCTGCATGATCTTGTGGCAGTTTCGGGCTTTCTGGAAGGAGTAGGAACAATACAAATCTCGGCGCGTTTCTCGCGAAAATCGCGTCGAGTGAAAAAACGCTGATCGAAAGCTCTCAGATTTGGCAGTTAATTCAAATTGGCGAGGATTTGCACCGAAAAATCAGCTCCCCGAGAGGGACCCTCTCCGGGAGTTTTTTGCTTTTCTACGGACTAAATCCCACCTACCAGCTAACCGAAATCGCCGGAAGAGAGTTTTCCCGGCCTTTTGCATTTTCCGCCTTTTCCCGTAAGGGTTTGCGCTAATTCCAGGCCAAGGCTCAAACTTTCTCTTTCGAAGCCGAATTTTCGGGGCCATTTTGGCAATACGTGCTATTCACAGTTCTGGAGCAACCGTCGGGCTTCCTCAACGGTCATCACTCTGGGATCCGCGCTGCCGCGCAGGAGTTCCCAGCCGTTGTCGCTCTCTCCGCACAAAGGCAACTGAAGAGACGCCAGCGCAGCCCGTGCCGTTGCTGCCGCGATGTGGTTTTGCCGGCAACATTCATCCACGCGCTCGATCCGGCGCAGCACTTCCATTTGCTCTGGCTCGTACGGCGGACCTGCCAGCAGGCCACGCGGCAGCTGAATGCAGAAGAGCGCACAGATGCCCAAGCAAAGGACGAACGCCGGGCGACGCGAGAGTAGTCCCGAGGAAGCCTGTTCCCCGCCGATGCGCAGGTGGCTGGGTAGCGCTCCGCAGCAGAGTAGCGCCAATCCAACCTGCGGCAAGAGATGGTAGCGTCCCCAGGAGGGTCGGTTCATGTTGCCTTCGTAGGGCCAGGCTGCCCGTGCGCTATAAACCAGCATGTAACTGAGCAAAATGAAACCCAGTCCAAGATAAAGTAGCCGGCGTTCCCGGGCTGGTCGCCACCACTTCCATAGCAGCCATACCAGCCCGATGAGCAACACAGGAACAAGGAACGGGGGGCAATCGACACTGCTGATTCCAAAGATGCCCAGCGTCAGATTCTCCACGATGGATCTGCCCGTATTGAGCAAGCCGGTGACCGGCCCCAACGCCTGGATGGCCGTGCTCCCTGAATAATGCTCGGCGTGCATGATGCGCTCTCCCGTGAGCGGCAGGCTGACGGCCAGGAACGCGAGCGTTCCGAGAAGCGGGACCAGCATCGCCATGAAGGCAGAGATCGTGAAACGACGCTTGCTTGGTCCCGTGCCAGATTTAGGCAGTGCTGCGTCTCGGCTCGGCAGCAGGTAGAGACTGCACAGCGGGCCGGCCAAAACCCCGCTGGCGAACCAGCCCGGTGCCAGGGCCGTGCAGAGTGCACATAGCACAAGGTAGATGCTGTGCCGCGTCTGCCGCCAGCGCTGCGCTGCCAGAAGACCGAGCAACAGCGAATCAAGCGTCAAAACGGAGAAACTCGCAGAATACCACGTGACCGCCTGGGCGTGGACCGAGGTGACGCCGAAGAGGATCATGGCAACCAAGCCGTAAAGCGGATGTCCCAGTTCGCGACGCACAAAGAGGCAGAGGAGACCCATCGCGGCAAGGAAGGCCAGGGGACCTTGCCACGCGCAGACCGCGGGGAACCACGTCGGCCGGCCAGCCAGCTGCACGAGACACCAGGTTGACAGCCGGCCCAGCGGCATTGCATGCTCGTTGGCCGGGATCCACAGGTTCGCGCAAGTCGTAGACCACGTCAGCGAGCGTGCCAGGATGCCAAAGTCATCGAAGACGATCATGGGCCAGAAGATTGCCCGGGCATGGAGCGCTAGCGCCGCCAGGCAAGCGAAGAGGCCGATGGCGATTTCGTCACGTCGGTACATTTCGTGATGAATTCTAACGAGGCTCCGCCTCAGACCGAAGAGTTGATTGTGAGGAAGCTCGACCTGAGAGGACGAGAGGGCTTTCGATATGTGTCGTTTCTTAGCCGGCGCGAGCAAACGAGGAGGGGACAGTTCTTATCGAGAACGGTCCGCGTCCCCTTTGCCCTTCCCTCGAAGCCTACTTTGCGCGGGTGATCGCTCGACTCTGGCAGAGGGTCGTTAACAACCTACCTTCAAAGCAATCGGAGGAGGCCACAAAGCAAAATGAAAATGTTCGCCAAAGCTACAAGGACCTCCACACGGACGGACGTGCCTCCCGACGGCGTCAAGTGCAACGTTGATCGTCAATTGAGTGGCCTCTTGATGGCGCCCTCATCTGAGATGCCAAACTGCCATCGCAATTCACCCATTTTGTCATTGCGGATGGTATCGTTTTGTGGCACAATTTGCTTAGAGGCTGACAAACAACCGGCAGGAATTCGCGATTTCCCCAGGTTATCCACCCTATTGGCCAAGTTATTTGGCAGCCTCTTAATCGCCACGGAAGGCCCGATAGGAATAAGTGCGGGTGTCGGCTCTCTTTCGTAAATGTCCCACCTTTAGCTTGCCTGTTTACTAGCCCCCGCCTCTGACGTACGACGCAAAACGTAAATGCTATCTGCTTAGTATGCGACTTAAATTATTGCGTACGGCGCTGGCAAAAGGCACTGGAATAGAACTGGCAAGCGGCGTCAAGAGACCGACCGACGTCCGTCCTCGTAGGTCGGGTCCGAAACCGACAAACCTACGAGAACGTACGCCTGCCTTGTCCTAGGCGGATAAGGTCTCCCGCTGCTTCTGCTCCGGCGCGTGCAAGATGTGCAAGATACCTGCGGCCAAGTAACAGACTCCAATGATCAAGTCCAGCAGCACAATAACTGCTTCCCGTTTGACTGAGGGCGCGCGGGCTTCAGCAGGGAGTTTTGCTGCTGGCCGATCGGGTCCTGGCGGAGGCGCCTTCATCGCGATTGTCGGGGGGGCCATTTTCTGTTGGGCGGGATCGCTCAACGACGCATGCACAAAATGGCATGCGGCAATGCCTACATACAGCACAAAAAAGAGTTTGTTCATTGTGAGGTCTCCGTTCATTTTCTCCAATGGACTACGCTCAAACCCGGTTGAGAGGCGTCTTGTCCTCGCCTTCGCGACCGGCTGCAGTCCGGTCTCTAAACCAGGATACGAGCGTCCCCAAAGTGAACGCCGGGCCCCTCCCGCTTCGCGTCTCCGAGTCGCCTACCCTGGGTGAAACGGAGCGATCACTGAATGTCAGTGACTGTCAGTGATGACGCAAGTAATTTTCACGAAATGTCTTGCGAAATCATTGAGCTTCAAAAAGACACTTAGTATTTGGGAATTCTCACCAGCGGCGGGAATCATGTTAAGTGAAAATGATGCACTGCCTGCCAATGGCGGCAGACTGCGGCCCGTTTCAAAGGCTCTGGTCACCCTACTTGCAAACGCCTGGACAATTCTGGATTACAAAGGCAAGGACTGCCTGCGACATCTCGGCGTCGATAGCAAGAATCTGTCGGGTTGGAAAAGGAAAGGGCTTCTTCCTATTCAGATGCGTGAGAACACGCTTATCAACATCTGCAAGGCTGCGAACCTGGCTGCCGACAAACTCCCCGGTATGGCCCACGATGAAACTGTGGACCACCTGATCGATCTCCTAAATTCCCAAGGATGGGAGCCTGATCAAAACCAGCCGACGCTACTCGACGAACTTTTCAAGAAGGGCTACCGGCCGGAAGAGTTAATACGGGAGTTCCCGTTTGAGATCCAGCGAGTCCGCACTCCCTTGGACACCCCAGGCGACGGAGGTAAGGCCTCTGAACGCCCCACTCTCGAAGTCCCTTGTTCTGATCCATTCGCGGCCCCGAGTCTTCCCCGCCTGGTCGAAAGCCGCCGACAAGTGACTTTGCTAGACTGTGAAATTGCTGCTGCGCCACTCCCAAGCGACGCCGCTGACCGACAGCCAGATTTCCTTGTCCAATGCCTTGGACGCTTGGCGCAGGTTATCACCGACCTAGGGGGCCAAGTAAATTCCAAACATACCAACCACATAGTCGCACACTTCGGCTATCCCAGCCTCTGCGAGAATCATGCTCGGCGGGCCGTCTCCGCAGGGTTGGCGCTAGTGAAGGCTGCCGCGGACCTTGTGGTGTCCGTCCGGGTAGGAATCCACACTGATCGTGCCTTCGTCTGCGCGGGCGTGCCGAAGGGCAAGTCGGTAGCGACGGCAGCTCAACTGAGAACCTGGGCCGAACCCAGCACCGTGTTCGTCAGCGGTACCACCTGGGATTTGGCACACGAAGTCTTCGATGGCCAGCCGCTGGGAAGCCGCCTTCCTCTGGGCTCGTTAGAGTTGGATGTCTACCGCATTGTCAGGGAACACAGTCGCCTTGACGCGCCCCTCGACAAAAGTTGGTGGCCCCCTCTAGTAGGTCGGAAGTTGCAATTGGACCAGCTTCTCAAACTGTGGAAGCGGGTCGAAAGAGGTCAAGGGCAGGTGGCCCTACTCTTAGCGGAACAGGGCATGGGCAAAACACGCCTCGTTGATGAGTTTAAAACGATAGTCGGGAAAGAGGCTCGCTGGATCGAGATCTTTTGCCTCGAACGTTACCAGTCCAGCCCGTTTTACCCGATTATTGAGCGGCTCTTTCGAGTTCTGGACCTGAGCGATGATGATCCAGAGGAAACGAAGCTGCAAAAGCTTGAGAATAGCTTACGCACCAACCACCTTGAGCCTCTGGAGATCTACGTGCCGGTGTTAGCCGACCTACTTGGCATCCGGCTGGGGAGCAGTTACGCCCGGCCCAATCTCGTACCCATTGAGTTGCGTCGGAAGCAGTTGGAGGTACTGGGGGAAGTGATTTTGAAGATCGCGGCCTTGGACAGACCCTTAGTCCTACTGGTAGAGGACCTGCACTGGGCCGACCCATCAACGCGCCAACACTTGGGCCATCTCGTGGTCGAAAGCGGGTTGCCAACAGCTCGCCTGTTATTGCTCATTACGAAGCGCCAGCCGCCACCGGATGCCATTGGCTGGGGCCAGCGCCCTTATGTCACCCAATTGGCCCTCGATCCTTTGGAGGACGAAGAAGTCCGGGCCATGATCCGCGGAATGCCTCGCGGCGACACGCTTTCCAAGGAGACCGTGCAGAAAATACTTGACATCTGTGGCGGGGTCCCCTTCAACGTCGTCGAAGAAACTAGGAAGTGGCTGATGCCAGGGCGACGATCCCATGTCAGCCGCGTTCATGATTGTCAGATGGCCTGGATCGACAGCCTCAGCCCGAAGGCCCGCGAAGTGGCCCAGTTGGCGTCGGTGCTCGACATGACATTCACTTATGACCTCCTCGTACTCCTTGGCAGTGTGGAACGGATCGGCGAAGACGAGGTGAAGGCTGCAGTCGAGGAGTTGCTGGAACAGGCTGTGTTCTACCCAGTGGCGTCTCCCCATGGACCGACAGGACGCAAACGCTTTCAGTTCAGCCACGCAATCACCCGGCGCGAAATCTCCAATTCGCTTTCCCGTTCGCGAAAGAAACGCTACTATCAGAGGGTCGCTAATATCCTGCGACGCACGTCCTCAGACACCGCTAAGATCCACCCAGAGGTCCTAGCAAGATTCTACACCAGTGCGGAGCGATACCAAGCAGCCCTCAACTACTGGCACGAGGCCGGGCAAAAAGTCGTTGAACAGTCTGCGCTTCCAGAGGCAATCGCCCATTTCTCCCAAGGTTTGGACCTGGTGGGGCACCTACCAGGCCGGAAATTGCGGAGCAGGTGGGAGCTGAAACTGCGGGTTGCTCTGGGCGAACCTCTGGTCATGACTCGGGGTTATGCTAACGATGAGGTGCTGACGAATTACCGGCTCGCGAGCGAATTATACGCGAACGGCGCCGGTACGCCGTGGGACCGTTTCCGCATTCGGTGGGGGATGTGGGCATGTTACTTGGTACGGTCCAACTTGTCCGGTGCCCTCCGCGCGGGGCGAGAACTCCTCGAAATGGCTCACCGCCTAAACGACGAACCTTACCAGGCCAACGCCCATCGCATGATGGGCGTCACGCGTTTTTACCAAGGAAAGCTCGCCGAGGCGGAAGTTCATTTCCGGCGAGGGCTGGAGTTGTATGACCCTAGGCAGCATCTCGCTGAAGCGCGGCGATACGGCGAGGACCCAGGGATGGTCTGTTATTGTTACCTCGCCTGCGTGCGCTGGCTGCGGGGTCACCCGGACGAGGCACTCACCTATCTTGGCCGACCCGGGCACGTCTCGGCAGATTCGGGGGACGCCTTGAGTCTAGCTCAAGGGATACTACGCCATCCCTACAGCATTGCCTTCGCCCTAAATTGGTCGGCGCGAGTCTACCAGTTCCGACGCGAGGCGGCGACAACTCAGCAACTCGGCGAATCAGCCCGGGACTTGGCGGCAAAGAACTGCTTTCAGCTTTGGGAGGCAATGGGAGCCATGTTCAGTGGCTGGGGGCGAGCCCAGCTGGGGGAGCGCGAAGAGGGCAGTGAAGAGTTGGCCCGCGGCCTAGCCAGCTGGCGGGCAACAACGACGGCACTGGCGCAGCCGTATTGGCTCTCGCTGGTCGCGGAGGTCCAATCTGGTGGGGGCCGGCCTGCGAATGCTTTGAAACCCTTGTCGGAAGCAATAGCCGCTGTCGAGCACCTTGGAGAAACTTGGTGGGCAGCGGAGCTCTTTCGGCTGAAGGGAGAACTCTTCCGCATGCAAGCCCCGGATCAGGCCGAGGACTGTTTCCAGAAAGCCAGGAACATCGCTCGTCGTCAGGGTGCTCTGTCCTTGGAACTACGCGCAGTGACCAGCTTAGCCCGCCTGTGGGATTGCGGGCACAGGCGGGCTGAAGCGCATCGTGAACTCTTGAATGTTTACAGCCAATTTAGCGAAGGGTTTGCCACCCTCGATCTTTTAGAAGCTCGGGCCTTGCTCGCTGTCCTTGCCGAGAACTGCTCAGTCAATAGCCACTAGTGAGGAATGGCACTGTCGCACCCAAGACGAAACAAAAGGGGACGTATCTATTTTATTTGACTGGTTACTTTAACCGTGCTCGCCGTTCTGCAGCAGCGCGTCCCCCTGCTTTCTAGATTTCCTTTCCGTCGTCGGCGTTTATCCTGCCAGGGCGTCAAAAATAAGTCCCCAAATCTCCTCGGCTGCCGTTCCATGTCCGCCTTGCTGAATCTACAATTGGGGCGTCGCGACGGTGGGAGTCGCGATTAGCGCGAGCGCTTGGTAATCCCTGGTGTGACTCGGCCAAGGGACCGTGCAACCCTGGTGCGCTTTTCCCGGGAAGAATCTGTGACAATGGTGCACTGAATTGACGAGGCCCAACATGGTTCTGTCCAAGAAGACGAGGGCGACGGCCGCTGCAACGGCGCATTTGGCGGGCGAACGGGGCATTTTCGGCGCACTTTCGGCGCACTTTCAGCGCACCATTGACGCGAACGATTCTCCTGGCCGGAGGGAGCAATGACGAGGGGCGAGTAACAGGGGGGTCGGGAGCGGGACAGCATAAGGTCGCCAAGACCTAGCCGGCCGCCGCTAGGGAATTCACAGCGATGTTCGTGGAAGAGGGTTGACCAGTGCTAGAGCGTTTACGCGCACGCAACGAGTGGAAATTCTTCAGCGTGCTGCCGAAGGCGGACCGCGCCCTCGCGGTGCTCTGGTGGGTGGTCCTTGTGCTGCGGGGCGTGCTGCCCGCGGTCTTCGCTATCGCCATGGGCGTGCTGGTTACGGCAGTGCAGCGCGGCGAAAGCCTCGTCGACGGACTCGCCCTCGTCGGCATCGTCTTCGTGTTGCTCCAAGTCCTGACGCCTATCCATCAGGCAGTTGGCGCTAATCTTGGCGACCGCACAGCCGCCTGGCTATACGACCGGCTGACCGACGCGTGCGTCCGCCTGCCGGGGATGGGGCACCTGGAAGATCCAAAGCTCACGAACGACCTTACGGTCGCGAGAGATTTCGATCTGGGCATGACCGGCCCGCCGCTGTTCATCTCGATGGACTTCATCGCGAGCGGCCTGGTCGAGCTGATAGGCGGCCTTGCGTCCGCCGTCGTGCTTGCCGCTTACGCGTGGTGGGCGCCGATCTTGCTCGGCGGCGCGTGGTTGGCGACGCATTGGCTGCTGCGCGAGAGCGCGATCTGGCGTGACCGAAACACAGATGAAGTGCGCGGCGCGCAGCGCGACGCCGACTACGCCTACCGGCTTGCCGTGGATCCGCCTGCGAGCAAAGAGCTGCGGCTGTTCGGTCTAGCAGGTTGGACGATTGACCGCTTCGTCAACCGCCGCACACGTCTGCACGCGCTGCAATACGAAGCGACCCGGCTGCGCGAGCGGCCGGTGCTGTGGAGTATGCTGCTTGTGATCGGCGCCAATGTCCTGGTATTCTGTTCGCTCGCCAGTGCCGGAGCAAATGGCAGCCTTGCTCTCGGCGAGGTTGTCATGTTCGCCCAGTGCGCGATCGGCACATCGATGATTGCCTTCGGCGGGCTCAATTGGGCGCTGGATGGAGCCTCGGCGCCGATTGCGGCCGTGCTGCGCCTCGAGCCGGCAATGGGCCCCGCCGGGGCGCTGCCCTCCGGCGAGCGCAGCGCGGCTGGACTGCCCGCGCGCGAGGTCCGCTTCCGCGATCTTACCTTTGCCTACCCAGGCGGCGCGCCCGTGCTCGAGGGCTTCGACCTCGCGATTCCCGCCGGTTCGTCTCTCGCCATTGTCGGACAAAACGGTGCCGGCAAGACCACGTTGGCGAAGTTGCTGTGCCGGTTATATGACCCGCAAGCGGGGTCGATCGAGATCGATGGCGTCGACGTGCGCGAGTTCGACCTCGGCTCCTGGAGGTCGCGCCTGACCGCCGTGTTCCAGGATTTCATTCGCTTCGAGCTGCCGCTGCGCGACAATGTCGCGCCCGCGGGCGCACCTGACGCCGCGGTGCGGACGGCGCTCCAGTCGGCCGGGGCGGCGGATCTCGCCGGACTCGACACGGTACTGGCACGCGGCTACGAAGGCGGCACCGAGCTTTCGGGCGGGCAATGGCAGCGTGTTGCATTGGCGCGGGCGTTGTGCGCCGTGCAGCTCGGCGCCGGCATCGTGCTGCTGGATGAACCGACGGCGCAGCTCGACGTTCGGGGTGAAGCGGAGATCTTCGATCGCGTGCTGGCTGCCTGCCGGCACTGCACAACCATCCTCATCTCGCACCGGTTTTCCACGGTGCGTCACGCCGACCGCATTTGTGTACTCGAGCACGGCAAGGTCATCGAGCTCGGCACGCACGACGAGCTAATGGCGAAAGGCGGTCGCTACCACACGATGTTCGACCTGCAGGCGCAGCGCTTCACCGCCACCGAGGACGAGGAGGGAAAAAGCTATGACGTCCTCGCGTAAGAATCCGCGGGCCGTGGTGCCAGACGACTTGCCGCCGGCTCTTTCGTCGATGTGGCGGCTGTGCAAGCTTGGCTATCAGCACGAACCGGGAATGCTCCTGGCTTCGTTCTGCCTCGCTCTCCTGGCCGCGCTCCCCGATGCGCTGCTGGCCCTCTGGTTCAAGCTGCTTGGCGAGGGAGTGATCGAGGGCGATCGCGGCCTCGTATACACTGCGGCGGTCCTGCTCGGCGTGTCCGCTGCCGGCACCTGGTTCCTGCGCACGGTCAGCACGCGCGTACAGCGCCGCTTCCGCGACAAGGTGACGATCGCGCTGGAGTCGCACGTGGCCCGGCTTCAGGCGTCCGTGGCAACCATCGCTCACCAGGAGCGCCCAGAGTACCTTGACCGGCTTTCCATGCTGCGCAACCAGGTATTCGTGCTCGATCACATGTACATGTCGGTCTTCTCAACTTGTGGGTGGATCCTCCGCCTGGCGGTGACGGTCGTGCTCTTGATGTCCATCCACCCGGCGCTCGTGCTGCTCGCGGCGTTTGCGCTGCCCACGGTATTTACCTCGACGTGGAGGCCCGCGATCGAGCGCAGCGCGCAGGAGCGCGGCGCCAAGTTCGGCCGTCTGGCGCGTCACCTGTTCACCACAGCCACCACCGCGCCGCCTGGCAAGGAAGTGCGCGTCATCGGCATCGGCGACCGTTTAGCGACCCAGCGCCGTCAGGCGTGGGAGAGCTGGTACGGGCCGGTGTCGGCGGCCCGTTGGGGTTCGGCTCTGTGGCACTCGTTGGCCTGGACGGTATTTGGCCTCGCCTATGTCGGCGCGGTTGTCTTCGTGTCCTCCGGCCTCCATGCGCCGGCGGGCGACGTGTTGCTGGTGCTGGCTGCCGGGTCGCGCCTGACGGCCTACGTCGGCGCCACGGTCGGCGAGATCGGCTTCCTGCGCGGCATCTGGATGGACGGTGCCAGACGGCTCGCCTGGCTCGAAGACTACGCCGCCTCCCTCGTCGCGTCGGCCGACTTGCCTGTGCCCGCCCGCCTCACCCAGGGCATCCGGTTCGAACACGTCTCGTTCGCTTATCCGGCGACCGATCGCCTCGTGCTGGAGGATGTGAATCTCGAATTGCCTGCCGGCACTGTGGTCGCCATCGTGGGTGAGAACGGCGCAGGCAAGACGACGTTGGTGAAACTGCTTGCCAAGCTCTATGAGCCCAGCGCCGGCCGAATTCTGATCGATGGCGTCGAGCTCGCCCGCATGCCGGCCGACGAATGGCGTACGCGACTGGCGGGCGCGTTCCAGGACTTCTTCCGCTTCGAGTTCCGGGCGCGCCACAGCGTGGGTGTCGGAGACGTGCCGCGCTTGGACGACGGGCCTGCAGTCGCCACGGCCGTCGAGCGCGCCGGCGCTGACGACGTTGTTGGCGGACTGACTGCGGGGTTGGAAACGCAGCTCGGCCCCACGTGGCCCCAGGGTGTCGAAGTGTCCTTCGGCCAGTGGCAGAAATTCGCGCTTGCGCGCGGCTTCATGCGCGACCACCCGCTGCTGCTGATACTTGATGAACCCACGGCTGCGCTCGATGCCGAGACCGAGCACGCGTTGTTCGAACGTTACGCCGCCGCCGCAAGCCGCAGTCGTAAGGGCAGCTCGGCTGCCGATGCCGCCGCCGTCAACCACGACGGGCGCATCACAATCCTGGTGTCGCACCGTTTTTCTACCGTCAGGATGGCTGACCTCATTGTCGTACTGGCCGGCGCGCGAGTCGTTGAGGTCGGCACGCACGATGAACTCATGGCCAAATGCGGCTCGTATGCGGAGCTCTACGGGATCCAAGCTGCGGCCTATCGCTGACTGCCCGGGAAATCAACGCGACGGCGACGCGGGCGCTGCCGAATTGCCCAAACTGGGCCGATGAGCCACAAGCTATGTACAGTGCATGCTCCAAGGGAATAATAATCACGGTGAGTGAGCGCAGTGGCTCGGGTAATAGGATTCGAATGCGCCAAGGCCGTCTCCCTCGTGGATGCAAGCACGGGCCTGGGTGTCGTGACCGGATCCCTGCGCGTCGACATGGCCGGTGTCGCTCAGCGCAAGCGGAACATGGTCGACATCGCGGACGAAACGCCGCACTAGCGTTTGACATTGAAGCAATGAAGCAGTTCCTGATCGCGGATGTAGAGCCGGCCGTTCGCCACCACAGGATGCGTCCAAAGGCCGCCGCTGGGCCGGCGCATTTCGGATTCGCGGGGAAGCGTGAACCGTCCTTTTTCATTCCAGCCTTTCGAAGTAGCCTGCACCAACGCTACAACTCCGCCCTTCTCGGCGCAACAGATGAGGTTGCCATCCGCGCAGGTCACGGAGCCGCGGCCGAGCTTGTCGCGGACAGACCAGAGGATCTTGCCGGTCTTGAACTCTGCGCAGAACCAGCCCTGGTTTTCCGAGTGGCCATAGACGTAGCCATCCACGAGAACGAGGCCGCCGTCACGGTTCTCCACGGTCTTGTTCGACAACACTTTTTCAACCTTGATTTCGGTTGCCCCGGGAATCAGCCTGATGAGATCGCAGCCCTGCTGAAAGCCCACGGTCGCGAATACATAGTCATCCTGAAACAGCGGGGTCGCGATCACCACGTCATCGTAGGCCGGCTCGCGGCGATAAGACCAGAGCTTCTTGCCGTCGTGCGCTGCCACGCCAACGATCCCGCCATTGGTAACTTGAACGTATTGCTTGACGCGGCCGACCTCGACAACGAGCGGCGAGGAATACGATGCCTGCTCCGTCACTTCCTGGCTCTGCCAGAGGAGTTCGCCCGTCTTCTTGTCGAGCGCGGCCAGCAGGCCCTTCTTGCCGCCGGGTACGCAGACAAGGTGTGCGCCGTCCACCAGCGGCGCCTGTGCGTAACCCCAGCCAAGTGGCGTAGGATCCTCGGTGCCGCCACCAATGGGGTTGACTTCGCCTCCCAGGTCTCGCGGCAGGTTTTTCCGCCAGCGTTCCTTGCCTGACGCAACCTCCACGCAGACCAAATCGCCCCGGCCGCCGAGTGCGTAAAGCAGGTCGCCGTCTACCGTGGGAGTGGCGTTCGGACCGATATTCCAGTTGTTCCCTTTCCAGGTGAATAGGGGCCCGATCTTGACAGACCAGAGCTCCTTGATTCCCTTGCGGGCATCGTTCTTGAGGTCGAACGCCAGAACATACTCGGAATCGCCGCGCCCCGCGGATATATAGAGCCGGTCGCCAACGACAGCGGGGCCCGAGTAGCCGACTCCGAGCTTGGTGTAGCTCCAGACCAACGGCGGGCCGCCCTTGGGCCATGCCTTGAGAAGGCCCGTTTCTCGCGACACGCCATCCCGCCGCGGCCCCCGGAACTGCGGCCAGTCAGCCCCATGCAACGCCGACAATGCCACGCCCAAAAGTACGATGGAGACGGAGACTGATCTGATTCTCATGCTTCACCTTTGAGCTATGTACACAGCAAGGAGGCCCGATTGCCGCCATATTGATGGAGAGCACACTGGTTTTGAGAAACTACTCTAAAAGGTCCGCAGGGTCGTCTGGTCGGGGGCAAGCGTCACGCGGTCTGCCACAATCAGCCCTAGGCCTTGGGGTCCGAGAGGTATTTCATGATGTGAACGTTGCTGACGGTGACCAGGCCCTCGCCAATCATTTCTCCGAGCGCCACTAGCAGCGGCTCCACACGCTCGGCGATGTCCACGATGTCGATCCGCACCGGCAGGTTCTCGCTCAACTCGAGCAGGCGCGAGGTATGGAGATGACGGCTCGATCCATACCCCTCCACACAGCGGACCACCGTGGCACCGGCGATGCCCTTCTCCTGGCAGAGATGCACGATGGCCGTGTAGAGAGGCCTGCCGTGCCATTGGTCGGTGCTATTCACAAAGACAGTGACCATCTTGGCATCGACTTCGATTTTCATCATGTCTCCCAGGTTAGCGCTTGGGCAGTAGGCCGTTGACCATGATTACCGCCAGCAAAATTGCGGCGAAACCGGCAAGCACACTGCCAAAGGCATTGGCCAGGGCGTAGTACCAGCTGCCATCCCGGAGCAACCTGAACGTCTCCCACTCAAAGGTAGAAAACGTAGTGTAGCCACCGCATAACCCGGTGCCCACGAGCAAGTACCAGTCCTGATGCGAGGGCGGCAGCCGCTCCAGGATAATGACCGCCGCGACGGCCAGGATGAAGGAGCCACTCACATTGATGACGAAGGTTCCATAAGGAAAGCCTTGCGCCCACGGCTGCTCGTTGAACCATTTACCTAACCAGTAACGAGCCCAAGTTCCCACGGCGCCGCCAAGGATCAGCAAGACCGTCTTGCTCTTCATCAGCAGAAATAGCCAACCTAGAGCAGGACCGCACCAGCCGATCGCCCACTCCATGATTCGCTGCCGGCTGCCCACTTTAGCAGACGCTGCCGGGATCGCCTTACCTTCTTGTTCCTGTCGTGCGGCCTCGCTACCAGAAAGGCCGCTGGCTCTCCTTTTCCTGGGCCAAGCCGTAATCGCAGATAAAACAACTTCCCACACTTTACTCAACTTTGGGTGCTCCGCATACATGACGATGATAACACTGCGAGGGCAGCGCTTGCTGACGCGATGCGCCGTACCGAAGTAGCTCTCGAGGAAACCTCGACGCTGGGCGTCTGTCCTGGCACTCAACCACGTCGCCTGGCATTCTCTCAGCCAGCGATGTTGCATCACAACGGGTTTTCCTCGATCACCCGGAAAGAATCGCAGCCGACGCTCGTAGGACAGGCAGCCTTGCCTGTCCCGCATTCATATTGGACAGGCAAGGCTGCCTGTCCTACGAGCGTCGCGTTCCTAGCCTATGTTTAACACCAGTCGCCGTAAGTCCTTATTGTGCAAGGGTTGAATTTCGTGTTAGTCATCAGGTCACGGTTTCTTCTCCTGCAGGTGGGGTTGGTGGGCGGACGTCGGTGATCTTCAAGGCCTTCAGAACT
>DATGZX010000211.1:0-19217 GCA_035296965.1 Gemmataceae bacterium
AACAACCCCACGTGAGTAGTAGCAACCATGCGTTCCTCCGGGAAATAGGTGAAAGTCCGGAAGAATCGTAGGCCTGTACACTTGTCCCAATCAAGGCCCTCTCAATAATTGAGGTGGAGTTTGATGCGTTCGCCCTGGGTCGAAATGGAGGTTGGTATAGAACGAGTTGGTGGTGACGAGGGCGGAACCGGCGGCAAAGTTGTATCCGGCTGTCACGAGCACGTGATAATCTCCGAATTCCTTGCCGGCGGTGAGATAAGGAGCGAGGTACGCTGGGCCGCTGCCTTGGAAGATATCCTTCGACCCGCTCGGCGCCTCCCAGATCAGACCGCCCGTGAGGAGGAACTGATCGCACACGTCGCGGACCAGGGTGTATTGCACGAAGCCGCCCAGGTTGGCCCAACCTTCGCGCTCCTGGTTGTAATGGCCCACGGCGTAGCCGCCGTTGCTCAGGCCCGCGCACAGCCGATCGGTAAGGGCCACGCTAATGCCTGCGCCATACGCCTGGATGTCGCCGCCGGGAAGTGGACGAAACGAGTCGGTCCACTCGCTGACGAACAGGGGCCAGAGCTGAGTCAGAGAGCGTGGATCGAAGTTGCGCGTGGGATTGCTGAGGAAGCCGATGAAGCCGGGAAAGGCGCGATCGCTGGGAAACAGACCGTCCTGGCTCTGGCTGTCCACGAATACCGACGAGCCCTCCAGGGAGCTCGGGGGCAGGAATTCATGGGCGGCGTCGGTCGTGCCTGGCAAGGTTTGCGGCGGCGGGGCGGGCTGCTGAGCGATGGCGAAAGAGCCGGTCGCAAGGGCGAACGATGCGGCCAGAAAATACAAGCAACTGTTGAAAATACTGCTGCTTCGGAGCGCCATCCTTGGAACCTCCATAGCATAGAGAGAAGTCCGGCGGCGGCCACGCACGCAAAATCGGCACAACCGGCAACATCCATTCCAGTCGCGAAATCCGTTCTTCATGAATTAAGTCGAACCGAAGCTACGTCCCAATCCACCCTTACAGGTTGCTTGCAGCAAGATTGCTCTGCTGATCTGAACGATTATTTCGAGCGTAGCTGATGTAACGGTCCTTGCACTGGCATCTGTGGACCGCGTACATCCCAGCCAAGTGCAAGCGGCAAGCCAAAGGGGAGGGCGAGGCGTCTTGCCAGTCTCGGCGCCTCACTTCACGCCCAGGCGCGGCCAAGGACTCCGTATCCAGTCCGCGGAACGACTAGAAAACTATAATGACCAGGTGCGAGGGCATGGTTCAAAAGCCATGCTGCTCGGGTAACGGAGCTTATAGGGCAAGCTGCTAGCTTGCCGCTGATTGCGGAGGAGCAAGCTGGCAGCTTGCTCTGGGAGAGTTGCGACCTGGATTTGAACCGCCCCCCAACGCAGCATGAACGGGATGACCGTTACGCCATCGTCACCTAGGTTTTTTTGGAGGATGTGATCGTGATCGACCAACTGCCGGAAAGTACCGACAAAACTCTCGCATTCAAATTGTCAGGCAAGCTGCACGACGAGGACTACAAGAAGTTTGTCCCACTGATCGACGCCGCGGTTACCAAGGGGGGCAAGATTCGGCTCCTCGCCCAGTTCCACGATTTTCACGGCTGGGACCTGCACGCGCTGTGGGATGATATCAAGTTCTCCACTACGCATTGCCTCGCGATCGAGCGCATCGCGCTGGTCGGTGAAAAGAAGTGGGAAGCGTGGATGTCCAAGGTCTGCAAGCCGTTCACGATGGCCAAGATCAAGTACTTCGACGCGGCAGAGATCGCTGCCGCCTGGGCCTGGATCAATGAACCGTAGGAATCGTTCCGGCCAGGAGGTCGGATTCTCATCAAGACCGACGTGGGCAGTCGTTATGGGAGATGGTGCTGGAGTGTTGAGGTTCCTCATGAAACCTATCGCGCAGTCCTTGCTTTGCATCGCCTGGGCTTTCATTGCGTCATCGGCAGCGCAGCCCGGCGAGAAGGCGCCGGTCCTCGCCGCATGGTACGGCCTTCTGCCGCCCTGCCAGAAGCATCTCCATCCCATGTACGACCAACCTGTCATCGACAAGAAAAAAGGCGTTGGCAGCACCTACTCCCAAACTGCCCGATTTGATGCGCTGACCGACTTGCCGCGCTCCTTTCGTGTAACCCTGGCACGCGACCCTGACTTCAAGAAGCGGTTCGGCCGGGACGCGATGAAGGATGCACCCGTGACGACCCTCGAACTCGGCAAGCGCGCGGCATGGGTCTGGACCGACAACAAGAAGGTCGTCGTCCCAATCGGTGACGACAAAGCTGTCTTGATCGATGTTGATCCCTATTCGCAGGGGATGGCACTCGTGGAATATGCAAAGTCGCTCGACTATGACCGAATTGAAAAAGCACTAACCAAACCGCCGCGCACGGACTTCACCCCAACGCTTCGGACTTTCGACGTGTTCAAGAAGGGTGACTCCAGCCTCGGCCTGTACGAATGGGCCGGCCCGGCGAGCACTCTCGAGCAGGTCGGCACGAAAGAGGACGAGCGCTTTCGCTGGACTTATTCGCTGAAGGATGGCTCGAAGGTCATCGTCCTGACAGCTGGAAAGCAAATCGAGTCGATGACGCATGAGGCAGCGGACGGCAAGATTATCGAGTTGCAGAAATGACCGAATGGCTGGCTGCTAACGCTACATCACCGTGCACGATTCCGCTGATACTAGCCCGATGCATCAACGAGGGCCTCGCTAACGCGTCGGGCTAGTATCAGCCGATTTGCACACGGTCATTCAGGTTCGCGTGCGGTCACGGTCACATTGCCCCTGGTGGTCATCCGGGGTGGACTGACTGCAAATCTACTCGTCACTCAGCCGAGTCTGGAAAAGGAAGGTAAGGTTTAATGGAACATCCGGCTATCGCGAACGGCTGGACCAATCTGGATGATGTTTGTGACGTGGGCCATTTAAGGACTGGGCATGAATGTGGACGGCTACGATTCTCGGCAGCCGCATGCGCGCATCGCAAAGGTCCAGACCGATTACTCCAGCGTGCGCCAACCTGGCCTGAATGAGATCGCATACCACCTCACAGCGCCTGGGCAACCCCCGCTAGTCCTGCTCGATAAACTGAGCTTCGTCATGGACAGGCTGTTCCAGATTCCCGGCACGAGGCTTCGGCTGGGCTTGAATACAATTCTACTGGTCGTGCCGGTGCTCGGCGACCTCATTCCGAGCCTGGTGAGCGTCTTGATCTTGATCGTTGGATTGAACCACTACCGGGTGCCCCGAATCGTCGCGGCCCGGATGATGCTCAATACGTGCCTCGACGCCGTACTCGGCTGGATTCCCATTCTGGGCGACCTCTTCGATCTCTTCTTCAAGGCGGACACTCGCAACGTGCGTCTCCTGCAGGAATATGCGGAGCTGGGCGACGGGACGCCGCGCACTACCTGGCATCACTGGGTATTCGTGGTTGGTGTTCTCCTATTCTTTGGAGCCCTGTGCCTGGTCATCGCCCTGTGTACCATCGCTTTGATCCGCTGGATGAACCACACGGTCAATCACATGTTCGGGGGGATAGCATCCTGACACTTTCTGCGGAAAGAGTGCGATGGCCCCGGTGACATATCGGTTGGTATCTTGAATCGACAACAGAAGCCGGGCCAGAGGATGCCCATGCCCATCGCGAACCAGACCGGCCTGGCCGCTTCGCGGGCGAGATTCGTCTGCTCCCATCGGCCGTCGGGACTACAAGGAGGACGCCGTGGAGCGCATCACGCGCGGCATCTGAGTGCGATCCCTCGGCGAGGCGCAGCCTGGCGTGCGTAAGGGTTGCCCGCCCTGCGAACTCGAATCCTCACTGCTCGACCTTCCCTGGCCCCCACAACGCCCTCCCTGGTTTGGCGCCGGTGTGCTCGCCGTCCTTCAACACCTGCACGCCGTTGACAAACACATCGCGAACGCCGACCGCGTATTGATGGGGCTTCTCGTAGGTCGCCCGGTCTGCGATGGTCTTCGGATCGAAGACGACCACGTCGGCGAAATAGCCCTCGTGCAGCAGGCCACGGTGATCGAGTCCCAAGTTCGTCGCGGGCAGATGGGTGAGCTTGCGGATCGCCTTTTCCAGAGACAGCAGTTTCTCCTCGCGGACGTACCTGCCCAACAGTCGCGCGAAATTGCCGTACGCCCGCGGGTGGGGAATCGACTTGAGAAACACGCCCTCCGGCGCTTGCGCGGCCTCGTCGCACCCGAAGCTGACCCACGGCAGCGGGACCAGCTTGCGGATGTTCTCTTCGGCGGTGATGAAGTACGCGGTGCCGATGCTCGACTGGTCCTCGACGAGTAGGTCCAGCAGGGTCTCCACCGGGTCCTTGCCGCGCTGCCGGGCGATCAGGGCCAGACTCTTTCCCTGGAGCGGTTTCAGCGATTCCTGCTTGAAGCCGATGAGCAGGATGTTCTCCGGGGAGCCAGCGTTGTGATAGAAGTTGGGCCAGTCGGTTTTGTGGCGGATGTCGGCCAGAATGCGCTTTCGGCTGTCCGGATCGCGCAGCCGGTGGCGCATGGCGATCTCGCCGCCCTCCATTGCCCACGGGGGGATGCAGGCGGTAAGCGGGGCGGCGCCGGCAGTGTAGCAGTACATATTGGCTGTGATCGCCAGCCCCTCACGCCGGGCCGCTTCCACACGGGCGACCGCGGCGTCCATCTTCTTCCAGTTGCTCTTCCCGGCCGCCTTGAAGTGGTAGATCTCCGCCGGGATCTTCGCCTCGCGGCTGATGCGGATCGCCTCGTCGATTCCCTCCAAAAGCCTGTCGCCTTCGCTGCGCATGTGGGTGATGTATTTCCCCTGGTGCCGGGCCGCGACCTTGCAGAGCGCAATGAGTTCCTCGGTATCGGCGTAGTAGGCTGGGGAGTACTCCAGGGCCGTGGCGATGCCCAGGGCGCCGTCGCGCATCTCTCGGTCGACGAGCTGGCACATCCGTTCCAGTTCGGCGGCCGACGGCTTCTTGTTCTCCAGTCCGAGGACGTATTCGCGGACGGTAGTCGCACCTAGGTACGACGCCACGTTCTGGGAAACTCCCGTGCGCTGGAGGAAATGCAAGTAGTCGCTCAGAGTGCTCCATTCGATTTCGTACTTGATGTCGGTCTGCTCCGCCTTCATGCGCTTCTTGATGGCAGGGTTGACGGGGCCCCACGACCAGCCCTCGCCCATGATCTGTGTGGTGACGCCCTGTCGGACCTCGCTCTGACCGCGGCCATCCACCAGAAGGGATTCGGTGGACCAGCTCAGCATGTTGATGAACCCGGGGGCGACCGCCAGGCCATTCGCATCTACCACGCCTTTAGCTGTCGCCCCTGCCAGGTCTCCCAGGGCGGCGATGCGCTCGCCCTTAAGAGGCCCACGTCGGCCCGCCGGGGCGGGTTGCCCGTGCCGTCGTACACCGTCCCATTGCGGATCAATACGTCGAACGGCTCGCTGCGCGACGCCTGGACGGTCGGGATCTCCAAGTAACTCGAATGCTCGGCATCCTGATACAACGTGACGCGCGCCGACCGCGCGTCCTTCCGCGACTCCGCAGCCACCTCGCCGCCACTGTTGTAGTTCTTCTCCCAATACCGCGAGTTCGGCGAGTAGAAGACCAGGCGCAGGCGGCTTCCCTTCTCCAGCCTGCGGGAGAACCAATTGAACGACTGGAATTCGTAGCGATTGATCTCCCCGGGCTTGACCAGATGTTCTTTGCGCAAGGACTCGCGATAACGCGCCCGCATTCGGTCTCCGGCGAGAGCGATACTGGTCCCATCTTTCTTGATCTCGTAGACGCTCACCACGAAATCTGTGTCGGGTACGTCCAAGGCGATCCAAGCCACGAACTTCAGATAGCCAGTAAGCACGGTGGCCTCAGGCAAGGGCTCACTGTGGTACACGAGACCGTTGCCCGAGAGTTCTAGCGCCAGGCCTTGATCGAGAGGATGGGGCTTGTCGTCTGTAAGTTCAAGATCAAACCAGTCGGTAATTTCACGAAGATCCAGCGGATCGTAGTGGTACCTGGCTGGCGCCGCCTGCCTAGGCTTCGTCCGGCTAACCACGCCGGCGCGAAAGACACCGTGGCCGGAGCCGTCGGGAGTGGTAAGGTACAACTTTTGAGGCTTGCTCCGCACCGCCTCCAGGCTGTCGGCGAACTTCCATTCTTCCGCGCCAGCCACATAGTAAGCCACGCGCTTTTCGAGAAAAGCCGGCTTCTTGCCACCCTTCATCGTCCAGTCGTACCACTCTTTATGCAGCCTGTTGAGGTCCAAGAGGCTCGCCTTGCCAAACTTGAGTCCGCCAAGTTCCGGGGCCGGCGTGCGCGTTCCGGCGTGGTCCCAGGGGCCCATGAGGAGGAAGTGCTGTGCCTTGGCCTTGGCAGTTCCATGTTGCATGTGCCGTCGATAATACGCCATCGCGCCTGGCTGATCGCCGTCGTAATGGCCCGTGATGGTGAGGATGGGTACTTCAATTCGTGCATATTGCCCCGGAGTGGGGGCCATCGCATCCAGGTATTCATCCGGCACGCGATGCTCAAGCCATTTCTGGAAATTGGGCGACGGGTTGCCCACTAGTGTATCGAGCTTCTGGAAAGGCACGTGCTCCTCATAGCGTTGCCGATACTTGTTCATCCAGAAGCTGGAATCAAATGCGAGCTTTTGGTTGGGTGTCACACCGCTGGCAAACGTAAGCCACTGGATGGCGTAGGACATGAAAATGTTATTCTCCGCCGGGAAATCCACACCGGGATGAGCGGCGGCCGCCGGGACGATCGTGGTCAGGTGAGACGGAAGTTCTTTGAGAGTGGACCACTGGTTGAACCCGGCATAAGAGCCGCCCCACATGGCTACCTTGCCGTTGCACCAGGGTTGCCGGGCCAGCCACTCCACCACGTCGTGGCCGTCATGCCCGTCGTTGGCAAAGGGCTCGAACTGCCCCCCGGAATTGCCGCGCCCGCGCACATCTACCAGCGCAAAGACGTAGTCGTTGCGCGCGAAGTACATGGCCCGGTAGTGATAGTTATCGCTGATGTAGGGCGTCATCGTGAAGATGACCGGCAGGGCCTCCCTGCTCCCTTGCGGCTTGTAGAGCGTCGCGTTGAGCTTCACGCCGTCACGCATGGGGATCTTCACGCCCCAGACCAGATCGACTTGTTTTTCGGAAGCAGGAGGTCCACCATTCGCGTTATGCCCAGTCAAATTTCCCGAGAATCCAAAAACTGCAAGAGCCAGGATGAATGGCCAATCTCGTTTGCTCATTGAAGAACCTCCGCAGCACTTCGCCAGCGTAAACGGCAACCGGCATCGCAATGGGGAAATGCCCTCCTTAGGGCACCCCTGGCTGGCGGTCGCCCTCGAGGTCGGCCGCCACGCGCGACAGGGGATTTGGTCGATTACTTGCGCTCGATCTCATTGGCCACGTGAGGCGGCAACTCCTCCTTCAAGGGCGTGCGCTGGAGCGTGTTGGGGTCAACATCGAAGCCCTTCGGGTAATACTCAGTCCGCAGCTTCACTTCGACAATCAAGAACGTGTACTTGGCGTCGGTACTCTCGGGTTAGTGCTTGCCCTTGGCGGCGTGATTGTCGGGAGATCGGGCAGCATGAAACTCTCTTTGCTCTGACAAAAGCCCGCATGGCAAAGAGTGCCATGCCCCCTTGCGATCCCCAAGCTGGTCCATGTCTTTGTGCCATCAAATTCCCTCCTGCTGCTGGAGCCGATGAAGCCGCTCGACGTGAATGTACAGGCTGCTCGCGGCGGCGAAGCCGAAAACCATCGAATTACTTCTTCCCCGTCGCTTTCTTGCCGCCAACGTACTTGTCGAACCACTCCACGTTCCGCCGCATCAAGTCCAGTTTTTGCTTCGGCTCCGAGGTTATGTGCCCCATGCGCGGGTAGACAACCATCTCGACCGTACACCCTTGTCGCTTCAGCGCGTTGTACAGTTCATAGCCCTGGCCGATGGGAACACGCGCATCCTTCTCGCCGTGCTGGATCAAAGTCGGCGTCTTCACGCCCTTGACATTGAACATGGCGGAATGCTTTCGATAGACCTCGAGGTCGTCCCATGGCTCGGCGCCGAAGTAGGCAGGCAGGAGGCCGAGGATGTCGGAAGTGCCGGCCATGCTCAACAGATTGGTGAGGCCGGCGCCGACCGACGCGGCCTTGAAGCGTTTGGTCTGCGTGATAATCCACGAGGTCATATAACCGCCGTAGCTCCAGCCCGCGACGCCGAGACGCTCTGGGTCGGCAATACCTAAGCGAATCATCTCATCGACTCCGGCCATCAGGTCCTGGTAGTCGCCGCCACCCCAGTCTTTGTAATTGGAGTAGCGGAACACCTTGCCGTAGCCAATGCTTCCACGCGGATTGCAGCGTAGGATGGCGTAACCTTTCGCTGCGAACACCGCCATGGGATAGGGAAGGTAGATGGGTTGGGCGGCAATGAATTCCTGGCCGAAGGCGTCGGGTGGGCCGCCGTGAATGATCAGGAGCAGCGGATAGCGCTTTCCGGGCTCGTAGTTCACCGGAAGAGTTAGCAGGCCTTCAATCTGAAGTCCAGCGCCGGATTTCCAGCGCCGGATCTCGGTGCGGCCTGGCGATAGTTGCAGCAGCCTCTCGTTAACGCTACTTACCCGCACGGGGCCGATACGGTCAAGTCGACTGACAAAAGCTTCGATCGGCTCATGAGTTGTCTGATAGCCGAAACCAACCATGACCCCGGATGCGTTAAGTTGGACGTTCGCCTCATCAATGGCGAGTCCCATAACACCTTGCTGATGACAAATGACCTCCGGGCTTCCTTGCAATGGCAGGGCGCAGAGCCGGTTTGTGGTCCCATGCGCTTCGGTGTAGTAGATTTTCTTGCTGTCAGCGGTCCAGCCGACAAGGGTGGGCTGGCGATCGAAAGTCTCGGCCAACTCGCGCGGCTCGCCCCCTGTGGCCGACACGACCTGAACGGTAAAGTTGATGGCCCAGGTTGGAGGATTATCGCTCTTGACGAAAGCGATCCAACGGCCGTCCCGCGAATAATGCGGCGATATCTCCATGGCACCGCTAGCGAGCAGCGGCGTTAAGGAGCCGCTCGCGACATCCACTACGGAGATATCCGCCTTGGTCCAGTCGTCAACGCTCGGTGTCGGTGCATGGGAGAAAGCTATAGTCTTGCTGTCCGGCGACCAGTCGAAAGACGACGCATCAAAGAGCGACCCGACGCTGTAATTCCCAGTGCTGAGCTTGCATGCTGTGCGCTTGCCTTTCACGTCCTTGGCCACCGGAATGACGTAAATCCGGTTCATCTTGAAGTGTGCATCGAGCACGCGGGCGTCGTTCTTGACTTTGGCCGCCTTCTCCTCCTCGGGCGTCGGCGGGTCAACGGCAGTGTAGGCGACCGACTTCCCATCAGGCGACCACTTGAAATTACTCACGCCAGTCCGGACGTCCGTTAGCTGCGACGCCTCGCCGCCGCCGACACGGATCAGCCACACATTCTTCTTCCCCGAGCGGTCGGACACGAAGGCGAGTGTCTCGCCATCCGGCGACCACTGCGGGTCTTCCGACGACTTCTCGCCCTGGGTAAGCTGGTAGCCGCCGCTGCCATCGCTATTAGCGACGTGGATCTGTGTTAGGTACTCGCTCTTCTCGCCCTCCATGACCGCCTCGCGAACCGCGTACGCCACACGTTTCCCATCGGGCGACGGCACGACGCTGGTGATGTCCTTGACCTTCATCATCAGTTCCGGTGTCCATTGAGCGGGCGGGTGCTTCTGGTCAGCTTGAGAGAATGAGGGAACATGCACGGCCTTGCCCCCATTTTGCTTTTCCTTGCACTCCGCCTCCACCTTGTCGAGCATGGCGTGCAGAGTCGCGCGCGGCAGCAGCTTGCCGTTCATCACCACCGCTTGAATCTTTGTGGTATTGCGAATGTCGTCCAGCGGATTGCCGTCTAGCAGGATCAGGTCAGCGATCTTTCCTTGTTCCACGGTGCCGAAATCCTCGAGTTGCTGGAGGTACTTGGCGGGATTCCGCGTTGCGGCCTGGATCGCTTCCATTGGTGTCAGTCCGGCTTGGACCAGCAATTCCAGTTCGTCATGAAGGCTGAAGCCTGGGTAGCATCTCATGTCGATTGCATCCGTCCCCGCCAGCAGCTCCACTCCGGCGCGGCGCATGGCTCCGACAATTTCCATTTGTTTCTTGAACAAGCGTTTTTGAATAACAACATCCTCCTTCTTGAAATCCTTAACGCGAAAGTCGTTCTTCGGGTCGAAGGTCTCCCGGACCCGAGCAGGTATGTATTTAAGTCGGGGATCTTCGAAGAAGTCGGCATTCCCAACGTTCGCGTAAGAGCGCAGAATTGTGAGCGTCGGCGTGTGCCATGTGCCGTTGGCGACAAAACGCTTGAACAGGGCCGCCGCCCGGTTCTCATCGTACGTATCAAGGATCAGTTCCTGGCAGCGCCGGCGACCAGCGCGATCTTTTAGCGCTGCGGGGTCTTGCACCAGACCCTCATATACCTTCATGATGTACGCAAGCTTCGTAGAGGAACCTTCCAGGACACCATTCAAATGCTCTATGCTTTTCTGGCCCGCGTCGGAGGCCTCGGCCGCGCTGACCGAATAAGGGACGTGCCCTGCCACTGGCAGGCCCCGTTTCTTGGCTTCGGCAACGATTGCGAAGTAAGCCTCACGAGGGAGGAGGCTGTATACCTTGACGAAGTCGTAATCCTCTTCCTTAAGTGACTGGACGACTTTTCGGCCCTCGGCTTCATTTCTCGCGGTGAGCGACCCTGGCCAGAAGGGGACGGGTCCGTCGATGATCCTGCTCGCACTCATGATTCGCGGACCTAAGATCTTGCCCGCGGCCATCTCCGTTCGGAGCTGGGCAATCTTCTTGCCAGACATGAGGCTGAACATTTCGCGCACCCCGGTCACGCCATTGGCTATGTACAAGGGGAAATAGTCCTTGACCCCGTCGCCCCACTGGGGATCCTGAATCAAGGTGTGCGCGTGCATGTCCCACAAGCCGGGGATCATAAACTTGCCGGTGCCGTCCACTACCTGCGCGCCTTGGGGAACGCGCACTTTGCCAGCACGGCCTACGGCGCTGAGGCGATCGCCGGTGACGATAACGGTCTGGTCCGGTTGGGCAGGCGCGCCGGTAGCGTCGATTACGGTTACGTGGATGAAGACCAGCGGCCTGGGTTCGGCGAGACCCGAAGAGGAAAGCAACAACACCGAGAGCATGGCAAGCGTGCGTTTCATGGCAGTCTCCGGATGCCGATTGGAAATTGCCAGCCATTCTCGCATTCAGCGAAGGCGAGTCAAGGATTTAGCCGAGCCCAATTGGAAAACCCCACTCCGGCAAAGCGACGTGCAGCGCCGGCATCTGCGGTTGCGGAGGCAGATTACGATGGGCAAGCGGGCAAGACGTGTGCCGCTGTGGTGGGATACCGGAACGCTGGCCGACCTGGTGGCATGAAAAGGTCGCCGACCGAATTTGCTCTCGAATGGTGGGAGGGAACTGCTGGAATCAAGTCTGAAATGATCTTCTCATCTCTCCTTTCCGGCCGGTAGCAAGAGATCAATGGCATCAATCCCGAAGCGATAACCTGTCGAAGCCGGATTCCTTCCCACCGCGGTGAAGCGAAGGCGGTGGCGACCGGCGGCCAGTTCGTGCGTGCCCATCTCCAGCGAACCCGCGGGCGAGACCATGCCACAATAGAGATCGAAATCCGGCGCGACCGTATGGCCGTCGAGCGTCACTCGGACCTTGGCGAAGTCGGGCGCTGCGGTTGCCAAGACTCGGACACGGTAGCGTCCCGCCCTGGCCACCGGAAAGCTCAGTTCCACGAAACCATCTTTGTGAGTGATGCAAAAGAGCTGCTTGCCGCCGCTCCACATCCGCCGGCCCCATTGCCCCATGTCCTGTATTTCGGTCTGGCAGCGGGGCCCGGCCGTCACGGGAAGCGCTTCCGCCTCAACGCGCTCGGCCGGCACTTCGGAATGCGGCGGACCAAGCTGCAACCAGATCATGTCGTTGGCATAAGCCCGGACATAGGCGTAAGACATGGCACCGTAACCGCCGTTACCCCAGCCGTTACCCCAGCTGTTGCGAAAAGTGAAAACACCTACGCCGTTCTTCGACTCATCTTGATAGCCTGTAAACACAATGCTGTGGCCATCGGCCACGTCGCCCGACGGCGGCACGTCCAGAAGTTCGAACCCCTTGAGTGATTTTGGCCAGCGCAGTCCGCACGCGACCGGGTGGCCGCTTGCCAACGCCTCTCTGATCGCAAGCAGTTCCTGGTTGCCGGCTGGCCGCTTGATATCCCAGCGCCTGATCCATTCGACCTTCCAGCGGCCGCTGCGTCCCTTGGCGTCGTCCAGGGCGGCAGTCGATGGTTTTCGTCTGGGATTGCTGCGCTTCTCGTAGGGCATCAGCTCCCGCTTGCAGATGCCATGTGCATTGAGGCCGTGGACCGCCTTGAAGAACATGGCCTGGTCGCCGGTCGATCCGCTGGCCTCATCCGCAGCCCAGATCAAAAACTCCTCCGAGAACCGTAGCTGCGGACGGGGACCGTGCTTGGCCCATTCGAACTCCGCCAGCGCCGTGGTTGCGAAAAGCGTACAGTCAGCCCGCGCACCTTGCACATCCGGCGTCAAGCCAAAGGTCTGAAACTGGGGTGCGAGGTCGACTCGGGGAGGCAAATGCGTCTGCGCAGGAGCGATGCCCGGGAGCACGAAAAACGCAAGAAGCCCTGTCATCCGCTGCACCATGGCCGTCTCCGAATTTGGAAGGCCGCCTGCTTCAGAGGCATGAGCAGATAATCGACCTGCCGGGTCTTGTTCTCAACTTCGTCCTTCTCGATACTGCCAATGGTAAAGCGAAGATCGTGGCGTGGACAACAAGAAAATGTGGCCGGTTACACCACGGCGCTTTCGAGGACGACCGCGCCCGAGTGTCTGGCGCTTCAGGCTGATGTACCCGAATGATCTCGCATGGGACGACACGTCGCCCGAAGTCGGCCAGCGGCCAGACCCTCTGGTCTGGCCACTGACCATTATCACCCTGCTACGATTGGTCGAACGCGGGCGAACCGATCGTCACGAGCTGCTGGTGCTCGGGTTCACGGCGTTGCCGACAGAAGTGAAGGTTGAATTGGCGTTGGTACCCAAGGTGGTGATGGCCCCTATGCAGACCACGATGATGAGGGCAAGCATGACGGCGTACTCGACGGCTGTCGGACCGTCTTCATTCATCACAAAGCCAATGGCACCCTGTAGCAAACGGTGGATCATGGATTACTCCCAGCGGAAAAGGATGGCCTCTCGAACTCAACAGTTTTGCCGAAGACAACGCGACATTCGCGCGTCAATCGACGGGATGGGCACCGCCGACGAGGCAGTACACCTGGGGAGAAACGACCGAGTAAAATCAGCGTGCGGATTGATTTCTTGGCACGAACGAGGTGCCAGGTTGTGGGGAAAGTGCGCCGAGGGGTTTTTGCCTCTTCAGCACGAGTGCGGCTCGCATCTGAGGCCGGCAGATCTTTTATTGCAAAGTCTGTGCCAAGAGACGGCAAGCATATTATGCTAGTGCACAAGTCTCGTATTTAGAGGCTGTTATGCATCGCTCAGGGAGGCGTTGGTCGCGTAACGGCAGCGTTCGCGCATCCAAGGCTTTACATCAGATGCTAAGGCCGTTCTGAAAAGTTAACAGCGCGCGAAAGCAAGTAATGAACGAAGTCCACGCCTATCCCAATCGCGCGATTCGCAGCAGTCGCAAAACTAGGTCCTCCAAAGAATATTCAGCAGCTGTGCGGTTTTTGCGAACAATGCGGATGAATGAGGCCGCGGGAGTACTGCGCGTTCCTGCAGCGGAAGATTTATGGTTTCTTCTCCATACCCGGAGAGGTTACCGAGGCGAGGATCTTGCTTAGAAGGTCTGCTTGACCCTTCACACGCTCGAGCCGGGGGTGGCGGGCACCACCGTGATAATCGATCTGATAGGTACGGAAAATATCGCCGTTTTCCACCAGCAGCTCCAGCGCCTGGCCCGGCTTTTTGCTGGCGACCAGCGCCTCTTGAAGCACTTCGGGGCTAAAGCGCCGCGTGTTGATCGCCAACACCTTCATCCCCGGCCCAAGGCCTGCCTTGTACGCCGCCTTGCCGGGTATCACGTCCATGATGTCGCCGTCCTTTCCTAGGCGCAGACCCATGGAGGGCGACAAGTCTATCTGCTTGCGCAGACCCTGTGCCGACTTCTCGAAGGCTGTCGGCTTGTCGGCAAAGGCCAAGCGCCAACCGCCCTGGGTGAAACCAGCCATCGGTGCGTGGTCGGCCGTCTCCGTCAGGCGGCGCGTGAGCAGCGCCTTCCAGTCGTTGGGAGCGACCGCATTCAGTTGGTCCACTATGTCCTCGAAGGAGTACGGCTTCACCTCGACCACGCCGCCGTCGCCGCCATAGAAGCGGCGGCAGAACGTATCGAGCGAGCGCTGGCCCTTGGTCAGCTGGCGGATCTTCGTATCGATTTCCAGCCAGATCAACGTGCCCTCGTCGTAGTAGTCGGCCGAGCGTCGCCAGGCGTTCCAGCCGCCCGCGCCGTAGGCCATCATGGGCGCGGTCAGCGTGGTGTCTTCAAGTGGCCGCCAGGCCCGGCCCTTCTGATTGTGCATCTCCTCGGCCGTCACGGCCAGGTAGTCGCGCGCCTCCTCCAGCGTCCACAGGCCGCTGCGGGCCGTCAACACCGTGCCCAGGTATTCGGTCAGCCCCTCGTATACCCAGAGCAAACGCGTATTGTTGGCTTCCTGATAGGTCGGAGTAATGAGCCCGGCCGGGCGGCGGAATTTACCGTTCCAGGAGTGAACGTATTCGTGCGGCAGCAGGAAGGCGATGCCCTTGCCGGCCTCGTCGTCCACCATGGAGCGTTCGGGCATGCCGTCGTCGCTCGATTCATGATGTTCCAGCCCATGCCACGGCATCTTGTCGCTGAGCGTTACCAGGAAACGGTACGACTTGTAGTGGCGCGCACCAAAGAGCGCCGCGGCCTCGGCGACCAGCTGCTCATAGTGTGCCTTGATTTTGGGCGTGATCTCCAGCCCGGCCGGGCTCTCGCAAACCAGATCCAGGTAGTGAGCCGGCTCGCCGGGCGGGCCCAGGCGGATCTCCCGATAGTAAGCGCCGGCAAGGGCCGGTGAATCGACCAGTGTTTCCAGATTGACTTTGCCGAAGCGAGTCCGCGCACCTTCCTGCGACTCGATGGGCAGAGCACTGGCCACCTTCCAGTCGGCAGGTAGCTGGAGGCTTGCCTGGAAGTCGATGGCCCCAATCGGCTTGCCCTTGGGATAAAGCAGCACCTCGTTCCACCGGACGACGGCAATGTGCTGGGTGGTGGTGCCGTAGCCGCCCCGGCTGGCACCCAGCAGATCGAGCGCGACTTCAAGCGTGCGGGCTCCCTCCGGCACAGTGCAGTGGAAAGCGTACATGTCAATGTCATCGCGTTTCCAGGGCACGGTTTTGCCGTCAGCCTGCATCTTGAGGCCTGCCAGGTCGGCGATCGGACCGGAGGGCCCATGTGTGCCGGGAATCCACTTGGGGTAATAGAGCGTGAGCGGTCCCGGCTCGGCGGGGAAGACCAGCCGGGCGTGATAAATCTTTCGCGGTGCCTCGCTGGCATCGACTTCGAGCAGGATGGGGGACGCATTTGGCTCTGGCGGCCGCGCTGCCAAGGCCGTCCATGGCAGCAGACACAACAAGGCAAGGGGGGACAACAATCGATTCATGGACACGCTCCCGCAGAGGTACATAGCTGTGTGCAAGTCCGGGGCTTCAGCTTATTCTGCCAATGGGCCGCACGCAACGATTTTACTGCCACGAATGTTTACTCTTCCTGCCGACCAGGGAGCGCCAACGAGGCCCTGAAGTCTATAACCGGCTAGCAGGAGGCTGCCGAGCATCCGCGACGATTCACCCTGGATTCAGGACTCCGATAGGGCGCAAATAGGGCGCAAATAGGACGCATTTTAGCGACATGTAAAATTCCACTGCTGCAACCAGTGTTGTCGCCTCGATCATCGAATATTACCTCCAGGCCGTCGGAGTTATAGATTTCAATCTCGTCCAGAAGGGCCGGCAAATGGTGACTTCTGCTGTCCCCATGGCTTAATTCTAGATTCAGCCAGGCTCGATAGGAACCGCAGTCGACGAAATCTGTCCCGCTGAAATCGATCCCGCGGCAGGATAAATGCCGACGACGGAAATCCTTTCTCCCGATTCATGGATTGGGTCACGCGTCATGAACATGCTGCCGCTCGGCTCTGCTGGCAGCGCTCTTGCCAAATACTCTTCGCCGCGTAAATTGTGTGGCGGGTTGCGGATCCGTGCGAAAAAACCGGCAATCGGTGTATGCTTGGCAGGAGCGTGCCGAAGGCAGGCGCCTGCCATACTGGCACGGTGCAAGATTTGCCGCCCACCGCGCACGAATCTTATGAAGCCTGCGCCGGCTCAGACCGTGCAGTCCCTGCCAAAGATACGGCCACGAAAGGATCTCGCCTCTTGCAATACCAAAAACGTCGGTGTGCGCTTTCAGCACAGCCTATTTCAACGAGCGCCAGCGCTTCGGCCGGCCTTGGTGGGCCAGGCCGTAACTCACGATGATTCTTGGAGGTTGACACATGGGTAAGACGATCACGACTCGGAGGGTGGCACTAGTCATTCTCATCTTGGGGCTGGCTGGGCTGTTCGCAGTCCAGACGGCGGAGGCACAGAAAACGAAGGGCAAGACGCGACTGGCCCTCACCAAGTACTTGATGCGTGGCATCAACCAACCCAATTGCGCGGCGCTTGGCAAGCAGCTCAAGGAGACGCCCGCCGATGACAAGGCTTGGGAAGCGGTCACCCAATATGCTTCTTTGCTCAATGAGGCGAGCTACTTGTTGATGGATGATGGTCGCTGCCCGGACGGCACCTGGGCTGGGGCCGCCAAGACCTTGCGCGAGGGGAGTGCCAAGGTTCTCGAGGCTGCCAAGGCCCAAGATGCGAAAGAGGCCCAAGCCGCCTTCAAGACGGTGACCGGGGCATGTGCGGCGTGCCACAAAGCTCACAAGAAGAAGTCGTAGGCCTCGTTTTCGTCTACTGCTCTAGCCAGATGCTGGGGTCGGCCAGCGACGTCGGTTTATGGTGTCTTCAGATTAGCGCGAAGCCGCTGCCGGTCGCAAGCTTTCCATTTGCTTTCACGTCTCCAGCCGGTTAGACGTTCTTCGTCCCGTTCGATTGCTACTTTGGTGGTTGGGCGAACACCTCAGGCGCTTTTCGAGCGGGACACTTTGTTTTTGCAACAACTTGCAGGGATGCGCCTCCTCGGCATGGATTGCCGAATCCTGTCCCAAAGGCTCAAGGGCCGGACGCTTCCTTCCTCCAGATCATTGCGCATCGGCAGACAGAGATGTTCGCAGCCGCTTTCCGCCTAAAGCTGGAACTGCAATGCCGCAGGATCGCGCGCCTGGTGTTGCCCTTGGCAGGCCGAAAGCACCGGCATCCCGATAACTCGATTCTAAATTCAGCCACGCACGATAGGAACCGCAGTCAACGAAATCTGTCCCACCAAAAGCGACCCCACGGCAGGATAAATGCCGACGACGGGACGGGCTTCCCCCGATTCACTGATTGGGTGGCACGCCTCATGAACATGCTGCCGCTGGTCTTGACGCGACGAAAAATCCGCTGTGCCGCAGCTTCAAGCTGTGCGAGGGTCTCCCGGGTCCGCACTCGGAGAAGGATGCATGAGCAAAGAGCGGAGCCGCTCAGAAGTCGCCGTCGGCCACTAAGCCATCGTTGCGACCGGCAAGGATGATGACCTGTGCCGGGTCGATATTTTGAGTGATGAAGTGCACGGAGCCGTCGCAGAACACGAACTGCGCCCCTCCCGAGTGGCGGCTGCTAAATGCCTGCGCTCCGGCGCCGTTGATGCGATAGTCCTGGTCGTCGACCCCCCAAAAGACGTCGCTGACGTAGAAGAGGTTGTCGTTGGCGGCGTTGGCATCGGCCATGCCCGCCCAGATGGCCGCCACCTTCCCCGAACTCTGGTCCAACATGCACTCGCCTAGCGCAATCGTATTGGAAGTCCCATCGGTGATGTCGATCAGTCTGACTGAACTGTTTTGGAACAGGACGCCGCCGTAATCCTGGTTCGGGATGAACACGGCTGGCACTACCGGAGCGATGCCGCGGTAATTGGACTTGGCATGATCTTGTTTGAACGGATTCAGAGCAGGCCCGGTGTCACTGGGACAAACGAACATTTTCAAAGTTGTTTGCGTGGCGGGGGTGGGAAGGGCGAGATCGAGTCCGCCAGCAAAAGGTGCACTCGGCAAGCCGAGTTGGTCATAGAGTGGCTTCTGTTCCACGTAAGGCAAGAGCAGGGCACCCCAGCCCCAGCCCACATTGAACGGCGCCGACATGTACGCAGGCGGCAACTTTCCAAGCGTGCCCGCGTAATTGTGCAAGGCAAGGCCAAGCTGCTTCAGATTGTTGGCGCAGGAGATGCGATTGGCTGCTTCGCGGACCCTCTGCACAGCCGGCAGCAACAGGCCCACCAGAATGGCAATGATCGCGATCACGACCAGCAATTCGACGAGCGTGAAACCGCGGCGGCTGGAGCAACATTGGGGCCGGAAGGCAGAAAGTTTCACGTTGGTAATCCTCGTCTTGGCCCACCGCCAGCTGATTTCGAGCAGCCACTTATTATCACCACCTCGGAAGCCTCCTGTTAGTCTAAACACAAACGACTGCTTCCGCGAATCAAAGGGCAGAGAGATTGAAACCAGGATGATTTGCGCGGCAAGTCCCGCGACTCAACTACTCGAGTCGCGATCGCTGGGCGAATCGACCATGGCGTGTTAGACTTTTACATGCGACGCATGTTAGCCGGCGGTCGGTCGTTTCTTCAGCGGCACGCTCAGGCCTGCAACCCAGGGCACGCGTCGCTTTCATGCTGCCCAGTTCCGGCGGTACATTTTCAACCGGGAGAGAGTCATGCGCTTGCTCACGATGATCACGCTCGGTTTTCTAGTGGCCCAGAACCCCTCAAGCCCAGGGCTTCCAAGGTGTCAGGGATCGTCAACTGTAAGTAGTTTGTAGGTCGATACATGCCCGCCGTTGCGGTAGCGGCTTTTTTTGGGTGGCGGCTTCTTCGGACCGCGCGGACTTTTCCGGTATCGTTCGAGATCAACAT
>DATGZX010000212.1:0-2146 GCA_035296965.1 Gemmataceae bacterium
GCCAATGATCCGTCCCTTTCCTTCCCAATCGCATTCCCAGACGCTCGTGAACGTGTGGCTGTTGTCTCCATCGTGGGCTGGTTTGTGTCCTTGCTTCCAGCCCATCAGGCAAGGCTCATGGCGGTAAGGCCAGAAGCTGAACCCATGCAGCGCGACCGGCTTCACCCAGATGATCTGCTGGTGATTCAGGACCCCGAGTTCGTCCCAAATGCGTTCGATCAGCGCAGCACGCTTGTGGGCATGCCAGCAGTACCAGGCGGCCTCCTCGGCGAGATGCGCCGACGCCACCGTAAAGACTGAGCGGAAGAACTCCTCTGCGTCCTTTATGTCGATCTCGCGATAAGAATCCGACCAGTCTTTGCCTGAGTTATTGGGCCGGTCAGCGCCTGTGTAGTCAACCAAATAAGGAGGATCCGTCGCGAAGAGCGCCGCCTTTTTCCCGTCCATCACCTTGGACACATCCCCAGCGTTCGTCGAGTCGCCGCACAAAATCCTATGTTCGCGCGGCTTCTCTTCGATGGCTTGGTATGCAAACTTCTTTCGACAGTGCTTACAGGTCGTGTTAGGCATTGGAGAGCCTTGGCTGTAAGTTCATGACCGCTAATCGCTCCAGAGCCACCGCGACGAACGCCGGGGCCTTCTCGATGGCGTAGCAAAGCCGCCCCTTGATCTCGGCGGCTACCAGGGACGTCCCGGAGCCACTGAAGGGTTCGTAGCACAAGCCGCCCGGCTGTGTGTGGTATTCAATCGGCCGGGCGAAGATCGCGGACGGCTTTTCGGTGGGGTGGTTGCCATCAAGGCCGGTCTGGTCGACGTCCCAGACCGTGCTGACGTTCGGCGGGGGTCTCAAGGTTGGCTGCTTGCCTTGAATCCATCCATAGAAGCAAGGTTCGTGCCGCCACATGTAATGCGAATGGCCAAGCACAGGCCTCGACTTGGCCCAGATGATTTGCTGATGAACCAACAGCCCCACTTCTTGCCACGCCTGTTCGACTAAGGTTTGACGCTTGAAGGCGTGCCATTGATACACGGCGGGATTGTCGACAAGGGCCACCTCCAGGGCCACCTTCAGAAAGGCGACAAAGAAAGCCGGTCCGTCTGCTTCCAGATAATCGTCCCAGTGTTTGTCCCGCACCTCGGGCCTGTTGCTCCAGGATTGGGGATGATTGCCGCCTTGATAATCGACGAGATAGGGCGGATCGGTCGCCATCAAGGTCGCCTTCCTCCCATTCATCAGACCGCGCACCTCTTCAGCGCAAGTCGAGTCTGCGCACAGAATCCGATGCTCTGCCGTCCTCTCCTCCGGCTGCGCCTGAAATGACTGTCCGCAGCGTTTGCAGGTACAGTTCATGCGATTTCCTGTTCGCAGTTGCAATGTGGGCACTTTACGACCTTGACCGGTGGAACTGTCTTGCTGGCGATGGTCCAGAGCTGCCCGGGTTCTGTCCCCCACTTCTTTTGCAGTTCCGCCGCCCGGTCGATCTGCGGCTCGGGTGCCTCCTGCTCCCCAGTCAGACTCGCCACGATGCCGTTGTCCCGAGCCAACCGCTCGAGCATGTTGCCGAGGGCCTCGCTATCCGTCTGCACGTCCCGCAAGAGCGCCTCGAGCCGGTCCTTGTCGGCCCCGGCCATCGCGCCAATCGGATCGTAGGTCACGAGCAGCTTGTCAGCTTCTTCATCGTTCAGATCGGTGATCAGGCACGGAAGTGCGGCGTCGCCGGCCTCGGTTTTCCTCAGGTGGCCGTCGACCAAGGTCAGACGCCCGCCGTTGCGCTCGCTGTAGTAGCACAACTCCGCCCCGGCGAAGCCTATTTCCTTGAGGATGCCGCGGAGCGCCTCTCGCTGGTGTTGCGGATGAGACCGCCAGTTTTTCTGGTTGTCCAGGAGCTCCGATGCCGGGATTCTCTTCAACTCCTTGATCCGATCCCGGATCTTGAGAGGAGCTCGCGTTGTCTCTTGGGATAAGCGATTCGTTCTCTTCGGCGTCCTTGCCATGGGTTTACCTCGGAAGTGTTTATGACAGCCAGGTGAGTAGCGAAACCGCATAAGGCGGCGTCACCGGGGACCCTATCGGTCCCCGGATGATCGCCTTCTGTGCGAGCCAAACAAAAAAGGCCATGCGAGGATGGCGGCCCCGCCTGGCCTT
>DATGZX010000213.1:0-14500 GCA_035296965.1 Gemmataceae bacterium
TCCTCCGAGACAAGGTCCACCCATAGCGACAGGAGAAGTTCTTGCGAAGGCGTTGGCAGGCTACTCCCGCCACGTAGATCCCAGATGAGGGCAGTGGTGTCGGAACTGCCGGTGACGACAAAACGGCCATCCCCTGAGAAAGCTGGGACGCCGACCAAACCCTGATGGCCCTTCAGCACGCGACGAGGTTTCCCCGTAGAGGTCTCCCACAACCGGATTTGGCCATCCTCGCAGCCCACGGCCAGCATGCGACCGTCTGGTGAAAATCGAACATGATGGAGCATGGCGACGTTGTCGTTTGGCACCCGGAGTAGTTCGAGTAGTTCCTTGCCGCCGATCGCGTCAAATATCTTCAATCCTCCTCTGCTATCGCTCACGGCCAGCAATCGGGCGTCTGGGGAGAACGCGACCGGAGAGTCTTTGCCGTCAAATCGGCGCAGCTCCTTGCCGGTAGTCACGTCCCAAATGCAGATTTCTTTTTCTCGCACGCTCGCCGAGGCCAGCTTCGTGCCATCCGAGGAAAAAGTGAGCGAGTCCCAACCGTGAGGACCTGCCAGCCGACCCCGTTCCTTGCCGGTGCCTATGTCCAGAAGGCGGATGACGTGATCCTTGTCCTGCAGTGCCAGCGTCCGGCGGTCCGTCGTCACATCGATGGCATAAGCATGGTCGCCTTTCGGTAGGCCACGATGCCAGCGTTCCTTACCAGTTGGGACATCCCAGCAGTGGAGGGTGAGTCCCGCCATCTTGACCACCGTAAGCAGGGTCTTACCATCACTGGAAAGCCAGCCGCGCAAACCGCCAAACCGGCGTTGTTCTTGACCGGTCGACGTGTCCCACACCCGTACGGTGTCGTCCAGCGCGGCCGTGGCAGTTGTTCGTCCGTCGGCGCTGATCGTGACACTCGCAATCTGGTGCTGATGGCCGCCAACCGGGGTCATCTCCCGGCCTGTAATCACATCCCAGAGGTGCAGTGTGCTATCGTGTCCACCCACCCCTGCCAGCGTTTTGCCATCGGGCGAAAACGCAAGCGACTCATAGGGGTGTCCCTGGCTGCCAAGCTGGCGCTGCACTTTGCCGCTGCTCATGTCGAAGAGGAGGATGTTTCCTTGGAATTCTTCGGAACGCTCGGCATAGTCCCCTTGAGCAACGGCAAGCGCTTGTCCATCGGGTGTAAAAGCTACGTCGCGGACATATCTGCATTGCACTGCAAACCGGCGGACCTCCTTACCCTGAGCCAGATCCCAAAGGCGAACCCCATGGTCCCGGCAGCCAAGGGCCAGGAGTTGGCTGTCAGGGGAAAAGGCCAGAGCTAGCACGACCTCGCCTGGAGCTTCGATGCTGCGCAGATTCTGACCGGTCGAAGGATTCCATAGATGAACTACTTTGTCGAGGCCTGCGGAGGCCAACATCTTGCCGTTCGGAGAAAAGGCCAGTCGATACACCTCCTTCTCGTGTCCGCCGAGGCGGTGGAGTTCCCTCCCGCTGGCAGCTTCCCACAGGCAAACCGTGTGATCCCAGCCTCCCGAGGCTAAGACCTTACCATCGGGGGAAAACGCCAGGGTCTGCACAACCTCGTCGTGGGCCTTGAAACTGATTGGTTCTCGGCCAGACTGCCAATCCCAAAGCCATATGCGCGAGCAATTATCGCCCGCGGCCACAACCTTGCCGTCGGGAGAGAACGCGTTGCAACAGATTTGGGCGCGATGGGGAACCTGGAACCTTGCTCGTTGCTTGCCCGTGTCTCGATCCCAGACCCGCACACTGGAATCATAACTTCCCGTTGCCAGGAATTTTCCATTGGGCGCGAACGATACGCAGCTAATGTTTAACCCGTGCCGAAAACGTACCGTACCCAGTCGAGCGATGGCCCCTTCCGGCAATGGATCGCCGTATAGATCAGTTCTTGTCAATGCGGCATCCGGCCCTGGCTTCGCTTGTGCAGATGAATCCGCGCGCCGCTGTTCCTCTGCATCGGGTTCTTCTACCTTCAATACTCCATAGGCGAACACCCCCATGCTCGTGGTGAGGACGCCAACCGCGAGAATGAGCGTGGCCGCCAACGCCAATTTGGTCGCGAACATCGTTCGCAAGACTCCCCTCGCCAGGGCCATGACCGCTGGGGAGCCCGACGCCGCGCTGCCAGCCGTGCAGCGCAGTGAGGCTCCGATAACAGCTGCGACCAGTGCGGCGGGGGCGGCGGCGGGCGCCTCGGCAACAAGAGCGCTGGCGCAGAGCACGGCCGAAAGTGCCACTCCACGGCGCGCCAGGCGTTTCCGCAGAATCTCCCGGGCCTGCGCCAGCCGGCCCGCGACAGTCCCTTCTTTCCAACCGAGTTCCTGGCCCGCCTCCGCGCGGCTCTTGCCCTGGAGACAACACAACACAAAGGGAGTTCGATACTTCTCCGGCAGGCGCTGGAGTTCCTCATCGAGCAGCTCTTGTAGTTCGCGCAGCGCCGCCAGGGCACCAGGCTGCTCCGTCTCCGTAGTCAGTGTTCGCAGCGGGGATTGCCGGCGCCGCGCGGCCGATTGCTTGGCTCTCAGCGCCGTGCGGTAGGCGACGCCATAGAGCCAGCTCGCCAGCGCGCCGCGCTTGCGGACCGATGCAGCCTTACGGATCAGGATAAGAAAGGTCGCCTGGAAAGCGTCCTCGGCATCCTCGGTCCGGCGCAGCACACGCCGGCACACCGACCAGACCAGTCCTCCATGCCGCTCAACGAGCGCAGCAAACGCCCCGTCGTCGGCAGACGACGTGAACCGTTGGAGCAAGTCGGCGTCGCTCACTTCCTTGGCGGCGAGGGCGCCGGCAAGTTGGCGGATGTGGCGGGCGACGATGTCAAGCTGTCGCTGCGGCATGGGTTGTGCCCTGGGTGATATGGACTTCCTTCCTTATTAGTGCACCCAGGGACTGAAGTGGTATGAATTTCCGTAAAAAAACGACAATCGCTTCGAAAGACCTTTATTGTGGGACGAAGCGCGAAAAGGGGACGCGGACCGTTGCAGCTAACGGCTACCCAGCAAACGGCAATGGGGTGCTCAATGCACCCCAGCGCCGTAGCGTTGCTCATCCCTTGTGTTCCTGGCAGCAATCCGTCGCCTGGTCCGGGCTAATCCTTGGCCTGCTGGTTGGTTACTTGCCTTGCAACAGGGCGAGAACCAACTGGGCCTGTTGGTTCGACGTTGACAGAACCGTGGTGCCGGCCTGCACCAGAACCTGGTCCTGCGCGAGGTTCGATGTCGCCGCCGCGTAATCCGTATTGGCAATGACCGATTCGGCGGACGTCGTGTTCGTCAGCGTCGACTGCAGGTTGGCGGCGGTGGCTTGCAGCGTCTGGGATTGGAACGCGCCCAGCGTGCCACGGATGGTGCTGATCTCGCTGTTGGCAGCATCGACGATTGCGATCGTGGATTGAGCGCCGGCCTCAGTCTGAATGTTGACCTGGCTGAGGTTGGCGAATTGATTGTTCGGCACGTTCAACCCGAGTGCAACCGTGCCCACGTTATTGATGGCAATCGACGCCGTCTGGTTGGCGTTCGCCCCGATCTGGAAGACCAGCGAATTGTTCTGAATCGTCACGTCGCCCGTGGCGTTGGGAATCGTGTCGTTGACGGTCTGGATGCTGTTCGTGGGCAGGCTGCCTATCGCGACGGTGATGCCCGCGGCCTGACCGGTGCCGGTGAGAACGTTGCCGGTGCCGTTGGCCGCGAAGCCGCCGATGGTGCCTGCCACGTCCTGGCCGTTGGCGGTTGTCTGGGTGTTGCTGAAACCGCTCGAGTTTGCCGAGGGGGCACTGATGTTGGATTGCACGGTAATCTGTTGACTAGATCCGAACCGGTTCGAGGAGAGCCGGGTGTAGGCATTGGTAGCCGTCAGCGGATCGGCGATGAACGTAGAACCGGTATAGGTCGTTCCCTTGGACAACGACAGGCTCACGCTGGCGGTGCCGTTGGCGCCGCCGGCGTCCACCTGAAGCTGGCCGCCCACCACGCTCACCGTGCCGCCTGTGCCGAAGGAGGTGTTGATGGCCGCCGCCAGGTCACCCAGCGTCTGACCACCCGCAGCGCCGGTGTACGTGAACGTTCCGGTGATCGTGTTGCCATTCTTGTCTGTGCCGGCGTAGTTGATCTGGTCGCCGACGTTAATGCCTGAGAATTGGTCGGTGGTCGTCAGGTCGGTCGCGGACGTGGCGTTGGCAGCGCCGCCGCCGGTGGTGTAGTTGGCCGAGCTTTGCACCTGAGTGACCAGGCTGTCGGCCGTGACCCCCGTCGAACTCGATACCTGGTTGATGGCTTGTTCCACGCCGGCTTGCGTCAAGCCGGCGGCCAGATTCACGGTCACGCCATTGATCGTCAACGACTCGGCCGCAGTCAGGGTATTGCCATTCTGGGCAAATCCAGACACGACGAGCGCCTTCTTAGCAGCTTGGGTGACATCCACCGCATAAGTCCCCGCATTGGATGTCGTGTTCGCATTGAGGAACGAAATGTAGGGGCTCGTCGAGGTACCTGACAGGCCTGCCCCCCCGTTCAAAATCGCCTTGGTGCCGAATTGCGTGTTTGCCGCGATACGATCGATCGTGCTCAGTGCATTGGCGACCTGGGCCTGATCGGCTGCCAGGGAAGTGGGATCCTGGACAGCGGAGTTCGCCGAATCCAGCGCCAGGCCACGGATCTGAATGAGGAGGTTGTTGATTTCGCTGAGGGCCCCTTCCGCCGTCGACACCAGCGAAGTGGCTTCGGAGGTGTTATTGAGTGCCGTTTGCAGGCCGGTGATCTGGGCCTGTTGCTCCTCCATCTTGACCAGACCGGCGGGGTCGTCCGCGCCAGAGTTGATCCTCAGACCTGTCGAGAGCTGTTGCAAGGTCTTGTTCAACATGTTCGTGGACTGCGACAGGCTATTTTGCGCTGTCAAAGATGAGACGTTGCTCAGTAGCGTAAGTGCCATCCTGCGGTTCCCCTTCTAACTGTTCCTTGAGATTGTGAAAACAGGCTCGGTCGGCCACACCTGCTAACTACCGTGGTTTATCGAAAGCAGGCTGGACAGACTTTGCCGAAAAAGTGAAAGCTGGACGCCAGCCGGAATGCTGAGATTCCGAAGCTAAGATATGTGCGAAGGATGACGGCAGTTTCCAGACTCTGGCGCGAGGGCTAACGGGGGCCGGCTCGGCAGTATGCGGTGGGCGCTACCTTCCAGCAAGCGCGGTTCCCAACATAGCCTGGACTGTCTGCTCGACGGCCTTGGCAGTCGAGAATTCCCCGTTGGCCAGGCGGTTTACCACGTTCTGGACGACCTCCGGACGGAGGTCTGGGGTGTCGCGCATGGCCCGCAGCCAATCCGTTAATTCCGGGGACTGCAGTTGCAACGAAGAATCAGGGGGTGCCGTCCCGTCCATCCGCTCGGCGCCGCCATGGAGTGGTCCGGGTTGTGAGATCTGCTGCTTGGCCAGAGGATTATTGATACGCATGGCAGGACTACTCCGGTTCTGAAATTCTCCCTTATGACTGAGTTATCGGATTTTTGCGGAAAACTTGCTCAATTATTTGGTCCTCAAGCACAAATTAACGGTGCACGACAATTCCATCGGGAATGGACGACTGGGCCGGGTGCCTGGCGGCCATGCCCGGGGCCTTGAACGGGCAACCGCAAGGATTTTCAGCAGCTCATGACAGAGGTGGAGGCAAAAGCCAAGAAGGCGAAACCCGACGGCAAGTGACGCACTATTTAGATTGCCAAGCTGGCATTGGGTCTTGACCAATCGTTGCTGCCGAGCGCGCCAATCCTGCCTGGGACGATCTGAAAAACGTTGAACAGGAGGTAACGGAGAGAACTGAGAGGAATACCTCCGTTGCCTCTGTTACCTCCTGTTAAGTAACAGCCGCATCCCACAGGCGGAGAGGGCAAAATCGGCAGCCAGGCATCCTGCCGTCGCGGTCAGGGCAATAAAGGTCGGCTTGGTTCCTTCTCCAAGCGCTTTTTCTCGTCCTTCCGCTGCAGTTCTTTGGTCACCCTGTCCAACTCGTCCTGCAAGCGTTTCAACAACTCCCTGCGTTGTCCCTCGTCAGTTGCCTTCTGTAACTGGTCATCCAAGCGCTTGAGCAGTTCTTGCTGTTCCCTGGCCCTCTCCTTGAGTTGATCTTGCAATTGCTTGCTCTGTGCAGCCCGTAGAAAATCCACAGCCGTCTGGTCCATTTTTCCCTTCGCTATCTTCAGCCGTTCGCTTTCTTGTGTTTTCTCCGCCATCTGATCCAAAATGTCCTTCAGTATCTTCGCCTGATCATTTCTTTGCGCGTCCGATAATGCCTGGAGATATTTTGCGTACTGCCGCTCGTCTTCCTTCGCCTTCGGTAGCGCCAGCCGCCGCTTCAATTCCTGGAGTTCCTTCCGCGAGGCCAGTAGATCCGCTCGGAGCCGCAGTATCTCCGCTTCGAGCCGAAGCTCCCTTTCCGTCTTGTCCTGATCTTGAATGGGCGCAGCGGCCGTGGCGTCCTGCCCTGGTTTCTGATTCGCTCCATTCCCCTCCATCGCGTAGTAGCGAACACCGGACACCGGGATGCCGAGGATACCGACCAGGAGCAACCCAGCCATTGTTGCCTTGAGTTTGGTCAGAAACATGGTTTTTAGCACTCCTTCAGTAAGGGCGGCGACCTTGAACGAGATAACGCTGCTCGCCGCCGTTGGTCCCGCCGCCGTCAGACATGCAGCTTTGATCGTCGCGGACATCACCGAGGCCGGCACGCAGGCTGAAGCGTTTGGGGACAACATCGTTGCCAAGGCCCCGGCTGACACTGCCAGACCATAGCGAGCCAATCGTTTCGCTAACATCGTTCGCGCTGTCGCCAGCCGGCTTGCCACGGTGCCTTCGGGCACGCCGAGCTGCCGGGCCGCTTCTCGTCGGGACTTGCCCTCCAATTCGCAGAGGACGACAACAGCTCGATATTTGTCCGGCAGGCGAGTCAATTCCTCATCCAGGTGCGGCAGCACATCGTTCCAGAACATTTGTTCCACGGCTGGTTCCGGCATCTGGGACACCTGCCTCTCCCGCGCCCGTCGCTTGCTGGCTGTCGCCCTTAGTTTCCGCGCCGTCTGGAACGAGACTCCATACAGCCAGTTAGCAAGCAGCTCTTTGGACGCAATCGACGCCGCCTTGCGGACGAAGACCAGAAACGTAGCCTGGAAGGCGTCTTCGGCATCGTGGTAGTTCGCCAGCAGCCGCCGGCACACTCCCCAGACCATCGGGCCGTGACGCTTCACCAGGACCGCCAAAGCCGCATCATCTCTGCGGCTAATAAAGTCCCGGAGCAACTGTTCATCGGGCAACCCGGCACCATCCCGCAGAAGATGCACCCTGCGAAGATGCTGGAGGACCCCACCTACCTGACCGGTCGCCATGTCATTTCCTTCACGGTTAGCAATTGCCCTCTACCTTAGTACTACCGGCTGCGGGGGAATTGATCGATGATTTTTCTGGATGGGGCATGCTGCAGGGAAGGGCAGAGCGCCGGGTGCCATGCCCGTGCGTTCGCACGGGCATGAGCGCGACCGCAATGCATCAGGGCAAGGAATTGCTTAGTGACGGCAGGTTGTTGTGCGACAATATCGGTGGCATCACAATGGATGGCCTGTCCTAATCATCGGACTGGATGGAGACGCTGATCGCTTGATTGATTACAGGAGGGGCCGCAGGCACCTGGGCAGGGGCCTTACCATCCGATGAATCGTGGTGTGGTTTTTCGAGGAATGCCGTCAACCTGGCCCTCGAACCAGCATCGCGGTAAATCATCGCCTGGCTGAACGAATGCCACAACTCCCGCTGTTTGTCCCAGGTCGGCGGCAACGCGAGCCCAAGCTTTTTGCACAGTTCCGGCAGAAAAACGTCGAACGACGCTTTCACCCATTCCCCCCACCTCTCGGCACTACTGCGAGCCCGCCAGTACGCGAACATCGCAACCAGAGGACAGACAACCACCAACCAGGGAACCTTGGATTCCCATTGCCAGAGCGCTATTGCTGCATATTCCGCCAGCAGTAGCAAGCTGGCGAACCAGAGATTGACCCAGAAGTCCGTTGTTGCCCGCGCGGAATTTACTAACTCACGGTAATCCTTCGACACCACGGCCAGCAGACGGAACCAGCCTTGAATCGATTCGAAGCCGTAGACTTCGCGGGGATAATCCTCAAACGCGCGAACGGTGTTGCCAAAAGAACTAGGCAGAATCAGGCCTTCCTCTGACGGAAAGCGATAGGCAGCCTCGCGCTTCAGCTCTATCAGTTTCTCAACGTGAGGGAAGCTCGCTGCGTCACCCGGCCACTGCTGGTATTGCGCTTGGAGATTGCTCACCTTGCCATGAAGCCTTCGGAATCGCCAGCGTTCCAAATGCGTGAGTGGGATATACGAGCGCAGATACCAGTACCCCTCCATGAGGCGAAAAATCTCCCGGTTGAGAGCCATGAGTGTAACCCCGCCGATCCATGAGAACAGCGCGATGAAAGTGGTCTCCTTTAGCGCGTCAGTTTGGCTGAAGCTAAGCCAGGTCGGTAGCATTCCATAGAGAGCTAATATCCCAATCGTAGCCGCCAGGAAGGCCAAGGCCGGCATGAAGTACCCAATCACGAAGTCACGGTCGAAAATCTTGTTCAGCTCGCCGATCACGCCTGCATCTCCTTCTACTCAACGGATCCGTTCAGGCACTTCTGGCTACTTAAACCGTGTTGCCCCCTCTAGGTGGAAGGGTGTGGTCATCTCCATCAAGCCCGCTCGCTCTGGGTGGAAGGGTGTGGTCATCTCCATCAAGCCCGCTCGCTCTGGCCACGTTGACCGTAAGGCTGCGTCCCTTGAACTCTATCCCGTTCAAGGCAACGATGGCTGCCTGAGCCTCTCCCTCGCTCGCCATTTCGATGAAACCAAATCCCCTGGAGCGACCCGTATCGCGGTCTATGACTATCTCGACCGATTTTACGATGCCGTGTGGTTCGAAGAGCGTTTCCAGATCGGTGTTATGCACGTCAAACTTCAGGTTGCCTACGTAAAGTTTCCTGCCCATGTGGGGCCTCCTGAAAAGGAACATGAGGCATGCCGTAGATCCGCGCCGACTGACGTTCCCGCCTGGGGTAACTTTGTCCGGAGCTGTCCCGGACGGAACATCGTTTTGGATTTAATAGAGCTTCTATGGTCACATGGTACTCCGAGCATTGCAGGGGAGCAAGGATTATCCTGTATCCATCATTCGCGCCAGTGGCCATTGTCGCGCTTGGCTGAATTCAATCAAATCCTGCACGAGTGCAGGATCGTTCAGAGGGCGACCAGGGGACTCAGACCGTTGCAGCTTCAGTGGGCCAGCCATAATCGAATACATCCACGTCGATCCAGTGCGTCGGGGCTTAGCAGCCAGGGAAGGAAAGTGGAATTCGTCCAGCGTCGCTTGCGAGAAAGGCAAGAACTCGCTGAAGGCTGATCCTGTAGATTTGGGCGAAGGCAGCCCGAAGCCGGGGACAAGGGTAGCAAGCGGGTTCACCAGGGCTTCCAAAGACTCCAGCCGCGGGCACACAAACTGCCTTGGCCACCCGGCCGTTTTCTTGCTTGCAAATATCTGGTTCCCGGTTAACCTCTTGCTAACATCCGGTCAAACTGACTGGCCGCTCAGCACCTCTGGAGAACCAATCGCATGCGCCCTTTCGACGAACGAAAACATTTCACGTCGCGCTCCATCGTCTCCTTGCCAAGGTTGCCGATCCTCATCCTGGGCGCATTCGCCTCGGCCCTGTGCATGGCTTGGCTGCTCCACTTGACTTTCCTTTGCAATTTCTACATGTCCGTTCTCGGCCCGGCTCTGGCGGCGCTGGGCCTCGGATTTGCGCTGCGCGGTCTCGTCGGTGGGGCGCATTGCCGGAACCACTGGGTTGCCGGCGCTGTGGGCCTGATTTCCGGACTGATTCTCTATCTTGGCTGTTATCAGCTTTGCTTCGCGGCAGCCGCTCCGCCCTTCGCCTGGCGGATGGAGCTCTTACCAAACTACATCCAATTTCGTCTGCAGACGGACGTCGTCCGAAAGGTCGGTCACGGCTTCGTCGGAAAGGCTGGTCAGAATCCGCCGAACAACAAAGACAAGCCCTCGTTCATCCTGAACAGCTTCATATTCATCTCCGAGCTGCTGATTGTCGAAGGGATCGTTTGTGCTGCCGCGTGGAAACGTACCCGCTGGGCCTATTGCGACGATCTGGGCGGATGGATGAGCCGGGACCAGGTTGCCCTGCCCGGCGGATTTGCCGGCGACTTTTGCCAAGCCCTCGAGACCGGTTCGTTGGCGGATTTTGCCGCCAGGACTCCCCGGGGTGTCAATCGGCAGCTCTCCGGTCTGTTGATTGTGGAATACGCTGGCGATGCCAGGCGATCCGCACTCGAGTATCCGGTTTACCTGAGTGTCGAGGACTTTCCCATCTCCGCAAGGTTGGGCTGGCTGAGGCGTTTCCGGCGAACCTACGTCCGCCAGATCGAGCTGGAGCCGGACGAAATGCTTGACCTGCGTCCGCTGTTTCCAAAATTCGCCCGGCTCCTGGAAGACCAGCACCCGGAAGTGCGCGAGCTTGCCAAGAAAGCCCCCGTGGTCATGCCCAACGAGCTGCCGGCTGACGAGGTCGGGCAGGTAAGCCCGGTCCCCAAACCCTTTCGCAAGTGCGTCCGCCGCCCTGGCTACGCTTTGTTCGTCACTCTCCGTAGCCTGATCCCGTTGGTTCACTTTCTGGGCGGCGTCTCCTTAGCTGCCGTGGGATATTTCTTTCTGGCGCTAAACGATCATCTGATGCTGGGCTGCGCTGTCATTGCGATAGGAGGAGGAGGTGTCTGCTGGGGCAGCTATGTCGCCCTCGGCTGCCAGGGGGTATATGCGGACCGTTGGAGGTTGCGCCGGTTGCGCCAGGAAATCGAACAGCGCTCGGACCACTGGGTGTCCGCTCAAGATCCGGAAGCGATTTATGTATCCATCATCCCGCGCGAGAATTTTGCCAAGTTCAAATGGACCATGGATTCCGATCTGCTCTTGGCCCGTTTTGACGCGGAAAAGCATCGTCTGCTGATGGAAGGCGATTCGGATCGCTACCGTATTCCCTGGGCCGCCGTCTTCGCGTGCCAACCGCTCTGTTTTTATCATCCAACCGACCACCAACACCGCAACCAGCTCTGGATGGTTCGGTTGCTGGTGCAAATGGAGCAAGGTCAGCAAGAATTGCTTCTCAGCGTGGGACAGACAGACTTCCGCAATAGGACCAATCAGCGCCGACTCAGAGCCGCTCAGGAGTTTTGCGTGCGCGTCATGTCGCTTTAGAGCCTATCCGGGAAAGGGGTCAGACGCTGAGATTCCAGAGGGTCTGACCCCTTTTCCGGATAGGCTCAAAGCTTCGGCCAAACCGAATAACCCTAGAGGGGCAATGAAAAGGGGTCGGGAGTCTTATTGCGAAATAAGATTGCCGACCAATCACCCGGTGCGCCAATGGTTCGCCTAACATACTGGCAAATGGTGCAGCTAGCATACATCTGGAATTCCTTGCGCAATTTCGTGCCGGGGTCACTATATCACCGTGCCTGATTCGGCAGCGGCGTAGGACAGATTTCCCAATCTGTCCGGTCAGGTTGGAAACCTGACCTACTGCCAAATCCCGCACGGTCATTTAGATTGTCGGGGGACGTCGCAGGGGCTTCCGAAGACGCCCTGGCCAAGCAGTCGAAGCGGCTAGAATTCCCAAAGAGTCTGGCCGAGGCCGAAGTCTTCTCCCCGCCCTCGCCACCCCAGCCCCTTCACTCAATCAAACGCAACCGCAATCAGCCCTTCGCTGGCTGGTTTCCAGTTGGGCACGTGCAAGAGGTGGCCGTTGAATTCCAGCTTTACGCTGTCGGGCTTGTCCGTGGGGATATAGACGTCGGCGGCCGAAATGAAGGGCAGGTTCCAGTTGGGGCCTGCGGGATGGGTGGCGTCGGTCTTCTTGTTTTGATTGGCGTCGAACACATAGAAGCCCACTTTGGTTGCGCCCGCCGGCGCGATTTCCGGGGTGGCGATCTCCACGTCGTTGATTTTCAGGCTGTCTTTGCCCGCTGCGATCGCGCCGTTCAATTGGGAGACAATGAGGATGGAGGAATCGTCGCTGAGATGAAGGTCGCGAAGCACGCTGGCGCCGGGCTCCGATTTTTCGTCGCGCGTCTTCAGGTAGACCAGAAGGTCGGTCCGCACGAAGGGCTCGCGATAGTAGTGCATCGGGCGGGCGTTGCCGGGCGTGTGCAGGCAAAATTCGTAATGCTGGCCGGCTTTGGCCTGGAAGGGGCCCCAGGCGCCGTCCTGGCGAACGCTGAGCTGGGCGAGGGGCTTGGGGGCCAAGCGCCGACCTGTATCCGCCGCAACTTCGTAAGCCTCCACCGTGGCTCCGGCCAGGGGCGTGTTGGGGCCGAACAGCTTCGCGAAGCCGGCTACGGCAATCGGTTCTTGAGGCGTGATCTTCAGGGTTTTCGGGGCCTTGCCGTCGTTGAAGAACGTGTAGACTTTTTCGAAACATTCCGGCCCGGTGGCAGCCTCCACGTGATCGGGCTTTTCGAGCACGACGTGCTTGGCCCCCTCGCGCGCGGCACCGGGACCGGCGATCTTGTCTCCCTTGGAGCCCACGACCAGCGTGGGCACGCCGCCCACGTTGGTGGACGGTCTGCCGGCGATATTGGCGTAATGAGCAACCTTGGCCGCCCGCGCGGGGTCCGCGAGGTAGTCCTGGCTCACCATCGTGCCTCGTGAGTGGCCGACGAGATCCACCTTGTCGAACCCGGTGCGCGTGCGCACGGCATCGATGAACTTGTCCAGAGGCGCGGCACCGCCGGTCGCTCCGGTCGAGTTATAGTCGTAGTTGGCGATCCAGCTCGGGGGGTAGCCGTTACTGGCGAAGAGTCGCGCCGGCAGCTCATACTGCTCGCCGGAACCTCCGAAGCCGTGCACGAAGACGATGGGTCGCAACGACTTGTCGGCGCCGGCATCCACGTTGCCCTTCCAGTCTGGAGCTGGATTGTCCGCCGGCAGCGCGGCGCACGTTATCAAGGTCAGCAAGCAAACCAAGATGCATGTCGTTCGGCTGTGTTTCATGGCAGGTGTATTCCTTTTGCATCCATTAATCCGAGCCCAGACGCGCTCTCGCGTGATTGTCGCGCGCCCCGGTCGCGGGTCAAGGCCAAAGATTGCTTACACACAGCCGGTTAAGAAGAACGGTCGTGACATGCTCCTGGTGGGTCCGTCTGCCGGACGGGACCTGCCAACCGCGCAGCCGACGGCGGTGATCCTGCCTGGGAGATCTGAAAAGCGCTGAACAGGAGATAACGGAGGAAACAGAGAGGATTTCCTCTGTTGCCTCCGTTCTCTCCTGTTGAAATAACCGCTCCCCAATCCAAGTCGGCATGCCTTCGGACGTTTTTGTCCAATACCATGAAGAGACAGTGTTTGGGCAGGGAGTCCGTGCGTTTCCGGAATAATTCGGGAAGGTCGTGAAAGATTCGGCGGGCTCCGTTGATGAATAGGGTGAGGGGTGATGATGGAGCCGAGCACGCGGCATAGCCTGGTCTTGCGATTACGCAATCTCGACGACGATGTTGCGTGGGCGGAATTCGTGCAACTCTATGAGCCGTTGGTCTTTCGGTTGGCCAAGAGCAAAGGGTTGCAGGATGCCGACGCGCAGGACCTGTGCCAGGAGCTGTTTCGGGCCGTGGCCGCGGCCATCGAGCGCTGGGACCCGGCCAAGGGGAAATTTCGCGCCTGGCTGTTTCGCATCACGCGCAACCTGGTCGTCAATTTTCTCGTGCGGCAGGGGCGGCAGCCGCGTGGCAGCGGCCGGACCAGTGTGCTCGAATTGCTCGAAGCGCAGCCCGCGGGCGATGCGGGGGCCGAGGCGGAGTTTGCCGCGGAGTTCAAACGGCGGGCCTTCCACTGGGCGGCCGAGCAAGCCAAGCCCGAGTTCGCCGATTCGACCTGGCAAGCCTTCTGGCTGACCGGTGTCGAAAATCGGCCGGTCGCGGAAGTGGCGGCCGAACTTGGTCTGACGGAGGGGGCGATTTATGTCGCGCGCTGCCGGGTGCTGGCACGGTTGCGCAAGTGCGTGCAAGGACTCACTGAAGATTCTGGGCTGGACGATCAGGAACGTGTTGAAAGTGGGGTCTGACTTGTTGAAATATGCAGACCACGGCGGGTCAGAAATGGGCCATTGGTATACAGACAACTTTGCGCGGCTGTATCTACTGCGAAGCAGTTACACAACTTAGCCCAGGGTCGCGGTATTCCGCGCACCCTGGGAGAGCATGGGCGAAAAAAGCAAGCGTCTACCCCGAAGGGGTTGCACAGCGCGGCAACCGAATGTGGAACCCCTTCAGGGCAGGGCTTCCAAGGTGTCAGGGATCGTCAACTGTAAGTAGTTTGTAGGTCGATACATGCCCGCCGTTGCGGTAGCGGCTTTTTTTGGGTGGCGGCTTCTTCGGACCGCGCGGACTTTT
>DATGZX010000214.1:0-13985 GCA_035296965.1 Gemmataceae bacterium
TCACTCTATCAAGCGGGCCAGCAGGCAGGGAAAAGAACATCGCTGGCTTGCAATATGAGGATCAACTCCCCCATCACCCTCCTGCCGGGCGCAAGGAAACTGCGCACATTGCAGGGCGGTGGGCGAAGCCCACGTTAAGAACTCCCAGTTTTCGAAGGCGAAACGAATTCCTATGGTCAGTCAGCCTGGCAAACAAAGCTCTTGGCCCCGTGCCACTCAGAAACCGCAAGATTTTACTGAGAAACACGTTGCGCCCGACTTCGGCCTGATACAGTAGAACTACGCCCCTGCATACTTTTCGAACAAGGCCCAAAGCTGGCTCTTCAGGAAACGTTGGTTCACGGGCGAAAGGGCCTTGATTCCCGGCGGTGTCGCCTTCTGAAGAACTACTTCATCCCAGTACCGTTTCACCGCTCCGTGTAGAGTCGCGCCGAATTCGTGGAAGTCGGCCAGCCAAAGTTCGCCCGGCACGACCCGGTCAACAGGCTGATTCACATGCTCGAATTCGCTGGTCTCCCGCAGCTTTCTTTGGCCTGAGCGTCTATGTTGAGCGATTGCATCTCGGACCAGCGCTCGCATGTACCCCGGAAAGGTGCCCCGCTTCAAATCAAAGCCGGCGAGGGTTTGGTGCCTTTTCTCTAACCGAAGCCATGATTCCTCGACAAATTGCTCGATCATGTGCATGTCGCGACGCGCAATCCTGTATCGCCAACAGTCAAATGCGCAGAATCTCAGCAGCTCATGATTGTGGCGCTCGAATAGAATTCTGAACGGAACCTCCGCGCCCATTTCCTGAAATGCCTTCAGCAAACGCTCGTCGGACCAACTCGGCAGATTGTATTCCAGGAAAACACCTCTGGATTGGCGCTGTTGCGTTTTGCAACCAACGAGTTGCAGTTGAAAAACTGCGGTCCAGCCAGGAACGGCAGAATCAGTTAAGAAGAATAGGGATGGAGCAAGCAACCATCGAGAGATGCAGGCATGGCCGTCCCCCTGGGTCACGAGAGTCGACGCAGCCTGAGACTAACGAGGCCCCTGGCTGCATGTCAAATGAAGATTCGGAACAAAAAGGGGAATCGGACCAGGGGGCCGATTGCTCGCGGAGACAAGCACGAAAGGATGCGTCGGCGCGGGTACGCTTGACACACCCTACTGGCTGCTAAAATGATCAAAAAAGGATGCTCCCCATGCCGCCAGCGAGGGCGACGTTACCTGTCCTCGACAAATTGAAAGACCTGACCCGCATTATCCAGGCAGCCGAGGGGTTTCACCCCGTCGTCGCGGCGCTGAAGAACGGCCATGGCGGCGCCGTCGACGGAGCCTGGGGCTCTTCGGCCGCGCTTGCCACAGCAGCGCTGGGACTGCATGCGCCTGCCGCTCTGCTCGTGGTCATTGCCCACCCGCACGACCTGGATGGCTGGACCGAAGATCTTGCCGGTTTCGCCGGCGCGCGACCGGTCATTTTTCCAGCCTGGGATGCCCTGCCCAGCGATGCCGCGTTGTTCGACGAGGTCGCCGGCCAGCGTCTGCGCGTCCTGAGACTGCTCAACGAAGGTAAGCCGCCCCGCTTCGTTCTGACAACAATCCAGGCGCTCATTCAACCTGTTCCCGACAAGGAAATGCTGACGCAGCTCAGGCGCGTCCTGCACCGAGCTGACCTGATTGCGCCGGACGATCTTGCGTCCTGGTTGGTCGATCACGGGTTCCGGCGGACGGAGACCGTCGAGCAGCCGGGGGAATTCACGCGCCGAGGCGGCATTCTGGATGTCTTTTCTCCCGACGCCGTAGCCCCCTATCGCCTGGAATTCTTCGGTGATGAAGTCGACTCCATCCGCACCTTCGCGCCGCAAACGCAACGGAGCCAAGGTGACTTGGAAAGTGCCGAGATCCTCGGTGCCGCTGCCAATCGCGCCAAGCCTGCGAACAATGGGGCAGACTCCGCGGCCCCGTTGCCGCAAACGGGCCATCTCTGCGACTACCTGCCCTCTGACGCGTGGACAGCGCTGATCGAGCCCCAGGAGCTTGACGAGCAGGGCAAGCATTACCTCGAGCGGGTCGCGGACGCGCGCGGGCTCTTCTCGGTGGCAGGGGTTTTCCGGCAGTTGGTTCGCTATCCAAGTGTGCGGGTGTCCGCTTTCCCCGCCCCGACTGTCGAAGCTGCTTGCCACTTGCGCGTGGAATCGGTCGAACGGTTCAGCGGCGACGTCACGAAGCTTCGGGATGAGCTGGACACCGCCGCGGTTGGAGACCGCGTGCTCGTCGCCTGTCACAACGACGCGGAGTGCAACCGCCTCACCGAGGTGCTGGCGGCGGGACAGTTGGCCCAATCGGATCGCCTGCGGCTCGTCACCGGCCGCGTGCGTTCCGGGTTCCGCATCGTGGACTCGAGGATCGTGGTGCTCAGCGACCACGAATTGTTCCACCGCGAGGAAGTCCGGCAGATCCTGCCGCGGCGCCACCTTGAAGCGCGCGCCATCGACAGCTTTCTGGACCTCAGCGAAGGAGACCTGGTCGTCCATGTGAGCCACGGCATCGCGCGTTTTCGCGGCATGCAGGTTCTGGAGAAGCATGGCCAGACGGAAGAACATCTAATCCTGGAGTTTCGCGAGGGAACGCGCGTTTATGTGCCGGCATCCAAGATCGATCTGGTACAGAAATATGTCGGCGGGGCACGCACGGAGCCCGAGCTTTCCAAATTCGGCGGTACGGCCTGGCAGCGCAAGAAGGAAACGGTCGAAGCAGCCGTGCTCGATCTCGCCAGCGAGATGATCGACCTGCAGGCCCTTCGCGAATCGAAGGCGGGCATTGCTCTTCCACCGGATAGCGAATGGCAGGCGGAGTTCGAGGCGACCTTTCCCTACGAAGAAACGCCGGACCAGCTCACGTCGTTGGCCGAGATCAAGCAGGACATGCAGCGGCCGCGGCCGATGGATCGGCTGATCTGCGGCGACGTCGGCTACGGCAAAACCGAACTGGCCATTCGCGCCGCCTTCAAGACCATCGATAACGGCAGACAAGTGGCCGTGCTCGTGCCGACGACTGTGCTTGCCGAACAGCATTACCGCACCTTCAGCCAGCGACTGGCCGAGTATCCGTTTGTCGTCGAAGGCATCAGCCGCTTTCGCAGCCATGGCGAGCAGCGGGCCATTCTGGCCCGGCTGGCGTTGGGCGGCATCGATGTCATCGTGGGCACGCACCGGCTCGTGAGTGCCGACGTCCGCTTCAAGGACCTGGGTCTGGTTGTTATCGACGAAGAACAGCGCTTCGGCGTCGAGCACAAAGAACGGCTGAAGCGCCTGCGCGAGACGGTGGACGTGCTCACCATGACTGCCACGCCGATCCCGCGCACGCTCCACCTTGCCCTTCTTGGTATCCGCGACATCAGCAACCTGGAGACGCCGCCGGCGGACCGCCTGGCGATCGAGACCCGCATCGTGCGCTCGGATCCGGAACTGATTCGCCACGCAATTCTGCGCGAGTTCAATCGGGACGGTCAGGTTTATTTCGTGCATAACCGCGTCCATAGCATCCGCGCGGTGGCCGACCGGCTCCGGCAGATTGTCCCGGAAGCCCGCATCGCCGTTGCCCACGGCCAGATGCCGGAGCATGAGCTGGAGCAAGCGATGCTCCAATTCGTGCGCCGCGAGGCAGACATCCTGGTCGCGACCACGATCATCGAAAGCGGCCTGGACATCCCCAACGTCAATACGATCTTCATCGATCAGGCGGACAACTACGGCCTTGCGGACCTGCACCAGCTCCGCGGCCGCGTGGGCCGCTACAAGTACCGGGCGTACGCGTATCTGCTGCTCGACAGCGACCGCGGCGTGACGCCGACCGCGGCCCGGCGTCTCAAGGCCATCGAGGAATTCACGGAGCTGGGCGCCGGTTTCAAGATTGCCATGCGCGACCTGGAAATTCGCGGCGCGGGCAACATCCTGGGAACGCAGCAGAGCGGCCACATCGCCGCGGTCGGCTACGAGATGTACTGCCAACTTCTGGAAAACGCCGTGCGCGCGTTCAAGAACCAGCCATTGCGAACGCCACTCGAAACAAGCATTGATCTCCCCTGGCAAGCCTACCTGCCGCGTGATTACGTGCCTGGCCAGCGACTGCGCATCGAGGTCTATCGCCGTCTGGCCCGCATCCGCCGCCTGGATCGGCTCGAAGATTTTCGCCAGGAGCTGCGCGACCGTTTTGGCACGCCCCCCGAATCGACGGAATGGCTGCTTCGTCTGGCGGAGCTGCGTCTGCTGGCGGCGAGCTGGCAAATCAGCGGCCTACACCTCGAGGACGTGCTCGACAAGAGCGTGGGGCCCATGGACATGGTCATCAGTTATCGCAATCCCCGCAAGATGCGCCGCCTGGCGGAGAGCAGCAAGGGACGGCTCCGCGTCGTCGACGATACGAGCGCCTATCTGCGTCTCTCTCCCGCGGAAACAGTCCCGGAGGCGCTCTATGCGTGCCTGAAAGCGCTCTTGCGTTCTCCAACCTAGTCGATATAGTCTCCTCCCCCTGTAGAATTCTGCACGAACCCACGCAAGGGAAAGCGAGAAGGAAATGCGGCGCATCTCTATTAGCGTTGGCCATTTCCCACGGAACCACTTGAAGGTGGGCCGCGTGGTTTGGCTGTCGTTGGGCCAGCTTTCCCCGATCTGCACGGCAGCGGTGCTGTGCAGCTTTGGCTGCAGCAGCTCGTCTCCCAGCTTGCTAGCCCAGACGACCCCGGCGCAGGACCCTGCAGGTATTACCCGCTCTCAGAAACCTGAAAACACACGGCCCAAGACTGCTCCCAAGGGACCGTTGCTCGACCTTGTCTCCTACCAGGTGCCCATGCCAAGTGATTGCCAGGTGGCCGCGAAGATCCGAGCCACCGTCAATGGCGCACCAATCCTGGATGACGAAGTGCGCGAGGCGATCTATCCCTTCCTTCTGAAGATCCAGCAACGACCGGAAGCAGAGCGCAACAAGCTGCGCATGGAGGAGTACAACAAGCAGCTTCAACAGTTGATCGAACGTGAAATTATCGTGCAAGACGTCAAGGAACGACTGAAGGATAAGCCTCAGATCCTGGAGAAACTGGAAGACGCAGCCCGCAAGGAATTCGACAAAGCGGTGCGCCGCTACAAGGAAAACAGTGGGGCCAAGAGTGACGAAGAATTCAAGTTAATCCTACGCCAGTCCGGTATGAGCCTGGAAGGCATGCAACGGCAGGTCACGCGCCAGTTCATGGCCACGGAATACATCAAGAACCTTGTCTTCCCGGCTATCGAGCGCATCGGCCACGAGCAGATCGCTGAGTATTACCAGCTGCATCCGGAAGAATTCCGCATTCCCGACGGCGTCACCTGGCAGGACATCTTCATCGACTCCAGCAAGTTCCCCAACCGCGATGCATCACGGCAGTTTGCCGAGCAGCTCGTCGCCAAAGCTCGTGCAGGGGAAGATTTTCATGCCATGGTCAAGCAATACGATCAGGGTGACAGCTCGTATCGCAATGGGGAGGGCTATGGTCATCATCGGGGCGAAATCAAGCCGACCGAGGCCGAGACGATCCTCTTCAACCTGCATGACGGCGAGGTCGGACCGGTCGTAGAGCTGAAGTATGGCTTCCATGTCCTGCGCCTGGTCAAGCGCGAATACGCCGGCCTGAAACCGCTGGACGAAAAGACGCAAACCGGCATTCGAAACAAGCTCCAAGGCGAAGTATTCGAGCGTGAGTACAAGCGGGTCATCGCCGTTCTGAAGCGGAATGCCGCGGTCGAGATCTCCACGACTCCCTGACAGCGTGTCGAAAAAGGGGTCAGACCCCTTCAAATCTGCAGAGCCTCATGGCTCAGAAATGGGCAGACTGCCTCGATTCTACAGGGGGTCTGACCCCTTTTTCGACATGCTGTCAGGGAGCCGATCCTGAAAAGAGGAGAGCAGAGAAGCCGACTGAGGTCAGCCTCTCTGCTCTTTTGTTTTGCCTACTCAAAAACTCATGACTTTCCGCCCGGCCGGAGTTCGCTGGCGGACGTGACGGGCTGCGAATGAACTGGTTCAGCCTGGCCGAGCAGGCTCTTGATCCCCTTGCGAAGTTGCTCGAACTGGGTCTGAGCGTTGTCCCGTTCCGTGGTACGGACGATCAACTGCTTCTTCAGTTCCTCGCGATCCTTGACGGCGAGCTGCAACTGTTCGACCTGCTGGCTGAGCTGGGCGCGCTCTTCTTCCATGTTGTTCACACGCTTGCGGAGTTGATCGCGCACCGCAACCGCGGCTCGGAAATCGTCTTCCAGCTTGTTCAACTTGGTTTCCAGAGTGCGGATCCGCTCTGCACTAGCAGGACTATTGGCCGGTCCTTGGGCGCAACCCCACACGCCCAGCGAAGCGACCACCAGTACGACCAGCACCTTGCTCCCTGAACTCATGAGTTGTGTACTCCTTGAAGTGGGCCCACGCGGGTCACGCCGCAAAGACGGCAGCCCTGGCCCAGATTGACATCCAAGATTCATCGAATCGAAACCCGCGGCAGAAGAACGGCGGCACGCGCCGCCGTAGAGTTTGCGCGCCCTTTGGAGATGCCGCAACCTGCCAGGTACTATGTCGGCAGAAAAGTACCGGGATCTTTATCCAGTTCCACCATCTTCCTCAGGCCGGATGCAGACCTTTGCTTGCCCAGCTTTCCGTTTCCTGCAAGTTCGGAACAGACCGAACCGCTCCGACCGCCGGATCGACTTTTCCCTTGCTGATGCCTTCCCCCGCGCGCTATGATCGCCACAGCACCGGCCATGGAGCTGGGACTCGATGCTTCGAACTCGATTCGCAAACTTTGCCCTTATCGGAGGAATCTGGCATGTTCCGCCTGGAATGCAACCGGGGAGTTGATTCTTGCGACGGTGTGACCCGTCGGGAATTCCTTCGCGTCGGCGGCCTTGCCCTGGGATTGGGACTCACCGACCTGGTCAGGCTCCAAGCACTAAGGGCGGCGCCAAGCTCCAGCGAGAAAGCTTGTATCCAGTTGCTGCTGGTCGGTGGCCCCGGGCAGCTCGACACCTGGGACCTCAAGCCCAACGCGCCCCAGCACATCCGTGGCCCATTTCGGCCCGTGCCGACCAATGTTCCCGGCCTGCAGATCTGCGAACACTTTCCGCTCATGGCCAAGATGGCCGATCGCTATGCCATTGTGCGCTCGGTGTACCATCAGGAAGCACCCATACACGAAACAGGCCACCAGCTTCTGCAGACCGGCCGGCTATCGCGCAACGGCATCGATTGGCCGCACTGCGGCGCGGTTGTCGGCAAACTGGGCCGGTCTTCGAGCTCCATGCCACCCTGGGTGGTCCTGCCTCGAATCATCGGCAATACCGGCGTCAGCGTCAGTCATGGCCAGACCGCAGGCTTGCTCGGCGCGGACCACGAGCCGTATAGCTTTGCCGTGCGCGGCGACCCTTGCCACGTGGATCCAGCCCGGCTCGACAAGGCCACTGGGTTGGTCGATGCCGTGGACGCGGCTCAATGCCTGATCGAAACCGGCGCCTCGGCGAGTTGCGGCGACCCCGCCCTGGAACAAGCTTTCTCCACCATCGTAAGTCCTGCCGCCAAGAGGGCGTTCACGATTGATGAGGAAACCGACGCGGTCCGGGCACGTTACGGTTGGAACACCTTTGGCCAAAGCTGCCTATTGGCTAGGCGCCTCGTCCAGCAAGGCATCCGGTTGGTGACCGTGAACATGTTCGATACGGTTTTCAATGAGATCACGTGGGACTGCCATGCCAATGACGGCGATCTCAAAACCACGCTGAACGACTACCGCGACACGCTTTGCCCAATGTTCGACCAAGCCTACACGGCGCTGCTCCAGGACTTGCAGGCGTGGGGCCTGCTCGAGAGCACACTGGTCGTCAGCATGGGCGAATTTGGCCGGACCCCGCAGCTCAACAGCCGTGGCGGCCGCGACCATTGGCCGGGCGTCTGGAGCATTCTCATGGCTGGCGGGGGCACGCAGGGCGGCCGCATCATTGGCGCCAGCGACAAGCACGCCGAGGAACCGCGCGATCGACCAGTGCACGCTGCCGAGATTGCCGCTACGGTTTACCACGCGCTGGGAATAGAGTCAAGCACGAAGCTACCCTCCGCGGACGGCTCTGGGCTGGGGCTTGTGGACGCGCGGCCGGTGCTGGAGTTGTTCTAGAGAGGATACCGTTCGAGGATCAGATAGTTCGCCCAATCCATGCCCACGCTCAAATACGTTTGCTGGGCCCCGAGGTTTTCCTTCTCCACATAGAGACGCAGGCCGATCACGTCCGGGTCTGCCTGCGCGGCCTGGTAAACGTACTCGTAAAGCGAGCGAAAGACGCCGCTCCGGCGCCATTCCGGTTTTACGTAGACGCTTTGGATCCACCAGAGCCAGCCGTTGCGCCAGTCGCTCCACTCGAACGTGAGGCTGAGCTGGCCGACGATCTCGTCCTGTTGCAGGGCCAAATAATAGAGCGCCTTGTTCGGGTCCGCCAGGGCATTGGCCACGCCGCGGCCGAGGATATTCGCGTCAAGCGTCTTCCCTTCGCTCTCTTGGGCCATGAGCCGATTGAACTCGACAATGGTGGGCGCATCAGCCGGAACCGCCCGCCTGATCGTAAATGCCATAGTTGCCTGACCTTTCAAAAATCCGTATCCTGTCTCCACAATACAAGGGCGGCATGGAGCGTGTAGAAAAAGGGGTCTGACCCCCTAGGATGCTTCAACGATCTGTCGCGTTCATGCAAGACTGTTCCAGGAACAGGGAAGGGGTCTGACCCCTTTTTCTACACGCTCGTAGGAAACGCGGTCATGGAACTGGGGAAGTATATTCGCGACATCCCGGATTTTCCCAAGCCGGGAATCCTTTTCAAGGATATTACGCCGCTCCTTGCAGAGCCACGTGCATTCCTTGAATCCATTCACCTGATGCGCGATCACTACCAGGGTCAGCCCATTGATGCCGTGGCCGCGGCCGAGGCACGCGGCTTCTTGTTCGCCGCTCCTCTCGCCCTGCTGATGACATTGCCCCTGATTCCCCTGCGGAAGCCGGGAAAGCTGCCCTATCGCACCCACGCTCTGCAATACGACCTGGAATATGGCAGCGCCGAGCTGCAAGTCCATATCGACGGCGTCTCTCCCGGCGCCCGCGTGCTTCTGGTCGATGATTTGCTGGCTACGGGCGGCACCATGCAGGCAGGCTGCCGGCTCATCGAGAAGGCGGGCGGGCGCGTCGCAGGCTGTGCATTCCTGGTCGAGTTGGCGTTCCTCAATGGTCGCGAAAAACTCCGGCCCCATTCCGTGTTCAGCTTGATCCAGTACTAGTCCGTGATCCGCCGTCCTTAGTTCCTGTCTAAGGACCACGGACTTCGGACTATGGACTACCCACCATGATTGATTTTGACAAAGCCGGCGGTTTGGTCCCAGCTATCGCCCAGGACGCCTCGACCGGCCAGGTGCTGATGCTTGCCTGGATGAACCGCGAAGCATTTGAGGAAACCCTGCGCACGGGCCGGGCCTGCTACTATAGCCGGAGCCGGGGCCGCCTGTGGCGCAAAGGCGAAGAGAGCGGGCATGTCCAGGAGGTGCGCGAAGTTTACTTCGACTGCGATGCCGACACGATCCTTCTCAAAGTGCACCAGATCGGCGGGGCTGCTTGCCACGAGGGCTATGCGAGCTGTTTCTTCCGGCGCATCGACGGCGAGCGCGTACAGGTTGTCGGCGAGAGGGTTTTCGATCCCCAACAGGTCTACAAGAAATGAACGGACAGATTCTGAAACTTGGAATTCCAGCGGGAAGTCTGCAAGAGGCGACCGGAGAACTGTTTCGCAAAGCCGGCTACAAGATCACGTTTGCCAGCCGCAGCTATTACCCGAGCATCGACGACCCGGAAATCCAGTGCACGCTCATTCGCGCCCAGGAAATGCCGCGCTACGTGCAGGACGGCTCCCTGGATTGCGGTCTGACCGGCTACGACTGGATCCTCGAGAACGACGCCGCCGTGGTGGAGCTTGCGGAGCTGGTTTTCAGCAAGGTCAGCAAGCGGCCGGTGCGCTGGGTCCTGGCTGTGCCCGAGGACTCACCGGTTCAGAAGGTAGAAGACCTGGCCGGCAAACGGATCGCGACCGAAGTCGTCAGCCTCACGCGCCGCTGGCTTGCCCAGCACGGCGTGCAGGCCCAGGTCGAATTCAGTTGGGGCGCCACCGAGGTCAAGCCGCCGCGCCTGGCCGATGCGATTGTCGAGGTCACGGAAACGGGCAGCTCCCTGCGCGCCAACAATCTGCGGATTGTTGCCGAGTTGCTGCAGAGCACCACCAGGTTCATCAGCAACGAACGTGCCTACGCCGACCCCTGGAAGAAGCGCAAGATGGACGACCTCGTCCTCATGCTGCAAGGGGCCATGGCTGCAGAGGGCAAGGTGGGGCTGATGATGAACGTGCGCAAGGCCGACCTTCCCTCCGTCTTGACGATTTTGCCTGCCTTGCAGACGCCAACGATTTCCTCTCTCTCCGACCCCGAGTGGGTCGCTGTCAACACGATCCTGGACGAAAACGTTGTCCGTCATATCGTGCCCCAGCTCAAGCAAGCCGGCGCACGGGGGATTGTCGAGTATCCTCTCAATAAGATAATTGATTAGCGGGCCAGTGTGGCCAGGGCTGAGCGCAGAGAAGCCCCGGACGGACCGCGAGGAGACCCCTGGCAGTTCACCAGGTCTTCGAAGACTCAGAGGCTGTTCCGCTACTCTCCCCTCTCCACCGTACTCGGGGAAGAGGGGCTACCGGTCTGCCGCTGAGTGTAATGTGTGCAGAGCTGTAAACATGGCACCCAAATTCGAATCTCTACTGCTGATTCGGTCACGTTGATAGTGAAACAAAGTTCAAACCTACTCAAGGAACGCATATGCTGACTTTGCTCTTATGTCTGACAATCGCAGCGGACCAGGACACTTGGCAGAAGCAGGAAGCAGTCCACCTGCGGAACATTCGCCAGCTTACCCATGATTTTGTCCGGGCCGGCGAAGGCTACTTCTCCCCCGACGGGAAGCAAATCATTTTCCAGGCGGAAGAACGAGGAACGGGCAACCCGTTCTATCAGATCTTCGTGATGGACTTGAAATCTGGCAGCTATCGCCGCGTCAGCCCCGGCCAGGGACGCACGACTTGCAGCTATTTCTCCCCCGACGGCAAGAAGATCATCTTTGCCAGCAGCCACCTCGATGCCGATGTGCAGAAGCATTACGCCGAGGAGTACCATCAGCGCGAGGAGGATAAACGGCTGGGCAGGCACCGCCGTTACCAGTGGGACTTCGACCCCTACATGGACATTTTCGAAGCGAACCCGGACGGCAGCGGCCTGAAGCAGTTGACGAACACAAAGGGCTACGACGCCGAGGGCAGCTTTTCGCCGGACGGCAAGCAAATCGTCTTCTGTTCGAATCGCGATGGCAATCTCGAGCTGCACATCATGAACGCCGATGGCAGCAACATCCGGCAACTGACGCACGCCCCCGGCTGCTACAACGGCGGCCCCTTCTTCTCGCCGGACGGCAAGCGCGTGATCTTCCGCAGCGATCGCAAGAAGAAGGACCACCTGCAGCTTTACGTCATCAACGCCGACGGCACCGGCGAACGCGCCCTGACCGACAACCTCGATTGGGTTTACTGGGCCCCGTTCTGGTACAAGGACAGCAAGCACATCATCTTCACCGGGGCCGACCATAGCGACCCGGCGGTCCGGCCGAATTATGATCTCTGGTGGATGAACATAGACGATCCTTCCCAAAACCCGGCCAAGCCCAAGCTGACGCGTCTGACCTATGCTCCGGGCGCGGATGTGCTGCCAGTGTTTGATAAGCAGTACAAGAGGGTTATGTGGACGTCGAGCAGGGGCGGGGAGAGTCAGCTCTGGATGGCGGACTTTGTACGGCCAAAGGACGAATAACAATTTGGGCAAAGAAAGTGCACGTTTCTATCGGGCAAAGTCGAACTCACTTCTTATCTACGACTTGAAGCACCCAAGCTCGAAATTGGCGAATAATCGTCAGATCGTCCGCCGTTTCGAAACACAGAAGGCATTGGCCTCAGGGCAGGTGGATACGACGGCCGCAGAGCTTGTTCTCGTTGCGGGCAGAAGGTAGCTATAGTATTAGTGATGATGAAAAGCGCCGTAAAAATACAGGAGTTTGCCATGACGCAGGTGGAAGCGATCTTCCAGTCTGGCGTGTTCCGACCCCTCAGCGAAGTTGGCTTGGCTGAGAACCAACGCGTCCGCTTGAGTATCCAGCCACTTGACAGAGTGGATGTGCCCGCCTGGCTTGACGAGGTGCGCGAGTTCCAGCAGCGCATCGTTCGCGAGCGCGGCTATTTCCCGGACAGCACGCCAGACATTGCCCAGGATCGCCAGCGCGATGAGTGAAAGGGCGAATAATTACTTGGGCAAAGAAAGGGTACATTTCTGTCGGTCCAAGTCGAAATCACTTCTTATCCACGACTTGAAGCACCCAAGCTCGAAATTGGCGAACAATCGTCAAATCGTCCGCCGTTTCGGCCTGGCTCAGAAATCGAACTAGTTCACCAATAGGCAGTTGCCCCAAGAACAGACTTTCCGGTACTGTCTGATAGACGCCATCGGGTTGCAGACGCAGGACTTCAAGCCCAGAGCCGTCAAAGCGCCAGACCTCGGGAATTTCCAGGGAGGCGTAGATGCCGAGGCGATCCAGGACACTTCGAGTGATCTCGATTTCCAGGGCAAGGTCGGGCGGCGGGTCTCGTTTGGGATCCCAGGTCAACTTGCCGCGCATCTCTGGCTCGTGGGCGATCCAGAAGCAATCATCGGCCTCGAGGCCCCGGTCCAATTCTTCTTTTTGAAACGTCATATTTCCCGCCGAGACTTTCGGCAGGTTTAAGATCTCGCCCAGAATATCGATGAACCGGCTCAACCACTTTTTGTAGATCTCATGCTTGGGTGAAGTCGTCATGAACTCCAAACGCCCCCGGTCGTATGTCAAGCGCAGACCAGGCCGGTCCAGCAGTGCATTGCCAATGGTGAGATAGTTTTGCCAGCTCAGATCGCTAAGCAAAAACCGCTGTTCGCCTTTGGCCGCTCCGTTTTGGTCGAGCGGATTGGCCGGCGCCGGCTGAGAGAGGATCGTACTCATGGCAAACCTGAACTGCATCCGCAGGGTGCTGAAAATCGTCATCGCACAGGGGGCAGAGAACGCGAAAGGACCTTTCTGCCTTCTCTGTGTCCCCTGCGGTTAAGACCGCTTGTAATGCCGGAACGAGGCCCTGAACCTGCACGATCTTGAGCGTCACCAGGCCCTCAACCTGATTCGGCGGCGTTTCAAGCACCTTGGATAAGCGCTGGATTCCATTGCAACCCGTTGTATCAATTCCAAAAACGCCAGTTCCATCGGTGCCACTCCATTTTAGGCGAGCATGCCTTGTGGGGCCAAGGCTGCCTCGAATTGTTGCCAAGTCCCCCGCAGATGGCGGCGGATGCACCTCAGGCCTGAAGCAGCGAAAGTTGCTCAACGGCGCCGGCGAACGCGCCCCAACCGACAACCTCGACTGAGTCTACTGGGCCCCGTTCTGGTACAAGGACAGTAAGCCATCATCTTCACAGCCCGCCGCCAGCCAGTGAGCTACCGACATTCCGGCGGGAGATTCGCCTGCTGTGCATCGGTCCAATCGTTCGCCTTCCTCATCAGGTCGAGCAGCGTTTCCGCAAGCCATTGTCTTCTCACGGCGACAAGTCCTCTGTCAATTACCAGCGTCTCAAAAGCGTCGGTGTCGATTTCGACATTCTCCCACCGCGCTCTTCCATTGCCAAATATCCGGCCTGGGGTTCGCCCAGGGCGAACGCATCAAACTCCACCTCAATTATTGAGAGGGCCTTGATTGGGACAAGTGTACAGGCCTACGATTCTTCCGGACTTTCACCTATTTCCCGGAGGAACGCATGGTTGCTACTACTCACGTGGGGTTGTT
>DATGZX010000215.1:0-20559 GCA_035296965.1 Gemmataceae bacterium
CACGGCTAATTTGTCCCCATCTTCACCGGTAAACACGTAGGGCCCATCGCTGCGGAACGTACCGGTGAAATCTCCATTCGCGTTTGGTGTCAAGTCGAGTGAGGCGTTGTAGACTCCCCCCTCGCCCTCATAGAAACCGAGAGATGAGCCCTCGCCAATAGACCAGTGAGGTGCGGAAGAGCCTGGACCCGGAAAGCCGTCAGGTGCAACGCCCACTCCAACAATCTGGAAGGGTTTGGTCTGCGCTACTGCCATGTTGCCCGCCAAGGCAAGAGCGGCTACCGCTCCAATCACCATCGCAGTCCAGCGGTTGCGTCGATACATCGTTGTCTCCTCTAATAAGTAGGAAATCGGAACCAGAAACAGTTAAGTGCAGCGGTAAGCGTGACGGGCTCCGGCGCGCGGGCCGAGCGCCGGGGCACCCCATGGCCGGGCTCTAAGTGACCGTCAGCGTGAGCGCAAACGGCTCGCTGAAAATGTCGTCGCTGTCCTCCGCCTGGGCGAACAGCGTGTAGCTCCCGGCTGCCAGGTTGACCGTGAACGTCACGGTCCAGACGCCGGGGCTGGTTTGGGTGCCGTAGCCCAGAATCACTTCGTTCCCGCTGCTGTTGAGGTAGTAGAAGGTCAGCTGCGTAATCGAAGTGTTCGCGTTGCCATCGGTGATGTTCGAGGCGGTCAGAGTAAGGCTGCCGCCCGGCTTCACCGAAGTAGAGCTGGCCGTGAACGCGCCGATCTGCGGAACGGCGCCGCCGATCACCGTGATCGACCAGGAGTTGAGCGTGCCCTTCGGAGCGCCGGCCGCCGTAACTATTGACAGTTTCCAGGTCCCAGAGACGTTTTGCTCAAAGAGGGGGACGATATACTCCGAAAGCGTGCCATTGACCGTCACGGGCAGTGACGCCCCGCTCGGAGTGGTCAGGCTGAAACTGTCTCCGGCCGCGCCCGTGACATTGGTCGTGACCTGAAGTGAAAACAGCCGAGCATTATTCGGGACCGTCAGGGTGGATGTGACCGTGGTGCCGCCCTTCTTCCCGCCGGCCGGGATACTGACAGGTACATTGGGGCTCTTGTAGGTCGTAGTCTGGCTGGGGAAGTAGGCGCCGAAGTTTTGCGTATCGACATCCTGGCCCGCCGTGACGGTCACGGTAAGCGCGCCGCCGGCAGGGGAAGTTTGGATCCAGCCCGGAGGCAGGATCACCCGAATCGTGTACGTGCCAGGCGCGAGATGAGTGAGATCGTATTCGCCGAAGATGGCGGGGTTGGCTTTATTCACGACCGCATTCGTGATGGCCATGGTCGACGCGACGAGGTTGTTGTTGGTGTCATAAGCAAGGACGGTGACCGGGAATACGCCGTTCTCGTTCGGGTCGAGAGTGCCGTTATCGTTCACATCGTCGAAGACGCGCCCGAGAATGCCGCCTTCATTCTGGGTGGTAAGTGCCACCACAAGACTGCTGCTCGAAGGCGCGAGCACGTTCTGCGAGCCGGTGTCGTAGGCAGCCACAGAGCCGAAGCCCAGGTCAGGCGACCCGACACTGTGAATATTCCCGTTGGCGTCCACCGCCACCGCGTAGCCCCCGGTGCTCAGTGCTGCCAGGAAGTTACCGTTCGGGTCCAGTTTGGCAACGAAGTGCGGGGTGTCGAGATAGCCCGTCCCCGATGCCGGGTCGAAACCGATGGGCAGGTCCCCCTCATAGAAATCCTTGCCTGTGACATAGACATTGCCGGTGCTGTCCGTGGCAACACCGTAGAAAGAATCGTTGCCACTTGCGAAGTCTTGATCGCCGTTCAGATTAAAGTTTTTGACCCAAAGAGAATTACCACTAGTGCCATCAAGCTTCAGGACAGCCGTACCGTAGGGTCCGGCCTGGTACAGGAAGTCGTTGCCGCTGCCGTCGGTGTAGAGGGCCAGCGAATCCGCGTATCCAAGGTCACCCCCATTGCCCCCGTTATAGCTCCAGATCAGGTTTCCGTTCGTGTCGAAGCGATCAACGAACTCAGTTGCTGTACTAGCAATGGTAGTCGAGTTCAGCACACAGCTCATGAAGGCATTGCCCGCCGAATCGACCGCCAGTGCGTTGCCTACGTCATCGTTGGCGCCGCCCAGGCGAACGGCCCAGTCGAATGTTCCTCCTGTTGCGTTGGGAGTGATTTTTGTCAGGAAGGCATCGTAACCACCGGCGCTGGTAAGCCTAGTCCCGCCAAAGCTGACCGTGTTCTGGAATCCCCCTGTGACATAGAGATTGCCGCTGCCGTCAAGCGCCAGGCCATGGCTTAAATCGTAACCGGTGCCCCCTATCTGGATGGTCCAATTGAACCCGCCGCTGCTATTCAGCTGGGAGACAAAAATGTTACTTGCGCCCGCACTGGTCAAGATCGTGGAGCCGAAAGTTGCAGTGCCGGCAAAGAATCCTGCGACATAGACATCGCCGTTATAGGGATCGCCGCTGCTGTCGACGGCGAGCCCACCGCCAAGGGCCCCTCCATAGAAGCGCGCATTGTTGGGAAGCTGCGTGACCCACAACCAGTTCCCGGAGGAATTGAGTTCGCCGACACAAGAATAGTTGGTACCTGTCATAGAAATATTCGAGCCAAAGGTCGCAGTCCCAGTGGCATTGACGGCAAAGTATGTATCGCCGGCGCTATCGGTCGCTACCATGCCCCCACCGCCGCCGCCCTGCGTTGGGCCGGATGCCGTGGCGATCCAACCCGTCGCGAGCTGCGTCGCCAGGTTGGCCGCCAGCGTGTACGACAGGCTGCCGGTCGTGCTGTTGGCGTCGGTCGCCGTCACGGTGAAGGTGGAGGCACCGGCGGCCGTTGGGATGCCGCTCAGAACACCGCCCGCGGAGAGTGTCAGCCCCGCCGGCAGCGACCCGCCGGTAACGGCGAAGGTGTAGGGCGCCGTGCCGCCGCTGGCGGTCAGGGTCTGGCTGTAGCTGGCCCCCACCGTGGCCGCCGGAAGACCCGTCGAGTTGATGGCAACGCCGGCCGCGAATTTCGCGACGAAGGCGTCGCCGGCGCCCCCGCTGTACGTCGTCTGGTAAGCCCCCGCGGTGGTCGGGAAGGTCGGAGTGGCCTCGCCCGCGACATAAAAGTTGCCGGCGCTGTCCAGGGCGATGCCATTGCCCTGGTCCCCGCCGCTGCCGCCGAGGTAGGTGGAGTAGACCAGCGCCGAACCGGAGTCATTCATCTCTGTCACGAAGGCATTGCCGTTGCTGCCGCCGAGCGTCGTCTGGAAAGCGTTCGCGGTGGTCGGAAAATTGCTTGATCCAGTGTAACCGGTAACGTAAGCGTTGCCGTAGGTGTCCAGGGCGATGCCAAGTCCGCCGCTGACGAAGTAGCTGGAGTAGACCAGGGCCGAGCCGGCGGAGTTCAGCTTCGTCACGAAGCCGCTGCCGGGTGTGGTCTGGAAGGCGCCTGGGGTGGTGGGGAAGTTACTCGCACTGGTAGCGCCGGTGATGTAGGCGTTGCCGGCGCTGTCGACCGCGATGCCAGTGCCATACTGAGCGAGTGTACCCGTGCTGGTGGTGCCGCCGAGGTAGGTGGAGTAGACCAGGGCCGTGCCCCAGGCATTCAGCTTTGTGACGAAGGCGCCTGCGGAGCCTGCGAGCGTAATCTGGAAGGCGCCCGCAGTGGTCGGGAAGTTCGCACCCGCACTGCCCGTGACGTAAGCGTTGCCGGCACTGTCCACAGCGATGCTAGCGCCTGCCCCCCCGCCGCTGCCGCCGAGGCGGGTGGAGTAGACCAGGCCCGTGCCAGAGGTAGTCAGCTTTGTCACGAAGGCGTCTGCGGAGCCTGCGAGCGTAACCTGGAAGGCGCCCGCAGTGGTCGGGAAGTTCGCACCTGCACTGCCCGTGAGGTAAGCGTTCCCGCGGCCATCCACGGCGATGCCGGAGCAGCCGCTTGCGAAGTAGGTGGAGTAGGCCAGGGCCGTGCCGTTGGGGTTCAATTCTGTCACGAAGCCGCTGCCGGGCGTGGTCTGGAAGGCGCCTGCGGTGGTCGGGAAATTGGTTGAGCTGGTGCCGCCGGTGACGTAAGCGTCGCCGTACGCGTCCACGGCGATGGCATTGCCCCCATCAGTGCTGTTGCCGCCAAGGTAGGTCGAGTACACAAGGCTCGTGCCGGAGGCATTCAGCTTGGCCACGAAGGCGTTTGCGGAGCCCGCGAGCGTCGTCTGGAAGGCGCCCGCCGTGGTCGGGAAGTTGCTTGAGTACGTCTGGCCGGTGATGTAGGCATTGCCAGCGCTGTCCACGGCGATGGCAGAGGCAGAGTCAGTGCCGCTGCCGCCGACGTAGGTCGAGTAGCTTAAGATAGGGTCAACGATCAGCGGCCGGCTGGCATCGTACGCGCCCACGGCGAAGCCGGCCCGGTCTCCTGCTTCAAGAACGTATTTTCCGGCCACCTGCTGGCGAATGTTGCCGTCCTGCTGGTAGACGACGGGCGCCTTCTCCACGACATCGCCACCGGACGTCTGCAGCACCAGGTTCCCCTGCGCGTCCAGCGACATGGCCTGCACGCCGGTGAAGGCCAACTGGATGACGCCGGGATTGGCCCCCGGCGCGACCTGGAAATCGTATTCGAGCTGCTGCTGGTTGCCGTAATAAATCACGTTAATGCCCGGATAGACATTCTGGTACTCGACCTGGCCATAATTGGCGATGTTCGTGTGCCACTGGCTGGGATCATTGCCGATGAGATAGTTGGTTTTGGTAATCAGCTCATTTAGGCCGGCGACCGGAGCCGCCGGATTGGCGCCAAGCAGTTGCATCTGCAACAGGTTGTTCGTGGCTCCCTGCTGGAGCGACAACTGGGCCGAGTCAGGCGCGAGCGCCAGCGTATAGCCGTTGCCGCGCGACAGGAAGTCGATCTGCGGGGCGGCCTGGCCCTGATTGGCTTCGAAGGCCAAGGGCAGTTGGCCGTAGGCTGCCGCCAGCGCGCTTTGGCTGCTGAGCAGCGAGCGCTCTTCGAGTTGTTCCAGACTTAGGCGGGCAGAACCGGGCCGCCTGGCGACACGCACGCGCCGCGTCGAGCTTTGTTTCGCTGCGTTAGTGGGACGACGAGAAAAGAACCACATAGCCGAAATCTCCTGGTTCGAACTCGGCCTGCGGTTAGAATGAAAAGTATAGCGTCCCGGGCGCGCAGACCGTTCGCCCGGGTGCTATCAGAGGCCGGTGAGGGCGTTGCTTGGCGGCATGACCTCACCGGCTGTTTTTGTTCTTCTCGTTCGCGGATGAATCCCTGGCCTGGCCCGGAGGGAACCAGCTTGCTAGACTCGGATCAGATCGACCAGCTTCAAGTTCGGAGTCTCGCTTATGTCTATTACCATCGAAGCCATCTATGAAAACGGCGTGCTCAAGCCGACCCAGTCCTTGCCGCTCAGGGAACACGAAAAAGTACGCATCACCGTGCACCCCGGCACCACTTGGGTGGAGCGGACTGCCGGGATCATGGGCTTTACCGGCACTGCCGCGGAGGCCGACTATTTTGCCCTCGCCCCGGAACTCGATCCCCAGGAGGATTAATGACTTTTGCCGACCTCCTCGGTGGCGATTCGGTGTTTCTGGACGCCAATGCGCTGGTTTACCATTTCGAACCTCATCCGGCATTCGGGCCTGCTTGCACGCATCTTCTGGCCAGGATCGAGAAACAGGAGCTCAGCGGCTCGGTCTCGACGCATGTCCTCACTGAAATCGCTCATAGGCTGATGATGGTCGAGGCTTCGCGCCTGCCGGGATCAAGCATGTCGAAAATCAAACAACGCCTCCAGCGACGGCCGGCCTTGATCCAGCAACTAACAGAGTTCAGGACGGCCCTTGAAGAGATTCTCCAGGGTCGCCTGCAAGTCCTGACGATTGCCCCGTCGCTTATCGTCGATGCTGCCCAAATCAGCCAGCAAATCGGGCTACTTAGCAGTGATGCGCTGCTGATCGCCATCATGCACGCCCATGGCCTAACGAAGCTGGCCAGCAACGACGCCGACTTCGACCGCGTCCCTGGTATTTCACGTTATTCACCTGCGTAAGCCCACGCTTCGTTCTGATCGATCTCTAGGCGCTCGGCGCAGGTCTCCTGACCTCGCCGCAACCGCTGACCGAAGGTGTCCTCGGGTTCGTGGAGACCTTCGGTCAGTCCGAGTGCGGGGTCGGAGACCCGCGCACGGCTGGAAGATTCGGTCGCTCGACCTTCCTTTATTGGCTCACGCTGCTCGCATCTTGCTTCAAACGGCGCGCCTGCAGTTCCATGACCTTAGCGTCCTTGATGTTCATGAGCGCGGCGGCCTCCTCTCTGAAAAGCATTTGCTCGTCCGTAAACGCGTCCTTCTCTTCCATCCACTGGACTGCTTTCTCCCAGTATTTATGCGCATCTTCCTTGTGGCCGAGCTTCCAGTTTGACATCGCGAGGAAAAACCAGTCGGCTTCATCAGGCTCGCCCAACTCCACAGACTTGCTGAGGGCCGTGACAGCCAGCGCGTACTGACCCATCCTGTAATGTGCTACTCCTAACGCGTTCCACTTGTACCCGTGGGTTGGATAATGATCCGCCACCTCTTTCGCCAGTCTGACGGCCCGTTGTGGATCTCGCAGTGTGCAAATGGGGCAACTCGCAAGCAAGAACGCGAAGTTGCTAATGGCGCCTCCCACGTCAGGATCGTTCGCCTGGTCACCGAAATCTCTCATGAATTGTTCCCAGAGAGCGAGAGAAACGTGGAAAAGTTGTTCAGCCTCATCAGTTCTTCCTCTTGCGAACAGGAAGGTCGCCAATGCGTAGTAACAGTCGAGGAGAGCCGCGCGGGACAGCCAATCGTGGGGATCCGAATGCACGACATCCTCCCCATGGATCTTCGCGATTTTGAATGCACGTTCCGCGTCGGGCCAACGGCCGTACCCAGCGTACATGATGCCAAGTTCCCTACAAATCGAGCCAAAAGTCCGGCGATACTCAGTGATCGCCGGGTAGTCGATAACCATCTTTTCCATAATGAGCTTGGCCTTTTCATAAGCCAGTAAGGCCTCCGACTTTTGCCCGCTCAAGTTTTGCAGCTGAGCCAGTTCCACGTAGGTCCGCACCTTGAGTCGCTGATACCGAACAAGTTTGGGTTGGGAGGACTCCAGTCGCTTAATGAATTCGAACGCCTGGAGAAGATTGGCCCGTGCCTCCTCCCAGCGCTGCTGCCGCTTGTAAACATTGGCCAGATCCCTGTAGACGCCTGCCAATTGTTCTTCGTAGTAACGCTCCGAAGCGTAGTCATTCATCAATTGACCATACTTGGCGATTGCTTTCTTCAGGCTCTCTTCGGCGGGTCCGTGAAGCGTTAGATGGGCTTGAATTGCGGCAATCCGACAACACGCTTTCGCAGCTCTTTCTTGGCTGGCCTGGTCCTTGTTCTGTCGGTCGACAAAGCCCTCGTAGAAGTTCAGGGCCTTCTGCAAAAGCGCCTTGTCTTCTGGTTCTAGCTTTTTCTGCCTAGGCAAGCGCTTCTCAGCAAACTCTACATATATCTCATCCAGAACTTTGTAAGCCGTTTCCAGGCTGGCGTGGGCCGAGGCTCGCTGCATTTCAGCTTCGTGATAATTCGCTTCAGCCTTGTCCCGTTCCCGGGCGATCAGCAGGGTTGAAAACGCAAAGGCAAACGCCGCCAGAGCTAACATGCCCATGGCGGACCACACGATTGCTTTATGCCGCCGGCCCCACTTGATCACACACTGGCGTAAAGTCGGCCGCCTGGCCTGAATTGGCCTATCTTCGAGAAACCGCCGAAGATCGTCAGCCAGCTCTTGAGCGCTGCCGTAGCGATCCGCCGCATTCTTCTCGATCGCTTTGAGGACGATGGTCTCCACCTCCTGCGGGACCGATGGGTTGATGCGTCGCAGCGGCTTCGGCTCCTCAAACGCAATCTGGTGCAACAGCTCCTGCCGATCCTTGCCATTGAAAGCCGGCTCCAGTGTCAGCAGTTCGTAGAGCGTCGCGCCGAGCGAGTAGATGTCGGTGCGGTGATCGATGATCACGCGCTGGGCGAGCGCTTGTTCCGGGCTCATGTAGCGGAGCGTGCCCACCAGGTCGCCGGTCATGGTCAGATCGGTCTTGCTCTGGAACTGGGCGAGGCCGAAGTCGGTGATCCAGAGATGGAGGGGCGAGGAACGAGGGGCGAGGCGTGAGGAATGCAGGGCGAGTGGCGCGTGGTCGAGGAGGAGGTTGCCGGGCTTGATGTCGCGGTGGACCACGCCCATCTGGTGGGCGTGCTCCAGGGCCTCGGCGGCCTGGATGCCGAGCCGGACGACGTTCGCGAAGAAATCGCGGGTGGTAATGGAACGCTCAGTGGTCACGGCCAACGCCGTGTTCCCGATTTTGGATTTTAGATCTTGGAACTTAGATCTTTGATCTTGGAAGCTGGAGTTTGGAACATCGACGGTAAATCTTTGCTCATTGAACTCGGGAGCCATCTCCTTCGAATCCAAAGCCGAAGGTCGAAGGTCTAAGATCGAAGTTCGAAGATCTGAGATCAATTCCGCTAAACTGTGTCCTTCGATCAGCTGCATGGCGTAGTAGTGCACGCCGCGATCGCAGCCGACGTAGAAAACCGGAACGATGTTGGTGTGGTGCAGGTGGGCAGCCGCCTGGGCCTCGTTCTTGAAGCGCTGAAGCTGGCGACCATCGAGCGTGGCCGCGAACGGCAACACCTTCAAGGCCACGCGCCGACCGAGGGAGATCTGCACGGCTTCATAAACGACTCCCATGCCGCCGCGGCCGATCTCGCGAACGAGCCGAAAGTCGCCGAGTGGGCCTTCGGGGTGGAGATGCGCTTGGGCATGAGAAGGCGCCCTCTCCATTTCCGGGTCCGCCTTCTGGATGAATTCCAGCCCTTCGAGCGACCTGGCCAATACTGCCGCAATCTCCGCATGGCGAGCGAGGAACGCGTCGCGGTCCGGGGACTCGCCAGCTTCGAGTGCCGCCAGATACTCTTCGAGGGCGGCAATGACGCGAAGATCGTCCTCTCTGGGAGTGGGCTCGCTCTCGACGGGCGGCTGGCAAGCCGTCGATTCCAGGTTGCCGTCATCGAATTGCTTCATCAGGAATCTCCCAGTACAACGCGCAGGCGGGGTAAGGCCCGGGCCCAAAGCTTCTTCACGCTCAGCTCGGTACGGTGCATGCGGCGAGCGATCTCCGGGAAGGTTAGCCCTTCCAGGTGACGCAGGATCAATACTTCCCGGTAGGCCTCGGGAAGCAGTTCCAGGCCGTTGGCCAGAAGGAGCGCCTGCTCGCGGCGGTTCGCCCGGTGGCTCGGCGAGCTCGATGCCGCGATCAACCCCTGGTCCAGAACTCGCGAGGACTCGTCCAGCTCGGCGGCAAGCGCGCGCTCCAGGCGGACGTCTCGGCTCTGGGTTCCCAGGTAGCGGCGAACCAGCTTGGCAAGTCGAGCCGCCAGGATTTGCCGGAGCCAGCTGACGAACTCCCCCTCGCCCCGGCCCCGGAACCTGTCGAAATGGCGATGCGCTTCCAGAAAGGTCTCTTGCACCAGATCGGCCGCATCGACCTTGCCCTGGAGCCGCCTGCCTATCTGCACGCGGGCCAGGAGCCCGAGGTAACCGCGGTACAGCTCCAGCAAGAGTCCCAGGGCGGTGTTGTCACCCGTGCGAGCCAGCTGCATGAGCCGTTCGGGGTCCGGACGGGTGTCCGAGCGCATCTGCATAACCCTCCTATAACTAAGTCCCGGCGCGAATGCAAAGAGGGCCACGCGAATTGGCAATGTTTTGGATTGCCGACAGAGCAAATAGGGAACGGCGGAATGTGTCACGTGCGCCTCGGTGGTTTATCGTGTTCGGCCAAAATACTCCGCCGAGCTTCAACAGACCATGCGAATGGAACTTACGTCACGTCAGACGACATCCTTTAGGCCGCCCATTTACGGAGCTCGCCATAGACGAAGCGGCAAAGGGGTCGGGAGTCTTATTTCTGAAAAGACTCCCGACCCCTTTGCCCCGGCATTCATGTGTTCATCAACACCAAACACCTGAAGGACATGAAGAACGAATGGGTGGAAGGCATGTGAATGGGACGAGAAGGGGCCGCGGATCGCTACGGGGCCGCAGGAACTATCGGTTAGTCTGTAGGGTGCGTCAAGCGTACTCGCGCCGACGCACCATTCCGGGGTCGGTGCGTTCGCGCCTGTTTCAATCAATGGCCACACCAAGACGTGCATCTTCGAGTACTCGAAGGTGCGGGTAGCGGCGAGGTCAGGAGACCTTCGCCGAGCGCGGACCTTCGCCGAGCGCGGACGCCGCGAGGCAATTCGTTGGGAGCAAGGTCCAGCCACTCCAGGCGGAGAACGTCGGGATAAGTCAAGGCCTGGTGGGCGGCCGCCTCGCCAATCGCTCAAGTGTGGCCTGTGCCTCTCGAGTCAGACGGGCATCAGGCAGTCCTCTTGCCAGCGTCTCCAGCAACTCACGGGCTGCGTCACTGCCGATTAGCTCCAGCAGTTCGACGGCACGCAGCTGGCGCAGCGTTTCTCCCGAGGGCCGGCGATTCAAAGAGTCGAGGATCTCTTCGATACGTCGTTGCTGCTCTGCTGACGGAGCGGCTTTCAGGGCCGCACGCAAGGCCGGCCCAGCTTCTTCGCCAAGGTCGATTAGCTGCTTCATTGCGGCCTCGCGCTGCTTAAACTTAGCGCTGTCCAGGCCGGCAATCAACCGCCGAAGCTTGTCGGACGCGGCGTCGCTGGTCGGCCGCAGGCGGTCGCGGAACAAGCTACTGGCCTGCTTCGGTGCCGCGCTGAACTCGCGAGCGGCGGCGTTGGCCTTGCGTGCATCTTTGTCCGCCAGGTCGGCCCACCAACTCTCCAGTTGTCGGTCCTCGGCTTTCCCTTCCCGCCGTCCTGGCGTGAGTGCCGAGTCCCAGATGAGAATCTGGCCGTCCTGTTGGCCGGAGGCGAGCGCTCGCGAGTCGGGCGCGAAGGCGAGGCAGCTCACGGGAGTGTCGGACGCCACCCGGCGTGGCAATTCCTTGGCGGTGATCAGGTCCCAGAACTGGATCGTGTTGTCGCCGCGCGCCGTCGCCAGCGTGCGGCCATCGGGGGCGTAGGCGACCTGCCGGAGCAAGTGACCCGAAGAGCCGCACGCAAGCGTCAGCCGCTCCTTCCCCGTGGCCAACTCCCAGAAGTGCAAAGTATTGTCATAGCGCCAACCAGCGCCTTGCCGCTCTTGCCGGGAGGTGACTGTTACCAGCGACCGGCCATCGGGCGCGAACGCGTTGAGGCCGAGAAAGCCGTCCGGTTGTCTCAGCGTGAGGACCTCCCGGCCGGTGGCCACTTCGCGCAGTACCACGCCCACGAGAGTCGGCCCGCCTCGTGCCGGTGGCATACCTAGACCAGCGGCCGGGGCACCCGCCGGGGCCGGGCTGTGGGCCCGCGGCTCGTAAAGGAATTCCAACACGAGCCTACCATCCGGGGAGAACGTAGGGGGACTCAATACCGGCGACGTGTCTGGCCGACTGCTCAATGCCTTGCCCGTGGCCAAATCCCAGGCGTTGAAGCCGCCGGAGCCAACGTTTAGCCGCAGGCTCCAGGTGGCCGCCGTCTTGCCATCGGGCGCCACGCTCAGTGCGCGCACCTCACCGGCGCAGGGAATGCGGCGCAGCTCTTTGCCGTCCGGGTCCTGCAACCTGATGTAGCCGTCGGCGCCACAGGAAACGAGGACCTTGCCGTCTGGCCCAACCGCGACGGCATTGACTCCTCCGGGATGGCCGGCCAACTCTCGCACGTGCCGGCCGCTCACCACATCCCAGAGTCGGACAGTCCCGTCATAGCTCCCCGAGACTAGGGAACGTCCGTCCGCCGTGAAGGCGAACGATCTGATCTCGTCGACGTGGGCGGGCTCCTGGAGGACCGGCTTGCCGGTGGCCGCGTCCCACAGGCGCAGTAGCGGTTCGCTACCGGTCGTCAACAGGCTGCGCCCGTCCGGAGCGAAGCGGAGCGAGCTGACGGCGCGGGTGGGCAAGCGGAAGCGCCGGAGGAACTCTCCCGTCTTCGCGTCCCAGAGCGCGACCGTGCTCGCGTCGTCAGGCAAATAGGGGTCGGTCGCGTTGGTGGCCAGGGTTTTGCCGTCGCTGCTGAAGGCCAGGCCGAACCCACCTCGGGCCAGCTCGCCATGGAGCTTGAGCCGTTGTTTGCCCGTGGCCAAGTCCCAGAGCGTGATCGGGCTGTCGCGCGGGGTGATTGCAAGGGTCTGCGCATCCGGCGCCAAGGCCAGTCCATAGCCGATTGCGATCGGCAAGGGAACCGTCCTCCGAAGCTTTCCGTTGGTCAGGTCCCAGTGGTAGACCTGGCCGTCCGACAAGGTCACCATCACCAACCCCTTGCCGTCGGGCGTGAAGATGGGCCAGGGTCCTTTCCCCGACGGCCGGGCGCGAAGATGGGCCGTCTGCTTGCCCGTCATCATGTCCCAGACGCCGACCGAGCCATCATGCGAAGGAGCAGCGAGGAGCTTGCCGTCCGAAGAGCAAGCCACGGCCTGCCCGTTAGCCCGGAACTCGTGGAGCCGCTGTCCCGTGGCGGTGTCCCAAACGCAGACCGATTCGCGGCCGGCACCGGCCAGCCGGCGCCCGTCCGGTGCGAGCCAGAGTGCACAGTAGGATTTGGTCCGGTTGCCATCACGGATTTCCCGGAGCAGCTTGCCGGTCGCCAGGTCCCACAGGCGGACCTCGTCGTCTCCACCGCTAGCCAGCACCTTGCCGTCGGCTGAAAACGCAGTCGTCAGCTGCATGGGAGGGTGATGGTGCCGCAGCCGCACCGTTCCCATGCGCATCAGTGCCCCCGCCGGCAAGGGGTCGCCGAAGAAGTCGGCGCGGGCGGGTCGGTCCTTGTCCGCCTCGGGCTGTCCGGCACTTGCGGTGCTCTGGCTCTGGTCCTGCCTGGCGGCTGCCTCGCCGACGGCACCGGCTTGATGTGCGAGCACGGCAGCCGCTATGCCAATCGTTGCCAGGACCAGAAGCAAGGCCGTGACAAGCTTGATGTTGCCAGGCAGCATGGCCTTCAGCACTCCTCCGATCAGAGCGGTTCTGACCAGGGTCATGCCGGATACCGCTCGGCCGGCGGCGCGGAGGGAGGTGGCCCTTAGGGTGGTGAGGGCCAGTGTCGCCGGCAGTGCCGATGCGGTTGCCATTGGCCAGGCCGAGAGGATCAGCAGCGCTGCCGGCCCCATTCCCCGCCGCACCAGTCGCACGCGTAGGATCCTCCGGCCCTGTTCCAAACGCCTTTTCAGTGTCGCCTTGGTTAATCCCAGCAAGGCGGCGGCCTCGTCCTGCGTCTTGCCTTGCAGATAGCACAGTACCAGGGGCGCACGACAGCGCTCGGCAAGAGCGTTCAGCTCCTCGTGCAGAATGCCTTTCGCCTCGCCCCAGGTCAGGTCCTCTGGGGACGGGACTGACCGGCCAGGTAGACGAGCCTCGCGCTTCCTCCTTCCGTCGGAATTCACGCGTGCTTTCAGCGCCGTCCGGTAGGCCACGCCGTACAGCCAACTGCTCAGCGAGGTCGCTCGGCGAATCGACCCCGCCTTGCTCGCTAGGGCCAGAAAGGTGGCCTGGAAAGCGTCCTCCGCATCGGCCTCACTGTGAAGCACGGCACGGCAAACGTCAAAGACCATCGGTCCGTGTCGGCACAATAGCTCGCGGAACGAGGCCTCGTCTCGCCCGGCCGCGAACTGGCAGAGCAGTTCCTCGTCGGACGCCTCCTTGAGCCGTTGGTCGTTGACCATGCGCCGGAGCTGATGGAGGATGGGGCTGCACAGTGTCTTGGCCATAAACGTTTCCGCTGGCGGCATCGGACAATTACTTCTGTTGAGCGCCGGCTCTGGCAAGCCATAGCACAACTAATAGTTCCTCGCCACGGGTCAGGAGCGCATTTTTCCCCGAGCGACCTCCGCCGAAATTCGCGTGCGAGGTCAGAGGCCGGCGCAGAGCTGAGACCCGCGCACGGCTGTGTTTGGGGAACCACTACATGAGCAGTGTTTGCGCCTGCTGCCAAATATGCCGGATCAGGTCGCCGGCTGGAACGGGCTGGGCCAGCGCTGCCGACTGGCCGGCCCAGACTTGCATGCGGTGGTAGTCGCCGGCGGCAGCTCCGGCTTCCTTCAGCGCGGCAGTCAGACCTCGCTGCACCGGATAGGGAGCCGGGGACGGTGCATCCGGTACTGCGGCGGCCTGGACGAAGTTGGTGGCGATCGCCCGGCCCAGGCGACCGGTGAAGGCGCGGGTGAGCATCGTCCCTTCCGGCTCGAGGTTCGCCAGCGCGTCGGCCCAAGCGCGATGGGTTTTCGCTTCCGGGCAGCGCAAAAACGCTGTGCCCAGCAGCGCGGCGCTGGCACCCAGCGTGAGTGCCGCGGCCACGCCCCGTCCGTCGCCGATGCCGCCGGCCGCGATGATTGGGATGTTGAGGTGGTCGGCCAGACATGGCAGCAGGGAGAACAGCCCCACGGCTTGCCGTTCGGCGGCTGCAGGATCAAACGAGCCTCGATGCCCGCCCGCTTCGTACCCCTGGGCGATGACGGCGTCGGCCCCGGCGGCCTGGGCTCGTTTCGCCTCCGCCAGCGTGGTGGCCGTGGCGAACCAGGCGACGCCCTGTTGCTTGAGCCGGCTAACGAACTCAGGCGGGTAAAGCCCCATGATGGAAGAGACCGCAGTCGGTTTCACTTCCAGGAATGCTTCGCATTGCTTGATAAACTCGGGCAAGGTCGTGTCGCCAGCGGTTGGTGGTACGGCGGGTCCCCACGCCGCCAGGAAAGCGCGCATGCGTGCTTCGGCCTCGGGATCTCGATGCGGCTTGGGGTCGGGAATCCAGACGTTGAGCTGAAAGGGCCCATTGCTCCCCGAGCGAAACTCCTTTACCCAATCGCGAATGCCCGCCGGCTGGGTCAGCAGTGCGCCCAGCGCCCCCATGGCGCCGGCATTGGCCACGGCAATCGAAAGACTGGCCGGGCACGCACCCGCCATCGGCGCCAGGAGGATCGGCAGCTTGAGACCATATTTCGCGCAAAATGCCGCGGCGCGATCGCGGGGGCTGGAATCTGTTTTTGGCAAAGATTGGGTCATGGATACGGCCCCTATAGAAGGCCGCGCAGCTAATGCACCGTTAGGAAATGGGTGCCATGCTTTGGTACTCCAAAGCGTGCTTTCGAGTACGAAAGCATGGCACCCGCTTGATGCATTGCTGGCGCAGTCCTCAATAGTTAAGCGCGATTGCCATGCGTCGGCCAGCGCTCGGCGAGGGTTCCGGAGGTCCCTGCCACACATTCATATAGAAGGTGACCGGCATTTATACCAGGCCCTGGGAGCGCAAGCGCGAGAAGGCCGGGGAGCGGCCGGCGGCGTCCTTCTGGGCCTGGACCTGCTGCCATTCGGCGCGAATTTCCTCTTCCATCTCATTCTGATGATCGAAATAGTAGCCCATGGCCGCATGCACTTCTCCCGGCCGGAGATACGGGTGCTGCCGGCACATCTCCTCCACCGACCAGCCGTGAGCGAAATGGTCCATCACAATCTGCGCGATGCGCACTCGGGGCAGCCGCTGCAAGTGCGCGGCCTGGCCTTCTGGTTTCTCAATGTGCGGGTAGGACATCGTTGCGGTCATGGGCTTCCTCCTCAACCAAGGTCCTTACATTGTAGCGGATCGAAGTTACCGTTCATCGCTGCGTTTGACCTTTTCTCCCCCCGCTCGTCTATCATTGCGGCAGGGCCGGGGCTTCTTCAAGGAGACATGATCGTCGAGCCTTGGGTAAGCCAGGCAGGTGCAGGACGGCGGTGTCCGTGAGAGAACTGCTGGAAGAGTATGTGCCGCGCGTCTACCGGTTCGCCCTGCGCCTGGCGAATGATCCCCACATAGCTGAGGACCTGACGCAGGAGACGATGCTGCGGGCGTGGCGCAAACGCGAGCTGCTTCGGGAGCCGGGGGCGGCACGGGTTTGGCTCTTTCGGATCACTGTCAACCTCTGGCAGGATTGGCTCCGGCGGGGCCGGTCGTTGGTAGCCCAGGCCGGCTCGTTGCCGCCCGATCAACCGGATCGGGGCCGAACGCCCGACGATCAGCTCGCGAACGAAGAAAGCGTGCACTTGGCCCTTCAATCCTTGCAAGAGTTGCCGGAGGGGCAGCGCCAGGCGCTCTACTTACGGGCCTGCGAGGGGCTCTCGGCGGAGGAGATTGCTCTTGTACTTGGCACAAGTGCCAACTCGGTCAAGGCCAGCCTGTGCGTGGCTCGAAAGAAGCTTCGCGAACAACTCCGTGAACTTTTCGAAAATCTTTCGATGATTCTTTGAGAGAGCCTCATGAGTGATGCCGTTTGTTGCCTTCTGGACGACTACCTTGAAGACGCGCTCGCGATACGCGAACGCAATACGTTCCTTGCTCATTTGGAGCAGTGCGCGGATTGTTCGCGAAAAATCGACGAGCAACGGCGGTTGGAAGAACTTGTGAAGCGGGCCACGCTGCAGGCCACGCCGGTGCCGGCCGACCTTGTGGAACGCATCGAGAGGCGTCTGCTACGGAAAACGCGGCGTGCGCGAGTTGCTTGGGTAAGTGCGCTTGCGGCGAGCGTGGTGCTGGCCCTGGGCGTTACGGGGTGGATCGTTCGCTCGCTGCCACGCGCGCACGAAGTGGCCAAAGGCTCCACGACCGCGGCGTCTATCGAAGTCCCTGAAGAAGCCGTGGCAACGAACGCCCCGGCGCACGTTACGGTTACGTCGCCCAGTGAGATCGTTGCCGTGCCGGTCAAGAGCCGAGACCCGGCGGTCACGATTGTCTGGTTGTTTCCGAGCCGGCACACAGTTGCCGGGGAAGGGCCTGCTGTTTCGCATTCGCTCAATCCCATGAATAGGAGTCGTCAATGAAGCGTTTTCGATCCTTTGCACGCGGGTGGGCTTGCCTGGGTGTTTTGATTGTTCTGCTAGGTGCTTGCGGCCTGTTTTTGCCACCTGCCGCGGCACAGAAGGGGGAAGTTCCAACTCCGGCGCCCGCGCGTCCAGACTACACCGTGGTCCCTCTGAAGTACGTGGATGCAGTCCAGTCGAGCCAAATGTTGACGGAATTGTTGACCCCAGACGTTCATAAGCGTGTAAGAATCGTGGTAGACGCGCGCACTAACTCGTTGCTCATCTCTGCTACGCCGGAAGACTGGAAGTTTTTGAAAAAAGCTGTGGAGATTCTAGATCAGAATCGCCGGGTGATGGGCCCCCAGGAACAACGATTCAAGGTGTTTCACCTCCACAACATCGCAATTGATGATGCATATTTTGAGAAGGGCCTGGCCACGGTCTTCCCTAAGAACTTGGGTAAGTTCTCCATAGACTATAGTCGACGTATGGTGATCGTTTCTGGTGAGGAGGATGCCCTTCGGGCTACGGAGGAGTTTCTGAAGGCAATCGATGTGCCACAAGCGAAGCCCATCCGGGTTCCTAGTCAAATGCGCGTGCGCCTCGTCTGGCTAGCCAGCGGTCTATCCCGCAAGGATGCTGCACCTCCACCCAAAGACCTAAAAAACGTCACGGACGAGTTGGCGGCTCTCGGTATCGAAGACTTGCGCACGGTTTCGCAATCGTTTGTCAATGTGATCGGACAAACAGAGTTCACGTCGCAGGGAGTAACCCAACTGGATTACCCGTGCAGCCTGTCTGTGGAAGGGCAGGTGCAACTGTCGGAAGTGGAGAAGGTGCTATCCCTTTCCATCAACGCACAGCGCGTGGGCGAATCCAAGTCGCCGCCCCTTTGCAAAGTCTCCACTACCGTGAGGCTTCCGATGGGCCGGTCCGTGGTTCTGGGGGTCACGCCGACGGAGAAATCCACTTCGGTGTTCGTGGTGCAGCTCCTGGACTGAGTGATGGAGAAGGCAGCGGCATCAAGATAGCAAGGAAGGCAGGAAGAGGAATTGGTTTCTCTTCCTGCCTTCTGTTTTTCCAATTTTTCCAAGCGAAAGACCGCGATTGAATGCCTTTCACTTCTCCTGGGAAAGAATCCGCGGCAGCGCTTTAACCACCTCGGCAATCTTTTCTTCTTTCAACTCGCCCTCGCGGAATGCGAAATTGGCAACCACCTTTTGCTTGACGAAGAGCAGCACCGTCACGTCCGCGTCGGCGGCGAGGCGATAGCTGGGCGGGCCGCCCGCCTCCTCGAAAACGCCCAGCGGTATGCTTCGGATCGCGTGCTTGAGGCCCCACTGCACCACCTTGGCATCGAAGTGAACCTGGTCCTCGTTGAGAAACGTGATCCAGCAGCGCAGGTCAGCCTTCTTGTGGTCCGCGACCGCCTTGTCGAGCTGTTGCGCGAGCTTGCCCAGGGGATCGCTCAAGCTGCGCGCGAACACCACGACGGCCGGGCGCTCGGCGGTTTCGCAGATGTAGCAGTACGATTCGCCGCGGTGCGGTCCCGTGGAAATGACGGCCGCATACGGCCCAGGCCGTTGGCCAGGCTGTAAACCGGACTGACATGGGCCGCTCGGCGTGGATGCCGTATGCAGCAGACACACAAGCGCGAACGACCAGGTAGGGGCCAGACTCAATGCCATCGCCGGACCTCCGTTATCTTTTCAAGCTGATGCTGGTTTCTTGTTTGAGTTTGTCGTTTCCATGCCGCGCATCGCTGAGCGTCGGCTTCTCGCCACGCAATGACGCCAACTCGGAGGCGTAGCTCTGGGCGTCCGCCCGGCGCCAGCAACGATGGGAAAGCTCCGCGTATCTCTGGGCTTCCGCCGTTCGTCCTTGCCGCTCGCACAGGACCTGCAGCCCCAGGGCGGCGCGCATGCAGGCGGGGTCGTGGGCCAATGCTTCGAGAAGCGCCTCCTCGGCAATCTCGGCCTTGTTCGCCTGCAACGCCGCGATGCCCCATGCTTCCATGTAGTAGGCGCCGTTGCCCCAGGAATGGTGCGAGTAGTCGCTCTTCGAGCGCTCCGCTGCCTTGGCCAGGAGCTTCAAGCCGCAGTCCGCGACGCCGGTGCCGCATAAGAACAGGCCCTGTGTTTCCCACACACGGTATTCCAATTGGCGGTCGTCCTTGCGCTGCTGGGCTGCTAGCCGGAGAACTTCGACCTCAGCGCCGGCCCGGCCCATGTCTCCCTTGCGGAGGTAGACCAGGGCAGCCAGGTAACTGGCGGTCAACTTATCCGATTTGCGGAAATGCTCGACGGTCTTCAGTGCGTCTTCCCAGTTGCGCTCGGCCAGCGCGAGCCGGAACCAGGGGAGCCAGAGATGGATGTCCTGGCTCGAGGCTTCCTTTTGAATCGCGCGCGCCTCGCGGAACCTGCCGTCGTGGATCAGAGAAAGTGTGAGGATTTCCAGGTGGTGCGAGTATTGATGATCGTCCTTGGGCTTGACGTTCATTTCCTTGTGGTAGGCTTGCTCCAGCTCGATGGCGCGGGCGGAGCGGTCGCTGGTCTTGTCCCAACGGCCTAGCCGGGTGGCCAGGTGGGCCTGCATGTGAAATGCGTGCGGGAGGCCGGGCGACGACTTGATGTAATTCTCCGCATAGATCCACCCCAGTGCCGGACGGTGATAGGTCTCATAAAAGTGGAGCAGCTCGTGGTTGGCTCCCGGGTGCAGCAGGTTGACGTGCAAAAGCGCCTTGTAGAAGGGCACAGCGGATACCTGGCCGCCGAAGCCTCCCGCGCCTCCCGACAGCTGAGCACGGTAAAACCAGCCTTCCTCATCGTCGTCGTAGAGAGCCAGCATGTTGTCGATGGTGCGAATGGCAGCCTGTTTGCGGGCCTCGCCGCCGCCGACACCGGGAGCCAGGCCTTTCTCTTGCATGCGCGCCAGGATCAACTGCTGTTCGCGATGGCTGGCATGTTCTTTCAGGTCATTGGCCTTCTGCAGCGCCTTCGTGTGATTGCTTTTCCCCCACTGCTCCAGTGCCCGGCTCAGCCCCCACCAGGCCATGGCGCAATCGGGATCGTGCTTGGCCGCCGTCTCGAACGACCTGGCGGCTTCCATCCAGACATAGGAGTAAAAATAGCCCAGCCCCTGGTCGAAGAATGCCTGGCACTCGGGCGAGGAGGTACTGATCCGATACTTGACCAGACAAAGATTCGGGATGATCTTCGCCGGGGCCAGCTCGGTGAAAGGCATTCTCACAGGCGCCGGTTTGACGGGCGGCTGGACGGGCTTGGCCGCGGGTGGAACCAGCGCCAATGTCATCGCCAAACCAAGGGAAGCGGAGAGTATCATCGGGTTCAATCCTTGGTGCAGTTCTCAGAACCATGTCCGTACAGTCATTGTGCGACAAGCAGAGAGGAGATGCCAGACGAAAAAACTTGGGAACGGGGAATGATCGCCAAACCCGCTCGCAGCCAATTCTCGTTTAACCGCGAGCCAGCGGCGAGCGCGTCAACAGACAGGACGCTCTTTCCCTTCTGTTCACGCGCTCGCAGCCAATTTTCGTTTAACCGCGAGCCAGCGGCGAGCGCGTCAACTGACAGGACGCTCTTTCCCTTCTGTTCACGCGCTCGCAGCCAATTTTCGTTTAACCGCGAGCCAGCGGCGAGCGCGTCAACTGACAGGACGCTCTTTCCCTTCTGTTCACGCGCTCGCCGC
>DATGZX010000216.1:0-3072 GCA_035296965.1 Gemmataceae bacterium
ACCCGCACATAAATCTCTGCAAACGCTTGGCGCTGCTCCTCTTCACGCAAGAGGCCGCCGAAGACTTCGAGAATTTGCTGAGCAGTAGCCCAGGCGACATCGTGACGCAATGACTCGCCGTTCATGGCACACCACGCTCCGTTTTGGCCTTCCGGGCGCACACGGCCGAGAAGGTCTTCCCGTCCAGGTTCTCCTGGCGTGCTTTTTTCATCTCCTTCAGCAGTTCGCCGGCTGCCTTGATGGCGTCATCGAGCGAAAGCTCATGGCCGCTGATCGTGACCGTTACGCCCGAAGGCAGAGGGCATGTGATACGGCTGACGCGGACCGGCGGCGTTGCATTGTTGTCCGGCGTTTTTTGTTTTCGCACGAGCCCGGCCACGCTCTCGGCCTTCACCTTGCCCGCCGCTATCTCGTGCGCCAGGCGCAGCCGTTCGGTAACGTCCTCAATGCGCGAAAGGTAGTAGCCGTCCCGCAGGCTCAGGCCGCCGTCCTCGACCATTTGCTGGATTTCCTCGGGATTTTCCACGTTGCCAAACACCTTGGTCAGCAGACTGGCTGACACTCCGAGATCCTCGGCGAGCTGCACGTTGGTCCAACCATTCTCCTCCCGGATCGCAAGCCACAACTTGCCGCGGGCGATTTCGCTGAACGGTTGATGGCGGATGTCAAGCTGGGCAATCAGGCGGTTGATCTCCGCAGGGGTCAGCTCGTGCATCACCGGGATGCCGGACAGCGTGTCGATACCGCCTAGTTGCGCGGCGGCCAGGCGGCGATTGCCGTCCAGCACGTACATTTCTGGCTCCTTCACGATGATGGGCATCCATTGCCGCTGCTTCAGACTTTTGTGCAGATGGAGCAACTCCAGCTCGTCGTAACGCTTCCCGCCTCCCGGATTCTTGGGGTTTCTCTTCACATCCCGGACCCGGTACTCTTTCAACGCCGGTGTCATGCTTCTTTTCTCCTGTATGCCGTTTGAATCCTGCGTTGCCCTGGCTTAACCCCGCCGCACGGCCAATCCGTGCGGTAGCAAGGCGGCCTTCATCTTGCGGTTACGTGGCCTGCTGGCCTTATGACTGCACCGGTTACTAGCGCCGGCGGCGCGATCGCAATCATTTCCGCTTCCAGCCGCTGCCGCCGCATTCCTGACACTTCTTCCTGCCACCGCATTTCAAGCAGTCACCCCACACAATTCCTTTGCCGGTACCGCCGCAAAGGGTACATTTGCCGGAACCGAAACACGACGGGCAAGGCTCCACGTACTTCCCCGCCATCCACACCGCGGCGATCAGCATGACCGTAGCGGCCACAACGCCGAGCACACAACCGAAGCCGCTATCGAAGCCTTTACCTACAGACATGGGTTCACCTCCTCTTAAAACTGGTGGTTACCAGCGATGGCAAGTCCGCGATTTGCGCCACGAGCGCAGCGCGGCCAAGCCACCAAAGACCAGCACAACGACACTGATAACAATCGTCCAATTGGTGTTTCTGGCGGCCTCGCCGGCCGCTTCGCGAGCCATCGTAGCCGGCACTTCTGCCAGTGGTTTGACGGCGTTTTCCGCGAGGACTTCAGTGATGTCTTTCGCGCCAGAGATAAATGGCTCTGGGTTGGCGATGAACGCGGTAAGCGCTACACCTGATCCTAATACTCCTTTATGTTTCCACAAAAACTCCATTGCCGGGTCCCCGTACTTGGCAATGACGCCTAGCAGCTCGGGCGCCCGGCCAGTCGCGGCTAGTTCTCCGCCTTCGGTGGCCATCATCGCCAGCCTTCTGGCGCTTTGCCCAGTTGCGAGAGACTCGAAGGCATTGACGGCAGGTTTGCCTAACGCCGCTACGGCCGGTTCTGCGACACCGTGCGTCTTTGCCAGTACCGCCGCCGCCTCTTCGCCATGCTTCAGGACGAGTTTCATCGCCCGAGGACGGGAGGCAACCCACACCGCTCCGTCCTCGCCGAACCGGCTGAGGATTCCGATGACCTGCGGCGCGTGCTCGCCCCCCTCCTCTACCAGGCGGAAGGCGCTGGGACCAACTTTCCGGACGGCTGCGTAAAATCCGTCGCCGTGACGGGCCGCGTAGCTTTCGATCTTGGCTGCCAGCGTTTCGATGCCTTCTTTGGCCGCTTGACGCCCGAACTTCTGCGCAATGTACTCGGCCGCCTCCTGCGCCAGCTTGCTCTTGCCGTCGGCATGAACCGGCGGGGTTCCGGCCGCCATGAGCAATGTCACGGCGAATACAATCGTGATTGGCCATTGCGTGGCATCGTCGATGTAATTCCTCATCACAAGCTTCCTCCTTCGAGAACGAGTTTCTTGAGCGCTTCGTTGCAGAGCCTGGAACGCGCCTGTTGCAGCTTCAGCAATTCACCGCGCAGTCCCAAGGTCCCGCTCTCCAGCTCCCCGTCCAAAAGCATTGCCTCGACCTTATCCAGCGCTTCGCAAACCTTGTTCGCCACGTCGCCTTCCGGGTCGTACCCCGCTTTGTGCATCACAAAATCGATGAGCTTATCCACGAGCAATGCAGCCACGAGCCCGACGCCGAGCGTCTCCACGCTGAGCGCTGCCCCGCTGCCAAGGATTCCACCGGAGAGTCCGAGACGTGCAGTGACGGCGGTAAGTATCCGTAGGGAAATGTTGGAGGCGATGTCCGTCGCGATGAAGGACGACACTTCACGAGCGACGGTAACGCCCATGTCGAGTTGTACGACGGGAAGCACCTGCTGCGCCATCTGGGCATACGTCCGCTGAAAACTTTCATCGCTGCTAAGCGCCGGGAGCAGATCGGACGGGGCCAGTTCACCCTCGCTCAGGTCGGCGCGGATATCGACGAGCATCGCACTTTCAATTCCTTCCAGTTCGCTGACATAGCCTCGAATGGCCGATTCGATAAGGTCTTGGATGTCTTCGCCTTTGAACAGGTGACGTTCGAAGCACTCACGCAGAAACCGCTTATGACCGTCAGCTTCGGCCCACGGGAGCTTGGATTCCACAAAGGCCCACTTGCCGGACAGCGAGAACACCTCCTCTGCGAACGCTCTGGCCGCAAGCTTCCGGTCAGCGAAAAACGACCTTA
>DATGZX010000217.1:0-2963 GCA_035296965.1 Gemmataceae bacterium
AGGACATTGACAAAGTTGTCGAAGATCTTGTTAAAATTCTGCCTGACAAGCAAAAGGACAAATAGATAGATTCATTTATTTGCTTTTTCGGACTGGGGACTATTAACGCGACGCCGCCAACCTTGCTGGTTGACGGCGTCGTTCGTTTGCAGACACGTATTGCAACTCCATCGCCTGGGAAGCGGTGAAGCGCGATGCTACTCATTTCCTTGCTCTGCTCGATAACACTTTCCAGCGAATAGATGAGTAAGTGGCGCCCAGAAAAAAGCTGAACCGTTCAGGGGGAGCTGGCTGCGGGCTCTTACATGATTCCGGTTCGCAGTTTTTCCAGAAGGATGTCAGGTGGAGCACCCAGGAAGTAGCAGTCAATAAGCCAGCTCCCGCCTTGTTTGTAACAGCCGTTGACTCGGACGGCGGCCGCGGTCTCATTCATGGGCCCACCGCCGACCCAGACCTTTATGGCCTGGCCCGTCGTTAGCGGCCAGCGTCCATTGACATGGAGCCGCGTGACGGCTCGGCGGATCGAATCACGGCGACGTAATCTGCTCCAACGTCTTTCGCGGTCATGGTAGCGCCCTGAGATGTAGCGAAAAACGCGTATTTCAGGATCGCCTTTGAATTGGCGTCATTACCAAGCTCCTGCAGCGCTCGCCGAACTCCTTCCAACTTGCTGATTCCACTCTCGTTTGTCGGTCGTCCCCGTGGCATCGAAGAGCCCTCTGGTTGAAATAGACGGGGCGACCTTTGCGAACATCTTACCTTGCACGAATCAAGGGGTCACGGATGTTTTCGGTAAAACGCCTTGCCCATCCAGAAGATAAAAAAAGTAACGGAAAGGGGGATATCCAATCATGACCTTATCGGCGAGAAATTGCTAAACTCCCTCGAAGAGCCGTGTAATCCGACGATTGGACCAGAGGGTCCGGCTTTCGTGGCCGAGATCAAGACCGTCTTTGAGCTTTGGGAAGTCGTCGAGTATCTTGATAATGGATGGAGGACGCCGTGGGATACCAGCATCTACGAGGAGTCAACTGCAAGAGCAAGCCGGAACTGTTCATGATCCAAGACCCGGCCTCGAAATTGAACCCCAGGGAAGAGGTAAGTGTCGTCCGATATGTGATTCCGCAAGAGAATTGGCAAAACGTGTCCAGCAAAGATTGAGAATCCAAGCAGGTTATGAAGACGAAGGCATCACCACCGACGAAGACCGATCCTGGCCCTCGGTTCTTGGCCTATGCGCTGCCACGGGCGCGCAACGACAACGAATCCAAGGTCAAGACTTACGATGGATTCGTCCTCCATGACGAGCCGCTGGGTTCCTCGGTGTCCTTCTTGGATTTCGATGGGATTGCTCTGCTTGCCGGTGCATTTGAGCGTGTTCACAGTAACATGATGGACTCGCCGAGGGTGGTCTGTGCTTCTCTTTCCGATCTGGACTTGCGGGAGCGAGAGTTTTACTCGGCAGTCCAGCGTGGGAAGCCGGTGATCTTCCTTGTGTCTCGTCTGGCCCACGTCGTTGGCTTTAGCGAGGTCAACCCGCAGCATGATCTCTTTCGCAGGTTTGCGAACGGCTTCAATTTGAGATGGGCCTGTCGGGAGCAGCGGTCACCACTCGTTGAAAGCTAGGCCGTGATCCGATCTCTCTGCACCACCTTCAGCCGATAGCTGCGATCCTCCACTGGCGGAAGCAGCGCAGCATGTGGAAAGCACTGCAACGAGACTTGCAAGGCTAGCCTGGGAATGCCACGGCGCTCATCGTAGAGGCGCAGCCATGACCAGCCTGGTCCGCCGTTCGATACTGAAACGTTCGAGTTGACGCAATACTCTGGGATTTCATGAGCCCCTTTTGGGGCAAGGCGTTTCTTCCACCAGTGGCGGGAGTCTCTGCGGTGGCAACGATGCAGGCATGTGTGATTCATTTCCAGGTCCCAAGCGTTTGCAGCCGTACTCGGTCAAAAGCAACATCGCGTTCACGGCCAGACGCAGGAGCCCCGCCAGAACCAAGCGTTCTTCAGGTGTTGGAATCCAGTCTTCTAGCGTCGCGTCAAGCGGCAGAGTTGATACCGTCCGAACGTTGCTGGAACTGAATACCAACTGTACCCAGAGAGTTGGGCCGCTGGCGGACCAAGCGCTGGCGGACTCGCCACGGGGAGGTCCGCGGAGGCAGACCATTCACCAAAACCAATCTGCACCGGTTGCTGACCAGGGTCGCCTACATCGGCAAAGTCCACCACAAGAACGAACTCTACGACGGCGAGCAGCCGGCTATCGTCGCGGCTGACACCTGGCAGCAGGTGCAGAACCAACTCAAGGACAAGCGCCGGTCGGGAGGCGGATCGATACGGAACAAGTTCGGTGCCTTGCTGCAGGGGCTGCTGCGCTGCGCGCCTTGCGGCTGCGCCATGACCCCAACCCACGCCATCCGCGGCAGGAAGTGCTACCGTTACTACCTCTGCTGCGCTGCCCATCGGCACGGCCGTCAGAGTTGTCCGAGAGAAGCCGACCGGTGTCAGGTTTGCGGGGTGTGTGCAGCAGACCGAAGGAATCGCGGAGCCTTGGGATCGCCTATGTCCAACCCGCCAGTATACAGCGGGGCTGTATACTGGCGGGTTGGTCCGCGATGGGAGAGGAGAGGGTGCCGGCCCCATGAACCGCTCCGTCCGTGGCATTCACGGCAGCTTTTGGAGCTTCGCTGCTCTCTCTCACTACGAGCGAAGCAGCAGAATTCCCTGAGAAAACAGCGAAAAACACCAGGCGCTGGGCGATCTCTTCGGCCAGGGTTCCTGTAAACTCCCGGGTAGCGCTTTTCGTGATAGTCTCAACCGGCTCGCCACTCGCGACTACCTCAAACTCTCTCTCCGACTCTCTCTTCTCGTTGGTGCCGGGAGGCAAACACGACTCTGAACCGTTCTGATGAAGAGCGTCTATTCCAGGAAACGCATACGAAGGAAACTTTTGCGACG
>DATGZX010000218.1:0-4533 GCA_035296965.1 Gemmataceae bacterium
CACGTATTCTGCCGTCTGCTGGTCATTCACCCCGAAAAACACTTGCGTCGTATTGGAGAGGAGCGTTTGATCCTGACCCTGCGGCCAGCATTTTTTCAACTGACCCAGCGATTGATACGCAAAAATTAATCGGACGCCAAACGCCCTATATTTATCCACGGCGTCGTTGAGCGCTTCCATGCCCGCCCCGAGACTGGCCGCCTCATCCAGCACGAAATGCACCTTGTTCCTCTCCTGCAATCCTCCGCGCACCACGGCCTGCAGCATCGACCCTATCCACATTCTGATGAGTGGCTGGATCATGTGCTCCGGAGGCAAAACCAAGTAGACGGTCATCCTTCCCTTTCGCAGCCTTACGGGATCGAAACTGCTCGACCGCGTGTTTTCCGCGATGGCTAGCGTATCCAAGAAGCGAAGAAACCTTCCAACGGTCGTGAGCGCCGACGATTTTTCCTTGTCCACGAAGTGCATAAGCTGGCCGCCCATCCGGGCAAGCATTCCGCCCCAGGCATCCGACTCGTTCATCAGCTTGATCGCCATGTCCAGTTTCTGCGGGTTCGACAGCATTTCCCGGACGGTTTGCAGCGACCTCGTCTCCTTGTCCTGCTGCCCGTATTGCACGACCGTGGCCGTGATCGCAGCTATCCACGCCTCGGCGCTGTCTAGCCAGTGAGGTTCTTTTTCTTCGCCGGTACGTACCACGAGCGCCTGGGCCAGAGCGTTGCAGTCATCGATCGCCAGCGGCGAATCCTTACTGATGAAATCCAAAGGATTGAAGGTGGCACTCTTGAATTTCAATTTCGCCACCACCTTGAAAGGATCGAGGATCACGATTTCATGTCCCATGTGTCGCCGAGCTTTCGCTGTGATGGTCGCCAAATCGCCCTTAAAATCGACGACCACACAGGATTCCTCGCACGTAAGAAGGAACGGGATGACGCAAGAAACGCCTTTTCCGACCCCCGTTGGTGCAAATACCGCTGTATGCACGGCATTCGGCAGCCTGACCAGCGGGTAGTCACGGGGCTTGCGTTTCACCGGCGCCAGGAATTGCTCGCATGCGTCCCTGGCTTTCATCCGTGCGTTCAGCAGCGTTTTGAGCCGCCCGGCGAAATTCGCACCTGGGGCCACCTCCAGCCGGCCGAGAATGAGCCCCTGCTTGGCTCCAATCATGCCAACGCGCCGCAACTCAGCCTCCCCGGACCACTGGGCGGTTCCAAACGCTGTGAAAATCCGACCCTTCCGCTTCAGAATCACAACAACCAAAGCCACGACGATGATCGCCCCCACCGCCCCTGCCATATACGCCACCAGCAGGATCGTGTAGGCGGTGAGGCCCGCGACCAAAACCAGCATTATTCGAGAGAGCCCGTACATCACCCATCCTCCCGTTCAGTTTTTGCCCGGCCTTATCCGCGCCAGGACCCGCTCCGAGCGCGTTTCGTAGCATTCCAGCCCGGCCTTTACCCGCACATAAATCTCTGCAAACGCTTGGCGCTGCTCCTCTTCACGCAACAGGCCGCCGAAGACTTCGAGAATTTGCTGAGCGGTAGCCCAGGCGACATCGTGACGCAATGACTCGCCGTTCATGGCACATCACGCTCCGTTTTGGCCTTCCGGGCGCACACGGCCGAGAAGGTCTTCCCGTCCAAGTTCTCCTGGCTCGCTTTTTTCATTACCTTCAGCAGTTCGCCGGCTGCCTCGATGGCGTCATCGAGCGAAAGCTCATGGCCGCTGATCGTGACCGTTACGCCCGAAGGCAGAGGACATGTGATACGGCTGACGCGGGCCGGCGGCGTTGCATTGTTGTCCGGCGCTTTCTGCTTTCGCACCAGCCCGGCCACGCTCTCGGCCTTCACCCTGCCCGCCGCTATCTCGTGTGCCAGGCGCAGCCGTTCGGTAACGTCCTCTATGCGCGAAAGGTAGTAGCCGTCCCGCAGGCTCAGACCGCCATCCTCGACCATCTGCTGGATTTCTTCCGAGTTTTCCAGGTTGCCAAACACCTTGGTCAGAAGACTGGCTGACACTCCGAGATCCTGGGCGAGCTGCACGTTGGTCCAGCCATTCTCCTCCCGGATCGCAAGCCACAACTTGCCACGGGCGATTTCGCTGAACGGTTGATGGCGGATGTCAAGCTGGGCAATCAGGCGGTTGATCTCCGCAGCGGTCAGTTCGTGCATCACCGGGATGCCGGACAGCGTGTCGATACCGCCTAGTTGCGCGGCGGCCAGGCGGCGATTGCCGTCCAGCACGTACATTTCTGGCTCCTTCACGATGATGGGCATCCATTGCCGCTGCCTCAGACTTTTCTGCAGATGGAGCAACTCCTGCTCGTCGTAACGCTTCCCGCCACCGGGGTTCTTGGGGTTTCTCTTCAAATCCCCAACTCGGTACTGCTTGAAAGCCGGTGTCATGCTTCTTCCTCCGGTATGCCGTTTGAAATCCGCCGCCCTGGCTTAACGCCGCCGCACGGCCAATCCGTGCGGTAGCGAGGCGGCCTTCATGGTGCGGTTACGTGGCTGCTGGCCTTATGAGTGCGCCGGTTACTATCGCCGGCGGCGCGGCCGCACTCATTTCCGCTTCCACCCGACCCCGCCGCAATCGGGACAAATCTTTTTGCCACCGCATTTCAAGCAGTCACCCCACACAATTCCTTTGCCGGTACCGCCGCAAAGCGTACAGTTGCCGGAACCGAAACACGACGGGCAAGGCTCCACGAACTTCCCTGCCATCCTCAGTGCGACGATCAGGACGACCACAGCGACCACGACGCCGAACACACAGCCAAATCCGCTATTGAAGCCCTTATCCACAGACATGGGTTCACCTCCTCTTAAAACTGGTGGTTACCAGCGATGGCAAGTCCGCGATTTGCGCCACGAGCGCAGCACGGCCAAGCCGCCCAAGACCAGCACGACGACAACAAAAACAATCGTCCAATTGGTGTTTCTGGCGGCCTCGCCGGCGGCTTCACGAGCCATCGTCGCCGGCACTTCTGCCAGTGGTTTGACGGCGTTTTCTGCGAGAACGTCGGTGATGTCTTTCGCGCCAGAGATAAACGGCTCTGGGTTGGCGATGAACGACGTAAGCGCTACTCCCGATGCCAATACTCCTTTATGGCGCCACAGAAAATCCATCGCCGGGTCGCCATACTTTGCAATGATGTCCAGGAGCTCGGCCGCTCGGCCGGTCGCGGCCAGTTCTCCGCCTTCGGAGGCCATCATCGCCAGCCTTCTGGCGCTTTGCCCTGTTGCGAGAGACTCGAAAGCATTGACGGCAGGTTTACCTAACGCCGCTACGGCCGGTTCTGCGACACCGTGCGTCTTTGCCAGTACGGCCGCCGCCTCTTCGCCGTGCTTCAGGACGAGTTTCATCGCCCGAGGACGCGCTGCAACCCACACCGCTCCGTCCTCGCCGAACCGGCTGAGGATTCTGATGACCTGCGGCGCGTGTTCGCCCCCCTCCTCTACCAACCGGAAGGCGCTGGGACCGACCCTCCGAACGGCTGCGTAGAATCCGTCGCCGTGACGGGCGGCGTAGCTTTCGATCTTGGCTGCCAGCGTTTCGATGCCTTCTTTGGCCGCTTGACGCCCGAACTTCTGCGCAATGTACTCGGCCGCCTCCTGCGCCACCTTGCTCTTGCCATCGGCATGAACCGGCGGAGTTCCAGCCGCCATGAGTAATGTGACGGCAGATACAATCGCGACTGCCCATTGGGTGACATCGTCGATTTTCTTCTTCATCACAAGCTTCCTCCTTCGAGAACGAGTTTCTTGAGAGCTTCGTTGCAGAGCCTGGAACGCGCCTGTTGCAGCTTCAGCAATTCACCGCGCAATCCCAACGTCCCGCTCTCCGGCTCCCCGTCCAAAAGCATTGCCTCGACCTTATCCAGCGCTTCGCAAACCTTGTTCGCCACGTCGCCTTCCGGGTCGTACCCCGCTTTGTGCATCACAAAGTCGATGAGCTTATCCACGAGCAATGCAGCCACGAGCCCGACGCCGAGCGTCTCCACGCTGAGCGCTGCCCCGCTGCCAAGGATTCCGCCAGAGAGGCCAAGACGTGCAGTGACGGCGGTAAGTATCCGCAGGGAAATGTTGGAGGCGATATCCGTCGCGATGAAGGACGACACTTCGCGGGCGACGGTAACGCCCATGTCGAGCTCTACGACGGGAAGCACCCGCTCCGCCATCTGGGCATACGCCCTCTGAAAACTCTCATCGCTGCTGAGCACCGGGAGCAGATCGGACGGGGCCAATTCGCCCTCGCTCAGGTCGGCGCGGATATCGACGAGCATCGCACTTTCAATTCCTTCCAGTTCGCTGACATAGCCTCGAATGGCCGATTCGATAAGGTCTTGGATGTCTTTGCCTTTGAACAGGTGACGTTCGAAGGACTCACGCAGAAACCGCTTATGACCGTCAGCTTCGGCCCACGGGAGCTTGGATTCCACAAAGGCCCACTTGCCGGACAGCGAGAACACCTCCTCTGCGAACGCTCTGGCCGCAAGCTTCCGGTCAGCGAAAAACGACCTTA
>DATGZX010000219.1:0-10851 GCA_035296965.1 Gemmataceae bacterium
GCTGGGACCGAGCAGGGCCTCCTTGGCACAGCGGCACGCCTGGGTAAGCATTCCGTACTGGGCCGCGTCGAGTCTTCCCGCTCCGGGCAGGCGGGCTTCGACGAACTTGGCAAGCGCCAGGTCCATGTTATCGCCGCCCAGCAGCAGATGTTCGCCGACGGCCTCACGCACGAAGCCGAGTTCGCCTTGCTGCTCGATGGCGCGAATGAGGCTGAAGTCGCTGGTGCCGCCGCCGACGTCCACAACCAGGCAACGCGCGCCCGGTTTGAGCAACGCGGCCTCCTGGGGAGGGTGGGTAGCCAACCAGCAGTAGAACGCGGCTTGAGGCTCTTCCAGAAGGGTCAGGTCTTCAATACCCGCTCGGCGGGCAGCGTCCACGGTCAAGTTGCGCGCCACATCATCGAACGAAGCAGGCACGGTGAGCACGACCGCCTGCTTTTCCAGGCGGTCCTCCGGCCGGTCGGCGGCCATGCGATAATTCCAGCTCTCGACCATGTGCTGAAGGTAGCGCGCCGAGGCTTCGACCGGCGAAATGCGCGCCACATCAGGCGGCGCGGTCCAGGGCAGGATCGCCGCGGAGCGATCGACGCCGGCATGGCACAGCCACGATTTCGCCGAGGTCACCAACCGACCGGGGATGCGCGCACCATGATTGCGGGCGAACTCGCCCACTGCATACGAGCGTTTCGGATCCCAGGGCAAGGCAACCGAACCGGCCGGGAGATCGTGGGGTCCGGGAAGGTAGAGGAACGATGGCAGCAGCGGCCGGGCTCCCAGCTCGCCTGGCGCCACGAGCTGAGGAATGGAAAACGTATGGATCTCGGGCCGGCCGCCTTTAGGCCTGCGCTGCAGGTCGACGTATGCGAGCGCACTGTTCGTTGTTCCGAGATCGATGCCAATCAGATAACGCGCCATGTCTCGTTCGGTAAAAGGCTGTTCCAAAAGCCCCTTTCGCGAGTGCTGGAGGAATAGGACGCATATGTCCCATGAGACCCATGCGTCCTATTCCTCTCTCGCCCAAGTGGGGGGAAACAACTGGATCAGGCTCCAAGAAGCTCCACCTTTTTGCAATCTCCGCAGACTTCCTCTTCAGCCTATTCTTTTCCCCGTTCCTGTCGATACTGGTCTTGCTCCACGGGGTGGAATCGCTAGAGTACCCGCCCGTCTGTGTACGGAGGAGAGGCAAAATGATGAGCCGATGCCCAACGTTTGGAAGAGTCGCGGGCGGTTACCTGCTCCTGGCGATCCTTATCCTTTCAAACACCGGCTGCCTGGTTGTTGCGGCTGCGGGCGCGGCGGGCGGGGCTGCGGCCGGTTACGTTTACGTGAAAGGCAAAGTGTGTGAGGTCTACAATGCCGGCCTCAACGATACCTGGGCCGCCACGCACACTGCCCTCGCCGAGCTAGGAATGCCCATCCTCAAGGAAGATATCAAACCGGACGAGAGCTTCATCGAGAGCCGGACTACCGACGGTCAGCAAGTGCGCATCTATGTGACCGAAGTGGACAGCAAGATCCCAGCCGAGGGCAAGAACACGCGCGTTTGCGTGCGCGTGTCGACTTTCGGCGATCACGGGGTCAGCACCCGCATCCTGGACCAGGTGGCGCGTCACCTGCTGCCTGCGAACGGGTTCCCGCCTCAATCAGGCCCTCCGCCTGCCGCTGCTCCGGTTGTCATCCAAACCGGGGGAACGAACCCGCCGCCCTTGGCCGCGCCGGTCCCGCAAGGTCCACCAGTGCAGACCGCCCCACCGCCGCCTCTACCTGCTGATCCTGGAGCAGCCGGCAAAATATCACCCAGATAGCGTTCGCTTCTTTTCCCGCTCTTTATTCTTGCCCTTGTTTATCGTCAGCCGGCAAAGTTACACTCTTTTCCATGCTTGCACATGGAGACCTTGTTTGCCCCGACTGTCAGGTGCTTCTGCCCGCGGGGGCCACCGTCTGCGTGAAGTGCGGAAAAAGAGGACGCCCAAAGACAGGACACCTCATCCTTGATCTTGTGGGCCGCGTCCATCCTTGGCTGGTGCAACATCTGGGAACTGTGGGAGGGACCTTAGTCGCAGGGTTCATGTTTGTCGTACTTATGGCCCTGACCCTTGGAGCTTTCTTCTGGTTGAAATGGGCCCTTGCTTCGCCATGAATTCGGGGAGACATTGTGAACGCCCTTCCGCAGATCTAGGGGCACCGGAGATGACAACCCGCACCTATCCGAAGCGCTGTGGCAAATGCGGCCAGAAAGCGATCCGGCTGGCCACCATCCCGTATGCCACCACCATCGAGCACGACGGCCGGACTTACCAGGTAGAAATTGCCGCCTTTACCGTGCCGCAATGCGCCAACTGCCAGGCCATCAGCATCGACGACGAGGCCGACCACCAGATCAGTGCCGCCTTCCGGCGCGAGGCTCAGTTACTGGCGCCGGAGGAGATTCGCCAGGGCCGCGAAAAGCTGGCGTTGACCCAGAAACAGTTCGCCAACCTGTTGGGCGTGGGCGAGTCGACGGTCTCGCGCTGGGAGACCGGCGCACAGATCCAACAACGGGCAATGGATCGGTTTGTCCGCCTTTGTCTCGCCAGCCCGGCGGCGGTGAAGCTCCTCCAGAGCGATTTCCAGTCGAGCGCGCGGAGCGCATAGAGACGCGGTGATTCTAAGTCTGGTGGCAGAGAAACTCGGCCGCAAACCGCCGTGAATTTGTCCTCTCACAGGGCCGCTTCTGCCGGCGCTAACCCATGCATCACGTGGCTCGACCACCAAGCCAGAGAGTTCTTCTGGAGGACGATCCGCAACCTTCTCTTCATCTTGGTCGTAGCAACCTCACGGCCGAAACATTTCTTTGGAAAGCAGTCGCAAGAAAAACCTCGAGTGATGTAGAGAACCCCGGATTTGATCCGACTACATTATGAAAACGCCCCAAGCCGGCGCCAGTCATGGACAACCTACGTAGGTGGGTCACCGCAGCGGTCGGCCACGTATTTGTTGATTTTGAGGGCCATTCCTGAATGGCGCCCCAACAGTGGAGACTTCCTGTGAAATCCTCCTCGTCGTCGAAACATAGCGCGAAGCAGCCCAGCTTGCAGGTGCGAACCTACCTTGCGGCGCTACCAGCCGATGCACGCAGGCACGTCCAAAAGCTGCGCGAGACCATTCGCGCGGCGGCCCCCGGCGCTGTCGAGAGTTTCGGCTACGGAATGCCCGCCTTCAGTCTCGATGGAAAGCCCTTTGTCTGGTACGCCGCTTGGAAACACCACAGCAGCTTCTACCCGCTCAGCGCGGCGACCGCGCGCGCCCTCGCGGCCCAACTCGAGGGATACGAGACCTCGGGGAAGGGGACGGTTCGATTTCGACTAGACGAGCCGCTACCAACGGCTCTTGTGAAGCGGCTCGTCAAGGCACGTATCGCTGACTTGCAAAAGAAGCAGAAGTAGCGGTGAGTTGCGTGCGGTTGCGGCGGGCCACTGAAAAGCGCGGCCGCCCCTCCTCGAATACGAAGTACGTGAGGCATTCCATGAACACTGCAGCCTCAGTCACCGACACATCGACGATCCCTGCACCAGCGGCATGTGTGGCAATCGCAGCAGCTGGGGCAGTTCACTTGTTGCTCGCGAGCTTGCACGTGCTTAGCCCAGAATTTGATCCTTCCTGGCGCGTGGTGAGTGAGTATGCAAACGGAAGGTATGGTTGGGTACTGTCACTGATGTTTGCGTCCTGGGCATTAAGCTCTTGGGCCTTAGCCATCACGCTGTGGTCGCAAGTAAACGGGATTGGCGGCAAGATGGCTCTGGGTCTTCTGATCGCTGCAGGCGTCGGCGAGGCCATGGCATCGGTCTTCGATATCAACCATCCTCTTCACAATTTGGCTGGAATGATTGGTGTCCTTAGCCTGCCGCTCGCCGCAATGTTGATCAGCGTGCGTCTGGGTCGCACCCAAGCGTGGGCCGCAAAAAAGAAAGTGCTTCTCTGGACAGCTAACCTCACCTGGGTGAGTCTGGTCCTGATGGTAGCCGCTTTGATCCTCATGATCTGTGGATACACCCGTGTAGGCAACAAAACGACCCCTGGCATAATGCCGTTCGTTGGCTGGGCGAATCGGCTATTGGTAGTGGTTTACTGCGTGTGGGTGGTGACGGTCGCCAGTCAGGCCCTCCGACTGCGCCGGCAACTGTCGCGGTAGATGCAGAGAACACCAGTTTTGCTCCGATTACACTATGAAATCGCACCAACCCAATGCCACAATCGAAAGGAGCGAAAAGACATGAAGTACATGCTGCTGATGACGGGCACGAAGGCCGATTTTGACTGGTACGCCAAGTGGTCGAAACAAGACCTCCAGGCGCAATTCGCTTTCATGCACGCTTTCAACAAAGAACTCAAAGATTCGGGCGCGTTCGTTGCAGCCGAAGGCCTGGCGTTCCCCGACCAGGCCAAGATCGTTCGCGCGGGAAGCGACGGCACGCCAATTACGGATGGAGTCTTCCCTGAAGCCAAAGAATTCCTCGCCGGCTATTGGATCGTTGACGTGGAAAGCCCAGAGGAAGCGTATAAGATCGCCGCGCGAGCTTCGGCGGCGCCCCACCCGCCGCGCCACGGGCCCCGAGGGATTCCGGAGAACCAACCCATTGAGGTGCGGCAAGTGATGAGTGGCCCACCGGAAGAATTGTTATGACCGGACAATCAGTGGACGTTCCGATCGAGCACGTGTTGCGGGATTTGACGCCGCAGGTGCTCGGGGCTGTCGTCCGAAGATTTCGCGACTTCGCGGCGGCGGAGGACGCCGTTCAGGAGGCGTCGCTTGCCGCCGCGCTGCATTGGCCACGCGAGGGCCCACCGGAGAATCCCCGCGCATGGCTAACGCAGGTCGCCTTCCGGCGGATGGCCGACCACATTCGCAGCGAATCTGCGCGCCGCCGGCGTGAAAGCGAGCTGGCCCAGGAGGCGGCCTACGCACCAGAATCGACGGTCATCGAGACTGTGCCGGAGAAAGACGACACGCTGGTCCTTCTCTTCATGTGCTGCCATCCTGCGTTGACTCCGCCTTCGGCGATTGCGCTGACGTTGCGGGCGGTGGGCGGCTTGACCACAGCGGAGATCGCCCACGCGTTTCTTGTGCCCGAATCGACAATGGCCCAACGGATCAGCCGGGCCAAGCAAAGCATCAAGAACTCCGGCATTCCATTCCAACTGCCGACTACTGAGGAGCAAGCGCAGCGCCTGCGCGCGGTTCTCCACGTCCTCTACCTCATCTTCAATGAGGGCTACACGAGCAGCGTCGGACCTGAGCTGCGCCGAAGCGATCTGACCCAAGAGGCGCTGCGCCTGACGCGGATCGTCCACAATTTGCAACCGGGCGACACGGAGGCCGCCGGCCTGCTCGCGCTCATGTTGTTGACCGACGCGCGCCGTCGAGCGCGCACGAGTGCCGCAGGCGAGTTGATCCCGCTCGCGCAGCAGGACAGGGCGCTTTGGGATAAGCAACAGATCGCGGAGGGAGTCGCGCTCCTCTCGGCCACGTTGCCCAAGGGCTCGGTCGGCCCATACCAATTGCAGGCCGCCATCGCCGCCGTGCACGACGAAGCTGCCCGAGCCGACGACACGGATTGGCCGCAGATCCTGGCGCTCTACGATCTGCTCAGGCGTATGTCCGACAATCCAATGGTCGGGTTGAATCATGCGATCGCGGCCGCGATGGTGCACGGCCCGACGAAGGGGTTAGAACTCCTGGACGCCCTCAAAGCGGACGTCCGCCTCGCGGATCACCACCGCCTCGACGCTGTTCGCGCACATCTGCTGGAACTCGCTGGAGACCACAAGGGCGCCGTCATGCATTACCGGGTGGCGGCAGGCAAGACAGGGAGCCTCCCGGAGCGCAATTACCTTCTCACGCAGGCTGCGCGACTCTCCAGCGAGCTGGGGCCAATGAACGAACAGGAATGAGAGTAAACCGCCCGGCGGGCGCTATCCCATGCATCAAGTCGTAGAGGCCATATAAGTTCTCGCTGCCTGAGCAGCGGTAGGAACCATCATTCTTTATTGGAAGACGCGACGTCCTAGTGCGGACCAACAGACTCAGAAACTGCTCTTGATTGTCCGCCGCGTCTCTTGTATTTTATTACAAGATCAGGAGGGACGTGCGTGGGCCAATTGGCTTTCATCTGGGACCTGGAAGACGACCCGGAGGGAAACTACTGGCACATTTGTGTCGAAGGTCACGGCGTCACCCGGGAAGAGGTTGAAGAGGTACTGGCGGGAAATCTCGAGAGCGCGATTCGGAGCCGCAGTAGCGGCCAGCCTGAAGCGTTTGGCTGGACCGTCAATGGCAAGTACATCACTGTCGTTTTCGAGCGCGTGTCCGACGATCCGTTGACCGTCTACCCCATTACAGCCTATGAAGTTCCGCCGCCCGGTCCCAGAAAGCGGAGGAAGAGACGATGAACGACAACAAGAACAAAAGAGATAAGGTTCGGCCCAAGGTGCAGTGGACTGCCGAAGACCGAGCCCGCCACCAGGCCATTCGAGACATGTTCCGCAACTGGCACCCCTCCCCCGAAGAGTTGATTGCCAGCGGCGCGGGGGCGAACTTCGACCTGCACGGCGAGTATCGCGAGCTGCGCCCATTCGTGGAGGAAATCAAGCGCGCCCGCGAGGCGGCGGGACTCACCCTGGCCGAGGTGTCCCGGCGTTGTGGGATCGACCAGCCGGCCCTTTCCCGCCTGGAAACCGGGCACAACAAGAACCCGACGCTCGACACGCTCTGGCGCTACGCTGCCGCCGTCGGGAGGCGCCTGGTCCTGACCACCGAAGCGATTCCCGACACGCGGCCGGCGCAGGCCAAGACGAAGCGAGTCCGTGCGGCACGAGAGAGGTAGAGTCTGGGCTCCCTTTTGTAGCCATGAGTGGTCCTCATCAAACCCTTCGTGGGCGGGCGCTATTCCACGCATCAAGTCGCCGACACCATGGAAGCGTTCGCTTCCCGAGCCGCGCTGGGAAAAATCGTGCCTTTATTGGTAGATGCGATGGTGTGGTGCGGAGCGAGGGGACTGTGTGCCCGAGAATGGCCGGCTCAGATGGCTCGACCACCAGGCCGGAGAGTTCTTCTGGAGAACGAACTGGATTCTGTTTTTCATCTCAAGCATGCAAATTCCAAAGAGCTGTTCCAAGCGCGGGACCTGGAAGCGACCGGCAGCCTTGGGCTACAATGCTGCTATGGGTGAGACACGACAGAGCGCGTTCCCATTTCCACCGAAACGGGTGTACTCGGGAGCGAGCGTCCCGATGCGCGTCATCCGCCGGTATGCTCGCGCGATCGCTCGGGAGTTCGACCCCGACAAGATCATCCTGTTCGGCTCCTACGCCTACGGCACGCCCCATGAAGACAGCGACGTCGACTTGCTCGTCGTCATGCCGGCACGCAACCAACACGATCAGGCCGTCCGCATTCGCTTGCGGCTAGCAGCCCCATTTCCGATTGATCTGATTGTCCGCACTCCAATTCAAGTGGCGTGGCGCCTCAAAGAGGGCGAGTCGTTCCTAACGGCGATTGCGTCCAAGGGAAAGGTCCTCTATGAAAAGGACGACCAGGGAATGGGTCAAGAAGGCCGAGCAAGATTACGACCTGGCCGAGCAAGGCAGGCGAGGAGCTGTGCGAGGGTCTCCTGACCCCGCACTCGGCTGGACCGCAGGTCTCCCGGTTGTGGCGAGGTCGCAGACCTACCCCCGAGCGCGGGTCTGCTGGAAGAACTTGGGCTTTCGGTGCCGAAGACACACGACCTTGATTTGTTGCTAAACGCGCTCGTACTCCCCCACCCGATGCTGCGCTCCATGCGTCGCGGCCTACTTTTTCTCTCCGACTTCGCAATCAACACGCGGTATCCAGGCAACAGCGCCAGCAAACGTCAGGCGGTTGCCGCCTTCCGCTGGGCTGGCCGCGTGCGTGCGCTGGCGCGGACGCTATTGGGCCTGACATGAAGCCAAGATCGGGAGGCAATTGGTGCCAGAGAATTCTGTTGTGGAACAACAGCTCTGACACTGCTTATTCTCTGGAAACGCCATACGAACTCGACATGCTGAGCTGAGTGGGCCAACGTTTGGCTCGATGATCCCGCAGGAAAAACGCCGCAATTGCGAGTGCATAGTTCGCGCCCGAAATATCGATACCTGGCGACAACGGCGCGTTTGAACACGCGGCGGAGATACCTTGTCAGTACTACCTGCTGCCGTTTGCTTGAAGCCGCCCTGAGGCGGGCCTAGAATGGAACGGAGATGTAGCCGGAACTGTTGAACGAACCGAGAACACCGAGCGTTTCTGCAAAAAGCCGTGTGGAAGTTCCTACGGCTTTCTGCTTTTTGCCTGGCTGCCAACGCCTCAAGCGACTGCTTGACCGTGTGCACGGTGAACCGCATGGCCGCGAGCTTAATCACTATCGACAAACTCAAGGCGCTGTCTCCGGGGCAATTCGAGAACGTAGTCTACGACCTCGTGACGTCCGCCGGGCTGCGGAACGCTGTCTGGCGCACACCGGGTTCGGATGGGGGGCGGGACATCGAAGGCGAAATGGAGACGACGGATTTCAGCGGCTTTCATGTCATCACAAAGTGGTACGTCGAATGCAAGCGATACGCCTCCTCGGTGGATTGGCCGACGGTCTGGGATAAGATAGCCTACGCGGATAGTCACGAAGCGGGATACCTGCTGATAGTGACGACCGCAATGCTTTCCCCGCAGTGTAAGACCGAGGCTTCGAACTGGAACTCTAAGCGGCGAATGCCGGCTGTTCGGTACTGGGACGGGACCAACCTTGAGCAATTGCTGATGCATTATCCCGGCATCCTCGTGAAGTACGACTTGGCGGCGGACACGAAGTTGGCCCCGGCAGCCTTTATGGCCCTTGCCCAGCAGACGTCCAAGGTGGTGCAGGCCGCCTACGGCGCGTCGGAGATGGCAAACCACGACAACGCCGCGCTGGAGGCAGCCTCGGCGCTCGCGGAACTTCTCACGGTGAGAATCAGAGACGCTGAAACCGGGGGCAAGTTCGCGAAATCTCCGTTCGTCACGTTGGTGGACGGCTTCCATTGGCTCAAAGTGAGTGGGAATGGCGCGGAACTGGGCGGCTTCGATAGGCATGGACTTCGGGCACTCTTCGCCCTTTTACGGCATGTAACTGGGACCAAAACTGCGACTGCTGAAGTCGCGCCCGGAGTAATCCGGGTCACTCTGCCGGCAGGACGGCTCCCGAGTGCAGCCGCAACAACGCTTTTAACGGAAGTTTCGCTGTGGGGCGATCTGGAGGTTCGCGTGGAGGGGCAGGATTTCATCATCTCTCGGAGACCGTAACCATGCCGCCAGAAGACTCATCGCTGCCAGACTTGCGGCTGCTGGCCAACTTTGTCCATCAGATCGTCAATCCCCTGAACGGGGTGATCGGGACCGTGGATAACCTTATCGACGGCAGCGTCCCATCTGAAAAAAGAGAGCAGAGACTTAGAGCGACTCGCGCTCAGCTCGAGTTCGCCGTGATGATCGTTCGGAACCTGGCGTACTTCACCGAACAAAGCTTGACCCCCGGAAAACTCCCACAACGGGACCTGTCCAAGACGTGCGTGATCCCCCAGCTGGTTATCGAGGCAGCTCTGTTTTTTCAAGAGTCGGGGATCTCGAGGGGCATCAAGATCGAACTGACTGACCCGCGCACACAATATGCCATAACCGGCTCGCCGGAGTTGATCCGACAGGTCTTCATGAACATTTTTGACAACGCTGTGAAATATAGCGACGCCGGCACAGAGGTGACGGTCAAGACGCACGTTCAGAAGAAAACGAAAAACCTGATAATTGAGATTTCAAATATTGGGCCAGGTTTCACATCCGAAGAATCAAGGACGATTTTTGATCCAGGGGTTCGAGGCTCAGAAGCTCGCAAACTGATCGCATCCGGCACCGGGCTTGGGCTATATATTTGCAAGATGATCGTTGAGGATTATCACAAGGGCGAAGTCGAGGCAGAGTATTCACGCGCGACGCGGACCGTCACTATTCGACTCCGATTCTCGAAATGGAGAATCGTATGAACGAGCTTCCTCGCAAAGAGGATACCATCCTGCTCGCGGATGATGAGCCGTACCACCTGCAGTTCTTCTTAGATTATCTTGAATCGCTAAAGTACAAGACTGTCGTCGCGGACAATGTTGACAACGCGATCCTACGCCTTCAGGAGTGCCGGTTTCGCGCTGTTATTGCAGACCTGAGCATTCCGCTTCTTCCTCCCCAATCTCTCTTGACTGGTCGAGGTACGCTATTTCAGAAATACCCAGGCTTGCTCGTAGCAGACTACGCCCGTAATCATAACCACACCGGGAGGCAGGTGGTTGTATATTCGGTTCATGACGATCCGCAGGTCCGAGAGTTGGCTGCTAAACTTGGAGTCACCTATCTACTGAAAGGTCGTCCTCGGATCTTAAAGGAAGAGATCAAAGACATATTGTCGTTCGACCCGCTCGCGAAATCCGAGTCTTAGCTGGGGGAGAAAAGAGGAAACACGTGATGCGATTGAGTGGCCAATAATTGGTGTCTGTTCAACTTTCCGCTCGCTTGGATAGCCGGCCACGTCGCCGCGGGGTCAAATAAGGCTTCAGCCGCTAGCTTGTCGCCTCGATCCATAACTGCTTCCATGAACTCGCTCTGTCGCTCGTAGGCCCTGCACTTTTCACCAGTACGACCGAGTAAGCGTTCACAGTGGTATTCGACTGCGCAGTCAGCGCAGAGTATTGCCCAGGTCGCGCCCCTGCTGGGGAACGAACGTAGTGTCTTGTAGGTCCCACCGTTGGTGTATCCAGGGTGTTCTTATATATGGCACGTGT
>DATGZX010000220.1:0-3124 GCA_035296965.1 Gemmataceae bacterium
TATCGCAACACAGTTTTATCCAAGCATCGGCTTAGGTCAATTGCATCATGGCTTTCGAAACGAAGATCTGCAGCATCTAACTTTCCCGGATGACAAGTTCGATCTCTTTGTTTCGCTGGATGTATTGGAACATATACTGGATCCACGCCTGGCTTCTTGTGAAATCTGGCGAACCTTGAAGCCGGGCGGGATGATGCTGAGCACATTTCCTGTGCGGAAGGCACAGCTCGTGGCCGTGGAACCCAGAGTAGTCGTCAATGACGATGGTACAGTTACTCATCTTAGGAAACCGGAGTACCACGCAAACCCTATTGGTTCGGATGGATCCCTCGTGACCGTCGATTATGGGTATGAAATTCATAAGACAATAGCGGAGTGGGCGTCCTTTGACGTGCGCATTTATAGGTTTAACGATAAAGAACACGGCATTCTTGGAGAGAATACGGAGGTATTTTTGTGTCGCAAGAGGGAGCAAACATAGTATTGATGCACAAATTCAAGCGGTATAGGGAGTGTGACCTGCTGGCATTCCTCGGACCAGTTGCTGCTTAGGAGATGGCCGTGTCCGGGTTGGTTGTTGAACTCAGTTGCTGTTTGAACTCTGCCGGCGTCAGTTGGCCGAGACTCGAGTGCGGTCGAACCTCGTTGTAATGGCGCCGGAACTGCTCGATGACAATCTTCGCATCGATTCGATTTCTGAACCACTCCATGCTCAGGCACTCGTCGCGGAACTTGCCATTGAAGGACTCGTTGCAGCCGTTCTGCCAAGGTTTACCTGGATCGATGTGGGCGGTGTCGATGTTGGCCTGTGTTAGCCATTTCAATACCGCTCTGGACACGAATTCGGGGCCATTGTCGGACCGCAGGTGCGTGGGGCTGCCATGAACGCTGATCAGCTTGCTCAGTACTTCGATGACTCTGCCGGAACGGATGCTCCCGGCGACATCGATGGCCAGGCACTCGTGCGTAAACTCATCAACCACCGTCAGGCACTTCAGCTGCTGACCATTGGCGCAGGCATCGAACACGAAATCATAAGCCCAGACCTGGCCCACGGCCGTTGCCGGCAACGGCCGTGGGCGACTGGCCGAAACGCGCCGCCGGGGCTTTTTCTTAGGCACTTGCAGCCGGTGCAATTGCCACAGTCGGTGCGCCCGATCGAGGCTCATGACATGGCCACGGCGCCCCAGAAAGACCTGGATGCGCCGGTAGCCGTAGCGCGGGTACTGCGCCGACAGCTCGTGCATCAGCGCAACCGCTGGTGCATCCTTCTTCGCCAATCGCGACTCATAGCCCACGGTAGACCTTGCAACGCTCAGCAGCGCGCACGCTCGCCGTATCGATCGGCCCCGTTGGCAAACGTAGGCGATCTGTTGCCGGCGCACGCACGCGCTCACCATTTTTTTGCAGCGACTTCCTTCAGGATCTCGATATCCATGATCCGTTCGGCCAGCACCTTTTTGAGCCGCCCGTTCTCGGCCTCAAGTTGCCTCAGCCGCTTCACGTCCACTGCCTCAAGCTGCCCAAAGCGCTTGCGCCAGGCGTAGATCGTGACATCGCTGACCCCGTGCTTCTTGGCCACTTCTGCCACAGGCGCCTGGTCCGCCTCGCGCAGGATCTTGACCATCTGCTCCTCTGAAAACCTGGTCTTCTTCATGGTCCCCTCGCTTCCCGAAGGGCCATTGTCCCAAAGTATCAACTGGACCGAAAATCGACCGGCAGGTCACTTGCGCAACTTTGGCAACGCACTAGGTTGGTCACCCACCATTCACTGCCTTAGAGCTGCCATCCACCGCTGGCAGCGATGGCTCGACAGTAGGCATAGCTGGGTCGTCTCTGATCGGCCAAACCCAGTCGGTGGCTGATTTCCCGATACGACTGGTCTTCGGCGACGAGCTTGAGTACCTTCGGCGCGAATCTATCCGCTTTGATTCGTTGGCCTGGTCGCCGACCAAACACAACATCGCGTTTACGCGCCGCTGCAATTCCGGATCGAACGCCAGGACGGTGAGGCTTTTCCTTGACGAGAAGTATCCGTAACGAGCATCCTGACAGTTTGCTGGTTCGGGGAGCGAAGCCTATGTGCGTTCGGATCCAGATCGTTACCCTGAGCTCCATTCTCCTTGCTGCGGCAGCCCCCCTTTCATCAGCCGCAGATGACGCAAATACTTGCTCTTTACTCACACCGGCCCAGGTAGGCGCCGCCCTCGGGGAGCCGGTGGCGGACGGCAAGCAAGTGGTAACCCGGATGTGTGAATGGAAAAGCGCTTCCGGCAAGAAGAGCGTATTGCTGACAGTCTTCGGCCAGATGGGGCGCTTATCTCCGGTAGAGCGCTTCATGAACTCTAAAAAGGAAGTCGCTGGTATCACGAAAACGCCGGTGAGCGGCATCGGAGACGACGCCATTTTCATTCCGGGGATGGGCGGCGGTTTATCGCTCAATGTAAGAAGCAAGAATTCAGCCTTCCAGATTCATGTTAGCGGAACTGGGGTCTCAGAGGATCAGGCCAGGCGCACTGCAGAAACTCTCGCCCGGCAAGCGGTCCTCAAGCTTTAACTCTGAGAATAGCTCGTGCGAGCGCGTCTCCTGGTACTCGGCGTTTCGCTGGTAGTTGCCTTGGTCGTCGCGCTGGCGGCGTGGAATCACTTGAGGTCAAAAGGGCCTGCGTCGCCAGCGACGGTGGAAAGGCGGCCGACCGGCAGCGTCCCGGCGGTTGTCTTGTCACCGCGCCAGCTGACTGCTGAGATTATTGAGCACGGTGTCACACCCGAGCGTGCTAAACAGCTGTTCAGCATGGTGGTCGGCCCGCTGTCGGGAGTCGGCACGGCCGCGAAGACCCGCGATCCCTCCGAATATGACGGCACGTTGGCGGTGGGTTACATCTACCAGGTGTGGGACTCCCTGACGGTCGAACAACGCGAAGCAGCGATGCGCTTGATCCATCCGGCGGGCAATACGCGTGTGGCCCGCGTGTCCACCGCGAGCCTCCTGCCGCAACTGATTCCAGCCGGATTCCTCAAGGTAACGACTCATCCGAAATCCTACTATGACACGCTGGCACAGAACGCCGCTGGGACCCTCGCGGCCTTCCTGCACGTTCCGCCTGTTTTATACAACGTGAAC
>DATGZX010000221.1:0-27238 GCA_035296965.1 Gemmataceae bacterium
CTTTGGACCGCGGCAGCATCTTGAGCAGTTTCTTGAAATCCTCGCGGGCAGGTAGCGAGTCGAGGTCGGGGTCCTTCGCCATGTTGGCAGCGTCTTCGTGGCCCCCCTTCACTCCCTTGTGCCATGGTTCCATCTCTTCGTCTAGAGTCAATACGCTGCGTGTTGTAAACTACAGGAATGGCCTCGAAAGCGATGAAACGTGTCCCGAATTCCCCAAGCCTCTACTATGGCGCGAAGATCCCAATGTCGGTGATTCGCCGCTACGCCAGGCAGGTCGCGGCTCGCTTCAAGCCCGATAAGATCATCCTGTTCGGTTCCTACGGCCATGGCAAGCCGCACGAGGATAGCGACGTGGACTTGATGGTCATCATGCCGTGCCGAAACGAACTCGACATGGCGGTCAAAATCACCTGGGAATTGCCTGCGCCGTTTGCAATGGATTTGCTCGTGCGGAAGCCCGAACAGTGGCTTTGGCGTACTCAGGAAGGGGAATCCTTTTCGACGGAGATTTTGACAAAAGGCAAGGTTCTCTATGCGAAGGGCGACCCGGGAGTGGGTGAAAAAAGCCGAGTCCGATCACCGCGTCGCCGTCGGCCTTGAGTCCGGGTTCGAACCATCCGCCGCCGATCAAATCTGCTTTCTTTGTCAGCAAGCCTCGGAAAAATACCTCAAGGCACTGCTGGAAGAAGCCGGTTTGTCGATCCCGAAGACGCACGACCTATTGGTCCTGCTAAGTCTGGTGCAGCCCTACCGACCAAGCATTCTGGCTCTGCGTCGAGGTGTCTCCGTCTTGAGTCGATACGGAGTCGCTCCCCGCTATCCCGGATTCTCGGCGTCCAAGCGTCAAGCCACGTCGGCAGTGCGCTGGTCAGGTAAAGTGCGAGATGTCTGTCGGTCGCTCTTGGGACTCCGAACGCCATGAACGACGACGCCCTAAGGCTGGTTTACGGCTTCTTTGAGTTCGCATCTTTCTTCTCCAACCCCGCCAGTAGTTTCTTGAAATCCTCGCGGCCACGTAGCGAGTCGAGGTCGGTGTCCGTCTTCATGTTGGCGGGGTCGTTGTAGCCGGCCTGAACTGCTTTCTGTAGCAGCTCCATGGCCCGGTTGGCGTATTCCTGCTTCTTGTCCGCGATTTTGCCGCTGGCCGCGGCGTAGACGCACGCGAAGTTGTACCAGTTATCGGCGCTCCATTTTGGCGAGGCACTAGCGTTAGCACCAAAGGCTGTCAATTCCGCGACCTCGGCCACCGCCTCGGCAACCATGCCGGCTTGCAGGCGCGATAAGGCACGGTCCGCGCGAAATAACGGTTGCTCGGCCGGCGGGCTGAGTTCGATTGCCCGGTCCCAGTCCTTCCGCGCCTCGGCGAACTTCCTAAGCCGGTCGTAAGCCATTGCGTGGCCCGCGTGACTATTCCGCAAGAATTGCCTGGCGGTCATGTCCCGCGGTTCCTTATCATGGACCGGCTTCAGCGTTCGAATTGCTAGGTCGAACCACTCTAGGCTCTCGGCCGGTTTCCCGACCTCGTCGAACCGGATGCCGGTGTTGCAATAGCTGCCGCCCAGTTCGACTTGGTACGCGGGCACGGCGGGGAACTGCTCAACCAGTTTTTTCAGGAGCTCGCGGGCCGCCTGGAGCTCCGCTTGCGCTTCCTTCCACTTGCCTAAGCGAGCGAGCACGTTACCCAGGGTGCCTTGGGTATTGGCCAGCTCCCGCCGGTACGCGGGCACGGCGGGGAACTGTTCGATTAGTTTTTTCAAGAGGTCGCGGGCCGCCTGGAGCTCCGCTCGTGCTTCCTCAGACTTCCTGAAATCAGCGGGCAGATTTCCCAGGTTCATCTGGGTTTCGGCCAGATTCAGCTGGTATGCGGGCACGGCGGGGAACTGCACGACCAGCTTCTTCCGAATGTTAATGGCCGCCTGGTACTCCGCTCGCGCTTCATCGTGCTTGCCGAGATGAGCGAGCAGAAGCCCCAGGTTGTTGTGGGTGAGGGCCAGTATCTTCTGGTATTCAAGCACGGCGGGGAATTGCTCGACCAGCTTTTTCTGGAGATCGCGTGCGTCCTCGTACTGCGCCCGCGCTTCCTCGCCCTTGCCGAGATCAGCAAGTAGATTCCCCAGGTTCAAGTGTGTGCCGGCCAGATACCGCTGGTATGCGGGCACGGCGGGGAACTGCGCGACCAGCTTCTGATGAATGTCAATGGCCACCTGGTACTCCGTCTGCGCTTCATCGTACTTCCCGAGCAGCCTAGCGAGCAGATTGCCCAGGTCATTGTGGGAGTTGGCCAGATCTGCCTGGTACGCGGGCACGGCGGGGAACTGCACGACCAGCTTCTTCAGAATGTCAATGGCCGCCTGATACTCCGCTCGCGATTCGTCGTGCTTGCTGAGATCAAAGTACATCACCCCCAGGTCGAGGTGGGTGTTTGCCAAGTCCTTCTGGTACGCGGGCACGGCGGGGAATTGCTCGACCAGCTTCCTCCAGATATCGCGGCCCGTCTCGTATTCCCGCCGCGCTTCCTGCTTGCGGCCAAGTTGGGACCAAAGGTGGGCGACGCGGAAATGCCCCTCGGCGCGGATCGACTGGCCGCGCTCATCATTTTCCTGCCTTGCAGCGAACGCCTGCCAGCGCTTCAAGGTGTTTTCCAGGTACGTCCGCTCCTTTGGGCCAATTTCCGCTTTCGACCCGAGCAGTTGCTCGATGGCATCGTCGGCGCTGGCCCGGTAATCGGCCAGCGTCAGGGCCTCGGCCTCCTCGGCCTTTTTTCTCGCAACTTCCGCTTCGAGCTTGGCCTGCCGTTCTCCCTCGGCGCGCTCAGCTTCCCTGGCTCGGGCCTCCTCGGCTTCCACGAACCGCTCTTGCGCTGCCGCCTCCGCCTCCTTCGCCCGCACCAGCCCTATCGACGTGCCCACGATGCCCACGCCAAGCACGAGGAAGATGCTTGCGGCCAGACTCGACACCGCCGGGTTGCGCCTGCACCAACGCCATAGCCGTTCGGCCGAGCCGGTCCGCCGGGCCTTGATCGGCTCGTCGGCCACGAAGCGTTGCAAATCCTCCGCCAGCTCGTCGGCTGACTGGTAACGCCGGCGTGGATCCTTGTCGATTGCCTTGACGATGATCGTCTCCAGGTCGCGCGGGATGCGCGCATCCAGGGAGCGGGGCGTGGGCGGCTCCGACTGGCGAATCTGCTCGATCAGCTTCAGCCGATCCGCCGACGAAAAGGCCGGCTTCAGCGTCAGCATCTCATAGAGCGTCAGACCAAGGGCATAGAGGTCGGCACGGACATCGCACTGGCCCCGGAAGCGTTCGGGAGACATGTAGCGGATGGTGCCAAGGATGTCGCCGCTGTGGGTGGTGCCGGAGTCGCCGGTCTTGGCCAGGCCAAAGTCTGTCACCCAAACGTTGCCGGCGGAATCGAGGAGTAGGTTGGCCGGCTTGATGTCCCGATGGATAATGCCGCGGGCATGGGCATACGACAACGCCCCGGCCGTTTGCAAGCCGATCTGGGCCACGCTGCCGTAGTAGGCGCGGCGATTGCTCTCGACGCTCGATAGCTCCGACTGGCCCGGCAACACCGCCGAGGACGGTAAACTCCCCTCGTAGGCAGCCGTTTCGTTCGCATCGGGCTGCTCGCCGCGCAACAGGTCTTCCTTGTCGAATTGGCCGCGCAGCAACGAAGCCGCGATGCTTTTGTCCTCGGCAACATTGGGCGTGCGCGAAGCGTGGACACTCTGGTCGCGCAGCCGTTTCAAGTCCTTGACGACCAGGTCGAGCCCCTGCCCCTGGATCAGTTGCATGGCGTAGAAGAACTGTTCGCCGTCCTGGCCGACGTCGAAGACCGGCACGATGTTGGTGTGGTGCAAGCGGGCGGCCGCCTTGGCCTCGCGCTGAAAGCGAATCAGCGCCTTGGCGTCGGACGCCATGGTCTTGGGCAGCACCTTCAAGGCCACGCGGCGGCCAAGGGCTTCCTGCTCGGCCTCGTAGACGACGCCCATGCCGCCGCGGCCGATCTCGCGGAGGATGCGATAATCGCCGACGTGCTCGAGGCGTCTGCCGTCGATGCGCACCGAGTCACCGAAGGAGCCGCTGACTTCCGAGGAGTCCGGTTTGAGGTCCTCGACCATGAGCAGGGCCTCGAAAACGTCGCGAATCTCCTCGGCCAGATCCGGGTGGCGGTCGCAGTATTCCTTGATGGTTGGCTTCTCGCCGCGCTTGTGGCGGCCGAGGAACTCATCGGCCAGAAGTTCGACAGGACTACGGGCGTCGCTGGATGAGTGCATGATATGCCTCGATTCAAACGCGAAAGACAAATTGCAACCTGGCCCGATGTCGCTCGCATGCCCACGGAGCACCGTGGGCATAGCACACAGCTTGCGGGAGATTCTTTCCGATCTCAATGACCGTTCGCGATTCGGCAGTAGGTCAGGTTTCCAACCTGACCGGACAGATTAGGAAATCTGTCCTACGCCGCTGCTGAATCAAGCACGCAGATATAGGCGGTTTCCAGTTTCATTCCCTATCTTGGTCGAAAAACCCTGGCGTGGCGCGAAGCACGCCGCGCAGCCGTTTCAAGGCGCGAATGTGCCGGCTGCTGGCGGCAGACGGCTTGATCTCCAGTACCTGAGCCGTCTCCTCGTTCGAAAGTTCCTCGAAGTGACGCAGCGCCAGGATCTCCCGGTCGATCGGGTCCATGGAATTGATGGCCTCCTGGAGGATCACTTGCATCTCGGCGCGCTGGACGGCCTGGGTCACCGACGTAAATCGGCCCAGGAGCTGGGCGGCGAGGGAGATGCTAGTGGCTTGTGGCATGGCCCCGCGCTGGAGTGAGACTTCCCGCCCGGCGTCGCGCATTTGGGCGCCGAGGTGATGGCGGTGGAGTAGCTGCAAGCGCTGCCCCGTCAGGAAACGCAGCCAAAGGAAAAACGGCATGTCCGGCTTCTTGACATATTCCTCGGCCCGAGATTGGAAATCGAGGAAGGCTTCCTGCAGCACGTCCGAGGGATCGACGCGCCCTTGCAGCCGGCGGTCCATGCGCAAACGCACCAACCGACGGAGGCGGTCTCGATAACGATCCCATACTCGCCCCAATGCTTGTCGATCGGTGCCGCTTTGGCGAAGTTGTTCGAGGTCATCAGGTTCGGGATTACCCTTATCTTGCGTGGCCATACAAGAGAGTAACTACGAAACGGGCGTCGGTGAGCACCGAAATTTCTAATTTTTTTCAATTCAGAATGCTTGGAATATGTACACATGTACACATGACATATGTCATGGTGACCTGCCATGTGTCCAAGGTCCTTTGCTGAGACGTAACCCATTGCAGAATAGTCGCTTGGACAGTTTTGAGCTATGTCAGACACATAGTCTGCCTACCCCCCCTTTAACATGACAAAACATGACATTGCCTTTCGGGAATTTTCGCTTGAAGAGGTGCTAGCTCAAGAACAGAAAGCCACCCTAACTCACGTTTGCGGCGATGGTAGTTCGCGCAATCGTCGCTCGAGAAACCTTCGTTCGCTGTCATTGGTAACCAACTCGAGCGCTCGCGCATAGCTTCGCGCCGCTTCAGCCGAGGATCCTATGCGGCGCAGTAGATCGGCACGCACGGCATGGAGCAAGTGATAGCCATTGAGAGCGCCGGTGGCGGTGAGCTGATCGACGAGCGCGAGCGCCACCTGAGGGCCGTCCGCCATGGCGATTGCCACGGCCCGGTTCAGTGCCACTACCGGGGAGGGCTGCACGCGGCCGAGAAGATCATACAGCCGGACGATCTCGGGCCAGTTCGTGTTTTCGGCCCGTGCTGCTCGACAATGCACCGCAGCGATCGTCGCTTGCAGAGCGAACGGACCAGGCTCACCGCGGAGCGCTTCGTCGACGAGCGGCAGCGCCTCGGCAATTTGCTGCTGATCCCAGCGACCCCGATCTTGCTCTTCGAGAAGGACGAGATTGCCGGCTTCGTCGAGCCGGGCAGCGCGGCGTGAATCGTGAAGCAGCATAAGGGCGACCAGACCAGTCGCTTCGGCAGGCGGCCGCGGCGCCATTAATGCTCTAACAAGGCGCCCAAGGCGGATGGCCTCGGTGCAGAGTTCGGTCCTCACGAGCGGCTGGCCGCGCGTGGCGACATAGCCTTCGTTGAAGACGAGATAGATGATGGTCAAGACTGCATCGAGCCGACCCGGTATGTCGTTCGTGTCGGGTACTCCATACGGAATTCCCGCATCGCGAATCTTGCGCTTGGCGCGCACAAGCCGCTGTGCCATGGTCGCCACTGGTACCAGAAACGCCCGCGCGATCTCGTCCGTTTCCAGGCCGCCCAGCATGCGCAGCGTAAGCGCGACCTGTGCCTCGAGCGCGAGTGCCGGATGGCAGCAGGTGAAGATCAGCCGCAAGCGATCGTCCGGAATGTCGCTCGATTCCGTAACTGGCTCTTCGCTAGTGCGAAGCAAACCGGACTCGATGTACGATGTAACCTTCTCCTGGAACCGCTTTTGGCGCCGCAGGCGGTCGATCGCCTTTTGCCGCGCTGTCTGAATAATCCAAGCGCGGGGGAAATCAGGGACGCCGGAGGCGGGCCACTGCTTCACGGCGGCCGCAAAGGCTTCCTGCGCCGCTTCTTCGGCCACATCGAAGTCGCCGAAGAGCCGAATCAGGGTGGCGACGATCCGGCCCCAGTCGGAGCGATAAACCATGTCAATAGCCGCGCTGGCGTTCGGGAGCATGCTTCATTCTAAATAATTTTTCTGGAAAGTGTCGATTCGGATACGCGCCGTGCGTCCTACTGATGGAGGTACACATATGAAATACATGCTGCTGGTTTACCTTGACGAACACGCCATGAGCGACACTGAGCGGCAGGAGTGTTACGTGAAGTCCGCTCAGCTGACGCAGGAGCTCCACTCGTGCGGGCAATATCTAGATGCCGCGCCGCTGCACCCTGTGGCGACAGCGACCAGCGTCCGGGTCCGCGAGGGCAAGCCGCTCGTAACCGACGGTCCATTTGCGGAGACCCGCGAGCAGCTTGGCGGCTACTACTTGATCGATGCCAAGGATCTCGACGAGGCGATCAAGATCGCTGCACGCATTCCCCCGGCGCGCGTGGGCACGATCGAAATCCGGCCAGTGATGGAAATCCCGGGACTGCCGACCGACTAGCCTGCCGGTTAATCGTGCATGAAACGATAGTGGAGAGGGTCGTCTAGAGCACCGAACTTGCGGGCCTCCATTGGCCCGTGGTGCGCACACCCAATGATTGCGATACCTGGAGAGGAGAATTGCCATGTTTGTTGCCTACATCAGTTTGGATGAAGTCAATCAGGATCTCGCCACTCGAACGGCGGAGAAATACGGGGTGACGTTGGCTACCTTCGCGTCCCGTGCCGAGATGGCCTCCTGGCCGTGCGATGCTGTCGTCTACGACCTGGATTGCCTCCCCGCCGATGACCGCAGGCACATTTTAGACGAACTGACCGGTGATCCCGTGAAGCGCGTGGCCGCCGTGCACAGCTACAACCTGCAGCCCATTCAGAAGAGGGGCCTTCGTCGCAACAGCGTTATTGTCCGCCGCCGTTTGCACGCTGGTTGGCTCAGTCGCCTGATTTGCAGGCGGGCGAGTAAGATAAGTGTCAACAACTGTGCTGGTGCTAGCGCAGCTTGAGATGCCGCGACGGCTCACAGTTGCGTTGATCTTCGGTGGAAAGACATCTGGGGGAAAGGAACATGGACACAGGTATTCAAGCCGCTCCCGTCTCGAAGAAAATGCTTTGGGCCGGTTGGATTGTTAGCGCTCTGCCGGTATTGATGCTGATCGCAAGCGGCGTCGGGAAGTTGATGAAGCCGCCCGTAGTCTTGGAGGGATTCGCTCATCTTGGGTATCCCGAGCACCTTATCCTGGGCCTCGGTATCGTCGAACTCGGCTGTACTCTTCTCTACGTGCTTCCGCAAACCGCTGTCCTTGGCGCGATCTTGCTTACAGGCTATTTTGGCGGCGCGACCGCCACGCACCTGCGCATCGGTGAATGGGCGTTCATTTCCCCGGTTGTGCTTGGGATGCTGGCTTGGCTAGGGCTCTACTTGCGCGATGTTCGGCTGCGGGCGCTGGTGCCTCTTCGAAATTAGCTTTGGCAAGCTTGGTAGAGGGCGAAGAATTGGGTAGATAGGGTCTCGCAGTTGGAAGCAGGTACTATAGCAGCGTCACAATCTTGTTGTTCTGAGGAGGATCATGGCCACTACCAAACGCCGTTACAGTAAAGAGGAATTCGCCCAGCGGGGCGACGCCGTTTACGAGGCAGTCGTCCGCCCCCAACTCACATCGGCAGACGACGGCAGGTTCGCAGCCATCGACATCCTGAGCAGCACCTATGAGGTGGACGTGAATGAGATTGAAGCCTGCGACCGATTGCGTGCTCGCGTTCCCGATGCGCAGATATGGATCGTACGGGTCGGGTCACGGTATGTACATCGTTTCGGCGGACGGGACCGGCGGAGGTTTCTGTTAAATACTACCGCGTCGATTTCAAGCTTCAGGACCAGCCCCAGAAGTAGGAGATCGCGAGGGGCGCGATGCTAACGGCTTTGCGCTGGCATGGTTCGCCGCGGCGGCTTTTGGGTCGGTTGGTGCGGGTACACTTGACTCTCGCAAGCTGACCCGGCATGGACAAGACGGTTCAGTCTGGTAATCTCGAACGCTGGACTGCCGCCAACTTTGAGCGAGAAAGACGTGGATCATGAATGTCGGGGAAGCGGAAAAGAATTTTATCACTTTAGTGAACAAGGTCTACGCCGAAGGCATCAGTATCGACCTGGAGCGCGACGACATAGTCATCGCGCGCTTGACGCCGGCCGAGCCACCATCAAGGCTCACGGTGGGAGAGCTGAATGCATTCTTGCACGGTCTTCCCTCGTTGGGCGAGGATGCCGACGATTTTGCAAAGGACGTACGCGCCATCCGCGCCGAATTTCCTGCGGAGGCCAACCCATGGGACTGATGGTTGACATCAACGTCTTCATCAACAAGGGTTAAATGATCGGCGCTCACGATTTGATTATTGCGGCCACGGCTCGTTACTACGGTCTGCCACTGTTGACCGATAATGCCAATGAGTTTTCGCGAGTACCTGGCTTGGGTATGCCACCGTATATTTCTTAGGAGGACCCTATGAGCCGTGAATTTAATGTCGTCATCGAGCGTGACGAGGAAGGGTATCTCGTCGCCTCAGTCCCGTCGCTGCCGGGTTGTCATACCCAGGCCCGGTCCCTCGACGAACTAATGGACCGGGTGCGGGAGGCGATCGCCCTGTGCCTGGAAGTGGAGACTGAGTCAGGAGAAGGGTTGGAGTTTGTCGGCGTCCAACGGGTAAGGGTCCCGTCATGAGCGGCAAATTGCCGGCGTTGACCGGGGCGGAGGTAATCCGGGCGTTGGAGCGGCAAGGCTTCGTCGTCTTGCGGGTCCGCGCTAGCCACCACTTCTTGCGGCATCCGGACGGTCGCAAGACCGTGGTGCCGGTGCATGCCGGCGAGACGATCGGGCCGGGGCTTATGAGCAAGATCCTCCGTGACTGCGGCCTAGATCGAGAGCAGTTCCGCAGCCAACTGTAGTGAAACGGTCCGGCCAAACCAGCCGGCCAAGTCGGCGGGAAGGATCAACGAGTACCCTGTTAAGGCCCATTCGTTCGCAATAGAACAATCGATGTGCACCGATAGACCAACTGACAGGGCCCGATACAATTGGAAGCCCAAGAAATCGGGCAGCAGTGGACGAGACACTCACCGGTGAGCATTTCTGTACACACTCATGCAAGGAGAAAGGGATGAGCGGCGTACGAGTTCTTGTAGGTACGCGCAAAGGCGCATTCATCCTGAGCGCCGACGGCAAGCGCGAAAAATGGGATGTCAGCGGCCCCCACTTCGCGGGCTGGGAGATCTACCATCTGAAGGGCTCGCCTGTCGACTCAAATCGGTTGTATGCCTCGCAGTCGAGCGGTTGGTTCGGGCAATTGATGCAACGGTCCAGCGACGGCGGCAAGACGTGGGAGCCGGTGGGTAACAAATTCGTGTACGACGGCGTTCCCGGCACTCACCAGTGGTATGACGGCACGCCACACCCCTGGGAGTTCAAGCGCGTCTGGCATCTCGAACCGTCGGTGACCGATCCGGAGACCGTTTACGCCGGCGTGGAGGACGCTGCCATCTTCCGCACGTCCGACGGCGGGCAGACCTGGCAGGAACTTCCCGGTCTGCGTGGGCACGGCTCTGGGCCGCGCTGGCAACCGGGCGCTGGCGGGATGTGCCTGCACACGATCCTTATCGATCCGAGCGATCCCGGCCGGATGTACATTGCCATCTCGGCGGCAGGCGCCTTTCGTACCGACGACGCCGGCAAGACCTGGCGGCCGATCAACCGTGGCCTAAGGTCCGAACACATCCCCGACCCGACTGCCGAAGTCGGCCACTGCGTGCACCGTATCGCCATGCACCGCTCGCGCCCGGGCGTGCTGTTCATGCAGAAACACTGGGACGTCATGCGCAGCAACGACGCCGGTGAATCGTGGCAAGAGGTCAGCGGCAACCTGCCGACCGACTTCGGGTTCGCCATCGACGTTCACGCACATGAGCCGGAGACCATCTACGTCGTCCCGATCAAGAGCGACTCGGAGCACTATCCGCTCGAAGGCAAGCTACGCGTCTACCGCAGCCGGACCGGCGGCAACGAGTGGGAACCACTCACGAAGGGTCTGCCGCAAAAGGACTGCTACGTCAACGTGCTCCGCGACGCGATGGCCGTCGACGCGCTCGATTCGTGCGGCGTCTATTTCGGCACCACCGGCGGTCAGGTCTACGTATCGTCCGATGCCGGAGACAACTGGGCCCCCATTGTCCGCGACCTACCAGCCGTGGTGTCTGTCGAGGTCCAGACACTGCCATGATCCGAATCATCCTCCCGCAACATCTGCGAGCGCTGGCGCATGTTGGCGCTGAGCTGAAGCTGGACGTGGAGGGTAGGCCCACGCTGTGCTCAGTCCTCGACGCGCTCGAGGCTCGCTATCCAATGCTGCGCGGAACGATCCGTGACCAGGTCACGCATGCGCGCCGGCCGTTCGTGAGGTTCTTCGCCTGCGAAGAGGACCTGTCCCATGAACCGCCGAATGCCCTACTTCCGGACGCGGTCGCGTCGGGGGCAGAGCCGTTTTGGGTGGTGGGGGCGATAGCGGGCGGCTAGGCCGGCATCTCGCGTGGCGCAGGCCAGAAGGCGGGCGACCGCGTGACGACACAGTTCTGAGATCTTTACGGCACGGAAAGCTCGGCGGCGCGTGGCCGCATCATGACCTGGGCTGGATTTATGGCCTTGTGCGCCGCCTTGTTCGCGGTGATCTCGAAGGCTCTCGGGACCGATTCGATTCCATTGAGAATGTGAGTGATCGTAGGCGCCAAGCGCACGCGCCCCGAGGCGACCAACCGGACCGTGTGCTCGAGATGGGCTTGCGTGCTGATGTCCGGGAACATATAGCGCAGACTGCGTTCGCGAAGGAGATCGATTTCTAGCTGGATCGGACCACCGAACCAAGAGACGCCAATTATCTTTCCGCCCGAGCGCACCGCATCGAGGGCCTGGAAAAGCGTTTGAGAGCCAGCCAACCCTTGTTTGGGACTCCCGCCCGCGCATTCGAAAACCACATCCGCCCCATTGCCTCCCGTCAGGTCGCGGATTGCCGAGACGATATCCCCGGTGCGGGCGTTGAGAGCGTGGTCCGCGCCCAGTTGTCGTGAGACTTGGCAAGATTCCTGGCGAACATCCACTGTTATTAGCAATCCCGCACCACTCTGGCGGGCGATTTGCAGGCATTCCAAGCCCATGCTGCCCTGGCCGAGAATTACGACCGCATCCCCCATCCGCAGGCGAGCAGTTTCCACGGCCGCCACGCTGTCGCTCAACGATTGGAGACAGGCGGCCTCGCTATCGGAAATCCGGTCGTCTACCTTTACCAGCGCAATCTCCGGCAAAGAGGCGATTTCGGCGAAACAACCAGGAAGATCGAAGCCGATGACCGGTCCCTTGCGACACAAGTCACTGCGTTCCGAACGGCAGAGTGGACAAACGGTGCACGGCAGCTTGGCTCGGGCCGCAACACGATCTCCGGGTTGAAATCGGCTGACCCCGGGGCCGATTTCAAGGATGCGCGCACAGAACTCATGGCCGAAGAGCTGAATGGGGGCTTCGGTTTCCAGGCGGCGCTTCACGCGGTCGAAGGCCAGCGTCGGAATTCCTAGCGCAAGTTGAGCCTCCGTGACGCTGGGCTGCACGCAAAGGGGTTCAACGAGAACCTGACCAGGAGCGCAGATGGGCACCGGCACATCGTCCAAACGCATGTCGTTGAAGCCGTGGAAACGCCAAGCCTTCATCAGATGATTCTCCAGCACAGGTTGCAGCCAGGTCGATCACGGGTTCAAAGCGAGCTTCCCGTCGCACAAAAAGCGCTCTTGCAAGGTGAATTTCTGCAGCGTGTGACAGTCAGGCGACACCAGGCCACGGCCAGCGCCTGCCGACATAGTTACTTCGCCCACGTAGATATCGCCTCGTGAATCGACCCAAACATCGTGTGGAGCGAAAAAGTCCCCAGGACTGGTGGGATTCCGGCCCCCGCCCCAGCGGGCACGGAGCTTACCCTCAAAATCAAAGATGCTCAGCCGGCCGCCCGAAGCATCGGGGGTAGGGGGGCTCGTTCCTGGCCACATGCCGGCGTGGAAGCCAAGTTCGGCCACATAGACAGTACCTACCCTGTCGATGAAGACCTCGCACGGCCTGGCAACATCAGTCCATTCGGCAAGATAGACTCCCTCTGGATTGAACAATTGAATGCGGCTATTCTCCCGATCTGCCACGTACACGGTCCCCTTGCGGTCAACAGCGATGCCGTGAGGCACGTGAAATTCGCCAGGACCGCTTCCCGGTTTTCCCCAGGAGAGGATGAGCCGGCCATCGGGAGAAAACCTGTGCACTCTTGCGTTTCCATATCCATCCGTAATGTAGAGATCGCCTTCGGGTGCGAGTGCCAGGTTGGTTGGGAAGTGAAACGGCGGGCCCGCTCGAACGATGGTGCGGTAGTCGATACTTGTGGCGCCTGTGTCCGAATGCTGCCCGCTGGTTCCCAGGGTCAGCAGTAGTCTGCCATCCGATGTAAATTTACGCACGGTGTGATCAAGGTCGTCGATGCAAAAAACGTAGTCGTCTGGGCCAATAAAGATGCCGTGCGGCCGAACGAACATGCCTTCCCCCCATGACCCCAGAAAAACGCCGTCCCGGTCAAAGATCACGACGGGATGTTCGCCACGATTGAAAACGAAAGCATGATCCTTGCTGTCGCACGCCACGCCGGCTACTTCCTGCCATGTCCAATCCTTGGGCATGTGCGCCCATCGGTCGTTTGCTTGGTAACCAAATCCTAAACAAGACTCTGGCAAAGCCGACGGAGAGTCTGCTCGTTTTCCGAGATGCATAATCAGTCCTTTTTGGAGCTGGGCAACTCAGTTGATTGCTCATCCAGCAGGTCCGGCATCAACCAGGCTATTGCCGCTGCCGGCAAGAACAAGAATCCTGCGTAAAGGAGGGCTGGTCGGTAATCACCCACCTTTGCAAAGAGGCCGAAAAAGACCGTACCCAGGCCCGCGGCAATGCGGCCGATGTTGAAGCAGAATCCGGCGCCTGTCGTTCGCAAGAGCGTCGGGAAGAGCGGGGGAAGATACATCGTGAACAAGGCGAATACCCCCTGGCACAGGCCGATCGACGCATACCCATACCATAAATGTTCGTAATCATGAGGCGCGCTGTAGGTGGCCAGCATCGCCAGGAAATAGGCCAGACAGAGAAATGTGATCGCCCGCCGATAGCCAATCCATCGAGCCAGCCATGCCGCCAAGAAATTCCCCGCAATCGACGTCCCTATCACCAGCCAAAGCGCCTTGCTGACTAACTGACTCCTTTTGTCGTCGGTCCAACCGGCGAGTTCGGGAAGATTTCGCAAATGTTGCAGGTACCAGAACCCAAAAGCCCAGTGAGCGGTCAGCGCGAAGGCGCAAACACAAAGCGTCAAGGTCGTGGTGCGCCGTAACGGGCCGCGAAACAACTGCAGGAAACCAGGCTCCATGTGGGCAGCCCGCTCTTTGGCGCCCTGCCATTCCTCCGGTTCGGGGACCGCCCGGCGAATCCACAGCACCAGAAGTGCGGGCAGAACCCCAACCAAAAACACCGTGCGATTCGGAAGGGCATACTCGGCCCGCAGGTAATTCGCCAGGGCCGCCAGCATTATGCCCAGGTTAACGCCAGTCTGGAGAACCGCGGCCATCCAAGGGCGCCAGCGGCGCGGCCAGGTCTCGGAAAGAAGCGAGGCCCCCACGGCCCATTCCCCGCCGATGCCCAAAGCCGCCAGGAATCGAAATAACAGTAGCTGCCACCATGTCTGCGCGAAATACGATAGCCCCGTAAAAAGGGCATAGGTGAGAATGGTCAACATCAACGCGCGACTGCGGCCCAGTCGGTCGGCAACGCGGCCGAAGAAACCGCCACCAAGCGCCCAGCCGAACAAGAAGGCAGCCTGGATCCAGGAACTGTAAAACCCCACCCGCTGATCTTTCGTGTCGGCGACGCCTAACAATTCCGCGACGAAAGGAGTGGCCACCAGCACATAAAGTTGCAAGTCCAGGCCGTCGAACAGCCAGCCTAGCCATGCCGCGGCACCGGATTTCCATTGCCGAGCGGAAAGATCTCGCAAACTCCGCGCATCCTGTCCAGGAGCTAGCTCGCTTCTGGACGGAGCGGGTGAACCGTGATGCGCTGCCATGGAGACAATTACCTTCCGGCGCCTTGGACGTGATACCCGTGGGTCTTGACAGAAATGCGGTACAGGCTTTTATCGATCGTCACGAAGAGCGTTTTTGCTTCATCTCCCAGGCCGAATTCCACGTTGCTGGGGATGCCCTTCCAATCTTCGAACAGTCCGGTTTGATGGGTAGGTCCCGTCGGCAGGAACGCCAGCTCCTTGCCTTCAGGATCGACTACCATGATTCCGGGGCGGGCCAGGCTGCGGATCGCCATGTAGAGATTCCCATTGGCATCGAGCCTCATGCCGTCGCACCCATTCTCTTTTCCGAAGTCCACGAGGGTCTTGCGCTTGCCTGCCACGCGGCCCTCCTCGTCAAGCGGGAAGGCGTAGATCTTCATGGCGCCACGTTTGGGCTCGGGATCTTTCGGAGAAAGGCGATTACCGCCGTTGTTGTGATCGGCAATGTAAAGCGTCTTGTTGTCCGGGCTCAAGGCAAGGCCGTTCGGTTTCTCAACATCGTGAGTGATTTCAATGACGGTCCCATCTTCCTCAATACGGTAGACGGCCTCCTGAGATAACTCCCTTGGCTCTATACCGCCGTAGCGCGGATCGGTGAAATAAATCCTGCCTTTCGCATCGACGCAGAGATCGTTTGGCGAATTCAAGCGCTTGCCGTTGTAACGATCGGCGATGACTTCGCTCTTGGCAGTCTTCAGGTCCCAGCGGCGGATGCAACGGCCTCCTCCGTCCGCGCCGTCACAGGAAAGGAGATTGCCCTTCAGGTCAAAGGTCAATCCATTGGACTTGAAGGCCTTATCCGTGAAAACAGTGGTTTTTTTGGTTTTTGGGTCGAAATGAAGGATCATGCCATTATCTTTGCCAAACGGCATATCCGTGAAGTAAATCGTCCCATCGGGCGCGACCGCAGGGCCCTCGGTGAGGCCGCTATTCAGCTTAGCCTTGCGGGTGTGCAGCAATTCCAGCTTGGCGCCCTTGGGGAAAATCGGGTTATCCGCCGGATCGCTAGCCCAGGACGGGTTGCTCGATCCGTTGATCAGGCACCAGCAACAAAAGAGAGTTTTGAAGATGGCTCTGACTGGTTTGATCATGCGAGAATCCCTTTCCTAGTATGAGCTTCGTTGACGCCGGTCAGTTTCTCCATGAGGCAATTTTGAGCGAAGGAGGGTCCATTGTAATGGAGTCCCAGGAGATAAAGGATCGTCGCGTGCCAATCGCGTGCGCTTGGCCGATTCTCCACTGCCGCCAGCCCGAGTTCGTCCGTCGCACCATAAACGGAGCCGCCGAACGCCGTCAAGAACTTCGACCTTGGAGAAACGGCTCAGGAGACAGACTTCGGTTTCCTTTCGCGAGGGCTTGGCACAGTTTCTCACGGCGCAGGTCTGGAAGCAAGTCAATCATCTTTGGCTTCTGGCGCAGTTGGCTGCGCGCTGGACCGTGCAGCCCTCGGCTCCGGTCTTGTTGACCGTGACCTGATGTTGCGGCAATTCGGAAGACGAGCGTTTCGCCACGGTGCGGGCCTTCTCAGTGGCCCGTCATTAGAAGCAGCATCGGCAGCGCGGCTCCCTTGCTGCGAGGTCACAATGCCTTCCACTGCTCCCCAGGCGCCGGCTGGCGGGACGCCCGGCGAGCCTGGCCCCTCGTGACACCTCCTGAGCCCGAACGACTAAGCCGGCCTATTCCGCACAACCGGCATAACCCCCAAAGTTTTTGCATCCTTGCCGACGCGCACGGAGAACACAAATTGCCGGCGCCGCATGAGCCGTTAGACTTGAAAGTAGATTTCTTGAGGCGCGCTGAATCTTTGTGTTGTCCGCCTCGCCGAGCACGCGAGTCGGTACAGGAGGTGTAAAGATGGGGATTTCAGGCGTCGGAAGTCAGGCAATCGTGTCTGCGCTGCCTCAGGCTGCCGCATTATCCGGGGGCAAAGGCACAGCAAACACAGCACCACCCAAATCGGCAGCTCCGGCCGCAACCGTTGGCACGGACGGTGACGGGGATCATGATGGTTCCGGGGGCGGCGGCAAGGTGAACACGCTGGCCTAAACCCCTTCGCGCGAATTCGGGAGCAATGGCCACGGCCATTGCTCCCTCACAGCCCTCCACCTCCCACCCGCGGCAAGAATATCCCAGGAACTCGTGAAAGGTCAGCCTTACCGTGTATAGTGGGCTAGCCGAGGTCAGCCCATCGCTTTGATTACCCCCGGTGTCTGCGTCGGCGCTCTTGTCCCTTCTTGCCGAATTGTTTCGAGACGTGCGGACTCGATGCTGCCCGCCTTCCGCGGGGTCGCTGATCCCTTCTGCCTGCGCCGTCGGACGCAGCCATGGTGTAGTCAAAGTCCGGTAAGATGATTCGCGGTAGCCGTTGGCCAATCTGGCGCTCGATCTGCATGAGCGACTCTTCCTCGCCTGGGGAGACCATCACCCAGGCGTCGCCCTCGGCTCCCGCTCGGGCCGTGCGGCCGATCCGGTGGACATAGTCGTCGGGCACCGTGGGTACGTCATAACTGATGACGTGAGTGATGTGTTCCACATCCAGGCCCCGCGCCGCGATATTGGTTGCCACGAGCACCTGATAGTCGCACCGGCGAAACGCTTCCATGGCCTTGTTCCGCTGAGGCTGTGTGAGGTCGCTATGCAGCTGACCGACCCCGAGGCCATCGGCCGCGATGATCCGTGCCAGGTTCCGAGCTGAGCGCTTGGTCCGGGTGAACACCAATACCGAGGGCATTTCCGTGTGACGCAGGAGGTAACGCAGGAGGGCCGTCTTGAGTTGCTCCGGCACGGGATAAGCTGCCTGTGTGATACCCACAGCAGGGGCATTTCGGTGTCCGATGGCGATCCGGACCGGATCGCGCAGGATATCTTGTGCCAACCGAGCGATCACCGGCGGCATGGTGGCGGAGGTCAGCAGGGTCTGGCGGCGCGCCGGCAGGCGCGAAAGGATGCGCTTCAGGTCGGGCAAAAAGCCCATATCGAGCATTCGGTCGGCCTCGTCCAGAACGAGGGTGTGTACGTGGTCGAAGCGCGGCTGGTTCTGCCGCATGTGGTCCAGAAGCCGGCCCGGCGTAGCGACAAGCACTTCGACGCCGGCCCGCAATGCCTTTTCTTGAGGGCCCATGGCCGCGCCGCCCACAAGGACTCCCACCCGTAGCGGCGTGTGGTAGGCCAAGCCCAGAAAGACCTCGTCGATCTGCTGCGCCAACTCGCGGGTCGGCGTGATGACGAGTACTTGCGTGGCGCGACGGGGGAGGTTCAGGAGCCGGTGGAGGATGGGCAGAAGGTAGGCCGCCGTCTTGCCGGTGCCCGTTTGTGCGGTGGCCAGGAGGTCGCGGCCGGCAAGGATAGGTGGAATCGCCGCTTCCTGGATGGCCGTGGGTTGGACGTAGCGCATGTCGCGCGTAGCCTGCACGAGCGAAGGGTCGAGGCCCAGCGTTTTGAACGGCATAGCACTCTCCTCGGGTAGTTAGTCTCTTTCTTCGCCCAACCACGAACGCATCGACTGAATCGGCCGGCCCTGCGCATCAGGTGCGTGGGGGAATGCGCATTCAAGATGATCCAGTTCACGCAATCATATCGACCGGCCAACAAGTCCGCTTGGACAAGTACCAAGGGATCCGAAGCAATCAGGGTGAATCTCCGAAAGACATCGGAGACAGTCTATTGGCGACAACTTCCCCGCAAAGCAGGGCCATTTTTTCGGGGAGCAGGCGCGGCAAAGGAGCAGGGTCTTTCCCCTGAACTTCTCCGCAAGATACGCAGACGTTGTTGGGCGAAATCGTACCCACACCCTGCGTGGTTCGCCAAGAAGTTTTTGCCTGGCATGTGGCAAGGAGGTTACGCCGGCATCGGGCAACGCCTGCATAACAAGAAATAAGGCGCCAGCGCTCGTGCGGGAAATTCGACTGTAGAAAGGATGAAAGGCGTGCTTCGGCGGGCAGAGTTGCTGTGGGTGCAAGCGGCCCGCCACGCAGCGATCGTTCGCACCATTTCGATCAGAGAATGCGGATCGGTTTTCGGTTCGTCTCCATCTTGAGTCGGTCGTGGTTGGCAATGAGGAACTCGATCGCGCGGCGGAAGGACGGTGCTTCTGCGTCACTGAATACTGTCGCGTTGAGGTCAACAGTCTGAATTCGTGTTGTCAACTGCGCGCGCCATGCGTCGTCGTGGATCAGCCGCAGCGCCGTTGCCAGGTATTCATCTTCACTATGAGTAATCAATTCGTCCAGGCCCACACGCCGGAGCATGCCAGCGCTAATCCGGTTGTACCATTTGTCGCCCTGCCATGCTACGGTTGGTTTGCGCACGAAGAGGCTGTCCGAAACGACGTTGGAGCCTCCAAAGTGATAAGTATCGAGGGTGAAATCGCCCTCTTCCATCAGACCCATGTATTCCGAATAGTGCAGGAATGGCATGATCTCAAGGATAGCGGACGTCCCTGCCAGCGCCTCTCGCACGGTGGCCACGAAAGGTAGATAACTGTTCTCCATATCAAGCACAGCGGGAAAGAACCGGAATCGCACCGGCCGCCGCACTTGGTCGAGAAGCTTACGGAGCGTCGCCAGAAAACGGGCATTCAGTTTTTGACCCGAAGAAGGGAAGTTGATAATGATATCTGAAGTGCTCTTCTTCCGGCCGGTCAGCTCGTAGTTCGGCCGATTGTGGATGGCGCCCATTCCCGGGAGTAACAACAATCGCTCCGAATAGTTCCTTTGGCCGTCAGAATCTTCGACCTCCACACCGCTCATGAAGTAATCGATCTCCGACCCCCAGGTACTCACCGGGTGCCCCGTCCCGCAAATCTGGATGGGCGCGATCCGGTAGTTGGACAGCATAATGCTTGGCAGGGTCATGCCGATGTCAGGAAAATAGACAACCGCAAAATCGTTCGTTTGCAGGGGACCAACGTCAAGACTTAGGTCGCGGAATTCCAGATGGTGGACCTCGTCGAAAAGGCTGAAGTCAAGGTGTTCACGCCGAAGACAATGGAAGAAAGTCAGATGGAACCGGTCCTTCAGCGAGCGCACGTAACCGGATAGAGTCCGAAACACAGAGTGGGTCGGCTCCCACATATCGCTGATGATCGCGATCTTTCGAGGGTTTGGCCGGTTATTGCAGTAGAGCTGAGTCGAGCGTCGCACCACCTGGTTGAGGAACGGCTTAACATGTCGATCAATCGATTCGTCCACATAAGTTGACCCGAAATATGGCTCCGTGATGTCAGGGGTGAGCGGCATGCGTTCATCGCGGTAGTTGAGATGCTCCGCCATGTGCCGGCATACGTCGTCGCGAACTAACCCGCTCTTGTAGAGGTTGCAGAATCGACAATACCACTGCGCGGCCAGAATTGGCTGAACATCAAAAAACGGCCGGACATCGAACCGCACAATGTTTCGGGCCGAATAAAGCGTCAGGATCTTCACAAGGTTCGAGGGCTGGTAGCGTAGCAGCTCCAGGAAACCATCCGTATTGCGGAACGGCGTCATCGCCGTGAGATTCGAAATCAATTCATTGAGGGACACAAAATGGGCTATGTACTGCTCAGGGATCACGTAATCGGGCTGAGTGAAAATCGTGAGGAAGACCTTGACGAATTGGATGATGCTGGCTCGATTGTCGTCGTTGAGTTCCAAGTACGTTGTGTGGCCCAGGTAGTCAAATACGCTGCAAAGGGAGGCCGTCAGCGTGTCGTGCTCGCCATTAAGGTAAAGCTGGAGCAATTCGCGAGATTCGACTTGAACACTGCCGGGAACAGAGGGCTTCAGCATGGATTCTCCTGTTGCAGATGAAGCGTATCACGGGTGACCTGTCATAGTCCTATGAATTAAGTAGCACAAATATATCATTGCTTCCACATCAGTTTCGCCCAGATGATGCTCTGAAGTCATAGGTCGTGAGCCCGATCTTTAAGGACTGCGACGTATGTCGCATGCGCGGGCCAGCAGAACCAAAGCCAACTCATGCAGACTCCCAACGACGTGAAGCACGGGCCGGTATAGTGATTCTCGCTAGAACCGGCTTCCGAGGGAGCTATCTTCACTGGTTGCAGGCATTCTGCATTCCGCAGATCGTATAGTGTCTCAGGTGATTGGGGACGTGCCAAGTGAACGAAGGATCGGGGACATGATGAATCGGCTCGACGGTGCCGCGCCATGCAACGCCCATGATCTGCGCTGTCATGTAGACCAGGGTCTTCCAGCCGCACTGGCGAAGGTATTCCAAACCGTGCGCCACGTCGGGGGAGGCAAGGTCGTGAAAGAGAATGACTGCATCATCTTCAGCGTGCTCGGCGCACACGGCAGCGTCGAAGACCGGGTAGGGGGCTTCGTGATTGCCGTCGATAAAGAAGAAGGGCCATTTCCGGTTGTATTCCCGGCTTAGACTGTGAACATGAGACGGGCTAAGGCCCGCAACCAAGTTTACACGCGCGCGAACGCCGGCTGCGTCCAAGGACTGTTGGATATTTTCGAGGAAATCCGGTCTGGCCAGCACCGGATCGATGACGTCCACGTGAACGCCCCCAAGGGCAAGGTGGCAAACGGACCATCCCAGCCAGCAACCGATTTCTAGGGCCTCCTTCCCTTTAAATCGTCGGGCCATGTTGTACAGGATGTGTGCCTCATCCCTGTTGGCGAAGCCCGTGTCCGGCACCCGGCGATCCACATACCAATTGTGAGGAATGCCGCGACGTAGATGCTGCCACGACGCTTTTTCCGGATCGCCGACGTCTAAATGTGGAAAACAAGGATCGGGACGGACTACTTCCAGCCCAGGAGAAATGTAATCGCGCGGCGGCATCACGGCACGCTGGATGACCTGCATGGTTAGATGGAGCATCCGCTCCTCTCGAAATAACTTCTCCGCCCGAGTGCGGCAAGCCTGGCCTGCTTGGCAGCGCAATTGCGCGTTCGTCGTCCATTCCTTCAATGTCGAAACTATTTCACGGACCGTGCCAGATCGATCAGTCTGAGGTGACGGAAGCAACTTGCCGGAACCTCCCAGCTCTTCGGGAATTCCGCTAACTGAAGAGGCCACCACTGGCAGGCCCTTTGCCATTGCTTCCATGATGACCAATGGCATGCCTTCACAAAACGATGGAAGCGCAAAGGCATCGCTAGCGTCTAACCAATCGGCGACATCCCAGCGCTGCCCTAGCATCTTGACGTGCTCGGCAACGCCAGTGGAGTGAAGCATGTCCGCCAGTTCCCTCTGAAGCGAACCGGTCCCGATCCAGGCGAAGTATAGACGCGGCCAAACCGGGCTCTTTCGCAGTTCCGCAACAGCCTCGGCGAGAACTCGGTGCCCCTTCACTGGTTCCAGACGACCAACAGTTAGACAAACCACAGCGTCCTCAGGGATACCAGCCTCTTTTCGCAGACGCTCGCGAACATGCGGGCGCTGGGGCTCAAAAAACGATGCTGGCCTGCCGTAATGAATAAGATCTCCCTTTCCTACGGCAAGCCGATACTGTCGGTGCAGTAAATCGAGGTTGTCCTGAGACACTGCAATCACGGCCTTTGCCTGTTTGTAGTGCTCTTCGAGATGATAAAGGTACCAGGCAACCTCAGGCACAACGGCTTCCAATACCGCGACGTAACCTTCCACGACAATAAAAGGGAGGTTTCGGCGAATTGCCACCGTTTTGGCGGCAATATGTGAGAATGGAGAACAATTGGTAAAAAGCACAACGTCCGGACACGTGACACTAAACGCACGATCCGCATCTTCCATATTTACGGAGTTTCGCACACAATCACGACGACTGTGAAACCCAAGCCAATGGTGCTTGACGCCAAGCTCCCGTTGCCTGGCAATCATGGGACTCTGGGACTCGCTTTGTACGCATGTCACATCATATCCAATCCGGGCAAGCTCACACAGGATCGCGTGATTATAAACAGCCACCCCGCCCTCGTCGGGATCGTCCGTGTACACGACGACACGCCTAAGCTGCGTCATACTCTGTTCTCACTGTCGGTTCTTGCAGCAAATCGTCATCCCTTCCGAAGGGACTGATCACTCTGTTCGTCGGCGGAGGTGCGCCGTCGGCGTCGATCGGAAATACAAATCTTATACCACACGAATCTTGTCCTAGCGAGCCTCATGGCTGGCACGTCCGTCTCAGCAATGCATTTCAGAGAGGCGTCAGTCCGACAGGTTGGTAAACACTTCCGACTGGGGGGAGTCTCCCATGGATGTCAGGTTGTCCCGGTCGTTGCTTTTTCGGTAAGCCGCGAAAGCTAGGATAACTTTGCAGACGATGTGAAATATTAGTGCCAATTTGTCTTTGTTTGCTGATTATTCGCGACAATAGTATTGTTTGCCAAATTCGGTTTGCCTAGGATGAGCGTCATGTCTCCGGACTGAAGGGTAATTGGGCAGATGTTGCGATTTGAACTACTTAGAATTCCTCCATCATTAGCTTGGCGTGGATAAACGCCGATGCTGCTCACTTATGTATGTCTCCATGCCCTGACACACATACGGTGCAGAAATTGAAGGATGATTCTTACACGCGGTAGAAGTCTATCAGCCGCAGCAACTTGATCACTCAGTTTCGGGAACCGTCCTTCGCACTCTGACCGCCGCGGAACAATGCTGTTACGGTAAGACTTGGCGCCTAGGAGATCTAATTCGTGTCACCTCCATTCCGAACTCATTCCTTTCTTGCTAGGTTAGCAGCGAAGCTGCAACAACTCATTCTTCCAGCCGGGGGAAGTTCACGGCGCGCTAGGAGGCAACGGCCAGCCTATCGGAAACTTTGGCCGAGTCTTAGCTTGGAATGCCTGGATGAACGCTTGCTTCCCTCGCTGAATCCCATCAGCTGGAACTCGCTAACCGGGAATCTCATCCTGAGCGGAAGCGGTAACGACACGGTTACCGTGCAGCCGGATTCGATCATCTCGAACCAGGTCGACGTCATCCCAGGCGTCGGCTCACCGCAATCGTTTTCTGCTGCTAGTAACGCCGTCATAAACATTATTTTCAATGAAAGCACAGGGACAAACTCTCTTACGATCGTAAACTTGACGGCGACTCCCTCATTGGGAATCATCCTCACAGACATCGGACAATTCGGGGCTACATCATCCACAGCTTCCCAGACCGTTTCTGTTAGTGAAGTTGATGGTACCGCTCTTGCCTTGGGAAACGTTACTCTCTCGGGCAATTTGGGAGTGTTCACTAGTGGAAATCTATCTCAGGCTGCAAACACTATTTTGGCTGTCAACGGGACAACCGGCCTGGACGCCGCCAACGGCGCAATCACTGTCGATCAAGCCAATACATTGAGCGGGGCGGTCGCGCTGACGAACGCCGGCTCCAATAACGTCACCCTTAACAACACTAAGGCGCTTGTGCTGGGCACCAGCAACGTAGCTGCCGGCGATCTGTTCGTGAGCGCCAGCGGCAACATCAGCCAAGCGGCCAACACCAGCGTTAGTGTCGGCGGCACCGCTGCCTTCACAGCCAGCAACGGCTCCATCTCTCTCACTCAGTCCGGCAACGCATTTAACGGCAACGTGTCTTTGACAAACACGGGGGCGGGCAACGTCTCTCTTGCCGATGGGGTCGCGCTGACTCTTGGCAATATCAGCGTGCCCACCGGCAGCCTGACTCTCACCGCCACAGGCAATATCAGCCAGCTGGCCAACACCACCATAACCGCGGCCAGCACCGCCAGTTTTAATGCCACCAACGGCGCCATCACCCTCGAGCAGGCCAATACCTTCAGCGGCGCCGTCGCCCTGAGCAACACAGGCCCCAACAACGTCACCCTCTCCTACAACGGCCCCCTCCTCCTGGGCGCCGGCAACATCGCCAGCGGCAACCTCGACGTCACCAATACGGCCAATATCACCCAGGCCGCCAACACCAGCCTCGCTGTCGGCGGCACCGCCACTTTCAACACCGCCAACGGAGTCATCACGCTCAACCAGGCCAACGCCTTCACCGGCGCCGTCGCATTGAACAATGCCGGAGCCTTCAACGTCTCCTTGAACAACGGCAAAGCGCTCGTCCTGGGCACGAGCAATGTCGCCACCGGCAACCTCGTGGTCAGCGCTACCGGCAACATCACTCAGGCCGGCAACACCACCCTAAGCGTCGGCGGCAACAGCAGTTTCAACGCCACGAATGGCGCCATCACCATCACCCAGGCCGGCAACACCTTCAACGGCAGCGTCGCCCTGGCCAACACCGGCGCCAACAACGTCACTCTCTCCTACAACGGACCTCTCGTCCTGGGCACCGGCAATATCGCCAGCGGCAGCCTCAACATCACCAACACCGGCAACATCACTCAGGCGGCCAACACCACCCTGGCCGTCGGCGGCACCGCCGGTTTCAATACCAGCAACGGGGTCATCACGCTTAACCAGGCCAATGCCTTCACCGGCGCCGTTGCCTTGACAAGTGCCGGAGCCTTCGATGTCGCTTTAAGCAATGGCAAGGCACTTGTCCTGGGCACGAGCAACGTCGCTACAGGTAACCTCGTGGTCAGCGCCACCGGCAACATCACCCAGGCCGCCAACGCCAGCCTCAGCGTCGGCGGCAACATCAGCGTTAGTGCCACGAACGGGGCCATCACCATCACCCAGACCGGCAACGCCTTCAATGGCAGCGTCGCCGTGGCCAACTCCGGCGCCAATAACGTCACTTTCGCGTACAACGGTTCCCTCGTCCTGGGCGCCAGCAATATTGCTAGCGGCAACGTTAACATTACCAACACCGGCAACATCACTCAGGCTGCCAATACCACGTTTAATGTCGGCGGCACCGCCGCCTTCACCGCCACCGGCGGCGTCCTCACCCTCGGCAATGCCAACGCCTTCACCGGCGCCGTCTCCCTGAACAACACCGGCAGCAACGCCGTCACCCTCAACGACACCAGGGCACTCGTGCTCGGCAGCAGCAACGTCGCGGCCGGCAACCTCGTGGTCAGCGCCACCGGCAACATCACCCAGGCCGCCAACACCACCCTTGCCGTCGGCGGCACCGCCGCCTTCACCGCCACCAACGGCGCCATCAGTCTCAACCAGACGGGCAATGCCTTCACCGGCAACGTCTCCCTCAGCAATACCGGCTCGGGCAACGTCGCCCTCGGCAATGCCAGGGCGCTCCTCCTGGGCAATGTCGCCGTGCCCACCGGCACCCTGAGCCTCACCGCCACCGGCAACATCAGCCAGGTTACCAACGCCACCATCACCGCCGGCAGCACCGCCAGCTTCAATGCCACCAACGGCGCCATCACCCTCGACCAGGCCAATGCCTTCTCAGGCGCCGTCGACTTGAGCAACACCGGCGCTAACAACGTCACCCTCTCCTACAACGGACCTCTCGTCCTGGGCGCCGGCAACATCGCCAGCGGCAACCTCAACGTCACCAACACCGCCAACATCACCCAGGCTGCCAATACCAGTCTCGCCGTCGGCGGCACCGCCTCCTTCAACACCAGCAACGGCGTCATCACCCTCAACCAGGCCAACGCTATCACCGGCGCCGTCTCACTGACCGATGCCGGGGCATTCAATGTCGCGTTGAACAACGGCAAGGCACTCGTCCTGGGCACGAGCAACGTCGCCACCGGCAACCTTGTGGTCAGCGCCACTGGCAACATCACTCAGGCTGCCAACACCAGCATGAGCGTCGGCGGCAACACCAGCTTCAATGCCACTAACGGCGCCATCACCCTCACCCAGACCGGCAACTCCTTCAACGGCAGCGTCGCCCTGGCCAACACCGGCGCCAACAACGTCACGCTCTCTTACAACGGTCCCCTCGTCCTAGGCACTGGCAATATCGCCAGCGGCAGCCTCATCATCACGAACACCGGCAACATCACTCAGGCTGCCAACACAACGTTGGCCGTCGGTTGGACCGCCTCCTTCAACGCCACCAACGGCGCAATCACACTAAACCAAGCCAACGCCTTCACCGGCGCCGTCGCCCTGAACAATGCCGGCGCCTTCGACGTCACCCTGAACAACGGCAAGGCACTCGTCCTAGGCACCAGCAACGTCGCCACGGGCAACCTCGTGGTCAGTGCCAGCGGCAACATTACCCAGGCCGCAAACACAACTCTCAGCGTCGTCGGCACCACCAGCGTTAGCGCGACGAACGGCACCATCACGATCACCCAGACCGGCAACACCTTCAACGGCAGCCTCGCCCTGGCCAACACCGGCGCCAACAACGTCGCCCTTTCCACAAGCGGCCCTCTTGTCCTGGGCGCAGGCAATGTCGCCAGCGGCAACCTCAACATCACGAACACCGGCAACATCACTCAGGCCGCCAACACCACCCTCGCCGTCGGCGGCAGTGCCGCCTTCACCGCCAGCGGCGGCGTCCTCACCCTGGGCAATGCCAACGCCTTCACCGGCGCCGTCTTCCTGAGCAACACCGGCAGCAAC
>DATGZX010000222.1:0-4165 GCA_035296965.1 Gemmataceae bacterium
GGATACGCCGCGGGCGCGTTGGCGTAGGTCCCATCGTGGGAGGTGCTGATGTTCATGCCAAGGTCCACCCAACCATACATCTGGATGTTGGCTTTTTTCAGCCAAGCCCATTGCCTGCTGCCGTACAGGGCGTTCGTCAACGGGTAGGAGGTCGCGTTGGGGTAGCCGATCCAGGGGGTTCCGCCAATGGGCCAAACCTGAAAAGGAAAAGGCGGATTGTTGACCGGCATCGGATACCCTCGATAGGCGGGTTCCGGGCCGCCGTCGCCGGTGGCATGCCAATCGTCCCAATACGCCTTGCCGAGGCGCTTGAAGAAACTGCACGACGGGCAGATATCCCCCGGCGTTACGGCAAGGATCAGATCGACGTTGTAACTCTGGGCGGGCGCCAGTGTTAGGGCCGGCGAGAAATGGCGCCATTTTGGCCGGTTTTGGTCGGCGCCAGCGGCGCCAGTGCTGTTGAGGGGTCCATTGGCGAGGACGCGGTAAGAACTCTACACCAGACTCTATATCGTCTCCGGCGCCGACGGATCTGCTTTCCTCAAGGTTGGGCCCCAAACATACCTCGGAGGAAGTGATTTTCCCGCCACGCTGCTGCCCGTATTGCCAGCAAGCCTTCCAACCTTCCAAACACCGTCCTGACCAAGCCGTCTGCAGTCGGCCCGCGTGTCAGGCCAGGCGGCATAACGAGTATCGGCGCAAGAAGTGCCTGACTGATCCTGAATACGCTCAAGTGATCTGCGACAGCCGGCGGAAGTGGCGTGAAGCTCATCCCGACTATCAGAAGAATTACCGGCTGACCCATCCCGATGCGGCCGCCCGCAACCGTCAGCAGCAGCACCAACGCGATCAGAAGCGGCGCGTCGGTCTTCTTGTAAAGAACACCTTGGTTCTTGATCTAAAGCATTCAGCCGCCGAGGTCTGGCTGGTCGGCCCCTTGGCGGGAGATCTTGTAAAGAACACCCTGGTTTCTTCCAAACTGCTGATTTTGCAGGCTCCCTCCCCGGCGATGGCCCCATCCGCGGAATCTTGAAAAGAACATCGTCATGGTCTTTTGTTCTCACCGCGTTTATAAAAGGGTTGGCATGCTCAGCCCGGAACAGATCAACGAGATTCACCGCCTTTCCCTGGTGGAGAAGTGGCCGCAGCGCAGAATCGCGCGTCATCTCCACATCGGACGGCACACCCTGGCCAAGTACCTGGACACTCCAGCGCCGCCCCCGAGCCGTCGCGACCGGACCAGCAAGCTGGATACCTTCAAGCCGGCCATCGCCGAGTTTTTGCAGCAGGATCCCAAAGTGCCGGTACAGGTTCTGTTTCAGCGGCTACAAACGCTCAGCTATGACGGCGGCATCACGATCCTCAAGGACTATGTGCAGGCGGTGCGTAAGGACGCCACCCGGCATCGGGCCTACGTGCGCATGGAGCCTTCGCCTGGCGAACGCTTCGACATTGATTGGGGGCACTTCGGAGCCCTGAACTACAACGGGACGCCGCGCAAGCTATACGCCTTCTGCCTGGTGGAATGCCACAGCCGCAAGATGTACCTGGAGTTCACCCACAGCCAGAGTTTCGAAACCTTCGTGCGCTGCCATATGCATGCCTTCCAGACCCTGGGCGGCTGCGCCCGAGAGTTGTGGTTTGATAATCTCGCCACGGCCGTCGCCGAACACGAAGGCAACCTGGTGCGGTTCAACCCGCGCTTCCTCGCCTTCGCCCGCGAGTATGATTTCATTCCACGTGCCTGTCATGTCGCCGCGGCCTGGGAGAAGGGTAAGGTCGAACGCGCCATCGGATATGTCCGCCAGAACTTCTGGCCCCTACGCTCCTTTGCCGACCTCAGCGACGTCAACTCGCAAGCGCGCCGATGGCTTCAGGAAATCGCCAACCGGCGCAAACACCGCGAGACCGGTCAGGCTCCCGATGACCGTTTCCAGCCCGAGGCGCTGCGGCCCTTGCCACTACTCACGCCAGACTACCGCGACATTGCCGAGCCCCTCGTGCACAAAGATCTCCGCCTGACTTTCGACGGCAATCGTTATTGCGTGCCCCCGCGCTATGTCGGGGACAAGCTTACCGTCAAAGCGGATTCCTCCTCAGTGACCATCTACGACCAGACCCGCGAGATCGTGAGTTATGCGCGCTGCTGGGAACGCGGCCAAACCTTCGGCGCCGAACGCTTCCAGAAGGAACTCTACGCGCAGATGGCCGCGGCGCAACGCTCGGCCACGCAGCAGCGGCTCGTGTTGTTGCTCGGGCCGGTTGCCGAACCGTATCTGAGACAACTCGCCGATACGGATCGCTCCCTGACCCGGCAAGTGCGCGAACTATTCGAACTAATTCGCGACTACGGCCCGGAAGCGGTCGCCGGCGCGGTGCAGAAGGCCCACGCGGCGCGCGCCTTTGGCGCCGATTACATCGCGAACATTCTGCGCCAGCAGAATGCGCGGCGCGAGGTGCAGCCGCCGGTTCGCCTCCGCCAACCGGAACTCAATGACCTCGCCACCGACCCGCTCTCGCTGGCCGGATACGACGCCTTCATCCTGCAATCCCGAAAGGACTCTTGTGACTTCCCTCCATGTGAAACTGAACCAACTCAGCCTGACGACGATGAGCAAGCAGCTCGACCAGATGATCGCCGACGCCGCGACTAAGAACCTGGGCTTCGCGCAGGCACTGGAAACGCTCACCGATCTGGAACTGGACTCGCGCAACGGCCGCGCCATCGAGCGACGCTTCCGCATGTCCCGCCTGCATGCCCAGCATTCCATCGACAGCTTCCACTTCAAACATCACAAGAGCCGCGTGGAGTCGAAGAACCGGATCGTGCGCCTACTCGATCTGGAGTTCCTCCAGAAGGGCACCAGCGTCGTGCTCATCGGCAATCCAGGCGTGGGGAAGACCTTCCTGGCCAAAGTCATCGGCTGGCGCGCGTGCCAGGCCAACCAGCGCGTCCTGTTCACCACCGCCATGGACATGCTGAACCACCTCAACGCTTCGCAGGTCGATCACTCATTGGTTCGCAAGCTCCGGGTCTATACCGAGCCGGCACTTTTGATTATCGATGAGCTAGGTTATCTGGCCTTGGATCAGCAAACATCAAATCTGTTTTACCAAGTCATCTCGACCCGCCACAGCCAGAAGCGTGCCATCGTCATTACGACGAACACAGCGTTTTCCGAGTGGGGCAACATCCTCTACAACACGACGATCGCCACCGCCATCGTCGATCGACTGGTGGAGAACTCTGAGATCTTCCTGCTCGGCGGCGACAGCCTCCGCAAGGCCAAGAACCCTTCGACACCGCCGGCTGAGTAGCGTCGCCGGCCTCGATCATGCGCCGCACTGTGGCGATATCCCGGATGGAGGAGTCCATCGGGTAACCCCTCAACGGCGCTGCCAATGGGCGCGGGAGCTCCGGCTCCCGCACTCAAGTCTTCCCCCCGATGTTCAACTTCAGCGCCAATCACCTGCTCCTGCTCTCGCGGATGGAATACCGCACCTGTGCCGTTCTGCTCATGAGAGACGACTCAACCCACCGCGTTTATCGGCTCCATGACTTCACCAAATCCCAGACGCCCACACCGGGCCAATACTATTGCGTTTCTGGGAAGGTCAACAGCGCCGACAAACTCTACCTGGTGATTGAGTCCATCAAGCCAGACACCAAGCACGGCCGATGTTCCACAGTTCCTGCTCACGCTGACGGCGCGGGAGGACGGTCTATGCTCTGACACTATCGGCAGGAAAAAACCTCGGCCAATGGCTGCTCGGCTCTCCGGCGGTTGGCGCCGGCGTGTGCCCGCCGGACCGCGTCGCCGGTTTTGGCAGCACCAAAACCGGCCAAAGTGGTGCCGTTTTATTCCGGCGCTAACACCCAAACGACTATTTAGAAAAAGGCCTGTTATTCCTGCTATTTTAGGCACGGCAACGCGTGTGCAACACCGGCGCCTTCTTCCGCACCCTGCCAACCAGTACGGCGAAGCATTTCGGCTCGGCCCCTGGGCTCCAAAAGCGACTCAGGAGCAGGTCTGTGAGAGATCGGGCCCTGGAGCAATCCAGAATCCGTAACCCAGTTGTAGGGTCGGACCGGGCACTCACCACGGTCGCTAACCATGAATACTGGCTAGAGTTTACGCTGGTCGGCGTCCTAAGGGAATCCGCC
>DATGZX010000223.1:0-8519 GCA_035296965.1 Gemmataceae bacterium
GAGGCCAATGCGGCCCATGGCGACCGTCGGCAACCCCTTCGTCAACTTGTGAAAGGTCTTGCCGCCGTCCGTGGTCTTATAAATCCCTGCCGACTTGCCATACTTGCGAATGGGGTCGTAGCGTTCGATGCCTTCGGGCGGGGGTGGTTCGCCCAGGAAGTCATCAAATTCGTCACGTTGACGGTCGAACATGGCGACCAGGAGCGTCTCGGGGTCGTCAGGGCTCATGCGCACGTCGACGACGCCTGTCTTGTCGTCCGTGTAAAGGATCTTTTCCCAGGTCTGACCGCCGTTGGTGGTTTTGAAGAGGCCGCGTTCATCGTTGGGGCCGTAACAACGCCCCAGAGCGCCTACGTACACGATGTTGGGGTTCTTGGGATGGATGACGATGCGGCCGGTCTGGTAGGACTTCTTCAGTCCCATGTTTTTCCAGGTCTTGCCGCCGTTCGTGGATTTATAGACGCCATCGCCGTAGGAGACTGAGTTGCGCGGATTGCCTTCTCCCGTACCTACCCAGACGATGTCCTTGTCGGAGGGAGCAACGCAGACATCGCCGACGGAAACAGTCGCCTCATGATCAAATTGATGGTCGAAGCTGATGCCGTTGTTGATCGTTTTGACCAGACCGCCCGAGGCTGTCGCGACCCAGTAGGTCGAGGTATCGGTCTCGAATACGGAGATGGCGGTGATGCGTCCGCCCATGTTGGCCGGGCCGATGCTCCGCCACGTGAGCGCCTTGATCCAATCCGAGGGAATGCTCCCCTCCGAAACAGTTTTCGGCGCGACCGAGGGAGCAGCCTTGAGTTCGTCCAGCTTCTTGCTGAGGTCGCGGATTTGCTTTTGCAACTCGGAGATTTGCCGCTCGCGGGATTCCTCGTCCGCCCCCGACGATGCCGGCGGCACGGTCAACGCCACCCCTGCCGCAGGGATGAGAACGGCCATCAACCACCAAAAGCGACTGTGGCTGCGCAACATTACTACTAACCCTCGCTGTCAGAACAAGTGTTTCCATCCCTGGGAAATAAAGCCCCTTCCCCGAGGCTTTCCCCATTGCACGCGCTTCATGAAGCGACTTACGGCTCTTGCCTGTTTCCGTCTTAAACTTCGATTTGAAGTGTTAGTATACCCGGACGAAAATGAGATTTTCATGAAAATCGAGCGGAAGCGCTTTTCAGAGGCAGAGTTGAGACAATCTAGGCTCGTTGCCCAAAGAGGCTGGAGCCGGTCGCAATCGTCACTTCTGTGCTATACGGCACGCGGTCAATACTGATGCCAATAGGCCGTAGCCGCATTCGCCAGAATGCGGGCTATCTTACACAGTTCCCCCCCCCGCATTCTGGCGAATGCGGCTACGGGGCGATGTCTCATTTTTGACCGCGCTCAGTATAATTCGCCAGTCGGTTTACTTGGATGCGCAGTGGTCAAGCCCAAAGTCTAAGCAAGGGCTGGGGGTCGGAGAGGTCGGCCAGCGCCAGATCAGGGCGCTCCTCTGCCAACGACTCCAGGCTGTGCAGGCCCGTTGCCACGGCGACGGCACGTGCGCCGATTGATCTCGCGCAACGGATGTCTAGCGGCGTGTCACCAATGACCCAGATAGTTGTCGTGTCGACAGCTTCGTTCAAGTGACCTTGAACTGCGGCCAGTGCTTCCTGCGCGACTTGATCGCGGTCAAAGAAATGATCGCCAAATCCACCGAACGCGAAATGGTGGTAGATATCATAATGCCCTAGTTTGATGCGTGCACCATCGCGGATATTGCCGGTCAGAAGTCCCACAGCCATGTCATCCCGCTGAGACAGGGACTGTAGAAGGTCAGCGATCCCCGGCAAAACCTTTCCCTGATGGCTCGCAAGTTGGGCGGGCAAAACGCGAAGATACTCGCTAACAAAGCGCTGCCAGTGAGCTGCCGATTCCTCGATCCCATGCAAACGAAAGAGATCGCGGGCGATCGCACGGTCAGTCCGCCCGCTAAATGGAATCCCGTCCGAAGCACGCGGAACGCCGAACTCCGCCGCCAGAGCGGCTTCCATTGCCGCCTTGCCCGCGCCACCGCTGGAAAGGAGCGTGCCGTCGATATCGAAGAGGCAAACAATCATTCTGAGATTATACAGATGGCTTCGAACATCCGACGTAATGGGCTGGCTAATCCCCCGGCCGGCCTTGACCTCTCTGCCTCCTTGAGTACACTTCACGGCCGCAAGTCGTGCCTGTCGCCGCCGGAACACGGCGATACCTATTCTTGGATTCCTCTTAACCCCCGCACGACTTCTCCAGGCGGCTCAACAAACCTGCATCGGTGAGCCCCAGGCGATACCACCGTTCACTTCTTCTTGAGACAGGGATGTCATGCTTTTTGGCTCGCGGGCGTTTCTGATCTTCTTTACGGTCGTTTTCGCCGTCTACTGGGCTCTACCTTCGCACCGGGCCCGCGTCTGGTTACTGCTCGTCGCCAGCTTCACATTCTACGCTACCTGGAACAAGTGGCTTGCCGGGCTTATCTGCCTTTCCACCGCCATGGATTACGTTGTGGCCAGGGCAATGGACGCAAGTTCTTCCCAGGGCCGCCGGAAAGTGCTCCTCGGTCTAAGCCTGGCAGCGAACCTTGGGCTGCTGTTTTACTTCAAATATGCGAATTTCTTCCTCCACTCCGTGGAGGAGGCCCTCCATACGATCGGTGGCGAGAGTTCCTTGCCCGTGCTCCAGGTGATTTTGCCGGTCGGCATCTCTTTCTACACATTTGAGGCCATCAACTATACGGTGGATGTCTATCGCCGTCGGGTGCCGGCCGAACGCAATTTGGCCAACTTCATGCTGTTCATCACGTTCTTTCCGCACCTCGTGGCAGGGCCGATCGTGCGTGCACGAGACTTCCTGCCGCAGATCCGGCGGGCCAAGCGCTGGGATTGGGCCCGCATGCAGCTGGGTGTGCAGTACTTCCTGATCGGCTTCTTCAAGAAACAAGCGATCGCTGATCGCATGGCCCTTTACGCAGATCCGGTCTTTGCCAATCCCAGCCAGTTCAGCACGGGAGCCGTCTGGCTCGCGGTCCTGGCTTACTCCTTGCAGATCTACTGCGATTTCTCTGGCTACACCGATATGGCCCTGGGAGCGGCGCACATGCTTGGCTACAAGCTGGCAAAGAACTTCGATATGCCCTACTTGGCCGCGAACATCTCCGAGTTTTGGCGGCGCTGGCACATCTCGCTTTCGACCTGGTTGCGGGACTATCTCTTCATACCGATGGGCGGCAGCCGGGGCAGCAATTGGCAAACGTGCCGTAATTTGTTCATCACGATGGCGCTCGGCGGTCTGTGGCATGGAGCGAGCTGGACATTCGTCGTCTGGGGCATCTTGCACGGCCTCTTGCTGATCGCGCATCGTTGTTTTCAGGTCTTATGCAAACGCCAGCGGTGGATGGATCGACTGTTGCTGAGCATTCCCGGGACGGCGGCGCGCATCGGTCTGACTTTCCTGTGCGTGACACTCGGTTGGATCTTCTTCCGGTCCAGCACATTCACATCCGCCGCGCTTATCTTGCAACGACTGGTAACGGCGCACGCTGGCCTGGCTGCCCCACTGCATTACCGCAGCTTCTGGTACCTGGCTGCCGTCGCCGTCTGCTGCCACGCCTTGAGGAGAAGCATCCATTGGAGGCGAACGACGCTCCAATTGCCTCCAGCAGTCGTGGGCTTCGGTTACGCCGCGGTGCTGACGCTTGCGCTTGTGCTGACGCCAGAGACTATCAAGGCGTACATCTACTTTCAGTTCTGATTTTGGCCCGCCGTGGTCTCGTCCTGACGGAGCGTTCCCATGTTCATGAATCCTTTGAGCCGCAGGACGGGTTGGAAGCAGCGCCCGTGCAGTTCCCAGAAGAATCGCTGGCGCGCCCGTGCCGGCTTGATTTGGGGGCTGCTCTTCTTCGCCAGCTTTCAGCTCGGTATGACGCTCTACATGGATTACTGCCGGCCAGAGTTGCAGGACCCGGAATACGGCCAGAAATTGGCCCTGCTGCGCGCTCGATTGCAGAAACAAGAGAAGCGGCCCTTGATCCTCGTGCTCGGAAGCTCTCGATCGGAGCTAGGCATCCGGCCCGAAGCTTTGCCGCCACTGCATGTGGATGGTGAAACTCCTCTCGTTTTCAATTTCGCGCTCACCGGCTCAGGTCCGGTGATGGAGCTGCTTTGTTTGCGCAAGCTATTGGCGGCAGGCATTCATCCAACGCAGCTAATCGTTGAAGTGCTGCCGCCCCTTTTGCACCAGGAAGGGGCCTGGGCGGAGGAGAATTGGCTAAATATTGACCGGCTGAGCATTCGTGATCTGCTCATGCTGCGCCGGTTCTGGCAGCACCCTGGCTCCTCGCTGCTGCAGGGAATCCAATCGCGTCTGGTCCCCTGGTTTTCCAACCGGTACATCATCATGAGTCGATTTGCTCCCTGCTGGCTCACGTGGGAAACGCGCCAGGACGATTGGGGAGCCATCGGTAGTTCAGGCTGGTTACCCTACCACCACCCCGTCGTTGATGCGAAGGAATATCAGCACGGCCTGGAGTTTGCCCACAAGCAGTACGCGCCCGGCCTCAACCAGTTTCACGTGAGCGAAGTGCCGGATCGTGCGCTACAGGAGCTTCTCGATCTGTGCCGTGTGGAGCACATCGCTGCAACTCTGCTGCTCATGCCGGAAGGGCGCGACTTTCAAAGTTGGTATTCCCCGGCGGTCCGGGAGGAAATCGACTGCTATCTGGCGGAGGTTGGCGTTCACTATGCTGTACCCATCATCGACGCCCGATCCTGGATGGAAGATGGCGCGTTCTTCGACAGCCATCACTTGCTTCCGAGCGGTGCGACTATCTTTACGCAGCGCCTCGGGCGGGAAGCGCTTCAGCCACTTCTTGAAGCCAACGGAATTCTGGCGAGAGGAAACTGGTGAGTTAAGCAGCCTTGAACACCACGTTCACGACGGGGCTCTTCAAGAACTCCTTTGCAGTGAAAAACGCTTTCACATCAGGGATGGGCGCAATGGCGCCGCCGTCGCCGATCGTGTGGCACTTGTAACCGAAAGATTCGAGAAACTTCACATACGTCAGCGTGTTGACCTTGGAGACGTTTTCCAGTTGAGGTCCGAAGATTTCGGACAGGATGACCGGCCTGTCGCGCCGCAAAAGTTCTTCCGCGCCGCGGAAGACGAGGTATTCGGCGCCTTCGACGTCGATCTTGATGAAGGCGACCCGTCGCTCCGGGTTGGCGGCGAGGATCTTGTCCAGGATTTCGACCTTCACGTCAATGAACGCCTCAGGGTCCTTGTCTGATTCGCTCCCGGCCAGGTAGCAGGTCGAGTAATAATTAGGATCGGAAGGATCCAAGCCCCGCTTGGGGTGGATGCGGAACTGCACCGTGCCTTCGAAGTCGGCCAGGGCGCAGCAGTGTATCGAGCAGTAAGGATCAAATTCGTTTTCCGAAACCGATCTGCGAATATAGTCGCAGAAATCCTCGCGTGGTTCGAAGGCGTACACGAAGCCCGTCGGACCGACCAGCTTGGCCATGAGCAGCGTGTAGTAGCCAATGTTGGCACCGATATCGAGGACCACGTCGCCTGTCTTGCATGCCTTGCAAATGAAGCTTGTCTCGCGCGGTTCGTAGGCCTCATTCAAGATCATGCCGGCGACCGCGCTGTCGGCCAGGTTGAGGACCTGGCGGAAACCAAAGGAAGTATCGTAAATGATTTCCTTGTGGCTGAATTCCAGAAATGGATGGCGGAATCTGAACTCCGGAGAACGCGTGAATGCGTAGCGCAGATCTCTCGTCGTGGCGTGTTGCTTGAGCATCTCCTTCACGACTTGTTTGCTCTCCGGCTCCCGGTCCAGAAAGAGACGGTACGCCCATTGAACGTGATCGGCGGTAAGCATATTCTCTCTCGTTCGAGGTCAGAAAGGCGATTCACAGGCGCAACAGCACCTTGGTAATCGTTATCTGAACGAAGAAAGTTACGGACACGGAGGTCGTGATAATCTCTCTGGGCCGTTCTTGGCAAGTCCAAGTTGCCGCGCCAAGGAAGAGCGACAGGAAAAAAGGCTAGGGAATCTCTATTGACGGGTCGAAAACGCCTTCGTATATAGCGGCCCATTATGACTACCAAAATTGGGTCGGCCCTCTGTGCCCTGGCGCTCACCGTGCCGGGCTGGATGCTCCTTCGAGTCGCCGAGGCGGCCACTCCGCCTGCCAATGGCAAGGTGCTCGTTCTCGACAACGAGCAGATTCTCGAAGGCGACATCGATCTCCAGGGAGCGCAATATCGCGTTCGGCGATCGGTCGGCGAAGTGTGGATGCCCGCCGACCACGTGCTGCGTCTGTGCAACACTCGCGAGGAGGCATATGCCTTCCTGCGTTCCCGGGCCAACCTACTCGACCCCGACGAGCACCTCCGCCTGGCACGTTGGTGCCACATGCATGCCCTTCGCCAACAGGCGTTGGACGAGGTGACCGCGGCCGTCCGTCTTAGACCCGATCACTCCGAGAGCCAGCGCTTGCTGCGCAGCTTGCAGCGTGCGGCTGCAAAGCCTGCAGCCACGCCTGTTCTCCAGGTGCAGGCTCATGAGGAGCCGGAAAGCAACCAAACATCGCCTGAGGTCGATACCGAATCCCTCAGTCTGTTTATTACCAAGGTTCAGCCGATTTTGATGAATGCCTGCGCGAACTGTCATGCTTCGGGCCACGGCGGGTCATTCAAGCTCGCAAGGACCTACGAGGCCGGCGCGGCCACGCGCAGAACGACTCAGCAAAACCTTGCGGCGGCTCTCGGCGAGATCAATAAGGAACATCCTCAGGGAAATATGTTGCTGATCAAGTCGATCAGCGTGCACGGCAGCATGGCACAGCCTGCGCTCAAGGGCAAGGACGCTCCCGCCTACAAGACCTTGGAGGAATGGGTCAAAGTGACCTCTCCGCAAAGCCTGCAGATCCATGAAGGGACTGCGATCGCGTCCGCTGGGCTGCCGGTCGGCGATCACCTTCAGACACTCGAGCATCGGTCGTCGAAGGCGGATTCCACGTCGATCGAGACAACAGGCGCATCGCTCCAGGCTTCCACAAACAAACCGGCCAACACGTCCGCGCAGCCTTCGACCACTCGCTCAGAAGGAAGCGATGTCGGGGCATCCGCGCCCCCCGCGACTCCGGCTGAGTCTGCAGATCCCTATGACCCGGCCATCTTCAACCGGGCAGTAAATCCGCAAAAAGTCGACCGGGCCAAGCGCTAGAATTGGAAATGGAAACACTCAGCGCTTGATGTTCGACAGCTGCTCGAGCGCCAGCATCAAAGCGTGCGTCCCTTTGCGCCCCCAACCTTGAGCCCGAACGGCGAGATAGAGCTGGTTTGCCAAAGCCAGCCCCGGCAGGGACAACCCCAGCCGTCTGGCCTCGTCGAGGGCGATCCCCATGTCTTTGATAAAGTGCTCGACAAAGAAACCAGGCTCAAAGTTGCGGTCGATGATGCGCGGACCCAGGTTGTTCAACGACCAGCTAGCCGCCGCGCCGCCTCCCACGGATTGCAAAACGGTTTTCAGGTCGAGACCAGCCTTGTAGCCATAGAGCAACGCCTCGCACACGCCGATCATATTCGTGGCGATGAGGATCTGGTTGACCATTTTGGTGTGCTGGCCCGCACCCGCGGGTCCCTGGCGCACGACCGTCTTGCCCATGCACTCCAGAAGGGGTTGTACGGCATCGAATGGGTCCTTATCGCCGCCCACCATGATGGACAGGGCCGCGTTCCGTGCACCCACGTCGCCGCCGGAGACCGAGGCATCGATGCTTCCAACCGCTTTTCCCTTGGCAGCTTCGTAGATTTCTTGCGCGAGGGACGGTTCGCTGGTCGTCATGTCAACCAGGATGGTTCCCGGCCTGCTGCCCGCCAGCGCCCCTTGAGTGCCGAGAAAGACTTCGCGCACATCCTTGGGGAAGCCGACGATCGCGAAGACGACGTCGGATCGCTCGGCGACAGCCAGCGGAGAATTGCCCCAGGCCGCGCCCGCGTCAAGGAGAGGCTGGGCCTTTTCGCGGCTCCTGTTATAGACGGTTGCTGAATAGCCTTTGGCGATCAGATGCTGGCACATCCACCGGCCCATGACGCCGGTGCCGATCCATCCAATCCGTGTTTTGCCGGGTTCAGCCTTGATGAAAGTCATGGTGATCCTCATTCGGGGACAATGGAAGATGAACTGGCGACTATCCTAGCGGGCAGAGACACCGCGGGCAAACGGCATGTCCGGGCCATCGATCTTGGGCGAACCGGAGCATATTATTCTCCCCTCGCCCCGGTACTCCGGGGAGAGGGGTCGGGGGTGAGGGGCCTTGGCCGGTGATCGTTCGTCCCCCTCACCCCCAACCTGGACTGATGAAAGCCTCGGCACTGCTTTCATCCTGTTTCTGTTGCGCTGGTGGTAAAGGCCAGCTTGCGTTTGGCGAACAATGTCGTGCCGAGGTTTTCGCGGCACCACTCCGACACGGCTTTGGTGCGACTGTGTT
>DATGZX010000224.1:0-9258 GCA_035296965.1 Gemmataceae bacterium
TGCCAAGACTGAACACACCATCTGCAGCAATGTCTTGATGACAGCTCACGGTGCGGGCCGTCTCCCGCAGATCGCCCTCGGCCAACAAGTACAGGTCCAGATCGTCGGGACAAAGAGCGGGCCGCCGCCACAGGAAAGTTGGCCGACATGCGGCCTGCATCGCTTCATGGACTGCCGGATCGCGTTCCAAGAAATAGAGACCGGGGGACAGGCCGCGGACGCGATGGATGAACACTCCTGCGTGGAGGTGCGGCCGCCAGGGAAGCAGGTCCCAAGGGGGCACTCCAGGCCGCGGCAGCAGGCGCTCCAGCATGTGGTACAACGCGGCTGCGTCGAGGCTAGTTTGGCCATCGAACTCCACGGCGCTGCGGCGCTGGCGGATGATCCTCGACGCAGGCATCGGACGTGAGTGGGTCGGCGGCAAGGCTGCTAGCGGAGGAAGCGGCTGTGGCGTAAAGAAAGGCTCTGGGGCTGTCGCGGGCTTCCAGGTCGCTGCGGCGACAAGGTTGATTAGTTCCCAGGAGACATGTTCGCGGCTCAGGGGATTGGGCGCACCTGTCCAGTCACTTCCTTTCACGGCAGAGAGATTCAGGTCCGCCGCCCCAGGGGACAAGTGGCCGACGACCAGCAACGCATCGGGGTGCTCGCGGTCGAGTGGATGGACAGCGGCAAAATCCGCGTCGCGATCCAGACCAAGGAGCGCAGCAACTTCGGCGTCGCCCGGCGCATCGAGCAGGCGGGCGGACCAACCCAGAGCCGCCGCAGCGTAGCGGCACGCCGCCAAGGCGTGGCCAGCATCGTGCTGGCAATACCGGAAAGCCCGGACCCCATATTTCCAAGCCTCCCGCCAGTGAATGGATGATAGGCCAAGGAGGAACGATTGCGCGGGCAGACGCAAGGTCAAGGCTGCCGCCGTGGCGGCGGTGAACGTGCACCGGCGTTCAAGCCTGTGGTCGCGGCTGACATAGTGGTAAACGCCGGCCTCTAATCCAGGCAGCGTCGGCACGATCGCGTAGCCCTCCGTCGGGTGCAGATTACCGCTCGACGGGTTGCAGCGTAAGGCCCACCGCGAGCCCTGAAGCTCCTTCCATGCAGACAGCCCCAAGGACAACTCGAACAAGATCGCCAGCGTATCGAGAGCGGGCCGCCGCGGTGCGATGGCACCGAGGACGTACAGATCGCCATAGGGGGCCACGATGGCCTCGGCGAGCAAAGCAAGGTCGATGACCGGTGCGCCGACGTAAGTGCGGAAGGGAGCCGGCTGGTTGAGCCATTCGAGGCGGCCTGGTCCATCGGCGTAGCGTTGCAGGTAGTGCTTGCTGCGGCGGTGGTAAGACAGGATCTGGCGGACGTGGTCGTGTCGCACATCGATCTCTCCGGCTTTTCCCCTGGGATGAGACACAAACTTCTCCAACTAAAGATTGCCGGGTGACCGGCCAACCGGGACGATCCGCAGTCTGTCCGCCGCGCTCCATATCCGCCGTTTGCCGTTTCCGCTCCTCGATGCTCTTCCAGGTTCGGCCTAACGATTCTACCCTTCCTGGAGGTAGTCGTCCCTAACTTCGCCCTTGTGCCACTTCGACTCAAATACCACCGCGTTTGTCACTTATTGGTGGTTGGGGGTTTGTTGTTTCCCTGGTAGTTGGCCGTGCCGACGACAGTCGGTTAGAAGGAGGGGTTTATTTCCAAAGGAATTGGCTTGCCAATGTCGCAATCGCATCCGAAGGTATCTTCGTAAGAATAACTCGGCCGCCCCTCATATTGGCACAAGCACGGAAAGGACACACTCCAGCCATGAAGCCTCTTCTAACACTGGTGGCGTTGGCTGCCGGCGGCCTCTCCGCCGCGGCTGGCGATGGCCGGCCCAACATCCTTTACATCATGGCCGACGATCATGCCGCGCATGCCATCAGTGCCTACGGCAGCAAGATCAACAAGACTCCGCAGATCGACCGCATCGCCAGGGAGGGCAGGCGCTTCAGTGATTGCTTCGTCACCAACTCGATTTGCACGCCGAGCCGGGCAGCCATCCTCACCGGCAAGTACAGCCACATCAACGGCGTGCCCGTTTTCAATCGCTTCGATGGCAGCCAGCCTACCGTAGCCAAGTATCTGCAAGCAGCGGGCTACCAAACCGGCATGATCGGCAAGTGGCACCTGGGCAGCGACCCCACCGGTTTCGATTACTGGAACATTCTGCCCGGCCAGGGCGTCTATTTCGATCCGGCCTTCATCACCAGAGCTGGCTTCCAGAAACACACCGGTTACTGTACCGACATCATCACCGAGTTCGCGCTGGACTTCCTGAAGGATCGACCCAGGGACAAGCCGTTCTTTCTGATGTGCCATCACAAGGCCCCGCACCGGCCCTGGCAGCCGGACGAAAAACATCGCAAGAAATGGGAAAACGTGCAGGTGCCCGAGCCGGAGACGTTCAACGACGATTACGCTACCCGTTCCGACGCGGCCCGCGAAGCGACCATGCGTATTGATCGCGATCTGCGGCCGGGCGACTACAAGCGCAAGCCGCCGGCCGGGCTGTCCGCGACGGGGCTGAAGAAGTGGAAGTATCAGCGCTACATGCAGGATTACCTTGCCTGCATCGACTCCATCGACGACAGCGTTGGCACGCTGCTCGACTACCTCGAGCGGCACGGCCTGGCGGAGAACACGATTGTGATCTACACCTCGGATCAGGGATTCTTCCTGGGCGATCACGATTGGTTTGACAAGCGCTTCATGTATGAGGAATCGCTGAGGATGCCATTCCTGGTTCGCTGGCCGGGCACGATCAAGGCGGGAAGCGTAAGTGACGCGATGATCTTGAATGTCGATTTCGCCCCGACGCTGATGGCTGCGGCAGGCCTGCAGATACCGGCCGATATCCAGGGCCGGAGCTTCCTTCCCTTGCTCAAAGGCGAGACATCCAAGGATTGGCGTACTTCCATGTACTATCGCTACTACCACTATCCGCAGGACCATCGCGTGCAGCCACACTACGGCGTGCGCACCGAGCAGTACAAGCTGATCTATTTCAACAAGATCAACCAGTGGGAGCTATTCGATCTCAAGAAGGACCCGCACGAGCTGAACAACCTCTATGGCAAGCCTGCCTACGCCGAGACCATCCAAAGTCTCAAGGAAGAGATGTACCGGCTGAAGAAGGAGCTGAAGGACGAGAACCAGTTTGAGAATGAGCTACCCAGGAGCAGCGTGGAGGTTAGACCTCCCAAGAAGGGTTAGACGATCCAACCTATTCCTTTCCCGCCGGCCGTACGCCCTTGCCAACTCGATGCGTGGCCGAATCGCCGAGTTCCGCGCGTGCCGTCTCCGCGAGGGCTTCGAGCTGTTTGACTACGTCGGGGTGCTTTGCAGCAACGTCTGCCTTCTCGCCAATGTCTTCCTTGAGGTCATAAAGCTCAAGGCCCGTCTTGGCTTTTTGATACTCAATGGGTTTGCCGCCGGTGCCGCCTGGCTTGCCGGCCAGCGTGCGGTACTCGTGCGGGAAGTAGAGTTTCCAGCGGCCGCTACGAACGGCTTGAAGCTCATTGTTCCAGTAGAAATAGTAGGCCTCGTGTGGATTCTTCGCGCCCGGTTGCGCGGAGATCAGCGGCCAGATATCCAGCCCGTCGATCTTCTGCTGGGGCAGCGTCGCGCCCGCCTGTCTGGCAAGCGTGGGCAAGATGTCGATGGTCATGGCGGGTTCGCTACAGACGGAGCCGGCGGGAATCTTGCCGGGCCAGCGCATGATGCACGGCTCCCGCTGACCGCCGTCCCAGGTTGTCCCTTTGCCCTCGCGCAGCGGACCCGCCGAACCGGCATGGTCGCCGTAGGATAGCCAGGGTCCGTTGTCGGAGGTGAACATTACGAACGTCTGCTCGTCGAGCCCATGTTGACGCAACGCGGCCAGGATCTGGCCGACCGACCAGTCAATTTCCTCGATAACGTCACCATAGAGCCCGCGAGCGGACTTGCCTCTGAACTTGTCGGACACGGCCAAGGGCACATGTGGCATCGCATGGGCAACGTAGAGGAAGAACGGCCGGTCTTTGTTCCTGGCGATGAAATCTACCGCGTGCTCCGTATACAAGGTCGTGAGCCGGCTCTGATCGGGATTCTTTTGAATCGTCTTCTCGCCCTCGATGAGCGGCAGGTCTGGATAAGTCGTCTTGCCGGCCTTCGGCAGCATGTCGTTCGAATAGGGCAGGCCAAAATATTCAACGAAGCCATGGCGCGCTGGCAAGAACGCCGGCAGATGGCCAAGGTGCCATTTGCCGAAAATGGCGCTAACGTAACCCCGCGGCTGGAGTACTTCCGCGATGGTCTTCTCGCCAGCGCTGATGCCATGCTTTGATTTTGGGTCGAGCGCACCCAGGATGCCGACGCGGTTTGGGTAGCAGCCGGTGAGTAGTGCCGCTCGGGAAGCGGAGCAAACCGCCTGGGCCACATAGAAATTGGTGAAGCGAATACCTTCCTTGGCCATGCGGTCGAGATTGGGCGTTTGCAGTCCCTGTGCTCCGAAACAGCCCACATCAGCATAGCCCTGGTCATCGCTCAGGATGATCACAAAATTGGGCGGACGAGTCACCGGGGCAGGATTGGCAGCGAGTGCGGCCGCGCCGCCTGCCAGGATGAAGAAGGCCGTAATCCAGCGAATGATCCCGTAGTTCATTGCAGCATCCCATCCAGGCGGAAAACAGAGTGAGAGGACTTCGCGTGCCAGAGACCACTCTCCCGCCTTCGCCAGTCTGTCATTTTTAGTGCTCAGGAACCTCGTTCACGGTATAGGCGGCTGTCGGATGGACGAGCGATTCCCCACTGGTTGAGCGCGCTCCTGGGGCACGAATCAGGTAAACCCGATTTTTGACCGGCGGTCCTGTCAGAACTTCCACGCTTCGGCCGTCCGCCGAAAGCTCCACCCGTTCAATGATCACATGGGTCCGATCGTATTCCGGCGAACCGTAGGCACCTGTGTACTCGTAGCGATAGTGTTCCAGTTGATAAGATGCGCGGTCTCGAGCGGTTCGTGCATCGACAGGTTTGGTGAAGAGAATCCGAAAGCCGCGCGGCAAGATGTGAATCGACTGCATTTCGAACGGGGCGGATCCTGTGTAGTCGATGCGGAACAGCGCCCCACGATCGGGCTGTGCCATCCAGCCCGGCTCGGTGATGCCGCCGACGAAGAGATGCCCCTTGGGATCAAAGGCCAGAGTCAATGGTCCGAGCAACCCCGCGCCCCAAAATGGAACACAAGCACCCTGATAGGCGCCGTTGACCTCCTCCAAACTAGCGCGGATGATGGCCCCGCCGAACATCAGCTCGGCCAAAAAGAACTGGCCTGCAAACGGGCCAAAGTTCCCTCCGGTATTGTCGTAAGCGACGCCGTTGATCGACCGCGCCCAACCATAAGGAATCCACACCGCGGTCCGGCCGGGGGGCTTGCTGGCATGTTGCCGTTGTGCCGAGTTTGGAAAGCCGTAGAATCGGCCTTCGACCAAGTGGCATAGCTTGTTGGTGGCGACCCACTCACCCTGGTTATCGGTAAAGAAGATCTCACCGCCCGGGCCGGCGCACCAACCTAACGGATTGCGAAAGCCAAACGCGATCTCTTGCGGCTTCTTCCCAGGGACCAGACGCAATGCGCTGCCCGAACCGGGCATTTGGGTATTGGCGTAAGGTGCGTGGGTGAATACGAATGCTCCAATTCTATCACGGACCAACCCGTAGCCGTAGTCGTAGCTGTCCGCCACGCCCTGTGGTAGGGCCGCCACACGGTCGAAACGGTCTGCGACGCCATCTCTTTTCGTTTCAACAATCCGAGTAAGGTTGCGCCGGTGCAGGACGTACAAAGCATCCGGCTCGGCAAGCATCGACAAAGCTTCTTGGAATAGGCCATGAGCATAGTTATCAAAACGGGCTGCTTTGCCGTCCCCGGTTGGATCGCGAAGGACAAACAGTTCGCCCGTTTTTAAAGAGGCCACAAAAACCCGCCCGTCCTTCGGATTGACAGCCAATGCCGCGGGCATGATGCGGTCGTCGCCCGCGACGGTCTTGGGTCGCGGATAGGCGATAGCCCTATACCCGGGTCGTTGTAAACTGCCTTCGATCTTGCCCGAATCGGGCAGGACGATTCGGTCGGCTGGAGGAGGAGCCTCTTGCAATGTGAGTTCGACACGAAAGGTAGCTCCGGCAGCCCGCTGGTGATTGGGAACCAGGCCCGCATGGAAGAGATCATTCTTCGGACTGCCCGTGGCCTCGTCGACGGGACCCTGGACCTTCATCCCCAGGTTCTCCGGCTCTCGGCTAACCCGCACCGAGCGACCAGTCGGTACTCCAGTGAAGCTCACTTCTCGAAGCAGCTGCCGTCTGCCACGGTCACCACCGATGCGCCAGGTTTCGGCAACCTGCACTTTACCAGCGGCAAAACCAGCCTGCCAACGTATACGCACTCCATCCGCCAGGCGATCATAGCCTTGGAAGGTCCGACTTGACGGGACTTCTGCCTTACCGGCCCCGATCAGCGCAAGCGCTGGTTCGGCGCGAAAACCCGAGCCCAATGTGCTCCCAGAGACCGAGAAGGTTCGCAGGCGCCCTTGCACGTTTCGAAGAAGCTGGGCGCCGTAATAGTAACTGTGGAAGCTGCACGCCCCGACGTCGTAGATAATCAGGTCATTGCTAGCGTACAGGATGCAAATGCTCTCCACGGCGCCACCGTCGGCCAAACGAACAGGGATCTGTGCAATAAGAGGCCCCTCCCCAGCCGTGGGAGACGTCACCGCCACCGGCGGCGGTGGCTTCGGGTTCGGTGCCTCCTTTCCCAGCGCGAAATAGCTCCACAAGGCGTCCCTTTGTTTGCCCGCGTCGCCGTCGAGGACAGACGCCAGGGTTGCCGGCTTGCCCTTGATGAAGATGCCGGGCATCGGCGTGCCCGGGTGTGCACGGGCTGGGGCCTCGAGGAAGCGATCAAACCAATCCCGGCGGATGCGTTGCGTTACGCGAGTCAAGTCGGTGCCCACCGCTCCCGGATCGGGCTCGGACAACATCTGGCCATTCCACATGTGGCACGATACACACGCGTACCCCTGGAAACCGGCCAGGCTGGGTCCGGCGAGTGGGCCGAGCGTTGGATCTGTCGAGTGACCCTGCTGCGGCTCGGGCTCAGCCGGCAACTCGCCGTCTGCCTCGGCAAGCGCCTGGACGATCTCATTGGCGTCTTGTCCGAATGCGGGCATACGGTATGTGTAGCGAGCGGGCCGCAAGCCGCTGACGCCCTCACGAATGGCCGAAAGCAGGTGAGACCGGGCGTATTTCTGATGCGGATAGGTCAGCCGTGGTGTCCGCTGGAACGGGAGAGCTTCCATCCATGCGCCGCCAAGAGTGCTGCCGATCGCTTCGATGGGCGGCGGCCGGTCGCTATCGCGTTGATGGCAACGGACACAGCCCAAGCGCTCGAGCAAACGCTGCCGGCTTGCGAACGGAGATGCATGCTTTTCGCGAGCTGCCCCGACCTGGTAGGCAGCGATGGCCGACTGCGTCGAGGGATTAAGCGCGTACTTCGGGAGCGATTTGCCGGAGAGGCATCCCGAACTCCCGTTGACTGCTCGAAGCGGGACATCGGCAGCGATGCTATCGCCTAGACCAACGTGGCATGCCGCGCATCGCTTTTCTCGAATCAGGGCGAGCGCGACCGGAGCAAGGCCACGGGCGCCCAGTCGGCGGGCTAATGCGCCGATCTCCTCCGAAGTGGGTGGAAGGGCCAATTGAGTGTCTGCACGTGCAGGGTTTGACCACATCAGGAGAAATGCTCCGATATTTCGTGCCACATCCGGCGGGATTGGGAGCTGTGGCATGCGACCGTCCGGATACCGGCCCCGGGGATTACTCAAGAAGCTGGCTAGCTCTTCGATTGGTAAACGATCGTTCAATCCAGTCAACGGGACCCGCTCGAGATCAGCTTGCTCGGCGCGCTCGGCGTCGGGGAGATAGTGGCAGGCGGCGCATCCGAGACCGACGAACGCCCGACGCCCCAACCTGTGGTCACCCAGGCTTTCCGGTCCCCGCGGCCTCGCCGCCGTGGAGAGCCCGAGGAGGTAGTCCGCGATCACCCAACGCTCGACCAAGCCTGTGCGGCCCGGGGCAAAGAGCGCTGGCATACGAGCTTCGGAACGCACCTTGGCCGGGTCGTCCAGCCAGTCGAGCAACCATGTGCGGTTGATCCGGCGGCCGGCATCTGCCAGTGACGGCCCAGGAGGCGGCTCGGCGACGCCAGGGAAGGAGCCGCTATGGCAGCGGGAGCAACCAAACTTTCCCACGGCTACCCGGCCCTTATCAGCAAGCTGCTCCCGGGCAACGTCCGGTGGCGCTTCCGCCTTTACATGGTACAAGTGCCAGGGAGGTAGTGGTTCACGGCTGAAGGCTGAGCATTGCCACCAGATTTGCAGGCGTGCTGGCTCGTTTGGTAGAGAGTGGTAGACGATTTTCAGGCGGTACACTCCGGGAGGACGCTCCAGCGGTTCTTGAGGTCCAATCCGGCTAGTTTCGTTGCGGCCACTTCCCTTGAGCGTGGTGACGCCATCTACTTCCACGACTACTTCGCCGCAAACGTACGCATCAAACGTGATCGGGGCCGGATCTTTCAAATACAACGCCCCCGTCCAGACAACTTCGAACGACCCCGGAGGAATCCGCGGGGAAGGACTCGAGTAGCCCAGACAGAAGGCAGGCTTGGCCTCGATGCGTGCCAGAGTCGCACCCCTGTCGAGCTGGGAGCGATAGCGTGCCACGAGCCCAGGTTGTAAGTCTTCTGGCTCGACCGTCAAAGGACCGGCGGTTACCGGCTGGTCGCCGGCGGCAAGCACCGGCCGACAATGCAGGAACAGGGAAATGGCGATCGCAATTCCAAAACTTCTGGTCAGGTCGATCATCGCTGCTGAGCATAAACACGCGGCGCTCCGGGGGCAACCAAATTGTGCCGCAGCCGAAAGTGCCTGTTGAAAGGCTTCTGCCGCGGACCAGGTCCGCGGCGTCGGTCGGGGCCACCTTCATAATCAGCTGCACTACCGGTTGCATGGCCGGGCCGGACTCGGTGCCGAGCGCGTGCATATTAGGACGTAGGCGATCTGCATAGTCCAACCCGCCAGTATACACATAGGCGGTTACAGGCGTCTCGCCAAGCGAGCACGCCTGTAACTGGCGTGTTGAACGGAGCCGAAGCGGCCCGTCAGTCAGCTCGGAGCCAAAGCACTATGGGCTTTTTAG
>DATGZX010000225.1:0-4486 GCA_035296965.1 Gemmataceae bacterium
TATCCGACGAAGGTGAAGGTCACCGAGTCAGAGTTGGCGATGGTGGACCTACACCCCCATAACTTCCACGGGGAATGGAACTATTCGATCAACCACAAAACAACCAGTGTGTAACGATTATTGTTTTTCGGGCCCTTAGTCAACCGAGTACTCCCAGCAACTGGCCTCGTTGATGACGCTGAACTGCCAGCAATTCGACGACGTCTCACTCTGAGCCGCGCCAGGTATAAGCTACCGGCAGAGATCGTTCGTTGAGCACGTCCTCGGTGAATCATCGGGGTCCGCCGTCGATGCCGCTTTTCACCGGCACTGAACGGGCGTTTGGTAGAGAAAAGGAAGAAGCCTGTACACGAAGGGCCGGCACAGATGACGAGGCTTCACCGCAAGCCGTTGCGGCCTTTCGGGTACAGGCTCTTGAACGAAGCCGGGGGGCGGCGGCACAGGGTTTGCTTTGATTGGTAGATTGGTCGCGCGGGCAAGAGGGGCGGTCTGGGCAAGCGACTGGTGACGCGAAACAAGAACAAAGCAAGGCGGACGCAGGCTCGCCGAGCGACTGTGATTTTCCCACCGCGGAGCGGTTTCGTTCAAGTAGAGATTCCTGGAGTTTGCGCAGCCAACGATGCCCGCGTGGCAACGGCCGCCATTGACAGCGGAAGGGGCCATCCAATTTCTGGCACCAAGGAAACTTGGGTGGTCAATTTCACCTCCCATTTGTGCGTTGGACCTTTTCCCCAAGGAATCACCGGCCTCACGGTCGTGCCTGCGGCCTGCGGTCCGATAATCAGCGTCGTGTTCGACGCAGAAGGGCATAAGACTGGTAAGCAAGCCAGCTACTTGGTCGCGGCAGGCGGTCCGTCGGCCTTCAGATCCCGCAGAAGCCGACCGAATGCCGCCTCGAAGGCATCGTTGTCTTTCCAGTTCGAGAAGTCGGGAATGAAGTATTCGCGGATCTCAGCCGCCGAGTCTTTCCCGACGTCGGCGTCGAAGCATTCCCAATCGCTGATCGCCTCGAAACCCACCAGCCGGATCGGGAATAGCTTCCGCTTGCCTTCCTGCCGTTCCAGCCTTCGGGCCTTGCGGATCTCGGTCATCACCCACTCGCTCTGCATGCTGTTTGGTGATAACACGATCAGAAGCTTGTCGTAGACACGGATCGCCTGGTCGATCTGTTCGTGGAGCTTCTTCCCTCCCTGGACGTCCTCGCGGGCGAACCAGACCCGCATCTTCTCCTGGATCATCCGGGAGTGAAGCCGCTTGGCGAACCCCTCGTCCTTGGTGCTGTAGCTGATGAAGCACGAGTAGAACTGGAACGAAAGCGAAGGGTTTTGCTTGACGTTGTTGCTGGGGCATTGCATTGTACTCATAGACGAAGCTCCGATTGCGAGGGGCACGTTCTTGGGGCATGGGAGTTACCACCTCCCATGCCCCTTTTTGTTTGATCATCCGAACGCGTAATGACCAAGTTTCTCCAACACAAACTCTAGGACGCTTATAGCTTTGGATGCCTAACTGGCCAGGTTCAAAGTCAGGATGAGACTGCTCAATGAACCATGATGGCTCGCTGATCCCCAGGTCATGCGTCTGACCGTCGGTCAGCTTCACGTCGACACTGAAACTGGAGGCCGGGTACCAGCAGGCGGCGATGCGTCCGGAGCCGCTGGCATTCTGGAGCGCCCCCGGGTCGGTCGAGCTCGCGGCCCAGGTGTAACTCGCCTGTCCCCGCGGGCGTGACGGTGTCGTAGCTGGGCAGGCTGGCCGCCTTGCCGATGACGTCGTAGCCCTGGAAGCCGTGGGTTCCGATCCAGGTACCCCGCGTCGTCACATCCTGCTTGATGAACGAGGTCGTCGGTACGACCAACCCAGACCCCTGACCGCTCAAGAGCTGACGATCCTCGAGCCCCTCGAGTTGAAGGGCAGGCCGGACACGTCGATGGCGACGTCGGCTTAGACGCGTGGAGTTCAGACTGAGAACGGCGTGCTTGCTCGGAGAGGAGGGTGGCCACATGGATGCATACTCCATTGATAACCTGGTCTGTGAATGTGGTAGGGGGCTGAGCGGGATAGATCGTCAGTGGGCGGGATCTCAAGATTCCGTGACAGATCGTTCCGGAGGGAGACAACTCTTATTCAGCTCAACCCTAGGCCCGCGCTGTTCCCGTGGCAGATCTGCTGGTTTCTCGCCATCCAGCGACGAGGGACAGCATCGTTCATTGATCTCACTGCGCAACGTCACTGTTCAGTCCGACGTCGGGTCAGGGTCACGAAGAACCAGCCTATCCACCAGTTTCTTGAATCCCGCAATCAACGCAGCAGCGACTCAACGTAATGTGGACATATGCAATAACCTTGATGTTATCGGCAGCCAGCAAGGTTCTCTCGAGATCAGTGAGGGCGAGACTAACTGGCTGTAAGACTTTCACAAGCGAGAGGTGACAAGGCACGGCAAGAATTGACATCCAGGAATCCAGGCTTATCTGTCTGACGGGGTGTGACAGGACATGGGTTAATGATATCGCAAGACGACATGGCCCAGGCTGTCCTGCGTAGTTGAATTCTCATGGAGGGACATGGACTTATGGCAGGCATCGCATGCGTGAAAAGCAGTTTACTCTATGTTTCTTATGTATACCTGGTCAATGGGTTGCTGGCTCCTTTTATAACCTGCATTCGTAATTGTCTGTGGCTGTTGCGGCAGCGATGGCGTCTTTCGACGACAGTACGCTGCAATAGGCGGGGAGTTGGAATTTGTATCGCCACGTAGCTCGCAGTGAACCGGAACGGCAAGCGTCTTGATGAGGTGCGACAAGGTGTTAGACCCCCGTGCCGCGGTACCCCGGCCAGCCCCGCCTGCCACTGAGAGGGCTCGATCGGTTCCGCACCTACGTCGGCATCCGGAGGACTCGAGACCGGCTGTCGAGACTGCTGGGGGGATACTCCTTCGTCCGCGCGGTCGACCTTGCCCGGCAGCTTCACGATAGCCGTGAGCAGCTTCCGCAGTTTCGTCTCGAGACCCAGGCACCATTCCATGGCTAGCGGCTTACGCTGTTGCCCAAGATCATCCCAGGACTCGAACTCTCGACGGCGCGTTGACGCTCCCGGCTGAGCCGGATAGACTACTCAGTGCGATCGGAGTATCGGTCCTGGCCATCGATCTTGCCTTATTCGTTTCGGCAATCAACCGGAGATTCGACTCGATGTCAGAACGGAATGAACACAACGCCAGGGCCACCGAGAGAGCGCCATCAGAAGCAGCCAGAAGCAGGGCAACGTGCGCTAAACAACTGGCGCTGCTGTCCCGGATCGAGTCGGGAACAGTGCGGGTCGGAATCATTGGGCTAGGCTACGTCGGTCTTCCTCTTGCCCGTGCGTTCGCTGAGCACGGAATCGCAGTTCTGGGGTTTGACCTGGACGCAGTCAAGGTAGCCAAGCTCGAGCGTGGACAGAGCTATATTGACGTTACCGACAAAAGTCCCGAGTGATAGTCTGGGACGGATAGGGAGCTTGAAAAGAACCAGCGACAAGTCCCCCTTTCCAATGGCTTTACGTAGCTGTGGCCATCGAATTACCCATCAACTTCGCCCGATCAATATGAACGGGCGTTCAATTTTGTCGGTGATGTCTATATTGGCCATATCTCGGATGCGACGATTCGCCAGATGCGTGAGAATCGGTTCGAGGCCACGTCATCCTTCGATCGAATCGATGAGCCCGATGTCGTCATCATTTGCGTTCCAACCCCGCTGACCGATGCACGTGAGCCCGACCTGACTTACATAATCAGCTCTGCTCATGCCATCGCGGCTAAACTGCGTCCGGGCCAACTGATCGTGCTCGAGAGCACAACCTATCCAGGCACTACCCGGGATGTGGTGCTTCCCATCCTCAGCGCTGGGGGTCTCAAGCCTGGAGAGGACTTTTTCCTGGCATTCAGCCCTGAACGCGAAGACCCAGGCAACCCGCAGTTCTCGGCTCCAACCATCCCCAAAGTCGTCGGCGGCCTGGAGCCCGCCAGTCTGGAGCTGGCAGCTGCACTTTACGGAAAGGTGGTCGTCCGGGTCGTGCCCGTCTCCAGCCCCGAGGTGGCAGAGGCATGCAAGATTCTTGAAAACACCTACCGCGCCATCAACATCGCACTCGTCAATGAATTGAAGATGCTTTATGATCGAATGGAAGGACGAAAGGGGCCATCCACATTTCCTTGGTACTGGAGAGTGGGTGGCCCCATCCAATCCTTGGTACCGGAGAGTGGGTGGCCCCATCCAATCCCCAATCTGCCACTTCCGAGCTAGTCCGCAGATCTTGTGGGGGGGCTCTGCCTTCGACTCAAACTGGTTAGCGAAGATCGCGAGCACACCCAGGTCATCTCTCACGACAATCACGCTCTGGGAACGGCCCACGCCTTCGGCCACGTCACAGCCAAGACGGACCTTGAATCGGTGCACCAGCTCGGAGCGTCTGCACAGCGGCCGCGGTGGCGTCGCTGAGA
>DATGZX010000226.1:0-7899 GCA_035296965.1 Gemmataceae bacterium
CAAAGGGAACCGTGTACTGCTCACCTGCCTGCTTGCAAAAGACAGGCGCAATTGGTTTGTGACAATGGAGGCATTATGGCGCGCAGATCCGGTTCGGAGGGAGGGGGGACCGAACCCAATCGGTCCTCCCTACCCCTATCAACCAGGCAGGAGCAAGGCGCTTGGTAGAGACCAACGTGAATCTCCCCGGCTCAAGGCCGGGGCATCAGAACGGCCAAAAGCAATCCGCTTCCAGTTGGACAGCGCCCCCTTACAAAATGGTCAAACAGTTTTGAGCTAAGCCCTTATTTGATCGTGCCAAACTTTACCCATGTTGAAAAGTGGCGCTGTCCAACTAGGACACAGCCCCACGCATGAGAGGAAATCAGTCGCAGCAATCCTCCTTGGGTATTGCCCCGCCTCGTCGGTACAATCGATTCTCGGAGCAGAGATCAGATAGCACTCCGAAAGAGGATCGGAAACGCACCATGTTCAGAAGCCGAAGAAAGCCCCCTGCTCTTTTAGCATTGCCCCTCCTGATCTCCCTCGCCGCGCTCTCCGCGTTCTCCGCTGTTTCTCCTCCTTCCTTCTACGCTGACAAAACCAAGCTTCTGATTTATCTCGATGCCGACGGCAAGGAACAGCCGGTCCTCTCGCCCGCGGAATGGGCGAAACGTCGCGAGCATATCCTGGCCAACATGCAATTGGTGATGGGTCCGCTCCCCGACGCCTCGCACAAAGCGCCGCTCGACGTGCAGATCACCGAGGAGGTTCGGACACCGCATTTCGTGCGCAAGAAACTGACGTTTGCTGCTGAAAAGAACGATCGCGTGCCGGCTTACTTGCTCGTGCCGCTCGAGGTCAAAGGCAAACTGCCGGCCATCCTCTGCTTGCACCAGACAATTGCGATCGGCAAGGGCGAACCGGCAGGCCTTAACAAATCGGAAAACCTGCGCTATGCGGTGCACCTGGCTGAGCGCGGTTACGTGACCCTGGCGCCCGACTATCCGAGCTTTGGCGACTACAGATACGATTTCAAGAAAAGCAGCTATGCAAGCGGCAGCATGAAAGCGATCTGGAATAACATGCGCGCGCTTGATTTGCTCCAAGCGCTTCCGGAGGTCGATGGCGAGCGGATCGGCTGCATCGGTCATTCGCTGGGCGGTCACAACACCATGTTCACCGCCGCTTTCGACAAGCGCATCAAGGCACTGGTGTCGAATTGCGGGTTCACCAGTTTTCCCAAGTACTACGGCGGCAAGCTGAAGGGCTGGGCGAGCGACCGCTACATGCCGCGCATGGAAACGCACTTTGGGTTGCGGCCCGAAAAGATCCCTTTCGATTTTCCAGAAGTGATTGCCGCGTTTGCCCCGCGGGCCTTCCTCGCCAGCGCGCCGCTCCACGACAGCAATTTCGAACTGAGCGGCGTCCGCGACTGCATCGCCGCCGCTGGGCCGGTGTACGCCCTGCTCGGTGCGAAAGACAAGCTGGCGGCCAACTACCCCGACTGCGGGCATGACTTCCCTCCCGGAGCCCGCGCGGCTGCGTATGATTGGTTGGATCGTTGGTTGAAGTGAGGTAGAGAACAGGCCATGATTTCGGAGTCTCCTGAAGAGGTCGGCGAAAAGGTAGCCCAGCTCGGCGAGCCGATCGCAGAATTTACCGTCAACCGAGGACGGCTCATCCGCAACCTTGTCCTGGCGCCATTTTTGATCCTGTTCGGAGTCGGGCTCTTTGCGCTCATGTTTTTTGTGGGACTGGTTCAGTTCGTCCATCTCTGGAAGCTTTTGCTGCTGGCTCCGGTTTCGCTCGTTGCGGGGGTGACACTTGTCGTGCGTGCCTATCGTAATCTTGGGCTGCGCGTGGTGGTCTTCCCCGAGGGCGTCGTGCGTTTTCAGAGAGAGGAAGTGCAAACGTTCTTCTGGGACGAAATCGCCTACCTCTGGGAGAAGAGGAACGCCTTCAACTGGGCCTATGCCTGGCATGGAGCGCTGGTTTTCGGCGTGCAACGCGCCGATGGCGAGGAGATTTCGTTCGACGACTCGTTGCCGGGCCTCACCAGGCTCGGCCAGATTCTCCAGAAACAGACGCAAGCCCATCTGCTGCCCAGGGCCCTGGCGACATATGACGAGGGCAAGACGCTCCAGTTCGGCGAACTGAAAGTGAGCCGGAAGGAATGGAGTCATGAGAACGACACCCTGCCCTGGTCCGAAGTGAAGAGTATCTGGCTCACCGACAGCGGCGTCTCCATATACAAAAAGGGCAAGTGGAGCCATTGGTTCCACGCCACCGTTACCGAGGTGCCCAACTTTCACGTCTTCCGCGTGCTTTTGGCGAAACGAAGTCCGGTCAAGCCTTCCGAGTAGGAAAGGATGAAAACGATGCGCGGGCTCATGCTAGCTTCCTTCCTCATGATGTCCGTGGCAGCCGGCACTGCGGCCGAGCCGCCCTACCAACCAACCGAGGAGAATTTGCGCGCCCGCGACTGGTTCCAGGATGCCAGGTTCGGCCTGTTCATCCATTGGGGAACGTACTCCGTGCTCGGCAACGGAGAATGGGTCATGAACAATCGGCACATGAGCGTCGCGGAGTATGAGAAACTCCCCGGCCGGTTCAATCCAACCGAGTTCGATCCCGCCCAGTGGGTGGCCCTGGCGAAGGCCGCGGGCATGAAGTACATCACGATCACCAGCAAGCACCACGACGGTTTCGCCATGTGGGATTCCAAGGTTTCGGACTGGACGATCGCGCAGCGGACGCCCTACAAGAAAGACGTCCTGAAGATGCTGGCCGACGAATGTGCGAAGGAAGACATCAAGCTGTTCTTCTATCACTCGCACCTCGATTGGCACCACCCCGACTATTTCCCGCGTGGGCAGACGGGGCAGACCGCCGGCCGACCCAATGATGGCCACTTTGACAAGTACCTCGACTACATGGACGCTCAGCTCGCGGAGCTGTGCGGCGGGAACTACGGCAAGATCGCCGGCATCTGGTTCGACGGCTGGTGGGACCAGCAGATCAAGAAGCCGGGCGTGGATCCCAAAACAACCCGCGTCGACTGGCGTTTGCGCAAGACGTACGATATGATCCATCGCTTGCAGCCGCAAGCGCTGATCGGCAACAACCACCACGTCGCGCCTTTCCCCGGCGAGGATTTTCAGATGTTCGAAAAGGACCTGCCCGGCGGCAACACGGCCGGTTTCAACGCCGACAGCAAGCCGGGCGAGCTGCCGCTCGAGACCTGCGAGACCATCAACACCGCCTGGGGCTACAACAAACAGGACAAGAACTACAAAACGACCAAGCAGCTCATTCACTACCTGGTCAAGGCGGCCGGCATGAACGCCAATTTCCTGTTGAACGTGGGTCCGACGCCCGAGGGCAAGATCCAGCCGGAGTTCGTGCAACGCTTGCAAGAAGTCGGGCGCTGGCTGAGCCGGAATGGCGAGAGCATCTATGCGACCCGCGGCGGACCGGTGGGACCGCTCATGTGGGGCGTGACCACGCGCTCGAAGTCCGGCGACCGCGTTTACGTCCACGTCCTCGATCCGAAGGCCGAAGTCCGCCTACCCAAGGTGGCTGGACGCTTTCGCTCGGCCAAGCGCTTACACGGGGAAAAGGTTGAAATGATGAAGGACGGCGCCGATTTGGTCCTGGGTCTGCCGGGGACAACGCGCGACCCGATTGATACCATCGTGGTGCTGGAGCCGGTGGGTAAGTAGTGGGGATGCAGGGAGTGTAAGGTCATGAGACGAACTATATGGCGGTGCGTGAATCGGCTGCTGGGGTTTGTGGGGCACGTTTGTAACGTGCCCAGACGCTGGCCGGCACGTTGAAAACGTGCCCCACAAATGCTGCCGAATCACGCACCATCATCTAGGGTGGTATTTCGCGAGAAGGTCCTTGGCAGTGAACATCCATCGGTGGTCGAGAGTCTGGAAGCCTATGCCGATCTCCTCAGCAAGATGGGTCGGAAGGGCGAGGCTGCCGACGTGAGGGCCCGCGTCCAAGCCATTCCTCTTTGGTGCGCCTCCCTGGAACCGTCTGTAAGCCAACCATTGGCTTGAGGAAGCTGCAAAATGCAGCACGCGTTCCAATGGAAACCATCTTGGTGCTGGAGCCTATGGCCAATTTTCTGCGACAGGAAGTGAAAGGGGTTCGGCTCTTGATTGCGGTCATCGTTGCGGTCATCGCAGCGGTGCTGACTTTGTTAGGCCTTTCTGGCCTCCTGCCTCACCCCGGTTGGTGGCTCGCCGGGGGATTGCATTTTTGGTGGCCGTCCCTGTGGTCGTCTTTGTGGCCGTCTTTGTGGCCTTGGTGCTGAGGCAACTGCGCTGGGTGATCCCGTTCCTGAAGGGTGCAAGACACTTCTACAAGGGGGATTTTGACCGCGCCAAGTCACACTACCAAGATGCCCTTCAAGCCATCAAGAGGCTTGAGCTCCGCGAGGGCAGTCCACGAGCCTTGGTATTAAGTCGCCTGGCGGGCACCTACCTTCTAAGTGCCGATTACGACAAGGCGGAAACAGCGACGAAGGAGGCCCTTGCGATTCGCGAGCAGAAATTCGGCTCCGAGCACGTCGATGTCGCGGGATGCCTCAACAACCTGGGAATGCACGGCGTCTCTTTAGGCAATTATCCCGAGGCGGATGCCTTCTTCACGCGGGCGCGGGACATACTCGAAAAGTCGCTCAAACCTGGCCACGCGATGTTGGGAATCATGCAAATCAACTTTGCATACCTTCGTATTCATCAGGGCAGGTTCGCCGAGGCGGAGCAACATGCTCTGGCCGGTAAGGCCGCCTTCGAAAAACGGTCGAAACGATACGGTCTCTGTCTTGCGGGGGCGATGACAAATCTTGGCGTGATCTATCGCAAACAAGACAGGCTTGGGGAAGCCGATGCTGCTTACTCGCTCGCGGAGGCGCACATGGTCAAAGCTGGTGGTCCCGATCATCCCTTCTTGAGCAAGGTCTTTTGCGGTCTGGCGAACGTACGTCTTGCGCAAAATAACCTCGCGGAAGCCAAAGAACTAGCCAAGCGCGCCCGGGCACGGGCTGAGGAGACCTGGGGGCCGGACCATCCCGAGGTTGCGGACTCCATGCACGTTCTTGCCAATATCTGTAAGACAGAAGGCAAGCACGCCGAGGCCGAATCGCTCTACCGAGAGTGTTTGCGGATTCGCGAGAAAATCCTCGGTGCTGAACATCCGGACGTTGTCGAAAGTCTGGATGCCTATGCCGACCTCCTGCGCAGGATGGGCCGCGAGTCCGAGGCCGTCGAAATGATCGCCCGCGCCCGGGCCATTCCCCTTTGGTCCGCCGCCCCGGAACAGGCTGTGAGCCAACCTTTGCCTTGAGGAATTCTGCGTCATGCAGCCACGCGGTCGAAGTCATCCCGGCACGGGGTACGGGGCGCCCAAGTTCCCCGGGACTTTCTTGCTGGCCTTTCGCGAGGCCCTGGCCGCGCTGAACTGGCAGGCGCGCCGCTGGATGTCCGACCTCGTGGAATGCACAGACGAGCAGGGCCGGGAGCAGGTGATCGGCCTGGAAAACCTCTACCGCCGGGCCCGTACCCAACCGCGCGGGGAATGGCCCGCGCTCATCACCGAATTCTTGAAGACCGTGCACGCCGCCGGGATCGAAGAGCTCCTGCCCGCCAACCTTGCCGACGTAGCCGGCCAACTGCTGCCGCGCCTGGGTCAGCCGTTTCGGGGCGTCGCCGAGGGGGTCGGAGTTTGGTCCCAACCTGTCGCGGGAACACCGCTCTTTGTCAACCTCGTGATCGATTATCCAAGCCGCATGTGCTACGTGACCGAGAATCTGGTCGTCGAGTCCGGTGCGCCCGTCAACGAGTGGCTGGAGCGGGCCACCGCAAACCTGCTGGCGCGGACCCCGCCGGACTGCTTGCAAGTGATCGACAAAGAATCGGGGATGCGGCTCTGCTCGGTCGCGGACGCCTACGACTCTTCCCGAGCATTGCTGCTGGATACGCTGCTGCCGGAGGCGCGCCCGAACGGCTGCTTTGTCGCCATCCCCGGCCGCGATAGGCTGCTGGTGTTGCCGGTCAGCCTGGCGGCGATCTCCTTCGTGCCGCTGATGAAGCTGATCGCAGAGAAGGATTACGGGAGTGCGCCTTATCCGATCTGCGATCAGGTCTTCTGGATCCAGAATGGCACCTGGTACTCGTTCGCCGTTTCCGTCAAGGGCGAGAACGCAACCGTTCAACCGCCCGAAGAGTTCCTACCGGTCCTGGAAAGACTGGGTGCGGGCGAGACAGGGGAGCCCGGTACAACCTCTCCGTAGCACAAGCTGCTAGCTTGTGCCACAATCCCTCAGCTCAGCCGTACTATATGGCCGTGCGAGATTCAGCAGTAGGTCAGGTTTCCAACCTGACCGGACAGATTGGGAAATCTGTCCTACGCCGCTGCCGAATCAAGCCTGCTGATATAGCTGACGCCTTCTCTCACGATCTCTCCCTTTTTTGCCCCGCCTCCTTGCACCCGGAATATGCACTCGTTATACTGCCTGAGCCTTGAAGAATCCGTTCTCTCTCCCCCACCTACGATCGCAACGCTGCTTTCATGGGCGACCTTCGGTCGTTGGACTTGGGTACGGGGCCTTGTGGCTACAGGAACAGGATGGGTAATGGCGCCATGCGCCCGATTGCCGAGAACGCCATTCCTTGACGAGAAGATGCGTCGGGCGGCAAATACCTGATTAGAACCGGGTCGATTTGCCCTCAACTCGTTGCGGGGGGGAACAATGCCTATCGAAGAATACCGGGAAGATGTCGCCGTAACCGTCGTGGACGACGAGCCCTGCATGCGCGACGTGCTCGTCCGCGCCGCCCGTTCCTGGCGCTATTCTTGCCAGGCAGCCGCCAGCGCTGAACAAGCGCTCGAGCTTCTGGAAGAGCGGCCGACTCCCGTCGTGGTCACTGACCTGCGCATGCCCGGCAACGGCGGCGTCTGGCTGGTCCGCGAGATCCAGCGGCGTTGGCCCGGCACCGGGATCATTGTCATCACCGCGGGCGAAGATAGCGCCGCCGCCAAGGACTGCCTGAACGCCGGCGCCGACCGTTATTTCCTCAAGCCAATCAACCTGGAAGAATTCCGGGACGCGCTGGAGAGCACCCTCCATTCCTATCAGATCGAACAGGAGCGCGAGCGCTATCGCCGGCGGCTGGAACTCAAAGTCAAGCGGCAGATGGGGAAGGTGCGGCGCACGTTCCTGTCGGCCATCGATAGCCTGATTCGAACGGTGGAGGCCCGCCACCCTTATACCAAGGGGCACTCGCTGCGGGTGTGCCATTTTAGCCGGCTGCTGGGCGCTGCCCTGGGGCTGGATGCGAGCCTGCGCAAGCGACTCATCCTGGCCGGCAAGCTCCACGATATCGGCAAGGTCGGCACGCCGGAGGCGATTCTCAACAAACCGGGGGCGCTCACCGAGCAAGAATTTGAGGTAATCCGGGAGCACCCAGTTACGGGGGAGCGCATCCTCACTCCAATCATTCGCAGTCGCCGGGTGCTGGTGGCCATTCGTGGCCATCACGAACGCTGGGACGGCAAGGGCTACCCCGACGGCCTCTGCGGCGAAAGCATCCCGCTCTTGGCCCGGGTCATTGCCATCACCGATTGCTTCGATGCCCTCACCAGCTCGCGGGCCTATCGCCAGGCGCTCTCCGCGCCGGAGGCGTTCGACGTGCTGCGCGCAGGGGCCGGCACGCAATTCCAGGCGGATCTCGTGAGCGCCTTCATCTCCTTGGGGCCTTCTCTGCCCTCTTCTTTCGTTTAACCGCGAGCCAGCGGCGAGCGCGTGAACAGAAGGGAAAGAGCGTCCTGTCAGTTGACGCGCTCGCCGCTGGCTCGCGGTTAAACGAAAATTGGCTGCGAGCGCGTGAACAGAAGGGAAAGAGC
>DATGZX010000227.1:0-31804 GCA_035296965.1 Gemmataceae bacterium
TAATACGTTCGTAGAAATACGCGGCTTCGATACTGCCACGGGCACGATCTACGACAACGGCAATTGCGGTTGCGTGAACGTCACCAACGGCAACAACGGCAATGCGCTTAATCCCACCGGGGGTACGTGGAATCAGATCTACTCCTTCCATACCGGCGGCTGCAACGTCGCGCGTTGCGACGGCGGGGTCCAGTTTCTCCAGGCCAGCCTTGCTCCGGCCATCCTGGCCGCCCTCGTGTCCCGCAACGGCGGAGAAGTCATCGATGGCTCAGCCTATTGAGAGCTAGCGGCTAGACCAAATGGGCGAAAAGCCGATCGGGGGACGCGCCGCAAGCTTCTTGCCTGTCCCCCGATCAGTTTTGGGAATGGTTCAAAAGCCATGCTGCTCGGGTAACAGAGCTTGTAGGGCGAGCTGCTAGCAGCTTGCCGTTGATTGACGGGGGAGCAAGCTGGCAGCTTGCTCTACGAGACTTGCGACCTGGATTTGAACCATCCCCCGTGCGGGTGTTTCTTCGGATAAACTGAAGCCTCATGAGCGAATCCATACTCCCAGAGGGCGTTCATCTGGGAAAGTTCGGATTAGCCAGGAAAGGCGATTTCAACTCATGCAAATCCGTCCTCTCCCATGGACCTTGCGGCGAGTAATTGTTCTCCTGCCAGCTTTATGCTGCATTTCTTGTTCTCACCGCAGCGCCCCACTCAATTCGGTGCACGGTCAATTGTTTTACAAGAATCAGCCTTTAGCTGGCGCGGTCCTTGTCTTCCATCCCCCGGAGGTCAATGTCAAAACCATCTACCCGACGGGGGTGACGGAGGCTGACGGCACGTTCTGGGTGCGGACTGGGGACCAGGATGGAGCCCCCGCCGGCGACTACGTCGTCACCGTAACCTGTCCCCAAGAGGTTCCGATCAAGAGCAAAATGGTGTCCATGGGACAGAAACCGGAGTCGATCGACCTGTTCAGAGGGGCCTACGCCAATAAGGCCGCCTCCAATCTCCGATTTGAGATCAAGAAAGGCGATAACGAACTCGCTCCAATCAACTTGAACTGAATTCCGTCACAGTCCTTTTCCAATCCTCGTTCTCACCGGGAGGTCTGAGAAACCATGTTGCACAGATCCGCGAAAAGTCGCCGAGCATTCACATTGATCGAACTATTGGTGGTCATTGCCATCATTGCCGTCCTGGTCGGCTTGTTGCTGCCAGCCGTGCAAAAGGTTCGCGAGGCGGCCGCCCGCATGAGTTGTTCCAACAACCTCAAGCAGCTCGCCCTCGCCACCCTTAATTATGAAAGCACCTACCAGAAGCTCCCGCCCTATGGGTTTGACTTCGTGAACCTCCCCTGGCCGCCAAACCCACCTGGCACATACCCGAACCCCAACAATCCATTCAATACGTTCCTCGGCACCTCGCAGGAGGGACAATCCTACCACGCGCTTCTCCTGCCCTACATCGAGCAGGGCAATGTTTACAACGTTACCTATCCCAACTACTCGGTTATCGACCCGTACAACTGGCCGAGCAATTGGGCGCTGGGCGTATCCGGCGGCGCGATTCCGGGCAACAGCATTGACAAGAACGCAATCAAGACGTTCCTGTGTCCTTCGGCATTGTCGATTAGCCCAGCGAACTACGAGAGTTATTTCATCAGTCCCGCACCGAAAGGCGCGGGGGCAGGGCTTCCCGACATCGGACCCTTCCTGCTGGGGATAACGGATTACGTAGTGGTGATTGGGGTGCATTCGAACTTCATAGCCCAGTGCGTGCCGCAGTATCCGCAAGACGCCGACCAGAGTTCCTCCCTGGGCGTGGGCGCCTTGGGCTTGCGGGGCCACGTGACCCAGAATGGCATGACGGGCACCACGACGTTGGCCAGTATCTCCGACGGCACCTCGAACACGATCCTGCTGGTCGAGTCAGCCGGCGGGCAGCAAGTCTATGCCAAGGGGATACAGGTTCAGCCCAACAACGGGAACGTTACCGATTTGGGCTTTCGGCTCAACGCGGCGTGGGCCGACCATGATACGTTCGTAGAAATACGCGGCTTCGATACTGCCACCGGCACGATCTACGACAACGGTAATTGCGGTTGCCTGAACGTCGCCAACGGCAGCAACGGCAATGCGCTTAATCCCACCGGCAGTACCTACAATCAGATCTACGCCTTCCATACCGGCGGCGCCAATACTGCGTTCTGCGATGGCCACGTACAGTTTCTCCAGGGCAGCATTGCTCCGGGCATCCTAGTGGCGCTCGTGTCCCGCAACGGCGGAGAAGTCATCGACGGCTCAGCCTATTGAGAGCTAGCGGCTAGACCAAATGGGCGAAAAGCCGATCGGGGGACGCGCATCTTTTTTGCGTGTCCCCCGATCTGTTTCTGGGGGTGACGGCGGCGGCACCAGGGGGCCCAGGGCCAGGTGATGCCGAGCGGAGGCTGCTTCAAGTCCAGCTTCGCGACTCTCGTAGAGTAAACTGCCAACTTGCTCTACAAGGGCTGTTCTACTGAGCGCGGTCAAGAATGAGACATCGCCCTGTAGCCGCATTCGCCAGAATGCGGGGGAAATTGTGAGAGATAGCCCGCATTCTGGCGAATGCGGCTACGGCCTATTGGTATCAGTATGGACCACACGCAGTATAACCATTGATATCTACGCAAGTCTGCGAAACTGTCTTCCTACCGCGAAGCGGTTAAACATCTTAGCCCAGGGTCGCGGCTCCGGGATACTTGCCTCTTATGCCGAAGGCGTTACAGCGCACAGCCCGGAGTCGCGCCAGCGCACTCCGGGAGACTGCTGCATTCTACTGCATTCTACGCCGTAGCCGTTGCAGCGCAGATTTACAACGAAGCCCCAGACTCTCCAGGACAGCGGCGCGTCCTCTCAATCCCACATGCGCTGCAACGCCTACGGCGTAGGAACGAAGGGGGTGGAGGCCGCTGACCCAGGGTGCGCTGCCGCGACCTTGGGCTAGGTTGTGCAACTGCTTCGCAGTAGGAATACAGTCCCGCAGAGGCAGGGAAGCATTTTACCGCGGAAATTGCAGAGAGCGCCGAGAGAATGACACGGTCGTCCAGTCAACAGCGTTTGCCCATCCTCCACCATCCTGGTAAAAGGAAAGAAGGAAGTCGGGGATTATTGCGTCAGCTGCCCTCGCACGGGGCGGCATGGTGCGGACCCAGTCACGCTCGCGAGGAAGCCATGTCTCAAAAAACTTTGCGAATCGGCTTGATCGGGGCTGGTGGCAACATGCGCCTCCGCCATGTGCCGGGACTGCGCGCGCTCTCTGGCGTCGAAATCGTGGCAGTTTGCAACCGCCGGCCGGAGTCGACGAGGGCAGCTGCCCGTGAATTCGGCATCGCGCGCACTTTCGAAAACTGGCAAGACCTGGTCGCCGATCCCAACGTCGATGCCATTGTCATCGGCACCTGGCCGTATTTGCATTGTCCGATCACGGTGGCTGCGTTCGAAGCCGGCAAGCATGTGCTTGTCGAAGCCCGCATGAGCCTCAATGCGGCCGAGGCCCACCGCATGCACGCCGCCGCGCGCCGACATCCCCATCTCGTCGCGCAGATCGTGCCGAGCCCTTTCGGATTGAAGGGGCACAACATGATTGGCGAGCTGATCCAGGGCGGCTTCCTGGGCGAGCTGCGCGAGGTCCATGTTCATGCACTGAACAATGCGCTGGCGGACCCGGCATCACCGCTGTCGTGGCGCCAGGATGCCGCATTGTCAGGTTACAACATGCTCTCGTTGGGCATCCTGCACGAAACGTTGTTGCGCTGGGTTCCGGCTCCCGTGCGCGTCATGGCCCAGGTCCATGCGTACATTCCCACGCGCATCGACCCGCAGAGCGGCGTCCATCGCGCGGTGGGCACACCGGACAGCGTGCAAGCTCTGGCCGTGCTCGAAGACGGCACGCGGGTGGTGTACCACATGAGCGGAGTCGTTCGCTATGGCCAGGGAACGGGCATTCGGCTCTTCGGCACGGAAGGTGTGTTGTACTATGACCTGGCGGCCGATCGCATCTGGGGTGCGTCCCGGCAGCACGCCGCCCCATCCGCCAGCAGTGAATCCTTGCAAGAGATCCCCATCCCTGAGGAAAAGGCGCGCTCGTGGCGTGTGGAGGCGGAGTTCGCCGAGGCCATTCGCTCCGGAGCGCCCATCGAGTTCACCGATTTTGCCACCGGCGTGAGCTACATGGAGTTCACGGAAGCTGTAGCTCGCAGCGCCCAGCGTGGGGAAGCTGTAGAGCTTCCACTCGCAGAATTCGTCGTCACCGAGGCGAACGAAAAACGGTAAGAATCCCCTGTTGGCCGGCGAGCACACTCAGCGAAGCCACGCCGAAAATCACAAGCGCCAGTAATAACAGGCACAGCGCGGCCAAATCATTGGTCACGCCGTAGTGCATCTGCGTAAAGACTTGGTGAGCAAACGTCGGCGAGCCGGGAGTATCCACAATCTTGCTGGCGCCCAATTCTCCCAGGGACAGGATCGCTACGGCCATGCCCGCCTGCAGACAGGCAGGAGCGCACAGCGGAAAGATGACGTGGCGAAGCTCTTGACTGGGGCGAGCGCCGTCGACACGTGCCGCGTCGCGCAGCTCGCTCGGTAAAACGCGCACCACCAGCCACACGATGGCTACGGCGCAAGGGAAGAAGCGGATAAAATAGGCCCACACCGCCGGGAGAGGCGAGGGACCGTAGTAGAGCGCGACGGCCAGGGAGTGCGGAGGCGACAGGTCCAGGATTCTCGCGATCGTGCTCTTCAACCCGAGTCCGATGACCGGGCCGGAAAGCGCCCAGGCGATCGCCATCATGCCAAGTGTTCCGACCCGAAACCAACGTGCATCCGCCGCCAGCCAACAAAGAACCAGCGCGATGGCAGCGCTGAGGCCGCCGGCAAGAACCGCCATAAGAAGACTCTCTCCCAGCATCCCCCCATGCGTGCGGAGCGCCTGCCTGAGGTGATAGCCGACGACTGGCGCCGACCAGGTCCGCGGCGTTCCTGCCAGGCCGGCTTTCCAGACCAGGCTGGCGACGGGTATTCCAAGTAGGAAGCCGGCCACGAGAAGAACTACCAGTAGGCAGGGCCAACGCGCCCGGCCGAGTGGAAGCGGCAGCGGTGACGATCCCAACCTCTCCCGCGGCGGCAAGGTCCGTTCCCAGCGAAGTGCAGCCCACACGACGGACACCCAGCACAGGAGAACGAGCGGCAGCGACACGGCCACCGCGCGCGCCACCGCATTCTCATCGCGAACCACATACTGCGTGTAAATCTCCTCGGCAAACGTGCGAACCTGCATCATGTCCGTGACGGTGATCTCGGTCACGGTCAGAAGACCGACCCAGAGGGCCGCCGCCAGAATGGTTGCCCGGCAACGTGGCAGCGTCACCTTCCACAGAACGCGCCATGGCCCCGCGACCGTCAACGCATCTTCTTCCAATTCGCGTTCGACCCAGCAGAGGCTTTGGCCCACGAGCACGATTACCCAGGGAACGGCTGCCACCGCATGGACCCAAACGGCCGCGCCAAGACCTTGCGCCCAGGGGCTCCAGGCGGTCGGCGTCTGAATCATGCCGGGGCCGGTGGTATTGAACCTCGACCAAAGCGCCACCGGCAGCCAGCCGCCTGTTCCCAGGGCCGCCTGCCACGCGGAAGTGAATAGAGGTAGTGGAATGAAGAGGGTCAGAACGGTCAAGAAGCGCAGCAAGCGGCACAGCGGCAAATCGGTCCGATAGAGGAGAACAGCACCTACGATGCCCACAGGCAGTGCGAGGACTAGCGTGCCGGTAACCAACGAAAGGGTGTTCCCGGCCAGGGAGGCGAGGCGTTCCGACTCGGCCCATGCTTCCCAGCCGCGCGTGTGGCCTAATAGCTCCAGGAATGGCATTGCCGCAGGCACTCCCACGAGCAGCAGGAGCACCAGCGCCACCGTCAATCGCCAGCGAGTCATTGGAAGCGACATGCCCCGGCTGGGTTAGCCTGTGCGGAGCGCACGGCCGACGCGCCGGGGCAACAATTCCTTCTGATATCGAGAACTCATTTACCCGGCATCTCGCCATCGTCCTTGGGTTTTCCCTTGGCCGCGGGCTTGTCCAAGTTCTTCTTCCCTACCTTGCCGCCCGGCTGCTTCTTGTCGCCTTCCTTCGCCGGCTGCTTTCTGCTGGTTTCCTGGACGAGGAACGGCCTGGCATAGTCCCGGTCGTGGAGGCAAATCAGCAAGCCGTCGTTACTGGCCAGATAGATGCGGTCGTCGACTTCATTGGCAAGCGGAACGACAAATTCGCGGGTGCCGGCGTAAGAAGCAAGCTGTGTGCCATTGGCGCGATCCAGGATCAGCAGGGTGCCCAGGTTGTCCACGGCGTAAACGAATTTTTTGTTGACCGCAAGGAAGCGGTCCGCATGGGGGTTCCGCCAGATCATTTCCCCCGTGATCCGATCGATGCGGTACAAACCGGCACGCTCTGCCGCGAGATAGATGCTATCGTCGGTGATGCGCGGCTTCTGCAAAAGCCGGCCGCCGGAGACAAAGCGCCACAGAATGCGTCCGGTCCCAATTTCCAGGGCGTAGAGACGATAATCTTCCGACGGCACATAAGCGGTGTCGCCATGTTGCCCCAACGGCGCGGAGACCGGCGCATCGGCCTGAAAGTGGTAGAAAATGCGCGGTTCGAACTTGGAAATGGCGAAGAATAGTCCATTGGCGCCAGCCTCAAAAAGGAAGTTGTCGGTGAGAAGACACACTTGTTCCAAACGTGTCTCGGGCCGCGTCTCGGTCTTGTACGTCCAGATCAGTTGGGGCTCCGACCCGGTGTGTTCACCCTGTCTTGCTTGCGTCGCGCTGGAAAGGGGACCGATCGACCGGACGGCTTGGCCCTTCGACGACACGGCGCTCACAGAGCGGAGGTATTGTCCGCCTGAATTCAAGGAGGATACGACCTTTGGGCCCGAGGAAGGCGTGCCGGAGGAAGATTCGGCATACTTATCCTGCTTCTTATCTTTGCCGGCCGTGGGCGCGGCCGGTTCCTCCGGCTTGGGCAGTTCCAGGGCCAGGAGCTTGTCGGTGCCCGCCGGCACGAAAATCTTTTCGTCATCGGCAACGGCGGCGGCCGACGGGGCCAGCGGTAGAGTGAATTCCCACTGATAAGCGCCCGTGGCCCTGTCCAGCGCATAGAGCTGAACGCCCTTGGCCACGAAAATGGAAGTGGCGTTCGTGCCGAATCCTGTCGCGGCAGCGTAGGGAACACCCACCCGCGCCTGCCATTGAAGGGCCCCGGTCGCGGGGTCGAGAGAAAGGACCGCCCCGTTGCGCAATTCGAACAGAAGTTGGCGGTCGAGGACCTGCATGGCAAAGATGCGGTCGCGCCGGCCGTCCGTCGGCAAATAGGTATGCCAGGCCAGCTTCAAATTCAGTCGATCGAGCGCCTCCTGGGGAGGTATGGCCGGCGTCGAAAAGCGCCGGGCCGGGTTCTGGGCTGGCACGGCTGTCGCCGTCAGCAAAGCCCCCAAGGCCGCGATTGCAAGTATTCTCATGGTAGCTTACCCAAGATGATTCGAGGTGTTGCAGCGCCTGCAAACGATCCCATTTAGTTTACCACAGCCGGGCAAAAGGTAATCGCCAGTGGCAAGCGAAACCGACTTGAGGACATTGCCCGCCAGCGCAGGATTGGATTGTTGAATCCAATCTACCAACCAGGGAAGGGTCAGTTTTTCCCGGCGCGCCTCTTTTGGATGAAGAAGTCCGTGAGCATTGCCGCACACCGATCGGCCAGCACTCCGGCGACGACCTGGGCCCGGTGATTCAGACGTGGATCGGAGGTGATCTGGAACAGGGTGTGGCAAGCCCCGGCTTTGGGGTCGGTGGTGCCATAGACGATCAGAGGCAGTCTGGCCTGGACCATCGCGCCCGCACACATCGGACAGGGCTCCAGGGTGACGTATAGCGCGCAGTCTTCCAGGCGCCAGGAACCGAGCGCCTGCGCCGCCTGCGTGATGGCGATCATCTCTGCATGGGCCGTCGGATCGCACAGTCGTTCACGCTCGTTGTGGGCGCTGCCGATCACGCCTTTCTTGAAGGAAACGATGACCGCGCCGACGGGCACTTCGTCTTCCGCGGCCGCGGTCTCGGCCTCGCGCAAGGCCATTTCCATATGAACGATGTGGAATGGATGCCGTGGATCGGCAAGCGGCAGATCGAAGGGGGACCAGTCCAAGAATCACTCCCGGGGTTATTGACGCCTAATAGAAAAGCAGTTCTTCGCCGCCTCTATACAGCGTGCGGTCAATACTGCTACCAATAGGCCGTAGCCGCATTCGCCAGAATGCGGGGGAAGCTGAGATAGCCCGCATTCTGGCGAATGCGGCTACAGGGCGATGTCTCATTCTTGACCGCGCTCAGTATAAATCTTCAGTCCCAGCTGCCAGAAGATAAAGCTCCACTCATCGGTCAGCTCGTCGAGTAACTTGGCGCGTGGTTTGCCCGCGCCGTGGCCTGCCTTGGTTTCGATCCGAAGTAGAATCGGTTGATCGGAAGCGGTGGCGGCTTGCAAGCGGGCGGCCATTTTGCGAGCGTGCAGGGCATCCACGCGCGTGTCCGATTCCGCGGCGGTCAGCAGCACGGCCGGATAGGCGGTGCCACTGTGGACATGGTGGTACGGCGAATAGGCGTACAGCCAAGTGAACTGTTCCGGATCATCTGCCGAGCCATATTCAGGAATCCACAGGCGGGCAATCAGGAACTTATGGTAGCGAATCATGTCCAGGAGCGGAACCTGGCAGACGACGGCCCGGAAAAGATCGGGCCGCTGCGTCAAGGCGGCGCCCATGAGCAGGCCCCCGTTCGATCCTCCTTGAATGGCGAGGCGATCGCAGCTGGTGTACTTTTCCTTGATGAGCCATAGGGCGGCAGAGACGAAATCGTCGAAGACATTTTGTTTCTTGTCGAGCATGCCGGCGCGATGCCAGCCCTCGCCGAACTCGCCGCCGCCACGAAGATTGGGAATCGCTATCAATCCTCCCGCTTCGAGGAAGAGAAACCTGCTTGGGCTGAACTGCGGCGTAATGTTGACGTTGAAACCGCCATAGGCCGACAGCAGCGTGGGGTTGCGGCTGTTTCTTTCCAGGCCCTTCTTGTGAGCCAGGAACATGGTTATCGACGTGCCGTCCTTGGAAGGATAGCGCACCTGCTCGACCTCGTAGCGCGACCAGTCCAAATCGGCCGGGACCTTTTCCCACAGGTCCGTCTTGCGGTCTCGCAAGTCCACGTGATAGACACCCGTCGGCATCGTGAACGAATCAAACCCGAAGAACAGCTCGTTACCGTCCCATTCGCCGCGTAGGCCGCCCACCGTACCGAGAGTCGGCAGCTTTACTTCTTCGATCAGCTTGCCGGCATCGTCGCAGAGCCGCAGACGTGAGGAAGCCTGGTGCATGTACAAGGCCGCCAGCGTCTTCCCAATGACGGCGACGCCCTCGAGCACGTCCTCGCTTTCCGGCAGCAGCTCCGTCCATTCCTTCCTCTCCGGCGCCAGAGGATCGACCTGGAATAGCCGATAACGAGGTGCTTGTTCGTTGGTGTGCACGTAGAATCGATCATTGCGCACGACCACGGTAAAGAGAGCCGGAACTTTCTCGACAAGGGGAACAAACGGTGCGCCCGCCTTCTGGAGATCCTTGAAATACACCTCGGACATCGACCAGCCCATCTCCACCGTCACGACCAGCCAACGGCCGTCTGGTGAAAGAGCAACGTCGGGCCAATCCTCCGGCTGCCTTTCGGCTCCGAAGGTGTCCTTGTCATGCGCGGGATCCGCACCGAGAACATGCAGGAACACATGGCGATGGTACTTCTCTTCCTGCTTGGGAACTGTGCCGGCCGCGGGATAGCGCGTGTAATAAAACGCCTTGGAGTCAGGGAGCCAGGCCACCGAACAAGCCTGGGTTCGCTCGATGATGTCCGACAAGTTCTTCCCGGTTTCCACGTCTAGAACGTGCAGGACCGATTGCTCGCTGCCGTTGGCGGAGAGACCATACGCGACATAGCGCCCGTCCCGGCTGGGAAACCACCAATCCAGAGCCACGGTGCCGTCGGCGGCGAGAGCATTTGGATCGATGAGAACGCGCTGTTTGCCCTGCAAGCCTTCGCGGACATAGAGGATCGCCTGATTTTCTTTGCCCGTGCGCTTGGTGTAGAAGTAATGTCCCTTGGCCGGCTGAGGCGTGCCTAGCGAGCCGATGCTCAGAAGATCGTTTAGCCGGCGGCGGATAGCCTCTCGGCCGGAAAGGTGGTCGAGGACGGAGTGGGTTAGATCGTTCTGTTTATCGACCCAGGCTTTGACCTCGGAACTCTGACCGTCCTCGAGCCAGCGATAGGGATCGGCGACGTCGGTGCCAAAAAGGCGTTCCGAGGTCTTCTCCTTCCGGGTAGGAGGGTAGCCAGGCCTATCCCAGGCGGCCGCCAACATGGGCGCCAGAGATATGCCGACAAGAACCAGCGTTGTTATTATCGAACGAGCCGTCATTGCGCTAACCTCGCACTGCATGGAAGCTGCCTCAAAGCCCTTGGTCCTGGAAGGGAGCGGGCAGACTAAGCCCCTCGCCACCACAGTCCGGGGGTTCTTGCACAAAAAGCCCGATTTCCCGTTCCCAATCAAAAGGTGTTCAGGTCTGGCGATTCAAAGCAACAGGTTCCAGGTCTTCGTCAGGGCTGTCTAAGTGATACAGAGTGCGTTCCTTATCTTGGATCTCTACTCCTAAGCCTCCACCCAGATACGACCAATTTTTCTTGGGGTAGCGAGCGGAGTAAGCATCATCATCGATGACAAAAACGATGACCCCAGGTTTGCTCGCATACAGCACGCTATCTCCCACACGAATCGTTTTGTCTGTACCGTTGTAGTTCATCCAGTTGTGGGCACCCCTCGCCCTTCGTCCCTCACCCCTCGCCCCTTATAATTGCCGCTACGTCTGCGAAGCGATTCAGAATATCACAAAAAAGGAAGCGCTCCCATGTTCGACCAAGCTGCCGTGCAATCCGCCATCCGCCAGTTCGGCTTCGACGGCTGGCTGCTCTATGATTTCCGTGGGCTCAATGTCCTTGCCCGCCGTGTGGTCGGCCTTGGCGAGGAGGCCATGCTGTCGCGCCGCTGGTTCTACTTCGTGCCGGCGGCCGGCACGCCACGCAAGCTGGTTCATCGGATCGAGCAGCAGGCGCTGGCAGGCCTGCCGGGAACGCAGCAGGTTTACCTGCGCTGGCAAGAGCTGGAAGCGGGCGTCGCGGACCTCGTGCGCGGCTCGCGCAAGATCGCCATGGAGTATGTGCCGCGCAATGCCAACCCGTATGTCTCGCGCGTTGACGCGGGCACTGTCGAGCTGGTTCGATCCTGCGGCGTGGACGTTGTTTCGTCCGGTGATTTGGTGCAGCTTTTCGAGGCATGCTGGGACGACGAGCAATGGGCCATGCATCTGGAGGCGGCAAAACACACACGCTCCGCCTACGATGTCGCATTTGCCTACATTGCCGAGCGTGTGCGCCGCGACGGTTCCGTGCACGAAACCGAGGTGCAGCAGCGCATCATGGACCACTTCGCCGAGCACCATTTGGTGACCGACCATCCGCCCATTTGTGCCGTGGGAGCCCATAGCGGCGATCCCCATTACAGTCCTGGCCCTGGGCCGGCCGGATCCATCCGCGCGGGAGATTTCGTCTTGATCGATCTGTGGGCCAAGCTCAATCGTCCTCGGTCTGTCTACAGTGATCTGACCTGGACCGGTTTTGTCGGCGACGCGGTGCCGGCGCAGTTCGAAAAGATTTTCCAGATTGTGGCCAAGGCCCGTGATGCAGCGATCGCCAGGGTGCGCGATGCCTTCAGCAGCCACACGCCGCTGCAGGGCTGGGAGGTGGATCAAGCCGCCCGGAACGTCATCGACAAGGCCGGCTACGGGGAATTCTTCTGCCACCGGACAGGACATTCGATCGGTCAGGAGACGCACGGCAACGGGGCCAACATGGACAACCTGGAGACACGCGAAGAACGCCGCGTTCTACCGCGCACGTGCTTTTCCGTCGAACCGGGAATCTATCTCCCGGAGTTCGGAGTGCGCAGCGAAGTCAACGTCTTCGTGGATCGCGACCAGAAGGTCCACGTCACCGGCGGCGCCTCTCAAGAAAAGATCGTGCCCATTTTAATGAATCGATGAACGCCAACACCTCTCCAATTTCAGCCGATCGATCGGCAGAAAGAGCTGAAAAAAAGCGACTATACTGCGTGAGGTCAATACTGATACCAATAGGCCGTAGCCGCATTCGCCAGAATGCGGGGGAAACTGTGTGAGATAGCCCGCATTCTGGCGAATGCGGCTACGGGGCGCTGTCTCATTCTTGACCGGGCTCAGTATAGAAGCCATTAAATCACGCAGAGCTTTCGTTAACCTTTGTTTACGATTTGTTAGCCGGTTCGTTAACAGAAGTTTACGAAATTCAGACCCTGAGAAAGTGGATTTGGATTTTCGAAAAAAGAAATTTGCGAGGTGGCGAGCGGTCCGTCTGCAGCGACAAAACGAGGATCGTGAGAAGGAGATGTACGGCCCCTCTGCCATGGCGGCCGGGCCCCTGAGACGCGCGTACTCCTAGCCACCGTATGACGGCTTTGAGACGCGCGCGAACCGTCATCTGATCTTTGTTACTGCGCCTGTGCAGGTTGGAGGGGCACGTCCATTAGCCCGTACTTTTTCATCTTCTTGTACAGGGTGACCCGGCTGATACCTAACGAATTCGCGGCCCGGGCTCTACTATAACCGCAATTCACCAATGCCCGTTGAATGATGGTGCGCTCCGCGATTTCCCGATTATGAAGGAGGGAATCGCCGGTGGATTGGCCGTTGACCTGGTTCGTCGAGGCGTACTCTTGCACGGGTTGAGGCAGATGCTGCACCTGCAGTTCCGAACCGGAACTCACCAGGACGCCCTGCTGCACGACGTTTTCCAGCTGACGGATATTGCCCGGCCAAGGAAACGCTTCCAGGGCAGCCATGGCATCCGGGCTGATGTAGAAGAGTTCTTTGTGGAATTTGTTGTTGAAACGCGCTGCCATGCCGCGCACGAGAGACGCGATATCTTGCACGCGTTCCCGAAGCGGCGGCAGATGAAACGACATGACGTTCAAGCGATAGTACAAATCCCGCCGAAACTTGCCGCGTTCCACCGCTTCATCCAGGTTCCAGTTGCTGGCAACGATGATGCGCGCGGTGCAAACCTGGGTCTCATTGCTCCCGACGGGCTCGTACTCGCCCGTCTCGATCACGCGGAGCAGGTTCGCCTGCTGCTCCATCCCCAGCGCATCGATTTCATCGAGAAGGAGCGTGCCGTCGCCTGCCGCGGCAAACTTACCCACCTTGGGACGGTCGGCCCCTGTGAAAGCACCCTTCGTGTGTCCAAAGAACTCGCTTTCGACAAGATTGGCCGCCAGGGCGCCGCAAGGCACGACCAAAAAGCGGTGATCCTTGCGCGGCGAACACTCATGAATGAGGCGAGCGAGGTAAGTTTTGCCGGTTCCCGTCTCGCCAGTCAACAGGACGGTGACATCGTGTGAACCGGCCAGAGCGATGCGCTCGACCATCGGCAGCAGCGACGGCGTCCAGCAGAGGAGTCGTCGCCCGATAATCTCTTCCAATGACTCTTCGATGGACTCAGCAAAATTCCGGCCCCGGCCGAGCCTCTCTTTGGCCAGGCCCGCTAGCAGAGAGCCGTCTTCGGGCCACTGTGAAACCTGGGCGACCGAACCGCTCAGTGCGGACAACTCCTTGGAATGTGCAGCGCCATCCGCTGCCACAACAAGAATCACCGGCGGCCATTTCTGGAGGGAGATTTCCCGCACCAAACGCACAACGGTCTTGATGTCCGTGGGCGAGCCCGCGACCAGGACCAGCACGCCATCCGTATCGGGTCCCAAGATTTCCCGGATGGCTGCGAATTTACAACCATAGGGAGTGAGTCCCAGAGATTTCTTAAGATACGTCCCAATGGCATTGGCAAGGCGCGGGTCATCAGCTACCAACGCCAAACGATTGCCTGACATCACCATACCCCCCTCATCGAGGCCCATCAGGATGGATCACCTCCAAGCCGTCAATATCTGGCAGATCTCAATCCCGCTGATCCCTAGTTCCTGAATCCTGACCTCATGCCTCTGGTTCCACACTGGGCGCCTTGCAACCAAGTCACCGGAGACCATCCACCGCATTCGGATCGGATGCCGAGCATTCTTGCTCAGAAGCCGCTCCGGCCGATGCATGGTCTGCGCCCGACCACAGCTGCCCATCTATTGTAAAGAAGATAGCCTTCTAGCGGACAGCACGGTCCGGGAATACGATTCCATTCGGCAGGCCGAGTCCGTTCGGAATGGGGAATACGACGCACCAGAGAAACTCTCAAGAATGCACGAAGGTCTTTCGGCACCGATAACGCAACAGCACTGGTGCGTGGGGTGATCCCCGATTGCAGTGCCTTCCAATCCCAGGGGAGTGTTCGGGAAAGTTTGGGAAGAAGGCAGGCGAAGGCAGACGTGGCCTCGCGCCAAGGTTCCCCGACTCGGTGGGGGAATTTGGGCAGGCCGCAAGGCCGCCCAGCGACAGAAGGTAGGCAGACGGGGCCCACCCGCGTGTAAGGAACTGACTTTAGGCGATAACTAGAGCATTGTCAAGGAAATAAGGGCAGGGTCTCCGTATTTCTTCGCAATTATTCAATTCCCTGCCTACGGGCGCGCAGCTGAGCAATTCGTCGTCTCAAATCGGCGTTTGTCATCCTTGTTCTTGTGATTTTTGGTGCTCCACCTCAGCTGCCGTGGGCGTGTTTAGATGGCCGCTGAATCCGTTGTTCTCCTGTGCAAAAAGCACCTGCGTATCCAGCAGCGATTGCGCGATGTCTCGGATTTGTCGGCGTTGCCTCCGGGAGAGTACGCGCAAGCGTTGATACGCCTCCTCCTCGGAAATCTTCAGCCGCTGCACGAGGATGCCCTTTGCACGTTCGATAATGATCCGGTCGTCCAGCCGCTGCTGGAGATGGGCGACCTGTTCCTTCCAACGCGTACCGCGTTCCTTGGCAGCGAGCGCGGAGACCAGAGCCAGCCAAAGCGCATCTGGACTGGGGGAGACGGGAACGAAACCAATCGGATGCTGTTCGGCCAGCGCACGAAACTGCTCCACGCGGTCGATTCCTGCGATGATAACCATTCCCACGCCAAGGCTTAGAACATCTTGAGTGTGAGTACCTTCAGGCCAGGCACGTTCATTGACAACGACCAGGTCGAGAAGGTCGGGGACGAGCTTACGCATGGCTTCGGCGAAATCGGGTTGGAACGAGGAGGAGCCCAGCAAGCGCAACCGTCCACCAGAGCGCTCCTCCAACTGCTTGAGGATCGCTTCCAAGGGCCCCGTGCCCGCCGCGCTCTTTTCGTCAACCAGCCAAACCCGCATCGCCAATCCTTATTTCATTGCTAGTTCGATGAACGCTGCATCTCAGGGAGCCTGCTGAAAAAGGGGTCTGACCCCCTACGAGGCATCACTGATTTCCCACTTTCTTGGGGATCTATCGCCCTTCGTTGAAGGGGTCAGACCCCTTTTTCAGCGGGCTCTGAGGGAGATAGCATCTTCGCGAATCACGGACTGAAGGACCTGTGGTCCAAGCCCCCCCATGCTGCCATGAATGCGACCTGTGTATGAAAGCTCCAGGCGACAATGCCGTCCCGCCGCTATTACTTTACGCGTCCAGGGTGCCGGCCGGCTACCTGCGTGTGTCCGGCTACGCCTCCGGTTCCCCAAACAACTATGGCATACCATTTGCACGAATGCGGAGCCAATATCGAACACGTTACCGCAGTGCTAGGGCTTTGGGCTCCGTTGCCCGGTCGAAAGAACACCGAAGTGACACGATCTTCCTAGCCGATTGCGAAGGGGCCTTGTACCCTTCGTGCACGACCCAAAGTGCCTGATCCGTCCGGTCCTGCCTGGAGTCTTGAGGGTCCGGCTGGTTGGCCCTCCGTGCGAAACCTCTGGAACCCGTTAACGAACTACAAATGTCAACCATAGGCCACAATTATACGTTGTCCAGAGAAAAGGAGGCCGCTGAGGCAGTTACCGCCCCAGGCCAGGAGCGGCCGGGAATGGTTTTGGCGCGCCGTCCTCGCGGCGTGTCGGGTCACTTCGTGCGAATAGCGCTCCAGGTCCACAGGAACGAGCAATCAAGATCGGACCACCCATGACCTCCAGCGTTCGGGAGAAATCTGGACCACAAGCTCCGGAGGATGAACGGGCCATCATCCTCCGAGAAGGTCTGGATGCACTCCTGGAGATGACCGGAGCGAGCGGGGGGTGGATGAGCCTCGCCGGTCCGGGTGGCGGTCTTAGCGTTCCATTGCGGCGGGGGGCTGTGTCGGAAATGTGGTTCGCGCTGCAAGATGGGCGACTGCCGGTCTGGGGATTCGAAGTTCGCGAGGGCCCGACGCTGCTGAACGACCTACCCGCTTTCCCGTTCTTCGGTGAACCTCCGCTTCGCAATCTCCTCTCCTGCCCCCTAGCGCGGGACGGCGCCGTCCTTGGCCAGGTGGTTCTTGCCAACAAATCGACCGGTTTCACATCTCACGATGCCATCATCGTCCAAGCGAGCGCTCACATTCTTGCGAAGGTTCTGCTCCGCAAACCCTCGACACGGCCTAGTGAGATCCCGACCGCCTGGCTAAAGTTCTGTCTCGACAACGCAAAGGAAGGCATCCTGGTTTTCGACGATGCCGGGACGCTGGTCTTCGCGAACCGGGTTTGGTCGGAATGGACGGGCTATCCGCAGGAGGAGCTTTGCAATCGGCCGGCACCCTTTCCTTTCTGGCTCAGCCATGGTGATTTGATGGCATTGGACGGGCCCAGGCCTGTCCTGTCTCAGCCGGCAGCATCGATTTTGCCCGAACGCTATGGCCTGGATGTGCCCACGCCAAAGCTGGGATACCTTCCATTCCGGCACCGCGATCATCGCCTCTTCTGGTGCCAGGCCGAAACAGTTGCTCAAGAGTTCGACGGACGCAGAGTCACGATCGGTCTGATGCGCCGGCTTCCTCGGCATGGCGCGTCCGCGATTGATGCGCAAGGCTCTGCGGTCTCTTTCCAGGCCCTGGCAGAAGCACTGCCGTGTGCCGTTGCCCTGACGGATCGCGACGGCGTGGTGATCTGGGCTAATGACGCCTATATTCGAGAGATCGTCTCTGCGGCGCAGCCCGTGGGGCAGTCGTTGCAATCACATTTCATTACTTCCTCAGCGGTGGCCGCGGAGAGGCTCCTTCGCAGTGCTCGCGCTGCCGATGATTTGAACCAGGGCCAGCTCCTGCTGCAACGGCTCGATCACGCGGGCACTCTGCATCATCTGCTTACTTACTGGCAAAAGGTTGCCCTGCCGGGGGGCCCCGGTTTCCTCTTCGCCCTGGCGGAGGATTGGGAAACGCTCTGGTACCCCGGCATGAAGCATCCGCCGCCCAATCATCTCGCGGATTGTCCGGAAGCCGATTGGCTGATTCTGCTGCTACGCCCGAATGGAGCGATCGACTTCTGGGATGAACGGTGGGAACGGCTCACCGGTTTGAGCTCCAAGGACCTGGCCGGCGCCTCCAACGCCATGATCCTCGATTGGCTATTCCCGCGCCAGTTGGATCGCGAATTTGTTTCGGACCTGCTGCAGCAACCCGCGCAACGCGGCGTGCAAACGATCCTCGAAGTTGCCGGCCGAGATAAAAGCACCGCCCTCTGCTGCACTTTCCTGCCGGTAAAGGGTTCCGATACGAAGAACTGGCTGCCTGCGCTCGGCACGCGCGGTCGGGATCAGCCGGGAGCTGGGCAACCGTCGTCGGGCCCGGCTGAAGACGCTTGGCTCCTGCTAGCTTGCGAGCCTCAAGAATCTATCGGGAAAGAGCAAACGATCCGGACGTACCTGCGCCAGTTCACGCGCGGATTGAGCCATCTCCTGAACAATTACCTCACGGTACCGGTCGGTCTGGCCGAGATGGCCCTGGATCGGAGCGATCTGCCTCCAGGCCTCGCGCAATGCTTCACCCGGATTATCGAAAGTTGCATGCGCGCCGGCCGTTTGATCACCTCTTTGCAAGATCTATCCATTGATTCAGCGGGCGAAAAACAACGGCTCTCGCTCGCGGTGGCAGTACAGGAGTCGGTGGAGGAGTTTGTCAAAGGTGATCCGGAGCCTGCCTGTACGCTGACCGTGGATGTTCGCAGCCCCGAAGCGCTGGTAGAGGTCAACGTGCGCATGCTCCGGGTGGTCTTGCGGCACCTGCTGACCAACGCCGCTCAGGCCGTGTTTCAACAAGATGAGCGGCGTATCGACGTTCGCGTCCATGCCGACGATGCCGAAGTGCATTGCGAAATACAGGATTCGGGCGAAGGGCTGGCGGTCTCGGACTGGACCGCGTTCTTCACCCCGTTCTATTCCACGAAGGGCCCCTTCGCCCGCGATTCTGCACATGCGACCCTCGATGCCGCCGGCCTCGGCCTGGCGGTCAGCCAGCACCTGGTAGCGCTGCACGGCGGCCGATTGGAATTGCGCACCAACAACGATCGGGGCGCGACGGCGATCCTGGATTTGCCGCGCTGGGTGAAGCAGTCCGGCAGCGACGCCACGCGCGCTGTTGCTCACGACAAGCGCTCTGCCGACATGCCAGTCGAAGTTCCCGGCGTGCAGTCTCGGGGCGGGTAGAGATGATAAGATGACAGACCAAGGAAAGCTCCGTTCTCTCTCTTGGTCCTTATGATTGACGCGCACATTCATGTCGTGCCTCCTTCCCTTCCCGGCGTCGGCTCTCTCAGTCCGTTATTGGAAAGACCCCCGGAAGCCGTCGCGCTGGTCCTCCGCGAGGAAATGCGCTCCACCGGCCTGAGCGGGGCCCTGGCGATGGGCTGCTGGCGCATCTCGGAGAGCGATCCCCTGGGCACGGAGGTTACCTTGCGGCTGGCGAGCCAGGTTCCGGGACTCCATGCCATCGGCGTGGCCGACCCCACGCGCACGGATGCGGACCACCTGCGCCTCGTGGACGACGCTTTGGCGGCAGGTCGGGTGCGGGCATTGAAGGGATATCTGGGCTACCTCCATGTCGGCCCTGATGACCCGCGGTACGTGCCCTATTACGAGATGGCGGCGCGCCGCAACGTCCCTTTCATTTTCCACACGGGGGATACCTACTCGCCACGTGCCAAACTTCGTTTTGCGCATCCGCTGCTGGTGGATGAGGTGGCCGTCGATCATCCCGACGTTCGTTTTGTTCTCGCCCACGCCGGCAATCCCTGGCTGAGTGAAGCCGCCGAGATCGTATACAAGAACGTCAATGTTTGGGCCGACCTGTCCGGACTGATGGTCGGCGACCTGTCCGCCTTTACCGCGGCGGAGAGAGAGGACGTGCGTGCGGATACGCGCAGGAACATCGCGCAGATGTTTCGTTACGCGGAAAGACCCAACCGTTTCCTGTACGGCAGCGATTGGCCGCTGGTGCCGATGTCGGCCTACCTGGAGTTCATCCGCTCGGCGATTCCCGAGATCTTCCATCCCTTGGTATTCGAGGACAACGCACGCGCTCTTTTCCGGATCTAAGGGATCAGAAAGAGTTGGGTGCATTGTCGCAATGGTTGCTAAGTTTTTCGTTTAGCCGCGAGCCAGCGGCGAGCGTGCGATCAGAAGGCGACCGGATCCTGTCTGTTCACGCGCTCGCCTCTGGCTCGTGGTGAAACGGTTTTTCGGGCGCTGCAGTAACGGGAATGCACCCGAAAGAGTTGAACCGTTCGACAGTCGGCGGTAAACTCGCTTGTCGCCTTCCGCCATTGAACGAACCCACCCGCATGGCCCTACAGAGCCCGACCGAGTTAGAATCCAGCCGAAGCATTGCCCTGGTCCACTAGCGCTTGCAGTCCTTTTGCGTGGCTGGCCTTGGGTGGGAAAGTGAATCCTGAGGCAACCCGGAGGTGCATTGGCATGCTTTCCATCCTTGGTCCCGGTAGCCGGCTTTGCGACGGCATCACGCGCCGGGAAATGCTCCGAGTGGGCGGCCTGGGGTTCACGGGGTTGCTGTGGTCTGACTTGCTAAGATCCCGCGCCGGCGCGGCCGCGCCAACCCGCAAGGTCCGGTCGCCTGGAGCGGGTACCTTTGGCAAGGCCAAGGCCTGCATTGTTATCTTCAATTATGGGGGACCTTCTCATCTCGACACCTGGGACCTGAAACCCGATGCTCCCCGCGAAATTCGCGGGGAGTTCAAACCTGCCGCAACGCGCGTGCCCGGCATCTCGATCACCGAGCATCTGCCGCGCCTGGCCAAGCTGGCAAACGAGTATGCCATCGTCCGCTCCGTCACGCATCGTGATAACGATCATGCCATCGGCGCCTATCTCGCCTTGACCGGCTACTCGCATCCCAAGAATGCGATCCTCGGCATCGAACCGCCGGCGACACCGCAAGACCTGCCCTCGGTCGGCTCCGTGGTCAGCAAGCTGCGCCCGGCGGACAGAGCGATCTTTTCCTACGTCACTCTCGGCGATCTGCGCCACTTCGGCAACAACGACAGCCTAGGCCAAAATGCGGGCTGCCTGGGGCGGGCCTACGATCCGTTCACGTTGCCCTTCGTGCGGCCCATCGATGGCAGTCTCGATCTTCGGGGCGTCACATCTGTGCTTACCAAGGTCGATGGCCCGCAGATGAATGGCCGGCGGCAGCTCGTCGACTGCATGAACCGCATCGCACCCGCTCTGGAAGCCACTGCCGACATGCGCAGCCTGGAAGACTTCTCGCGCCGGGCCTATCAGCTACTCTCCTCGTCGGCCACGCGCGAGGCGTTCGACCTGGCAAAGGAGCCGCTAAAGATTCACGAACTCTACGGTCCCAGCCGTTTTGGACAGAACTGCCTCTTGGCGCGCCGGCTCGTGGAAGCAGGAGTCCCCATGGTCACCCTGTACTCGGTTGGCAATCGCGATTGGGATACGCACAGCCACAATTTCCGCTTGTTGAAAGACACCCTGCTTCCCCCGCTGGATCAAGGGCTGTCCGCACTCCTACAGGATTTGACCAGTCGAGGACTTCTGGACGACACGCTGGTAATCTGGATGGGCGACATGGGCCGGACGCCGCGCATCAACCGAGACGCTGGCCGCGACCATTGGTCGTTCTGTTATTCCGTCGTCATGGCCGGCGCGGGCATTCGAGGCGGCCAGGTATACGGCTCGTCCGATCGCAATGCCGCATACCCGTCTACCAACCCGGTCAGTCCCGGCGACTTGGCCGCAGGCATCTTTCATTCCCTGGGCATTGACCCGCGTGCTCAGGTGCGCGACCAGCAAGGCCGGCCTCTCATCGTCAGCGCGGGGAACCCCATTCACGCATTGCTCGGATAGCCACGCAGGCGAGCGCTCCGTCATTCCGCCCGCAAACAAAAAAAGCCCATCCGTCTTTTCGGATGGGCCTAGAGCGGCTGGCGTCCTTAACGCCTTACTTCTTTTTCGCTGTCTTCTTCTTTGCAGGTGCCTTCTTCTTTGCAGGTGCCTTCTTCTTAGCTACTGCCATTACCGACCTCCTTGAAAAAGTGAAGGGTTAACCACGGACAAACCTTAGCATATTGCCCCATACGCCGCAATAGTTTACGGCAAGAGTCTGCGCTGGAGAGTGTGCGAGCTACGGGGAGGAGGGCTGCTTCCTGATCACGCGCTTGGCCGCGATTCGCTTTACCTGATCGGATGCTGCGTCCTGTCCGTGCACGCGCTTCCCGCCGGGTTGCGGTCGGAAAGGCGCTCGATGCATGCAAGGGAATGCACGCAATATTGATAGCCGCGGCGGCTGCGCGCGGTTATCTTAATCTTCCTGGGATGTTTCAACCTCTCTGCGGGAGTTAGCATGTCGAGAAGACTGTCGCTGGCATTCGTGACCCTGGTCGCGGGCGTTCTCATTTCGCTGACGCCCGGCCCAGTCGTGGCGGCGGAGCCATCGTTTACGCGCCAGGCCGACGTCATCTACGGCCGCAAATTCGGCACGGCACTGACGATGGATATATTTACGCCGAAGAGTGACGCCAACGGCGCAGCGATCATCCTGGTCGTCAGCGGCGGATTCCTTTCATCACATGAGGCGATCAATCCGGCCTTCGCCAAGCCCTTCCTCACGCACGGCTACACCGTGTTTGCCGTGGTGCACGGCAGCCAGCCACGGTTTCAGATCCCCGAGATCATTCAGGACATGAACAGAAGCGTCCGGTTTATCCGCCACAACGCCAAGGACTATGGCATCGACCCGAATCGCCTTGGCATCACGGGCGGGTCGGCCGGGGGGCATCTATCGCTGATGGTGGGAATGGCCGGCACCCAGGGGGACCCCAACGCGCAGGACCCGGTAGACCACGAGTCGAGCCGGGTCCAGGCCGTGGCTTGTTTCTTCCCACCCACCGACTTCCTCAACTACGGCAGCGCGGGCCGAGAGATGATCCACGCCACGGACCACAGGTCGCCGTTCCGTCCCTCGTTCGATTATCACGAGCTCAATAAGAGCACGAACCTTTGGGATCGCATAACTGATGACTCCAAGCTTCGCCAGATTGCCCACGACGTTTCGCCGATCTATTACATCAGCCCGGACGATCCGCCGACGTTGATCACGCACGGCGACAAGGATGGCCTGGTGCCGTTGCAGCAATCGGAATCCTTCATCGCGAAACTGAAGGAAACCGGTGTCGAAGGCAAGCTCCTGGTAAAGAAAGGCAAGGGCCACGGTTGGCCCGAACTGATCAAGGATGTTGGCCCCTTTCTGGAATGGTTCGATGGCCACCTGAAAAAGCCGACCGCATCCGCGGAAAGCAAGCCGTGAGACCCTGGGTCTGTGTATGGTGAGATACCGGTTGCCGTGTTGGCTTCGGCTGGACGAACTTGTAAAATTCCGAACGGTCAGGACGACCGTTCAGACCCTTCCATATCGCGTGCCCTGGATGGATGCAGAAGGGGGGAAGCAAGGACCTTTCGATCCCGAAAGGCGACGCAACGATTGATCTCGACAAAGCGCGCCCCCGTAGCTCAGGGGATAGAGCATCGGTTTCCTAACCCTTTTCGATCGAATCCCGCCTACCCACGAAATCGCAAGAAAACCCCGTAAAACACGGTGTTTTCGCACTTCCTGGCACTCTTCCGAAATGTCCCATAACGTACGAAAATGTGCCGTTCCGGTAGTAAATACTACCGCTCGGTTTTCCCGTCATCCCTACTAGAATCAAGGCAACTGGATGAAGGCTTGTGGCCCTTCAGCATCGGCAAACACAGGAGGCAGGGTGAATCTACGAGCCCGCCTCAAACGGCTGGAGCGCCAACTGCATGACGCCGGTGCTCCTGGCACGCAGCCGCAGGTCTGGGATTGGTTTTGTGGCGGCTATGTTCCCCTGGATCAGCTCGAATCTCGGACGCGCCAGCGCATGGAAGCACTAAGCGTGCCCCCGCCGGATGAAGACCCGGTTGAGAAGAGAATCGCCGAACTTGTGCGCAGGGAGTAGGACCAGGCGAGCACGCTCGTTTCAACGGGAAGGTTTGCGGATTTTCCGCGCGGGGCGAGGAAAAGTCCGCGCAGCCAGTTTATAACCTTGGACGCTGGTCACACGCAAGCATGAGAGGCCATCCCGACCCTCAACTACATGACGGCCAAGGAGCTGCAATCGTTCGCGGCCGCGGAGCAGATCGACGTGAAGGGAGCGACGAAGAAGGAAGACATCCTGAGGATCATCAAAGCCCAGATGCTGCCGGCCTGACACGTTGAAGAAAGAGGGCGCCGTTGCGGTTGGCGGCATGTCCGTTCGGAGGCTTCGGAAAACCTTCGGAGCAACGGCCGGCCGAATGAGTAGCTCTACGGAAGAAGGGAGGCCGAGGAACGGGCGGAAGTGACGCACTGGTTACGTGGTAACGGAAAGGCGCGAGAACATGGAGACGCGAGTCCAACAGACAGGCCGGTTTTGCGGCCGATCTGCGTCTTGTAGTTGGAGCCTTTGGCCTTGACGAGATGGCAACGTACGTTAGCTTCTGTTAACATGTTAAGCGCGGTGTGTACATTTCTGCTAATACGGGCCGCGGATTGAAAGGATTGCCTGGCTCCCGAGTAGGTATAGCCGTTGTCATTCCCAGCAGGAGATTTATGGCCGCGCCGCTTTCGCTTGGCTTTCCGCCGGTGTGTTGGCGGTATACAATTTGCGTTAACCTGCGTTGCGGCCTAAGCTACGGTGGACGGATCAAAGGGACAGAGTTGGTAGATCGCGTGGATTTGCGCGGGAGGTCCCTATGATGCTCGTCCTTCTGAGCGATTGCAAGGATGCGGCGCCCTTTTCCCCCTCTGCGGTTGTTCCGTCAGCAGCTCCACTGACCTCTACCCGGTGTCCAGAAGTGCAGTGTTGCGGCAGGCCCACCCCAGCGGCCTGGTTGGTGGAGATCTGGCGGCCTCGGTCAGGAGCGGCTGAGCCGTTCGATTTCCTGCGAGAAAAAATCTCCCAAAGGGTGTTTTCAGTGATCGAGCACCTATATTCCTGTTTTAAGTGCGTCACGTTCCCGCTTGCCGGTTGTCTCATGCTGATGGGGGGGGACTGTAACGTCAAAGAGATTTCCTCTTCGAAGGTGGTTGCCGATCACGTGGTCACCGTCACCGAGCGAGACAATAATACGACTATCTCCCTAGCTAAGAACGACGTGCTCGCTGTAAAACTAGAGGCACAATTGGGCACCGGCTACGATTGGAGCTTCCACGGCAACGATCCCAAGAAGCTCAAGGAGACTGGCAAGCCCGAGGTCGAGTCAGAGGGAGATGGGCTGCCAGGAAAGATCGAGCACGAGGTTTTCCGTTTCAAGGCAAAATGCTCTGGGGACACTAAACTTGACTTTGATTACAAGCGTCCATTCGAGAAAGACGAGAAACCGCTAAAGACTTTTCACATTAAGGTCACGATCAAGTAAAAACGGCAGGTCGTCATCTAGCCAGTCTGGCGTTCTTCCGGTAGTATCACACAGCATACCCCCGAGGCAATCGTCGGGACGCCGGAGAATCGCCATGAGGTCCACGTTACGTCTACTCCCCATTCTTGCCGTTTCAATCTGGGCGGTTTTGCTGTATGCGCGGCAGGACAGGCCTGGAACGGAGGTCGATAGGGACGAAGAAGAATCGCAGAAACTTTATCTCGCCCGCGAAGCGAAAGCTCCGGCTGCAATCCGAACGGAATTAGAAGCCCTTCGCCGAGAAATTGCCGCGAATAAGCTCTCCTTCAAGGTCGGCTACACTGAGGCATTGGATCGCGGAAGCGAAGAGCTTGTGGGCGCAAAGCCACCAGAGGATTTGCTCGCTCAGGCCGCCGAGCAGCACGACTTAGCCGTTAAGTTACTGACGTTTGACGCCGAGGCCAGGGACGTATACGTGAGGGAGCACCCCGACATCAAGCTCCCCGATGACGTGGAACAAAAGCAATTAGTAGCAGCAAGCAGGTCATTTGATTGGCGAACCAAAGGAAAGATGACTCCAGTCCGTGACCAAAAAAACTGTGGAAGTTGCTGGGCGTTTGCAACCCTAGCGGCCTACGAGAGCAGCTATCGCATTCGTAATAACCAGGAGATTGACGCCTCTGAGCAGTCTATTCTCGATTGCAGCAAGGCCGGAACTTGCGACGGCGGATGGTGGGCATTCGACTTCCTGCTAAAAGAGGGGGTGGCCACGGAACAAGCCTACCCTTATAAGGCGAAAGTAGGCGCGTGCAAGAAGACGCCGCTGCCCTATCGCGCTGTGGCCTGGGACTTCGTCAAGTTCAAAGACACAATCCCAAGCGCGGACGATCTCAAAGATGCTCTCGTCAAGCATGGCCCTTTAACGGTGGCAATGAAGTCCACGCGTCTATTCAATGCCTACACAGGCGGGATCTTTGATGAGGAAGCCACACCTAAAGAGAAGCCCGGCGTGAAGGTCAATCATGCAGTCGCCATAGTTGGATGGGATGATTCGAAGGGTTCCAAGGGAGCGTGGCTCATCAAGAATTCTTGGGGAACCTCTTGGGGCGTTAAGGGGTACGCCTGGGTGGCCTACGACCACAACTCGATTGGCTACGGAGCTGCCTGGGTACACGCCAAGAGTAAGTTCTATGATCTGCCAGCTGCATTCTTCCGTCTCGTTCCCGGGATTAAGCCGCACTTGAAGTGACTGGGAAGGCTATGTTGCACACGGGACGCAAACTGGCAGTTTGTGGTGCGGCCCCGAGCGCTGGACCAGTGGTATAGTTCACACTGGACTTCGCAGGGGGGATTTTCATGCCTCGCATCCGTCGATCCTTTTGATGCTGGCTTCACGTCCCGTGGCGAGGCACGGCCCCCGGCCCAGGATCCGAGCCCAAACCTGCGTTTCGGTATGCCGGCGCCCGCCAAGGCCGATCCGGAATCGAGCCGCGAAGCCTTTCTCATCTCCCGGCCGCAGTATGTCCTGAGCTACAACGCTAAGACGAGAATAGCGAATTGGGTCTTCTGGCGGCTACGCAAGCTGTCGCCCTTCACCTTGCCTTTGTATTTGATGGTGATATTGCTTCCAATGAATTCCCCTGAAGCCGCGCGCCCATAATCTGAACCTGGGCGATAGTGGCAGGCCACGTCTAACTGCCGGCTCGGACGCCCCTGGCGCCTAAGCCGGTACGCTGGACCCTGCTGTCACCGGGCGGCCACGTCAAGGATCAGTGATGCTCACTCAAGTCGTGAGACGGCACTGCCGGACAGGATATGAGTGGCACCAACCTCGTTGCCCTGTCCAGTTACCGGCGTAAGATGACGCCGTGGCAAGATGGGCGTGGGCGACGGGGCAACCGCCGGCGTACCCGCGTGGTAATTCTCTCGGAGTGCACCCTGCATTAGGAGAAACGGCATGGATCCCCAGAGCCCGTCACCAGTCTTGTTTTTTGACACGATCAGCGCCTACGAGCGTACCGAAGCGCTACGGGCGGCCATCGAGCTGGATTTGTTCACGTTGGTGGCTGCCGGACATCGTACGGCAACACAACTTGCCAGTGCCTGCCAGGCATCGCCGCGCGGCGTTCGTATTCTGGCGGACTACCTCACCATCCTCGGCTTCCTCAGCAAGCGCGACGACCAATACGAACTCACACACGACAGCGAAGTCTTTCTCGTCCGCCAGTCGCCTGCTTATCTGGGCGGCACGGTAGACTTCCTGCTGACGACCGAGCTGCGGGAATGCTTTCACCATCTGACGGCGGCTGTGCGTCGTGGTGGTACGGCCATTTCCAACGAAGGTACGATCTCGTACGACAATCCGATCTGGGTGGCGTTCGCTCGAACTATGGCCCCGCTGATCCAGCTCCCGGCCCGATTGCTGGCCGACATGGTCGGCGGAGATACTCAGCAACCGCTGCGCGTCCTGGATGTCGCTGCGGGACACGGTCTGTTCGGCATCACTGTCGCGAAACGCTATCCCCAAGCCCACATCACGGCGCTGGACTGGCCGAATGTGCTGGCCGTGGCGACGGAGAACGCACGCCGCGCCGGCGTTGCCGAGCGTCACGCCTTGCGTCCGGGCAGCGCATTCGACATCAATTGGGGCGGCCCATACGATGTCGTGCTGCTGACGAATTTTCTGCATCACTTCGATATACCCACCTGCGAGAAGTTGGCGGCAAAAGCATATTCATCTCTCGCACCCGGCGGCCGTGCTTTCACTTTGGATTTCATCCCGGAGCCCGACCGCATCACGCCACCGTCTACAGCAGGCTTCGCGCTGACGATGCTCGCCACCACGGCTCACGGGGACGCTTACACCTTCGCGGAATACCAACAGACTTTCGCGAAGGCCGGGTTTCTGCGCAGCGACTTTCACGCCATGCCGCCGACGATGCAACAGGCGGTAGTATCGTATAAGAGATGAAGCAGATTTAAGATTTGCAATGGGGGAAATAATCATTGGGCGGCAGATGACGAATCGTCAATGCACCGCACGTCCAGCAACTCCAGCTCTGCCAGAATCGTCCTCTTGAAGTGATCGGCGACGAACAGCGCGGCCTGCTCAGCGGTCAGGTGATCGGGGACCCATAGGTCGTTGGCCAACACCTCGCAAGTCTCGCGCAGACCCAGCTTGTCGCTGCCCTCCGTTGTGGCGATGAAGCGCCACATTATCATGCCCCTGGTCGAGTCGATTTGCCCTGGCGCCCCTCACCGAAGATTGGTTCGGGCATACTCTTCATGCCTTTCTACAGCCGCCCGATTAGGTCTCGGCGAAACCGCGCATCCATGGCTTGGTGTAATAGCGGTCCCAGGAGTCCGCCAGCATGACCACGACCGGGCCTTTCAACTGCAAGTTTTCTGCGACTCCCAAGGCCGCCACGACAGCTGTACCGGAAGTCCCTCCAACCAACAGGCCTTCTTCGCGCAGGAGGCGCCTCACCATAGCGAAGCTCTCTTCATCGCTCACGCGTACCACGGCGTCGACAACGGATGGATCGAATATTGCCGGGATCGCACTCCCTCCAATTCCTTCGACCTGATAGGAGGAGTCGACATCCGGCTGCTCCGGGGAGACCAGATGCGCCAGGCGCGAGCCAATTGGGTCAGCAAGCACGATCTTGACGGTTGGGAGCAGCCGCTTTAGGTATCGACCCACGCCCGTGATAGTACCGCCGGTCCCAACCCCGGCCACGAACGCGCCCACGCGCCCGCCGCACTGTTCGAGGATTTCAGGCCCAGTAGTCAGTTCATGCACGCGCACGTTGGCGGGGTTGGCGAACTGATCGGTCAAGAACCAGCCGTTCTCCGTAGCCAGTCGCCGTGCCATGTTCTGAAAGTTATTTGGATCCTGCGGCGGAGCGTTGGGAGCCATGACAATGCCTGCCCCCAACGCGGCCAGGGCACCACGCTTGTCCTGAGACATTTTCTCCGGCATTACGCAAACGAGCGAGTAGCCGCGCACGGCGGCTACGAGCGCCAGGCCCACGCCCGTGTTGCCGGCCGTTGCCTCGATCAGAGTAGCGCCGGGCCGAAGGAGGCCGCGCTGCTCGGCATCGTCGACAATGGCGAGAGCGATGCGATCCTTGACGCTGCCACCGGGGTTAAGGTACTCGCACTTGCCGAAAATCGGCACGGTCGCATTTACGGCCAAGCGCTTCAAGAGCACCAGTGGCGTGTGGCCGATATGGTTCAGAATGGTAGAAGAATGCCGATTCAAGTTCGTCCGGCCGATGGGACTGGGAGCAAAAATGCCTCGCACATCGACACATTCCGGCGTCGCCCAACCACCGGATTCGACGAGCGAGGCGAGTTCGAATCTACGTTACCATTTTGTAATTGCAAGAGAAAAACGGCGGGCCGGATGCCGTCCCTTCTCATCAGAAGGCCTTCATTATACGTTGGATCCTTCAGCGAGCTCATCGCCTCGAAGGGAAAACACCCTGTGGCCACTTGGTTCGTGCCACGTAAGATGCTGGCTAACGTCGCCCGCGGATTCCAACCGGAGAACAGTTCGATGCCACGGGGACGACCAAGAATCAACGCCAACCTCAGCAAAATGGACGCGATGAGGAAAACCCTAGCTGCTCTTGGGAATGACGCCATGCCAGGGGCCATTGACGATTATCTCAGGAAGGAATTTGGGATCCTCATGAGCCCTGGCATGATTGCGAACTACAAGAGCACAATCAAGTCTGAAGGGAGCAAGAGCCGTCTGATTAGCCGGTCAGTTACCCGGAAGATCGCTGGGGAATTCAGCCTTGAGGAGATCCAGTCGGTTAAAGAAGTGGCTGACAAGATTGGGGCGGATAAGTTGAGGCAGTTGGCACAGGTCTTGGGGGATTGACGCCGATTCTTTGGCTTGTTTGTGGCGGACTGCTCGACCGGGCCAGCCTCAAAACCTTCTTTGCCGCGCTTAGGATCCGAAACGGCCTGGAAACAAAGCAGGTTGTCTTAGCAGCTCCCGACAGGATTCAAACCTGCGACCCTCGGTTTAGGAAGCAGACGCAAACCAACGCCAAAAAGCCCAGAAAACCCCGTCAAAATCGGAGTTTACTCGTTCTCGGGGCAGTTTGCAAGCGCGTGCGAGCGCGCTCGTAAAAACGCGAGGATTTGCGGATTTTCCGCGCCGGGCGCGGAAGATTCCGCGCTACCAAAAGGCCATCGGACTCCTGCGTTCCCTTGCCGTGCAGTGCTGGCTCCGCACGAATCCTGTCGTCGCTGGCGCGCTCGCTGAAACGCCTCGGTCAGCCGCGGCAGCCACACGGCTTTAGCCGCGTTCGAGCTGCAGTTCCGCGAGTCGGCGGCATTCCCAATCCTTTTGGACGTGCCAAGACCGGCTGTAAAAGATGTACTTCGCCTGGCAACCTTTGATAGGATACGTTTGTGTCTCATCCTAGCGACAAAGCTGGAGAGAACGATATACGACACGACCGCGTCCGCCAAATCCTCTTTTACCACAGCAGCAGCAAGCACTACCTCCACCGCTACGCCGATGGGCCAGGCCGCCTCGATTGGGTCAACCAGCCAGCTCCCTTTCGCACTTACGTCGGCGCACCAGCCATTGACCTTCCTTTGCTCGCCGACGCCATCGTGGCCCCCTATAGCGATCTGTACGTCCCCGGCGCCATCCCAGCGCGGCGGCCCGCGCTCGATACGCTGGCGATCTTGTTCGAATTGTCCTTGGGGCTGTCTGCCTGGAAGGAGCATCAGGGCTCACGCTGGGCCCTACGCTGCAACCCGTCGAGCGGTAATCTGCACCCGACGGAGGGTTACGCGATCGTGCCGCCGCTGTCTGGATCAGAGGCCGGCGTTTACCACTACGTCAGCCGCGACCACAGGCTTGAACGCCGGTGCACGTTCACCGCCGCAACGGCAGCAGCCTTGACTTTGTGTCTGCCATCCCAGTCGTTCCTCATCGGCCTATCATCCATTCACTGGCGGGAGGCTTGGAAGTATGGGGTCCGGGCTTTCCGGTATTGCCAGCACGATGCTGGCCATGCCATGGCGGCGTGCCGCTACGCTGCGGCGGCTCTGGGTTGGTCCGCACGGCTGCTCGATGCTCCGGGCGACGCCGAAGTTGCCGCGCTCCTCGGCCTGGATCGCGACGCGGATTTTGCCGCTGTCCATGCCCTCGACCGCGAGCACCCCGATGCGTTACTGGTCGTCGGCCCCTTGTCCTCTGCGGCGGGGGACCTGAACCTCCCTCCCGTGCAAGGAGGGGACTGGGCAGGTAAGCCCAATGTCCTTAGTCGCGAACATGTCCCCTGGGAACTAATCGACCTTGCCGCCTCGGCGACGTGGAAGCCCGCGACGGACTCAGAGCCTGTCTTTGCGCCACAGCCCCTCACTCCACTAGCGACCTTGCCGCCGACTCAAACAGCTCCGACGCCTGCGTCCAGCATCATCCGCCAGCGCCGCAGCGCCGTGGACTTCGATGGACAAACTAGCCTCGACGCAGCCGCGTTGTACCACATGCTGGAGCACCTCTTGCCGCGACCTGGAGTGCCCCCTTGGGACCTACTTCCCTGGCGGCCGCACCTGCACGCGGGACTGTTTATCCATCGTGTCCGCGGCCTGTCCCCCGGTCTCTACTTCTTGGAGCGCGATCCGGCAGTTCATGAACCAATGCAGGCCGCATGTCGGGCAACTTTCCTGTGGCGGCGGCCCGCTCTTTGTCCCGACGATCTGGACCTGTACTTGTTGGCCGAGGGCGATCTGCGGGAGACGGCCCGCACCGTGAGCTGTCATCAAGACATTGCTGCAGATGGTGTGTTCAGTCTTGGCA
>DATGZX010000228.1:0-4386 GCA_035296965.1 Gemmataceae bacterium
CTTCACTCGCCGCGGATGGTAGCGCAACAGCAACAGCACGCCCTGCATGGACAGATCCCGCCACTCCCGCTCCTTCTTCACCACGTCATGGACCTTCTGGCATCGTCGCCGGCAAACACCGCAACGCAACAGCCTCGTCCCTAACTGGTCGATGAACACCACCATCGCTTCCTCGGTGTGTTCCGCATGAGTGACCGTATGAGCTTTTAATCGCATTTCTTTTCTTAAAACCGTTTCGATCAGCACTTCGTTGTACCCTCTGAGTTCTGGCTCACCGGGCCTACCAACGTCATCGGCACGAAGTGCCCTTCTAATAGGCCATAGACGGCAACTTGCTGCATCTAAATGCATTCAAATGCCTTTACACTCTTTGGATAGGAACCCGAAAAACGAACACACGGCTTAGAGGTGCACGCTAAGGCTCAATATCAAGACCCACATTATGGTGTAATAATCCTGGAAAACGAGGAACTGAAGAAGGAGTTGGAGATTGCCCGTTCTAGAATGGCTGAGTTAGAGAAGACGCAAGTTACGATAAGCGTTACCGACGGCGAGAATCACGGTACTGGCCCACTTCTAGTTAGCATGTCTTCAAATCCGCTAGAACTGCTGTCAGAACCGCGGTACATGCAAACCGTCGTCGTCCGTAATGAGAACAAGAATGACATACCTGCGCGCGATCTAAGCGCTTCATTAGTATAGCGCGGAGCCTAGGCTAGCAGTTTCAGGGGCACCAGCGAGAACGCGGTGAAGACTGTCCGGCGTCAACTATTTCTTCGCATTGACGACAATTATTTCTCCCTGTCAACGACAATTACTTTTGACCCCGCGGGGCGGCGCGGAGCGCAGCCGCCAAGCCTTTTAGAACTGCCCCCGCTTCGCCGCCGAAGACAGCCCGGGCTTTCTTCCATAAAATAGTTTTTTCCCTCCTTGCTGCCGCAGGCTGTCGGGGCGGTGGGAAAGTGGGGAATCCTGGTTTTGGATTTCCACTTTTCCATGGCCCACACGTCCCGATTCTTTTCTTGCTTGCGGTTCTGTCTGAAACATGTATGAACCGTCGGAGCTGTGGAAATGTGGGGATCTCGCCTGCCTTCGGCGAGATTTCCAAGGGGCTCGTGGAAAGAGTGGAAAGTCTGCCTTTGGCTTTCCACGCTTTCCACAGCCCCGTCATTTCCACAGCTCTCTTTCTGGCCGGCTTTTGGTTTTGACGCCGACCGCCTCCTCATTCGCCCTCGCTCTGGCTTTCCGCCTGTTGATTCTTCTTGGCCTCCTCCACGCGGTAGCTCGTGATGTTCAGCTCGATGATCACGCTATGATGCACCCGCCGGTCGATCGCTGCCGCAGTCATCATGGCATCCTTGAAGATGGCTTCCCATTTGGAGAACTGCAAATTGCTGGTCATTCGTACGCTGCCGCGTTCGTAACGCTCGGCCAACAAGGTGAACACGACTTCCATGTCGTCGCGACTCTCCTGCCGGTAGCCCAGATCGTCGATGATTAAACCGTCCTAGCGGCCCAGCCGTTGGATCTCCCGGCTCAGCCGCAGGTCCCGCTTGGCGGCCAGTAAATCCTGCAGCAGCAGCGCGCACTTGGTGAAGTGCATCTTGCGCTCCCGCACCACCACCAGTTCCTGGGCCAGCGCGGTCAGAAGGTGACTCTTCCCCGACCCGGGATTCCCGAAAACCAAAACGTTCTCTTTCCGGTCTAGAAAGCTGCCGTCCAGCAGCGTCCGGAACTGTCGTGTCGCTTTCGCCGGCAACCGCTTCAGATTGAAATTCTGCAGCGACTTCTCCAGCGGCAGCTCCGAGTCTTTCAGCAACCGCTGCACCCTGGACTTCCGCCGCTGCTCGCATTCCCGCGAGATCACCTCCAACAGATACTGCTCATAGCTCAGCGTCTCTCGTTCCGCCCGCCGCGCCGTGTCTTCGTAGCACTCTCGCACTGTCGGCAGGTGCAACTCCTGGAGGTGCCCCATCAGCGCCGGGCGGACGTCAGCGGCCGCGCTCATTGCCGCACCCCCATCTTCGTGCATAACTGGTCAAAACTGGCCCGGTCCACGGGCCTCACTTCCACCATCGTCACCGGCGGAATGGTATCGAGTCTGGCCAGCGCTTCGCCGATCGACTCCACCGTAATCACCGCCTCTGCCTTCCCCTCCAGCAGTTCGCGCAAAGCTTCATCCACCTGGACTTCCCCAGCCTCTGCCGCCAACTTCAGAATCTTCCAGTACTCTTTGCTCGACCGGCTCGGCATCGTTTCCTTCAGCGCATCGTAAGCCATACGAAACCGGCTGCTCGGAAACAGATCCTCTTGATACCGGTAGTCTCAAACGCGCCTGGCTTCCGTACCAGCCATTCGATAATGTGCCGCTAATCGATGCGATGCTTGCTTCGCCCGCGCAGCCGCGGCAGGTCTTCTACCTTCCTCTGCCCGTACCAGACCTCCACATGGTCCAGGTACAACCGCGCTTCCACCCGCGCGCCAATCAAACGGCTGTTCACCGAATACGAGTTCCGCTGGACGTGGATCAGACTGCCCCAGTCCACCTTCACCCGCTCCCGTTTGGCCGCTTCCATCCGCCGCGCCGGCAACTCTCCCATCAGTGCCATCTCTTCGGACAAACGGGCCCGCCGGCCCGCATTCCGCTGCGCGAACAGGTCCTTCAGAAACTGCGCGTACTCGGCCAGGCTCCCCAACTCACGGCTCCCTCGCAGCAGCAGCGCCTGCTCCACCGCTCGCTTGAAGCGGTGATGACTTTGCTCGGCATCGCCGTTCTCGTTCGGGCTGGCCGGATTGGTGTGTTGCGGCTGCACCCCGTTGGCGATTAGCGCTCTTCTGCTCCGGCTTATCGGACCGACAAGCCTGGCCAGTGGCGACTAGCACTCTCTAGCCCAGGCTTATCGAAACGACAAGCCTGGCCAGTGGCGACTAGCACTCTCTAGCCCAGGCTTATCGAAACGACAAGCCTCAGCAATTGGGTGCCAGTCGTCACGGGTGCCAATCGTCGATATCTCAGCAGTCCTTCATAGCGCTGGTTGAACTCCTCCAGATTGCTCCTGTTGTTCACTGCACTCGACAGGCTTGACCACAGGCATTACGTACGCCCGTACTTGTCAGCTGATAAGCAGGGGCGTGCAGAAAACCAGTCGCCAGTGCGGTGCTCGGCCGCTACGGCGCCCAATTCCCAGACCGCGTTCTGCCATCCTTCGCTGAGGCTCTGGCGAGTAGCACTCTCGTGCTGCGACTTATCCGAACGACAAGATGGCCATGCTCCTTCGCCTGTGGTCAGGCTCTCCGAATAGCAGCTCGTCCCCGTCTCCCAGTTCGAGTACGTCAGCACGAAGTGATACACCAGGTGGTCGAACGTCTGTCCCGCCAGCGTGATCCCCAGCTCCGTCAGGTGCGTGAAGTCCGACGCGCACAACCGCCCCGGCACGTGTTTCTGGCCGAAGTACACTTCCTGCGCGGGTCCCTCCGTCACCCGCCCTAGCTTGATCCGTCGTTGTAGGGTCCGGATCTGCCCGTCGCTGAACCGCCCCGGGTATTCCCGCTGCAGCCACTCCAACAGCGTTTTGGCCTCCCGGCCGGGACTCTCTTGGATCTGCCGCTGCACGGCGTCCCACACCTCTCCAAACGGATCCTCGCGGGTCCGCCAAGGGCGTTCCTTCTGCAGTTCGCTGGGCAACCGTTCCAGGCCCAGATACCGCCGCGCCGTGGGCGGGTCCATCCCCGCCTTTGATGCCCCAATCTCTTGATTCTTTTCTGTATTCGACAACTTTCTCAACCTCCTCACCTGCTCGTCTGTGACCATTCCTCGGCGCTCCATGAGCGCGATTCTCGATGGTCACATTTAGTTGTCGTCGAGCGGGAGTTTTAATTGTCGTCAGCCCGGAGATCTAATTGTCGCCGAACACCAGCAACATGAACTGCGAGACTTCCTGCCAAGCCGGACGCGGCGGGGCCTCCACGGGTGGTGCGGCACGCCTACGCGACTGACGCTGTTTGGCCAAGAGCCACCTGCTTCCCGCAGGCCCCCGCCATGACAACTCAAGGGTGCATCGTACGTGCCATCCCGGACGCAGGGCACGGTTCAGCCTGCGCTTGATAAAACAGAAAACAGCATAACTGTTTTGGAACGAAATGTCCAGCGAATCAAAAACTTCGCGAATCCGGCAGCGTATTCGTCCGGGCCTTCACTGGGAATTCACCGCGCAGGCCCGGTGAAGGGCGCCTCAAGTAAATTTCCTGCCATCCCGAAAACGTTTAAGCACCCGTTGGCTTCCACCCAGTTGCACAGCTTCGAGTATTTCCCCTGCCACTTCTGCAGCCACACCGCCAAATCCTGCCGCGCTTGTTCCAGATCGTGGCGGTCATACAGCCAGCGCA
>DATGZX010000229.1:0-2030 GCA_035296965.1 Gemmataceae bacterium
TGGGCTGGACTTCCGGGCCACACACGCCGAATGCGGCTCACTTCGACGGGAACACCCGCTCTGGACGTTGACGCGCCGTGCTTGGTCACGCACTGGGCGGATCGGAATCTTTGCCTCTCATGCGATAGCTGTCTCCTTGAATGACGATCGCCTCCCCGTGATGCATCAGCCGGTCGATCAAGGCCGTGGCCAGGGTGTTGTCCATGTCAAACAGGGTGCCCCATTCCCGGAAGGGTCGATTCGTCGAAAGCACGATCGATCCGGTTTCATAACGGGCGGCGACTACCTGGAACAACAGGTCGGCTCCGCGCTTGTCGATGGGCAGATAGCCCAGCTCATCGAGGAGGAGAAGACTGGGACGGACATAAGTCCTCAGCGTGGTGCCCAGCCGCCCCTTGATCTGGGCCGTGGTGAGATGATTGATCATGTCCACCACGCGCGTGTGCAAAACGGTATGGCCACGCTCAGCCGCCCGGTAACCGAGCGCTGTGAGAAGATGCGACTTTCCAGTTCCCGTCGGTCCGATGAGCACGGCACAGCCATGCTCCGCAATGAAGTCGCAGTCGAAGAGCCGCAGGATCGCGGCCTTGGAGATTCGCTTGGGGAAGTTGAAATCATACTCGGTCACGGTTTTCGGCTTGGGGAGCCGTGCCAGACGCAGCCGTCGCTGGAGGGCTCGTTGCTCGCGGGCGGCCAGTTCCAGGCCGAAGAGTGTCGCCAAGACCTCCAACATCGAGCTCCCTTTGCGGGCGGCCTCATCGAGCACTTCGCGGTAGCCATGGGCGATCTCCGCCAGCTTCAACTCGGCCAGGTCACGGTCCAGCCGCGCCTGGAGGTTGTCATCACGTCGTGCCATGGAAGTCCTCCTCGGTGCCGGTGCAGAAGCGGTCATAGAGGGCAGGATCGGCGGGTTCCAAGTCGATCTCATCGATCAATTCACGCCGCCTGGGAGTGGGCAGAGTGGGCGTAGGGAGTTGCCGGCGCCGACGTTCGGCCAGCAAGAGATTCTCGACATAGGCCGCGTCGTAGGCCGCCAACTCCAAGGCTCGGGAGGTGGCGGAAAGCAACTCCGCAGCCCCGTAGAGCTGGGCCAGACCCAGCAAGCGCCGCAGGTGGACGCCGGTCTTCACTGGCTGGCTTTTGAGGTGGAGGTGGAACTGGCGCGCCTCGGGCCCCAAAGCGTCAAACGCATGTTCCAGCGCGGTGCTCCGAGACCGCCGCCTTAGCCCCAGCGCGGCCAGACGATGGTCCGGCAGCACGATCAACTGCCTGTGCTCGTAGCTGCGGACATGCCGGGCCACCACCTGGCCCTCGTGCAGCACGCGGATCTCGTCACGGCTGGCGCGAATCATGACGGGCCGGCGCACCCACTGCGGCGGTGTCGAGTAGCGATTGCCGTCGAACTCGATCCGTGCATGGGGAGTGACGACGGCCGGTACGGCCTCGTCGGTGTCGAAGGGGATCGCCGGCAATGGACGCAGCAGCGGGCGTTCGCGCTCAAAGCGGTCGAGGGGGCGCTCGCGGGTCGTCTCGTGTCTCCGCACGTTGGCCACCTGGTCGCGCCACAAAGGCGCCAATGCCAGATAGTCCTCGAAGCGGGTCAGTTCCTCAGCACGCCCAGCCAGGGCGTTGTGCTTGACGTAGCGCACGCCTCCCTCGACGATTCCTTTGGATTCCGGGTCGCGGCGTTCGCAGGCGATCGGCTGCACGCAGTAGGTGCCGCACAATGCCAGGAACTCGGGATGGAAACAGGCGGCTCGGCCCGAGCCATTGAGCACGGCCGCCTTCAAGTTGTCGAAGATCACGGCCCGGGGACTACCGCCGAAAAACTCGAGGGCATGCACGAGGCTGCGGTAGAACTCGGCCTTGCGTTGCGAGAGCGTGAACTCGATGAACATCAACCGGCTGTAGCAGAGCACGGCCACGAACACCGAAACCTTGCGGGTCGTGGTCCCGACTTGGACACGGCCGCACTCGCCCCAATCGATCTGCATCGCCTGGGCCGGCTCGTAGTGGACTTCCTGGTAGAC
>DATGZX010000230.1:0-29261 GCA_035296965.1 Gemmataceae bacterium
TACCGCCGCCGATGCCGCCGCTAATGCCGCCGCCAATCCCGCCAATGCCACCGATGCCACCGCCGCCAATGCCGCCACCGCCGATGCTGCCGCCGCCGCTCGCCGAGGGAGGCAGGATATCGTACACAAATTCAGGCGTCAGAGAGCCATTGTTCAGCGGTCCGTAAGCTGGCGGACCGGGCATTTCCGCAATCTTTGCAGGTACAATGGCCGTGAAGGTCGTCTTGCCGGTGTTCGGGTTCGTGACGGTGACTACTTGATTGGGCGGCCGAGATTGCAGCGGAGGTCCGCGCAATGAGATTTGAGCCGAGCTGATGGAAGTTAGTAACAGAATGCCCAACACGAGAGCCACCCAGCGCCCTCGGGAGAAAGACGGCACGTACCGAATCATGGATTACTCCTTGGAAAAGACCGGCATTCAACTTCTTCCCCAGGCTGGCTTCCTATGGCCATGGTCGCTGCCCCAGCAACGTCTCTCACATCCCCATTCTGCTCCGGTTCAACCATTCTCTTCATCGAGGGGCGCTTCTCGGCCATCGGCAAAGTTGAAGCTAATATCAATTCTCGATTGAATACCGGCTCAAGTCAAGCAAAATCCAGCCAAAGCCCGCATCCCTTCCCAGTTTGTGCCACCAGGGAGGGAGGATTCGCGGACCGTGCAGTTTCTGGGGACTGGGAGGGCGGCTCGGCCTCCAGCAGAGGAGTTCGGATTTCTCCAGACGAGCAGGCAGCGATTTCTCTTACATGCGACAATTCCGCAAAAGACCCCTTGACACCATTTCGTGCGTTGTTATAAGGCCGCTACCTTTACTTTCACTGCCGAATAACAAGCGAACCGAACGGTGGGTTGCATTGCGCGCCTCCCGGCGGAAGGGTCCGGACCCGGGGGAACGGGGTTCTGGCGGGCAGGCGAAGCGCCTTCGTCATGGAGGAGATGGGGTTTATGCGAACAACGACCGGCAGGCTGGCGTTGCTGCTGACGATGGGGGTGGCGTTGGCGTTGGCACCGAAGGCGGTGCGGGCCCAGGATGCCGACACCAAGACGGCACCGACGGGGGCGCGGGCCCAGGATGCCGACATCAGGCAGGCGCCTCTATTGGTGCGGGCCCAGGATGCCGACACGGATGCACCCTCGGATCCGGAGATTCCGCTTCCGATAGGTCACCAGCACATGGAAAAAGGCGGATTCTATGCCGCGGGAGAGTTTCTGTTCTTCAGGCAAACGGACCCGCTCAAGAATCAAGTCATCGCCGTGCGCGGCCTTCTTGATTTCGATGGAAGCATCACTGCCGATCTGAACGGCACACTCGTCAATCCAAACACTGGGACGCCGGTCATCATCCCCGGCCAGGCCAAACCGGGCACCTTCATCGGCAGCATGGCGACCGCTTTGTCGGCGCAAGACGTGGGGCCAAGCTCCTATGAACCCGGCTGGCGTCTGACGCTTGGTTGGAAATTCGCCAGCGGGATCGCGCTCGACTTTAGCTGGATGTCGCTGGTTGAGAACAAGTACGCGGCGGTGGCGACGCTGGTTCCACCAAGCTTGAACCCGGGGCCGATTCTGGCCGACTCCTTTCTCTTTTCCCCGGTGTACAATTTTCCCAACGACTTCGCCGGGCCGCCGAACAAGCTCGCCATAGGCAACCCGAATGCGGCGTATGGCATCTGGAACGCTGCCAGCGTCATGAGCATTCAGTTCGTGCAACGCTTTACCGAGTATGACATCAATAGCCGCATCCCCATCTTCGAGACCGATTACTGCCGAACCTACGGACTTCTGGGCTTCCGGCATGTCGACATGTGGGAAAACTTCAGCTGGCGGACCGTTGCCGAGGACTTCAATGGACAGGCCGATCAGACCGACGTGGCCATCTACAACAACATCGTCTCCAACCAGATGTACGGCCCGACGATCGGCTTCGGGACCGAAATGTACTTGAGTCATGGTTTCTCCATCAGCGCGGATCTCCGCGAGGCGACCATGATCGACTTCGTTCGCGAAATCGCCAAGTACTACCGGGCCGACTTCGTGACGCAGAGCAAACGCTCGAAGAAGGACTACACCATCGTGCCGGAACTGGACGGCCAGTTCAACGTGTGGTGGTATCCGGCCTCCGGGATACAGGTGCGCGTCGGCTATGACCTGATGACCTTCTTCAACACGATTTCGTCACCCGATCCGGTGTCGTTCAATTACGGCGGTCTGGACCCGCAGTACAAAAGTACCTTCCGGTACTTTGACGGCTTCCAGGCTGGTATTGGCTTCATTTTCTAAGAACCCCAGAGTGTGAGCCGTCGGTAAGCTTGGTGGGCGGAGAAGAACGCGAGAGCACTCCCTCGCTTTTTCTCCGCCCAGTTTCTTTTTGGACCGTGCTAACACCTCTTTTGGGCTGCCTGGTCCGACTCAGACTGGAGAACCGCGTGGCTCCCAATTCTATGGGGCTTTCGCGGCTGCCGGACTGGGCGGACCGCAACTCCTTGCCAATTGCAAAGCTTCCGCTAGGGACTATAATGCCCACTTTGAATCCCGCTATCGAGCCCGACCGGGAAATCCTCTGCATTTCCGGCCGGTGGTTATTCTGACAAGGAGTTGTGCATGGCTGAGGAACGGTTCGAACCGCGCGAAATCAACTTTCGCCAATGGCTGCCCTGGACGCAGCTCTTTCGCGGTTTTTGGGTTGCGCTCGATCATAAGAAGCTCCTCCTGGCGGCGGCCGGCATCCTTGTCATGGCAATCGGTTGGTGGTTTCTGGCCTATGTCTCCTTCAATATTCGCAAGGCACCTGAATGGGGGAATGGCGACTACGGCAACGATGAGCATTGGCCCGAATTCCAAGAGGCGCGCCGGCAGTGGAACTTGTTCTATGAAGCGGCTGGGCCGAAACCGGAGATGGAAGATGCCAACGATCTCGCGAAGAGCGCAGACGAATTCAACGTCATGTTCCAGGAGTTCCCCAAGATCAACGCTGAGATCGACCAGGGTAAGAGTCGTGACCAGGTTAAGCAAGAATTAGAAGGTGCCATCGAGCGCGGCAAACTCGCGGAATTGGCGAAGACGGGGACAGAAACGGCCCAGCAAGAGATCGCAGCCGGTCGACGGGCCAAGATCGCCATGAAATGGTTCGAGGGCCGTCAAAAGCCTTATGGCAAGCTGCGCACCTTGCCCTGGTTCGAACCGCGGGGGCCGAACCCCTTCTTGCTGGTCAGCGGCAGGGCCGGCCAGCAGGATATACAAGGTGCTGCTCATACCGTGCCCTGGGAGAGCGGCCACTTCCTGGATTGGTTCATCCGGGACCAGGTGCCCGTGCTGATCGAGCCGTTGGTGAAATTCTTGCGTCCGGTCTTTTATCTCCTCAACCCCAATGCCGGGTTCAAAGATCGATTGTACTTCTTGCTGGTCATCATCTGGACCGTAGCAACCTGGGCAGTCTTTGGCGGGGCGATCACGCGCATCGCTGCCGTTGAAGTTGCCCGAAACGAGAAGATCGGCCTGGGTGAAGCATTGCGCTACACTCTGACCCGCTGGCGCTCGTACCTGTTTGCCTCCTTCGCTCCCCTCCTGGGCATCGCTGTTTTCGTCATCCTGCTGATGCTCTTTGGGTTGTTCAATCTTATCCCGATTTTCGCCGAATTCTGGGATGGCATCCTCTGGGGGGTTGTGCTGGGCCTTGGGCTCATCATGGCCATCGTGCTGATCGGCCTGGTCGGCTGGCCGATGATTCACGCTACCCTCGGCGCGGAGGGGAGCGACTCCTTCGACGCCTTGAGCCGGTGCTATAGCTATGTCCTTCAGAAGCCATGGAGCTACCTTTGGAATGTGATCGTCGCCTTGATTTACGGGGCGGTTATCGTGTTCTTTGTGGGCTTGATGGGCTCCTTGATGGTTTACTTGGGGAAATGGGGAGTTTCCCAGAATCCATTTAATGGCATTACCAATCGGGACCCCTCTTACCTCTTTGTCTATGCACCGACATCCTTCGGCTGGCGCGACCTTCTGCTCCAGGGGAGCAACGTTGCCGGGACGAGCGGCGTGCCGACCGACCTGGCTGTCCAGGACTACGTGAATGGCAACTTCCGGGGCTGGAACTACATCGGCGCCTTTCTGGTGGCCTGCTGGCTTTACCTGGTATTCTTGATGATCGTCGGATTCGGCTACAGCTACTTCTGGAGCGCCAGCACCATCATTTACCTGTTGATGCGTCGCAAGGTGGACGATACGGAGCTGGACGAGGTCTATCTCGAGGAAGAAGATACGGAAGAACCCTACAGCGCGCCGATTACGGCACCCTCCCCTGTAGGCCAGGCCGGGCCGGCCGCTGGCGCACCGCTACAAATGGTGGAACCGCCTTCCTTGCGGCCAAGTGGTTCGCCGGTTGCGCCGTCAGGTTCTGCAACTTCCTCCGCCGAGACATCCTCCCCCAATCCGGGCGACGGCAATGTCCCCTCCGGCGGAAGTGCAAGTCCTTGAGCTGCGTGCCTGACAGGTAAGCCTGTCAGCCGGTCTTCCGGCAAAGAAGGGAATTGTGTCGATGGCACGGCCGGTTATCCTGTTCAGCGGACAATGGGTAGATCTAACACTGGAGGAGTTGGCACAAAAGACGGCGGAATGGGGTTATCAGGGCATCGAATTGTGCTGCTGGGGCGATCACTTCGAGGTGCAGCGCGCCCTCAGCGAGGAGGGCTACTGCCAGGCCAAGCTTGATATGCTGTCCCGGTTGGAGCTGAGTGCTCACGTCCTGGCGAGCCATCGCGTGGGGCAGGCCGTCTGCGATCCGATTGACAGCCGGCACCAAGAGATTCTCCCGGATTACGTTTGGGGCGACGGGCAACCGGAGGAAGTGCAGCAGCGGGCCGTCGAAGAGATGATGGCGACCGTGCGCGCCGCCGAGAAACTCGGGGTCGGCATCGTTAGCGGATTCACCGGCTCCTCACTCTGGTCGTCGGTTGTAGGCTACCCTTCGCCAAGCGCGGCGCGTGTGGCCCTGGGGCTTCAGGACTTTGCCCGCAAATGGAACCCCATCCTCGACGTGTGCCGGGACTGCGGGGTCAAATTCGCCTTCGAAGTCCATCCCGGTCAAATCGCGTTTGATCTTTATTCTGCAGAGATGGCCCTCGACGCCTTGAACGGCCGCGAGGAGTTTGGTTTCACGTTCGATCCCAGTCATCTGTACTGGCAAGGCATCGATCCGGCGGAATTTCTTCATCGATTTCCCGAGCGTATCTTCCACGTCCATTTCAAAGATGCAGTGATCACGCTCAACGGCCGCAAAGGGCTGTTGAATTCCTATCTTCCCTCTGGAAACGCGCGCCGGGGCTGGGATTTCCGCTCCCCGGGGCGTGGGAGCATCGATTGGGAAGCGGTGATCCGCGCGCTGAATGCAATTGGCTACGAAGGCCCGTTATCGGTGGAATGGAAGGACGCGGGCATGGATCGGGAGTTTGGCGCCGAGGAGGCGTGCAAATTCGTGCGCCGCTTGAACTTCGAGCCCGGGCCCCATGTGGAGGACAGAGCCTTCCGCGAAGGATAGTCGTGGATCTGGCCGTTCGCGGGTCCCGAAATAAGAAGGACTACACGTCCAAATGACTACGGAGTGACAGCTTTATTCGCAGCCGGACTCTTGGCTGTAGGGAAAGTCTTCACCATGAATAGCGCGGAAACGGCCCAGCATGAAACTCTCAAACGGGAATGGACGGATCAGTACGTTTTGGTCCATCCTGAGCGCATCGAGCTGAAACGATTCGCGGGAATCGTGGGGCGCGTTGTCACCGTCAATTACAATAATAAAGCGATCATCGACTTTCAGGATGGAGGTTGGTACGACATCTCGGCTTCGACGGAGTACCTGACCAAGGTGGATCCGGCCGAGGGCAAGGCCAAGTATAATACCAAGGCCAACAGCGCACAGCCGATACCAGATAAGCAGGGTTAGTTCATCGTCGGCGCGTGCCGGCTGCGGACCGCGAGCGACAGGCCATGATTCTCCTGATCGATAACTACGATTCCTTCACGTACAACCTGGTGCAACGTCTCGGCGAAATTGACCCTGCCGTTGATTTACGGGTCTACCGCAACGACCAGGTCACACTGGAGCAGATCGAACAGCTCAGGCCGAGCCACATCATTGTCTCGCCCGGTCCATGCACGCCCCGCGAAGCCGGCATTTCCAACGAAGTCATCAAGCGCTTCGCACCCACGGTGCCGATCCTGGGGGTTTGCCTCGGCCATCAGTGCATCGGTCACGTCTTCGGGGGCGAAGTGCAGCGCAACTACCGGATCATGCATGGCAAGACGTCGCTCATCCATCATGACAGCCAGGGAGTTTTCCGCGGGTTGTCCAATCCCTTCGAAGCCACACGCTATCACAGCCTCGTGATTCGGCGTGAAACCTGGAACAATCCGGATTTCGTGGTGAGCGCCTGGACCCTCGAGGGAGAGATCATGGGCGTACGCCATCGGAGTTGGCCGCTACAGGGCGTGCAATTTCATCCCGAGAGCTTCTTGACGGTGGAAGGGCCGCAACTCCTGAGGAATTTCATTTCGTGATGGTGTGGGAGAATCTTGCTGCGAAATGGCCCCTAGACATGAACAATGCACTGACGTGACATGGAATTCCCAAGATCAGGTCTAAGAAAGCTTGGCGGGCATTCTATCCTAACCGGGATCCGCTTCCTCGAGTCTTGGGCGGATTCTTGGGACTCTCTATCGCGGGCAATCAGGGCCAAGGAGGTTGCCAGAATTGATGGTCGACAACTGCAGGTGATGTCGGGCGCAGTGTACAAGAGAGGAAATCTGCGATCTGCTTCAAACCAATATTGATCAACTTCCTGGGAGCCATCCATGGGCGTGAAGGACAAACCTCATTACACTTTGCGGGCCGCGACCTTGGCCAAATGGATCGAAAGCCAACCAGACAAATGGTGGTTCGTTGATGGGGACGCTCTACTCACTTCGATCCTTGACTTCCCATGTCCGAGCGATGAGCTTGCTCCCGCAATCCGCAAGATTGGTAAGGACTTGTTGCTTCAAGACAAGCACGTTGACTCGTCAGCACATGGGGAAGTCGTTGAGGGCGATCAACTCGATGAACTCTCCGACACGAACAACAAGCGACGCCAAAAGACTTTTCGATTATCTTGGATGGATTCGGACGAAGACTGGTTGTTGATCGAGGACGAGGCGATGGTCGCAAAGTAAACCCGCCTGACGGTTTTACCCTTATGGCGGCCATTCTCGGACTGCAATCTTTCCTGTGGCAAGGAGTTATTTTTGCCTCGTCCACCCATCAACCTGCACAACATGGTTCGGGCGCTTCTTCAACATACCTCTCCATTGCCCGAAGAGGCTGACTGCCCGATTCGACATTTTGACAGGTCTGCCAATATAGGTCTCTCTCTGATCAAGTATATCGACGACCACATTGACCCGAATGACATTTATCAGGCGGGCTACGATCGCCATCTTGGTCATCTGCGGCGAATGGCTCTTGCCGAGCTTATTGAGTCCTTCGAGCGCTTTCTGAAAGAGTTAGCTTCGCTCTGTGTCGATTTTCTAGCTCCTTACACCCTTGATGATCGATTTGACGAGTTTGTCCCAAGACGTAGCGAGCAGATTGCAGCCTTTGTGACCGCCGGTTCTATCGGCAGGGCGCTCTGCGAATCGGACACATGGATCAAGAACGAGTCCATCAATAGGAGGTTCCGCGCGCTTTTGAAGATGCCATTCGGCGCGGATTGGGAATTCCTATTCCCCAACCCCGTTCAGCCGCCAGAAGTCGAGCGAGCCCGGGCAGAAACTTTGGCAATCCTCTGGCAGATCCGTCATAACTTAGCTCATAACGTTGGCGTGATAACTCATTCGGATTCGATGAAGTTTCGTGTGCTGATTAAAGAAGGCGTTGCAGCCGAGCGAAGGTTGGCGCCGTCAATAGAGGATCTTCGGTACGTGAAAAGGTTCCTGTTTGAAACAGCGAGCCACACGAACGAGCGTGTGGGGACAAGGCTGGGAGAGGTACTCGGAAAGTTCCATGCAGATGACCCAGGCCTGTTTGACGCGCAGCTCAAAGCCAAAGAAATATCCCAGCGATTCGAATGGTCAATCAGCATCCACGGGCACGCGGGCCAATTGTGAAGCTTTGGCGATTCGACAATCCGCAGCAACGAACGTCCCGAGACCCCGGGTTCAAAACTCGGTTTTGGTAGAGATTTGCCCCGAGCTCCCGGTCTAAGCTGCGTTCAGCGATTTTTCGAAGATGACGAGGTTGTCGCCGCGGTCGGGATCCCAGCGGATGCCCACGATGTCGTAGCCCTGCGCGATCGCGAGGTGCAGCATGGGCTTGTGCTGATTGTGGCATTCGAAGCGGATGGATTCGTAATCGTTCTGCAGTGCCCAGCTGTGGACGGCTTCGATGAGCTGCGAAGCGATCCCCTGGCGGCGGTACGCGGTCAGGACGCCGTAGAACCAGGCGAAATAGACGGCGGGCTTCAACTCAAAGCCGAGAAAAAAACCTACTGGTTCTTCCCCAAGACGCGCGACCAATTGCAGTACATTATAGCGGCCCCGGAACCGGCGCCGGAAGGATTCAGCGTCCCGCGGGGGGCGAAACATTTGATTATATAATTTCGCGATGGCCGGCAGTTCCTCCGGCCCCACGCGTTCAATCGTGGCGTCTGCCATCTCCCCTCCGTATTTTCGCTAGCGCTCGGGACGATAGAGCGAGGCAATCAATTCATTCCACGAGGGCACGTTCAAGGTCGACAGGTTGGGCAGGTCTTCCAAATCGTTGTCCTCGGGCTCGGCGGGTGCCTGTTCTGCTTGCGGGATTGCTTTCCTGGTCCTGGGCGATTCCACGTCTTCACGTCCGACCCGCTTGTCACCTCTGCCACGTCCGCGGCCTCTGCGCGGCGGCCCCTCTTTCTTGTTCGGTTCCGATTCTTCCACCGGCGACAGTTCCAGAACTGGCGAGGCTTCCAAATCGGACTGCGGCTCGCTGCCCTGGTCTTCCTGTTCACGCGGCGTCTTGCCGCCTCGACGGCCGCGCCCCCGATTGGAGGGATGCTGGCCTCCGCGCCGGTCCCCTCTGCCGCGCTCGCCTCCTCCTTCACCCCCTCTTTCCCTGCCCCGGCGCTCCGGACTCCGAGATTGACGGGGTTGCCCTTCCTCCAAGGGAGGATGCTCCGGCCCTGAGTCGCGTTCGGGATGCGCCTTCTCCGAGGCAGGCGCCTCGTGTTTCGCTTCCGCCGGTTCCCGGATCGCTGGTTCAGGGCGCGCGGGCGCGGACGCTTCGCCCGCCGATGGTTGGGGCCCTGGTTTGCCTTGGTCTGACGATAGGCCCAGTTGCTCCGCGATGGCCTGCCAATGGTCTCTTTCCCGTGCTCGGTCCTGGTCATTCATGGTTTTTTTTCGCTGTGCCGTCGAAAGTTGACTACTCAACATACGGTATTCTAGCAGATCCAGAGAAGCTGTCCCACGCTGCCTGATCTGCAGCAAAGCGTATCCCTCCTTAGGTGTTTAGGATTTGTCGTTCGATCGCGATCCAACGGGGAGCGCGCGCACAGCAGGGAGAGAGCATGCAGTCTGTTTGCGCGCTCCCCGTTTGGTCTCGGTTCAAGATGGATTGGGCTTTGCGGGAGCGGCATGGCACCGCAACCCGCGTATTTCCGTTTGCCGGATTGGCGTTCGTGTCAGATAATGAGCGGAATTCTTCTTTCGGCCTGAATGGACGAAACCTTTTCGCATGGGATTGGAGTCTTTTATGCAACGACCGCAACTTTCTCTGCTCGGAATGTCAGCGATCTTGGCTGCAGCGCTGCTGACTTGTCCGAGCCGGGCGGCATCCAACTCTTCTGATTTTCGGCCCGATCCCAAGTCGGTGCAGCGTTATGGACCCGCTTACCGGTATCCGCAAGACGGTTGGATTGTCCTGCACATCGAGGGGAAGCCTTACGAGCGCGGCTACCAGCATGGCCGGCTTCTCGCCCCGGAGATCGCTGCGTTCTTGCGCTGTTCCGCGAACATGATCAGTCCCAGGGCGCCTTCCGAAGGTTGGAAGAATGCGCGCTCGTTGATCAACGCTCTCTTCGTGCGCCGCTATGAAAAGGAATACCTCGAAGAGATGCGCGGCATCGCGGACGGGGCCACTGCTGCGGGCGCTCGCTATGATGGTCGCCCCATCGACCTCGTCGACATCGTCGGCCTCAACGTTTGGCCCGAGATTGAGACTCTCGACTCCGCGTTGGAAGCTACCCCAACCGGCCTGGAGGGGATGCGCTTTCAGCATGCGCAGCCCCGCGCTGTACCCGCGCCGAAGCCCATGCATTGCAGTGCGTTTGCCGCGACCGGGCCGGCGACGGCCGACGGCAAGGTCGTCTTTGGCCACATCACGATGTTTGGTCTCTATCCTTCCTATTTCTACAACGTTTGGCTTGACGTGAAGCCGAGCCAGGGCCACCGGGTCTTCATTCAGTCCTATCCCGGGGGCATCCAGAGCGGCCTCGATTACTACATGAACGACGTGGGCATCCTGGTTGCCGAGACCACGATCGCCCAAACCCATTTCGAAATCAACGGCATGAGCGTGGCGTCACGCATCCGCCAGGCGCTGCAATATGCCGACAGCATTGACAAGGCGGTTGACATTCTCAAGACGGCTAACAACGGCCTGTACACGAATGAATGGCTACTAGCCGACGTCAAGACGAACGAAATTGCCATGTTTGAGCTGGGCACCGCGAAGAGCAGGCTCTATCGGAGCAGCAAGGACGACTGGTTCGGCGGCACGCGTGGCTTCTACTGGGGCTGCAACAACACCAAGGACCTCGATGTTCGTCTGGAGACGATTCCCGGGGTGCACGGGCGGCCGGCAAATATGGTCTTCTGCCCGTCCGATCGCGATCAGATGTGGCAGCAGCTTTTCGAGAAACACAAGGGCAAAATCGGCGTCGATTTTGGCAAAGAGGCGTTTACCACGCCGCCCATCGCCGCCTATCACTCTCTGGATGCCAAGTTCACAACCACGGATATGGCCAAGGAATTCAAGACATGGGCACTGTTCGGGCCTCCCCTGGGCCGGACCTGGCAGCCAACGAACGAAGAGCGGGGGCGGTTCCCCGAAATTCAGCCCCTGGTGAGCAATCCCTGGACGGTGTTGCATGGGGGAGCGCCGGCGCTCGAACGCGAAAGCGGGCCCTTGGCGGTCGACGTGCCTGAACCGATCCGCGACGCCGTGCACACGGCCATCCTGGAGGAAGAAAACAAGGCGATGCCCACCACACCTGTCTGGCACGGCACGATTCTGCCCAAGACCGACGCCGACATTTGGTTGGCCACGGCATTCGCCGATTACGAACGGCTTGTTGCCAATGAAGCCGCCATGCACGAGCGCGAAGAGGCCTCTGGTAACGAGAAGGCTGAATTTGCCAAGGGTGACCGCGAAAAACTGGCGAGCGCCCTCTTCGGGTACCGGGGAAGTTATCTTGCCAGTGCCCGGGCCTTTGCCGACGTGCCCTTGACAAAGACGGTCTCCGATCTAACGCGCAGCGAATGGTATCGCGTGGCCTCGGGCAAGGGTTTGTTGCTGCTGCACGAGCTGCGCCACCAGCTTGGGAATGCCGCGTTCGATAAGATGATGGACTCGTTCGGCCGAGAACACGCGGGGCAGCAAGTCAGCACCGCGGAGTTCCAGGCTCACGTCGAACGAGCTGCGGGCAAGCCCATGCAAGGTTTCTTCGACACCTGGTTACAGCAACCGGGATTGGCCAGGCTCGGTCTGGATAAGGTGAGCGTTGAAGAAGGAAGCGGGGAATACAAAGTTGGCGGAGAGATCCTGTGCAGCGGCCACTCTCCACAGACCAGTGTGCAGGTTACACTGGAGACGAGCGCCGGCGAAGAGACCAAGACCGTTGGTGTGCACGGGCCGCGCACGCCTTTCACCTTTACGACTCGAAACCGGCCCGAACGGCTCACGGTGGACAAGTATGGCCAAACAGCCAAGGCCAACGGCGGCGTTTTCTCCGTGTCGTCCTTCTACGGCGAGGTGGACAAGGCGCTGATCGTCTATGGCACGGCGGCCGAGCTCCCGACCAACCGCGAAGCGGCCAGGGAGTTGCAGCGCGCCATTCGCACGCGGCACTCGAATTTCACCGCGCCCATCAAGACCGATAAGGAAGTAACCGACCAGGACCTCAAATCGCACCATCTCCTGCTCATTGGCCGGCCGGACAGCAACCTGGTCGTGCAGCGCTTCCATGCTGCCCTGCCGATAGCGTTCGGCAGCCGGTCTTTCACCGTGCGTCATGAGACTTACGCGCATGCGCAGAGTGCGGTTTGTGCCGCCGCGGAGAACCCGTTGAACCCGCGTTACTCGCTCGTCGTCGTGGCCGGTCTCAGCCCCGAAGCAACACTACACGCAGCCCCGGCCTTGTTGACAAGGTCCGGAGGGCACGGGACGCCCGAAGTGTTGGTGCTACCCAACAAAATGCCGGTCCGCGCGCTGATCGTGCCCGCGCCCGAACTCGTGAAGGACTTAAACAACGGGAACAGCGTTACGAGCCGGAGAGACGCGACACCTTCAGGCGGCAGGTAACAGCCGGAAGCTGCCGAGCAAGAAAAAACGCGGATGAGGTGGATCAGCGTGCCTCGAGGCCGCGCCGATCTGCCGAATCCGCGTTTTCCTTCACTCGGTCGCCGCGGCAGTTCGCCGGTTGATTCAGGGCACGCGCAACGAATCGAAGATGCGCTGCAGCAGCGTCTCGGAGGAGATGTCCTCTGCTTCAGCTTCGTAGGTCAAGATGATGCGGTGGCGCAGCACGTCATAGCCGATCGACTTCACGTCCTGGGGAGTGACGTATCCCCGGCCATCCAGGAATGCCTGTCCTTTGGCCGCACGCGTAAGGAAGATGGTAGCGCGCGGGCTGGCACCGTATTGCACGAACGGGCCAATGTCCAGGCCCTGGTCGCCCGGCTGGCGCGTGGCGTGCACGACGTTCACAATGTAGTGCTTGATCTTGTCGTCGATGTAAATCTGATCGATGGCCCGGCGTAGGGCAAAAATATCCTCCGGAGCAAGCACCGGCGCCACAGTGAGAATGGGGTCGATGGCCGCCATGCGATTGAGGATTTCCAGCTCTTCGTCCTTGTTCGGATAGGTCAGTTTGAGCTTCAGCATGAAGCGATCGACCTGGGCCTCGGGTAGTGGATAGGTGCCCTCTTGCTCGATGGGATTCTGCGTGGCCAGGACGAGGAACGGCTGTTCGAGAGCGTAGCTCGTGTCGCCAATCGTGACTTGCTTTTCCTGCATCGCCTCGAGCAGAGCGCTCTGGACCTTGGCCGGTGCGCGGTTGATTTCATCCGCTAGCACCAGGTTTGCGAAGATCGGCCCCTTCTTGATGGAAAAATCGCCCGTCCTTGGATTATAAATCTGCGTGCCGATCACGTCCGCGGGCAGTAGGTCGGGCGTGAATTGGATGCGGTGAAAGCTGAGCTGCAAGCCCTGGGCGAGTGTGCGTACCGACAGCGTCTTGGCCAATCCCGGCAGACCTTCCAGCAAGATATGTCCGCCGGTGAGCAGGCCGAGCAACAGCCGGTCGATCATCGTGCGCTGGCCGACGATGATTTTTCCCATTTCCTGGTAAAGAGGATCGAGACGAGCGCGCAGGTCTTGGACGTGACGGTTGATTTCCTGAATGTCGACAGTCATGAAGTTCCTACTGCATTGGAGGCGAAGGCGCTGCCAAGAGGTGACAAGGGCTCCCTCTCTCTCCGCCCTATTATTGAGGTTCTCGGGGCGGTTGACAACTCGGAGGGCCAACTGCGGACCCTAATCCATTCTTCGGTCGAAAAGCGTAGTAGCTCAAGCTGGCAGTTTGAGCTAGGAGAAAATAGAAATCGGATTGGCAAAGTGAGACACTACCCAGAAATGGTCTGCGCGTGGATGCGTGCCGGAATATAATATCGAGCAATCCCGCGCAGCCCGCTTGTTGCTCGTGCGCCGGGCCGCCGTTTGGGGGAAGGGAGTAACCTTGTACGGACCTTTTATGGGCCAGCGAGATTCGGGCATGAACGATCACCGCCAAACTCCTGACGAACCGCAACCGCGTCACGATAAGGAATTTCAGGATTTTCATTATCACGACGATGAGGACGTCGCTGCGGGCGACGACCCGGAATACCGTCGGACCCGCCCTCCCGGCAGCAATCGCAGGCTCGCGCGCAAGCCGCCCCCGCGCCGCCCCTATTATGACGACTGAGTTTACTCTCTCGACCCGCTGAGCCGGTAAGCGAGGCCTTGACCTGCTTGCTCGCGGCGTTCGCGGAACGATCCTTTAACATCTGTTTCAGAGCTGGAGAACTTCATGCGTCCGAACCCGGTAAAGCGTACGCTCAAGGAAGGGCAGCCTTCGATTGGAACCTGGCTGTCGCTCGGCAGCATCACAGCAGCGCGGTTTCTCGCCCGGGCTGGCTTTGGCTGGTTGACGGTGGACATTGAACACAGCCTCGTCGATTGGGAAACGGCCACGCACATGTTTGCCAGCATCGCCGACGCCGGTTGCACCGCCCTGGCGCGCGTGCCGTCCAACCGTCACGACCACATCAAGCGCGTGCTCGATAACGGCTGCCACGGCATCGTTGTGCCCATGGTGAATAGCCGGGAAGATGCTCTTGCCGCCGTCGCCGCCGCCAAGTACCCGCCGGCCGGCAACCGGAGCGTCGGCGGCGGCGTGCACGCGCTCAATTTCGACGCCACGGCCAATGAATACTATGCTCGCGCCAATGACGAGATCCTGGTGGTGCTGCAATGTGAACATATCCAGGCGGTGGAGGATGCAGACGCCATTTTCTCGGTGCCGGGCATCGACGCGATCTTTGTCGGCCCGAACGACCTGGCCGCGAGCATGCGCAGCAAGGATGGCAAATCCGCCAGCGCCGAAGAGACCGCCCGCGTCATGAAACACATCCTGGACACCTGTCGCAAGCACAAGGTCCCCGCTGGGCTGCACTGCGGGAGTGCGGACGAAGCTGTGTATCGCATCGCGGAAGGTTGGCAGTTCATTGCCGTTGGCAGCGAGCTGCGCATGATGCTCAATGGTGTCGGCGAGGTGGTGCGCAAACTCGGCATCGAACACCTGAAGTCGGAGCTGGCAAAGTATTGAGGAGCCGGCCGGCTCAATGGGAGGGCGCCAAAGACACCTGTTCCGCGCGGATCGCCTGCGTCGATCGACGCCGCACAAAGTCAGCGTATTTCTCCCACGGCACCAGCGGCAGATAGAGGCAAATCATGTAGAGCGGAAACGGCCCAAGCTGCAGCAACACCCCTGTCCCCAGGTGAAACAAAACACCTACCCAGAGCGTGACCGTGCGTACACGCGGGATCATCACCAAAATCGGGAAACCCAGCTCAAATACCAGCGTGCTCCAGGTCATGAGCTGGATCAGCCCGGGCGATAGCGGCAACTGGGCGTAGGAAAAGCGCGTCCACGATAGATTGGCCAGCACGGAATACATGATCTGACCTTCGCGCCACTCGGCGCCGGCCACCTTGTAGATCCCGTTCAGGAAGTAGATGAGCGCTAGCTGGACGAAGAGCAACCGCAGGGGCCAGGGCGGAATATAGACTGGTCCCGGCTCCTTGGCGCGCCGTTGCCCAAAGCAGCTCTGCAGCGACCAAACCGCGGCGCACGGGCAGAGCATGAGGTAGAACAGCGTGATCGTGCGGACGTTGTCTCCGGAGTTGTGCAGGTAGTAATTGATGTTCATGACCGAGATGGAGAGGGCCCAGGCGATGATCGCGCTGACCCTGGTGAATGCTCCAACCAGCAAGAATGCGGCCGCGACGGCCCAAATGATGAAAACGCCTTGAAAAATGCGCGGATCCTCGACGCCCCGCAACAGTGACCACCGGTACCAGGTTCCTAGGCCGGGCCTGAAGACCTCGGGGCTGCCCAGGCTCGCGCGGCCAAAGAAGTCGTTGACCAGCGGCAAATAGGTTCCCAGGATGTCGTAGAGCAATACGGCCGCGACCCCGATACGCAGTGCCGCCAGCCGTTCCGCACGAACCGGCTGCGTCCACCAGGGGTAGCGGCTGAACGGCCAGGGAAGCCAGGGAGTGAGGCCCACGACTTTGGGTTCGTTCATCGCGAATTCATTCTTTCACTTTCAGGCCAAGGAACTGCCCGGACGCCGGGTCGCACATCTGCATTGGCAGCGAGCCGGGAGCGTTGTCTTCGTGTGGCAGCCAACGGGCCAGCGGCAGCTCGATTGGTCCATCCCATTTCAGGGGCTCTTGCCCGGGTTTGGGCGTGCGGTACAGCCGAATCAACAGGATCGCCTGCCTGGGCGGCGGCAATCCGGGATGCTCCGATTGGAAGCGCTCGACGCGCCAGCGCAAGTAAGCACGCATCGACTTCCATTGCCGGCGCACGCGATTTTCAACCGCCTCGCGCCAAAGGTCGGGATGCTTCCGCAGTGATTCCGGGTTCCACCCCCAAAAGATGAGACCCAGGCGAATTTCATAGTGAAAGAGACGATCAAAGCTGCCGGGTGCTCGGAAATAGTGCTGTGGGTCGCTCGGTTCAATGACCGAACCCAAACGCGCCGGTGGTGTCGAGCTGGCCGAAGCAGACGTGGATGAAACGCCGTCATCCCAGCGTAACTCGACCACTGGGAAGGTTGATTCCTTGGGAAAGGAGGGGGCGAAGAGCCACCAGGCCTGCGCCTGGCCCGTGGACTGTGACCAGCAATCAGTCACCTTGGCAACGCCTTCAAGCACATTCTGTACGGGCCCCTGCTCTTCCGGTCCCGGCGGCATGGCCCGCGAATCGGATAGTTCCCCCTCCTGGGCCTGTCCATGGGGAAAGAAGGCTATGAAATTCCCGGCCAGGAGAAAGCAGAGCTGCCAGACGACGAACAAGCCGAGCAGGACTTGCGGAATCGTAGGGTGCTGCGAGGGCCGAATGTCCATGACAATGTGCGCAAAAGCACCTCCTACCCACCGGCGCGAAGCGAGTCCGCTACGCAACTATAGGTCCAATAAAGCCTCTGTCCAGGGGGGGCATGGTGAACTCAGTCGATCGAGCGTTTTCGAGGTTAGACCAAGTATGTCGAGTAGGGGTCGACGTTTGCGCTCCGAATCCTTGACGCCCTCATCCGCGAATGAGACAATTCAACGCGCGCTGGGTCCGTTGTTCCCTCTCTCCCACTTTACAAACAGGAGGATGCCTGTATGGCCACTGCCACTTCCAGAAAAAGCCACGCGGTGAAGCCGCCCAAGGTCAAAGATCAGGCGCTTTTCATCGGCGGAAAATGGCTCGACAGCGTTTCGGGCAAGACTTTTCCGACTATCAACCCCGCCACCGGCGAGACGATTTGCCATGTCGCGGAAGGCGACAAGGCCGATATCGACCTGGCCGTCAAGGCGGCCCGGAAGGCTTTCGAGGAAGGCCCCTGGGCCAGGATGAACGCCTCGGAACGGGGCAGGCTGCTGCTCAAGCTTGCCGACCTGGTCGAGAAGAACCACGAAGAACTCGCTGCCCTGGAGTCCCTCGATAACGGCAAGCCCTACCGCGACTCCCTCGCGGCTGATTTGCCTTTGACCGTCAAATGCTATCGCTACTACGCCGGCTGGGCCGACAAGATCCAGGGCAAGACCATCCCTGTCGAGGGCAATTACTTCTGCTACACGCGGCACGAACCGGTCGGCGTCGTCGGCCAGATCATCCCCTGGAATTTCCCTCTCCTCATGCAAGCCTGGAAGTGGGGGCCGGCGCTGGCGGCGGGCTGCACGATTGTCCTGAAGCCCGCGGAGCAGACGCCGCTAACCGCTTTGCGCGTCGCCGCCCTGGCGCAGGACGCAGGCTTCCCGGACGGCGTCATCAACGTTGTCCCCGGCTACGGGCCCACAGCCGGCGCCGCGATCAGCAGCCACATGGACATCGACAAAGTAGCCTTCACGGGCGAGTACCTCACCGGCCAGATCGTCAGCGAAGCCGCTGCCAAGAGCAACTTGAAGCGCGTGAGCCTGGAGCTGGGCGGCAAGAGCCCAAACGTAGTCTTTGCGGACGCCGACCTCGACGCGGCAGTCGAAGGCGCGTACTTCGGCCTGTTCTTCAACCAGGGCCAATGCTGCTGTGCCGGCAGCCGGCTCTTTGTGGAAGAGAAGGTCCACGGCCAGCTCGTCGAAAAACTCGTCAAGAAAGCGAGGTCGCAAAAGGTCGGCGACCCCTTTGATCCCGAGACCACCCAGGGGCCGCAAATTTCCCAGGAGCAGTGCAACCGCGTTCTTGGTTTCATCGAATCAGGCCGCAAGGAAGGCGCCAAGCTACTGACCGGCGGCCATCGCGTCGGCGAGCAGGGCTACTTCATCGAGCCGACTGTGTTTGACGGCGTGACCGACAACATGAAGATCGCGCAGGAAGAGATCTTCGGACCGGTGATGAACATCCTCAAGTTCAAGGACGTCGACGAGGTCGTGCGCCGCGGCAACCAGACGTTCTTCGGCCTGGCGGCCGCTGTCTGGACCAGGGATATCGGCAAGGCCCATCGCCTGGCGAACAGCTTGCGGGCAGGCACGGTATGGGTGAATTGCTATGACGTCTTCGATGCCGCGGCTCCCTTCGGCGGCTTCAAGATGAGTGGCCATGGCCGGGAGCTGGGCGAGTACGCCCTGGAGTTGTACACCGAGGTCAAGACGGTCTACGTGAACCTGGCTTGAATTCGCATCTTCTGCTGCGGAAGCCTCAGACAATTGGGGCTTCCGCAGCGATCGATCACGCCTCTACCGCGACAAGGTTTTTGTCTTCGTTCTCAATCGTCTTCAGCGCTGGCCGCATGCGCAAGTAGACTCCATATCCCACCAGCCCCACGCCCCAACCGATGATGCGGTAGGCGAGCGAGGCAAGCACTCCGCTGGCTTCCGAGTAGCCGACGAGGGCATAAAGCTTTCCAAAGCTGTATTCGCCCAAACCCACGCCGCCCGGCGCGAGCGGCACCGCCTGGATGGCGAGCCCCACAGGGATGATTAGGAAATGCTCGGTGAGCGACGGAAGGTGCGCGGCCGTATCTGCGTCGCCGAACACCTTGGCGGAAAAGTAGAAAGACATGACGAAGCAAACGTGGCCGACGACCGACATGGCCAACGCCAGGAACATGGTCCACCCTTGCAAGCGGTACATCCACAGGGCCCGCCAGAGTTCGGCTGCCGCATGACCAATCCTCGAACCCTTTTCGAGACGCCGGGCGAAACGATCGGCGCGCCAGGCGGGCAGAACGCCAAGCAGGAGCCAGAATACAACACTCGCGACGACGATCACGACCGAGCAGATGACGATTAGCTGTAGATCCTTGTTTTGGGTGACGGCTTCGGCTCCGAATACCCAGAAGGCGCCGCCAAGGATCGCCACCAACCATATCAGCCCAAGCAGTCCCATCACCCGATCGATCAGCACAGTGGCGACTGCTACCGTGCGCCTGCTCTGCTCGCGAGCAATGGCATATGCCTTGACGATGTCGCCACCAATGGAGCCGGGCAAAAATGAACTCAGGAAGAAGCCGACCAGGCCCAGTCGAAATGCACTGGCGAGCGTGAACGATAACTTTTGAGCCAGCACCAGGAGGTACCAGCGGTAAAAGGTGAGGAGAAGGCCGAGGCCAAAAATGACAATCGCCGCCAGAAGAGGGACCAGGTGCAGCGGCTTGGTGATTGTGTCGGCAATCCCAGGGCTGCCATTGGCCGAGGGCGACCAGTTCCGCCAGATCACAAAGGCAAGCAGAGCGATGCCGACGCCGTATTTGCCCAGACTGAAAAGAAGCTGCCGTTTCGTCACGGACTTACCTTTTCTCAAATCGACAACATATTGACCCTGCCGCCAAACAATCGAGAGTGCATTTTGCGAAATCAATGCTCCCCTGTCCAGTTGGGATTGCCGATCGAGCATGCGTCCCGCCGTGCCGGTAGCGGTTGACAGTCCCTGGAGGTCGCGATAGTTTAAGCTTTCTGGGGCAGCCGTGCCCTCGTCAGGGGGATTAGCTCAGCTGGGAGAGCGCTTGAATGGCATTCAAGAGGTCAGGGGTTCAAATCCCCTATCCTCCACTTTTTCAATCCTTTAGCCGAACGTGAGTTAGCGTACCTTTCTGCATCGCATAATGCGGCCCGAAACCAGTAGAATCGCGGTATACATCCGCGATGAGGGAGCCGCATGTCCTTACAATTCTTTGCACCATCATTTCGCAGGGACTCGCGGAGTGGTCAGGCCATTATGGCGTTGCTAGATGGAGAACTGTCGACAGTCTCTGCGCAAAAAAGTGGGATAGCGACCGATTAGATACAAAACGCTAGGGGGCGCAGAATGTCGAAAGGAAAGCTGCGGCTCGCTGGAATCGAGCTTTACTTCAATGAACTTGATGCGGCAAAGCGCTTCAATCAAGACACGCTTGGCCTCACCGTTCGTGACGAAGAACCCGGCCATCACGTTCAGTTCGACGGTGGTGCGGCGTTTATATGCCTCGAGCGGAAGGGAGTAGAGTCCTATCCTTCTGACGACAAAGCCGTGGTCTTTTTCGAGGTAGCCGATCTTCAAGCAACTGTGGAGGTAGTTGGACGTGATCGCTTTGTTCAGTTGAGCGAGGATGCGTCAGGTCATATCGCGTGGGCCGTGCTGCACGATCCCGAAGGAGATAACGTATTGCTGCTCCAGTCCAAGTAGAGTCGCATTTTCAACCGGGTTCTGTCAGATGCTATAGTCCGAAGCAAAAACGCGAACCTTGCGGGGAAACACGTACACCATGTCGCCGGTCTTCAAATCCAGGTCGGAGTAAGTAGACGGGCTGAGATCGACGTTGAGCACATCTCCCAGGTTCGTCGTCAAGAGCTGAACCTTGGCCACTGACCCCGCCGGGCTGATATGAACCACGCGGGCCTCTAGGCTCGGCACGCCGTTGGGCGAATGGCTAATTTCCAATTCGTGCGGGCGAATGAACACGGTTGCCGGCCGGACGTGATCCTGGGGGTAATCCGGGCATGCTAACTCCATGTTCGCCCAGAAAGCCCGGCCCCTCTGCACGCGAGCAGCAAAAGCGTTGACATTGCCCAGGAAGCGCATCACGAAAGCGTTGGCGGGATGCTCGAATACCTCCATCGGCGCGCCTGCCTGCTCGACCCGGCCGGCTTGCATCACCACGACCTTGTCCGCAACCTCAAACGCTTCATCCTGATCGTGCGTGACAAAAATGCTGGTCACGTGCAGGTCGCCGTGCAATCGGCGCAGCCAGTGACGTAACTCCTGGCGGACTTTGGCGTCGAGAGCGCCGAATGGCTCGTCCAGCAAGAGTACTTTCGGCTGAGGCGCCAGTGCTCGCGCCAACGCCACGCGCTGACGCTGGCCGCCGGAGAGCTGCGAGGGGTAGCGTTTTTCCAGTCCCCCCAGTTGAATAAGGTTCAGCAGCTCTGCCACGCGCTCGTTGACGTTGGCCCGGGTCCAGCGGCGCACGCGCAAACCGAAAGCGATGTTCTCGAACACCGTCATGTGCCGAAAGAGGGCATAATGCTGGAATACAAAGCCGACATTGCGGTCGCGGGCCGAGCGGCGCGTGGCATCCTCGTCCTGGTAATGGATCGTTCCTTCATCCGGTTCCTCAAGGCCGGCAATGATACGCAACAGGGTTGTCTTGCCGGAACCGGAGGGGCCCAGGAGCGCCAGCAAGGAACCGCTCGGGATCTCCACGCTTACGTTATCCAGCGCACGGTAGGTCCCAAAGCGCTTGGATACATGCTTGACCGTAATACTCATAGTTGCTTTTCCAGGTCAGTAAGGCAATGAGTGGTGGAATCTATATCACCGTGCTTGATTCGGCAGCGTCGTAGGACAGATTTCCCAATCTGTCCGGTCAGGTTGGAAACCTGACCTACTGCCGAATCCCGCACGGTCATTTAGCAGGCTGAATGCCCCAACGAGGGTCGCACTTTCCGTGGCTTCTTCTGGTTGTCGGCGACTCTGGCGCTCCAGGCACAGCTTGACGACCAGTGTCACTAGGGCAAGGAGCGTGAGCACTGAGGCCACGGCAAACGAACCCGACAAATTGTATTCTTGAAAGAGTTTCTCCACCCGCAACGGCATCGTATCGGTCTGACCGGCGATGTGGCCGGAGACGACGTACACGGCCCCGAATTCCCCCATCGCGCGCGCGTTACACAGAATCACGCCATAGAGCATGCCCCACTTGATATTGGGCAGCGTAATGCGCCAAAACATCTGCCAACCGTTGGCGCCGAGGCTGAGAGCCGCGATTTCTTCGTCGGCGCCGACAGCCTCCATGAGCGGGATCAATTCGCGAGCCACGAACGGCAGGGTGACAAAGCAGGTGACCAGGATGAGCCCCGGCAGTGCAAAAACGATCTTGATGCCATGATCGCGCAGCCAGGGACCGAGCGTGCCCTGCAGGCCGAAGATCAAGATGAACATCAAGCCGACCACGACGGGCGAGATCGAAAACGGCAGGTCGGTCAGCGCTTTCAGGATCGTCCGGCCGGGAAAGCGAAAGCGCGCGATGGCCCAGGCGGCCGCTACGCCGAATACGACGTTGGCTGCCACTGCGATTGGCGCCACGGTGAGCGTAAGGAAGATGGAGTGACGCGTGTCGGAGTCAGCGACCAGGCTTCGCCAGTAGGTGTCAAGGCCGCCGGCAAGGGCATGGTAGAACACGTTGGCCACGGGCACGATCACCAGCAGGCCCATGACCGTTACAGCCAGCAGAATCAGCGTCCATTTTACGAACCAGGGGTCCTCGGGACGCCGATGCACCCGTGCTGGCGCCGCCGGGCGAATCGATTCAGGCTTCATGGCTCTTGCTCCAGCGTTCCAGCAGATTGACGGCGACTAGAAGCGCAAAGGAGATCAACAGCAGAACAACCGCGATGGCGGTCGCCTCGCTGTAGGAAAACTCCTCCAGGCGCTCGACGATGAGAACCGGCGCGATCTCAGTCTTGAAAGGCATATTTCCAGATACGAATACTACCGATCCATATTCGCCCAGAGCGCGGGCGAAGGCCAGGGCGAAGCCAGTCAGGAAGGCGGGGTAGAGGGAGGGCAGCAGCACGCGCAGAAAGTTCTGCCAGCGATTGGCCCCGAGCAACGCGGCAGCCTCTTCCACATCCGCATCCAGGGTTTCCAGAACCGGCTGGACCGTGCGCACGACAAAGGGCAAACCGATGAAGGTGAGCACCAGGACAATGGCGAGTCTCGTATAGGCGCCCTCGATGCCCAGGGGCACTAGAAATCGACCGAGCCAGCCATTGGCCACGTACAGGTTGGAGTAGACCAGGCCGGCCACCGCCGTGGGCAGGGCGAACGGCAAGTCGACCAGGGAGTCGAAAAGTCGTTTGCCGGGGAATTCGTAACGCACCAGCACCCAGGCGATCAGGCCGCCCAATAGGACGTTGATCAGCGCCGCCGCCAGCGAAGCGCCGAAGGTCAAGCTGTACGCCGCGCGCGCGCGGTCGGTCCACACCGCTGCGAGGAACTGCGACGGGGACAATGTCGCAGCCTTGGCGAAACAGGCGGCCAAGGGAATGAGCACCAATACGCTGAGATAGAGGACACTATATCCCAGGCTCAGGTGAAAACCGGGAAGCAGCCGTCGATTTCCCGTCGCCAATGGGTTCAAGCCTCAAACGGCCAAGGCGCGTCCACGGCGGACACGCGGTATTCTTCATGGAGCCTGCGGCTGGTAGATGCTGTCGAACACGGCTCCGTCGGCGAAGAATTTCTGTTGTGCTTCGTTCCAGCCTTTGGCGATTGTCGTGATCGGGAACAGCTCGATGTCCGTCAAATCAGCCGCGTAGCGTTTGCGAAGCTCGTCGCTGATTGGCCGATAATGATGCTCGGCGATGATCTGCTGCGCGTCGTCCGTGTAAAGAAACTGCAAATAGGCCTCGGCGGCGCTGCGCGTGCCCTTGCGGTCCACGTTGGCATCAACCACGGCAACATACGGTTCGGCCTTGATGCTGAGCGGCGGGTAGACGATTTCCAGCGCGCCGGCCGCTTCGGCCACTTCCAGATGGGCCTCATTCTCCCACGCCAGGTGAACATCCCCGATCTTTTTCTGGGCAAATGTCGTGGTCGAACCGCGGGCTCCTGAATCCAGAACGGGCGCATGCCGGTAAAGTTTCGTAACGTAGTCCCGAGCTTCGGCCTCCGACCCTCCGCGCCAAATGACCGACCCCCAGGCCGCCAGAAAGCTGAGTTTGCCGTTGCCTGAAGTCTTCGGGTTGGGCGTCACGAGTTCAATGCCAGGCTTCACGAGGTCCGGCCAGTCCTTGATGCCCTTGGGGTTCCCCTTGCGCACGACAAAAACAAGCGTGGAATAGTAAGGCAAGGAACGATTCGGCAAATGATCTACCCAGCCGTCCTTGAGAAGACCTTTCTGCCGGATGGCGTCGGTGTCGGAAAACAGAGCCAGGGTCACGACGTCGGCTTCCAGGCCGTCGATGACCGCTCGCGCCTGTGTGGCGGATCCCCCGTGCGATTGCTTGATGCTTAGCCGCGTACCGGTTTGCTGTTGATAGACCTCGACAAATCGGCTATTGAGCGCCCGCCACAATTCTCGAGTCGGGTCGTAGGACACATTGAGCAATTCCACGGAATTCTCGGCGGGGCCGCCGCAGCCGGAACTGAAAAGAGTCAAGAAAGCCAGGGCGCTCACCAGACTAAGTTGCTTGACCGAGGTACTCAACATGCGTCATCCCCGGGACAGAGTTTTCGTTCGTGTTCCGACAAATCGACGCACTCCGTTGCCCGCGGCACAGCCAACGTCGCGTACTTTCACCCCTTGGGAGTGGTGACCTTAGAACGCGGTCTCGTCAACCACTTCGCCCTCGGCCCGCGTTACCAGCCGAGCCAGAATACGAATGTCGATGTTCTGGGCAATGAAGTGAACTGAGCCATCTGCAAACAGGAAGTTGGCGCCGCCTGCGTGAAAAGCGTAAATAGCGCCATTGCCATTCGTGCCAAAGTAGGGATCCGGATAAGTCGTAAGTACTTCGCCGTTGGCGCAGTTCAATGGGCACGGTCCCGGCGAGCTAACGCCGTCCGTGGTCAGGCCGTTCAGGGTGATGTCCGATGCCGGGCGCGACCAACCGCCGCCGTTGGTATAGGTGGTGGGCGGCGTGCTGATGGCTTGCCCGAGCCGGTAGACATTCGGCCGGCCGGCGGATTCCGTCACGGCGATGGTGTTGGACAGCCCGTCGAGGCAATCCGCGAACCTGGACGGCGTGTTTTTGGGCAAAAAGCCCTGCCCGGCCACATCGACCAACCCGATCGTAACGAGCCGCGGATCGACGCCGTTCAGTGCCGCGTAATCTCCGTCGGCCACGATCGGCGTCCAGGGACTCACGGACGGATCCGCGTCCAGGCTGCGCCCCGTGGGACTGGAGGGGCATTGCACTACCTTCAGCGGCACACTGGTCACCGGCCGATTCACCGGGGTTTGCCAGCCGAACTGGAAGTTGTACCCGGCGTAAAGATTGTCCTGTTCGATGTAGGGCAAGGCAAAGATCAACCAGCCCTGACGCGGCGAAGTTGTACTATTGGATGCCGGTCGATTGGAAACCGGTAGATAGCCGTAGGTGCCATGATAGTTATGGATGGCGAGACCGAGTTGCTTCAGATTGTTCGCGCAGGATATCCGGCTGGCAGCTTCACGCGCCTTTTGCACGGCCGGCAACAACAGGCCAACCAGGATGGCGATGATCGCAATCACCACCAGGAGCTCGATGAGTGTGAAAGCATGGCGAGGTTTCTTGGCGAACTCTTTCATGGGTAATCTTTGCCTTTCAAATAAAGATAGAGTAACAAAACCAATCTCTATTCATGGATTGAGTTTCAACGCGGGCAGTTCGTTCGTGGTCGGTTCGACGCGAACGCGAAGATTCGACGTGGTCGGGTTGGCATAGCGGCCGGACACGAGATTGACCGGCGGCCCCGTGTCGGAATCCTTCGGCGGTTTGAATTTTTGTACGGTCACGAAGTACTCCCCCACCGGAGCACCGTCCTCGCTGTCGTAGGTTGATAGCCAGAACGTACCATCTGGCTCGGCCTGGGCGTGCGGATGAAGTTTACCCTGTTCGGCTTTATTCACAGGATGAAGGGTCACGAAAGCATGCGGCAACGGCTCGCCGTTCAGGAGCACGCGACCGTGAACGGGAAACACGGGCGTGCGCGGGTCGGTTTTCGAGCAGCCAACAGCCGGCATACACAGGACCAGGACGAGCAAGGCCAGAACTCGGCAAGAATTTCCCGAGCTCCATTCCCGGGAAGAACATTTATGCATATAAATACTCTCCTCAAAATAGCCTATCATTCGTGAGCAGGCTCGTCTTGGCGGGGCGCGCAGGCTCTCAGATAGCAAAACGGGTCAAGGTGATTGGCGTTTTGTCGGGTCGCCTTCCTCCAGCCGAGACAGCTCGGCAGGACGACCAATGAGAGTGCATGCCGACTTCGTAGGGGCAGCGGTTATCTCGCAGCCACCGACGAGATCTGGTGGGCGTGGAAAAGCAAACGCCGTGCCACGGATGGAAAGGGCCCGATTCGGCGGAATTGCCACAATTTTCGCCCGCCAACCATCAGCACGCTTGCACGTGCCATCATATATGCTAAATTATCCGTTATTGATACTGGATATGCCATCATATGTAACGGCAGGTCCCTATGAAGCGCTTCAGCCCCCTGCTCCTGGACATCTGGCGTGAAGTTTGTCGCCATATCGAGATCGGCGAATCGGTTGAGCGCCTTGCGCCGATCCTGGCCCGCCACTTGCCGGTCGATCTGATTCTGGTACGCCGGCTCGATACGCCACGTGCGTCCCTGGAGACCGTGGCCACCGGGCTGTGTCACAGCGAACCGCCGGCCCTGCGTTCCCGCACTGAATGCAACGCAGATGCCCTTGAGCGAATTCTCGGCTGGGTCGAGAAGAAAGACGTGGTGCGCGGGTCGGCTCGAAGAATCAATCATGAGCTTCCGGGGCTTTTGCCTGATGGCGTGGAGGGCGATGTGCTCGCGGGTCCGTTGACGAGCGAGGAGGGCTCCACCGGCGTCCTGATTCTCCTGACGCGTCCGCCAAGGCAATTCCGTGCCGAGCACGAAGACCTGCCGCGCGCTCTGCTGGAGCCGTTCGCAGTAGCTCTGGAAAATGACCGCCGCGTGCGCGAGTTAACTTCTTTGCGCGAGGCGCTCGAAGCCGACAAACAAACGCTGCTGTCGCGCTTGGGCCGCAATGACATCAGCGACTCGATCATCGGCGCCGAGACAGGCCTGCGCCCCGTGATGGAGCACATCGATTTGGTCGCGCGCTCGGACGCTCCGGTCCTGGTGTTAGGTGAAACAGGATCTGGAAAAGAGGTTGTGGCCCGCGCCATCCACTCGCGCTCGCGCCGTGCCGCCGGGCCCTTCTTGCGGGTCAACTGCGGCGCCATTCCGCCCGAGCTGGTCGATTCAGAACTATTCGGCCACGAAAAGGGCAGTTTTACCGGAGCCGTCGGCATCCGCAAGGGTTGGTTCGAGCGCGCCGACGGCGGCACGCTTTTCCTGGACGAATGCGGCGAATTGCCCCTGGCAGCCCAGGTCCGGCTGCTGCGGATTTTGCAAGACGGCACCTTCGAGCGCGTGGGCGGCGAAAAACAATTGAGCGTCGACGTTCGGATTGTGGCGGCTACTCATCGCGACCTGCACGCGCTGGTGGCGTCCGGCCGTTTTCGCGAAGATTTGTGGTACCGGATCGCCGTCTTCCCCATTCGCCTGCCGCCGCTGCGCGATCGCAAGGACGACATTCCCTCGCTCGCCGCGCACCTCTCGCTGCGCGCCGCCAAGAGACTGGGAACACTTCCCCTTGTCCCTTCGCCCGAGGATATCAATCTCCTGATCGCTTATCCCTAGCCGGGCAACGTCCGCGAGTTGGCAGCCGTCATTGAACGTGCGGCCATTCTGGGAGAGGGGAAGCGCCTGGAGGTAGCGCAAGCATTGGGCGGAGCCACGCCGCCTCTGATGAAAGCAGTGATCAGCCCATCGGCCAAGCCGGCGCGTTCCGAAGAACCGGCGGAGTTTCTCACACTGGACGCCGCCATGTCCCGGCACATCGCAGCCGCTCTGGAGCGGACGCGTGGCCGAATCGAGGGCCCTTACGGCGCAGCAGCGATCTTGGACATCAATCCGCACACGCTCCGCGCGCGCATGCGCAAACTACAACTCGACTGGCAGCGCTTTCGTACCCAGGCCAGGCTACGGATGTGAATGCCAGCTCAGGCATGTAGGACAAGCTGTCAGCTTGTCCTACAGTTGTCGGCATGCGCAAAGTACAATTCGGGCGACGCTGGCGAATTCATACGCTCTTCACCCCGGCCCGACAGTATGATTAGGGAGACGCCTAGCCAAGATCACCGTGCTTGATTCAGCAGCGGTGTAGGACAGATTTCCTAATCTGTCCGGTCAGGTTGGAAACCTGACCCACTGCCGAATCCCGCACCGTCTTTAGTGCCAAGAGCAAGGAGAACCCGTGATCGCAGCAACCAGATACCTACGTCGCGACCCCGCGGAGATCGAGCCCTGGAAAGAGACGTGCGGACAGATCCGCTGCTTGATCGAAGAGAAGGACGGTGCCGCCGGCGAGGTACACCGCGTCGAGATCCAGGATGCCAAGTTACACTACCACGAACGAACCGACGAGTTTTATTACGTAATCGCCGGCCAGGGCACAATGCTGCTCGACGACGAGGAGATCGAGTTGCATCAGGGCGTGGTCGTCTACATCCCGCGCGGGGTGAAGCACAAGGCCCGAGGGAACCTGACCGTTCTGACTATTTGCATTCCGCGCGGAGTCTTGGGCGACGTGCACGAACTGGAATAGCGGGGGTTTCGACGCCAGAAGCAATTAGCGCGTCGCATTTGAGGTCGCGAGCTTACTGGCTCAGGTTTTCGAGGTGGTGGTGAAGCAATCCGGCCACGTCGGCTGCCGTCTGGAAGCGGTCGGCTGGGTTCTTGGCGTGCAGGACTTCCACGATCTCGACCAGCTCGTTGGGGATGGCGGCGTCGATTTCCTTGAGGGGGCGGGCCTTGCCGTCGCAGATGCAACGCAGGATGGCCATGGTGTTTTCGCCCTCGAATGGCGGCCTGCCGGCGCACATGGCGTACAGCACGCTGCCCAGGCTGAACAGGTCCGCACGATGGTCCGCCGGCTCGCCGTTGATTTGTTCCGGCGCCATGTATTGCGGCGTACCGGCCATGGC
>DATGZX010000231.1:0-3369 GCA_035296965.1 Gemmataceae bacterium
GATCCACTGCCGAGGCCGTGCCGCCTGGGCCAGTGGAATCAGGCTTCGCAGGCCCACGCCGGGCTTGGTAAGGATCGCATCTGCCGTCAGGTTGGCGTCCATGCCATCGACTCCTTGGTGAATTGCAAGAACGGTCCGCGAAGCGTCGATTCCGATCACGCCCCATGGAGCGTGATCGGAGATGGCTCGGGAAGCCAGTGGAAGCTTGCTCGGGCCTCGGCCATGCGTTGTTCGCACCGTACTATATCGCAAGGCCCGTTTCCCGACAACGCGACCCGCGCCCGCCCGCACACTGGACACCGTCCATTCGCCACCGTTAACATCTTCGCACTTTTTCCGCGAATGGCGATCCTCGGGGCAACCAATCCCCTGGGAAACCAGACACTGGTGCGGAACGTAGTTGAGGGGTATCCTGATGTCAGGTTGCCGCTGATGCCAGCCTGAACCCCGTTCCCCAGGGTACCATCATTGAAGATCCGCAACCGATCCGGGATCGAAGGAGGAGAGCATGAAATCGGTGAACCAACACACACGCCGTCGCCATCTAGAATTCTATTCGACGCATGGCCAATCACGCGAGATCTGTGGCAAAGGAAGTGCTCAGATCACGGTAGACGAGAGCACTCGGGTCTGGAATTGATCAGAGTCGCTGCTTGCGATTGTCCACGAGCGACAGGACAAATGGGCGGTCGGATGAGGGCTGCAGGCTGGTGGCGAAACTGATCTTGTGGACTGCACCGGAGCCGAGCGAGCCGATCAGGCACTCGGCCAGAACGGCGCGATCGCCGGCGAACGGGAACCGCACCGGCCGGCCGGCGAGCAGGCGGTCGCGAAGCGGTTCCAGAGGAGGAAGGCCAAGCTTCCTGGCACGATCGAGCCAGGCCGCAGGGTCGCGCGCGGCGTGGAAGCCAGGCAGCTCGATGGGCTCGAGCAGCTCGGCAGGGTTGATCTGATAGAAGAGGTGTCCGAGTGCCAGGGCATTGTGGTAGATGACGAACGGCTGCCGGCCGACGGCCTCGAGGTTCTTGGAATCGATGATCAGGATGTGCGTGTAGAACTGCCGGCCGCCACGACCGCTATATTCGGGCGGACCCTCACAACTTCGCGACAGGGCGAACCGGCCGCCGGGCAGCGAAAAGAAGTTGACGCTGACCCGGTTGCTCTGGTCTTGAAGCAGCGACCCGTGGGACGGCGACCATCGCGAGATTGCCTGGGCCTCCAGTCCGCTCACTCCCTTGGAGCGCGAGACCAGGTGATAGCCGCCTCGACCGTGGCGCGGCAGTGAGGTGAAAATCGCTTGCTCTACCCACACCTTCGGGGTTCTCCTCGAGGGAAGGTCAGGAACTCGATCTCTCATGGAGACAATCGATCATCGACCCGGCGGGTTCAGGTCGCGCTCGCCGAAATCGCGGCTCGACCTGTCGAGAAACGCTAGAGCGATTTTCAATCGCCTGGATGCCGAACCTGGCGTAACGCAGAGGCACTCGAAGAACCCCCCTGTGTCCCCCCTTCGCAAGGGGGGAAAAAGACCAGACGCCGCCGACTTTCCCCCCCTTGCGAAGGCATTGGTATCTACACAACCTAAGTTCTTCTGAAGACCGGAATTTGGGCTGCGAGCCGTCTCAGGTCGTCGAGGTCGTAATGTTCAAGCAGAGCAAGCATCGACAGCAAGACCCAGAGGCCGGCCAAAAGAGCTGGGGCAGTGTGTGGGCGGTTCCGTTTCATTTGGCGGCCGCTGAGGCGTATCAGGATCGCCCTCAGTTCCGTGGCCTGCGGTGTGTCGTCTGCCTGCAATTGCCAGACCACCACGCAGGCCATCGACGCGACAAGCAAGCGGCGGGCGATGGCCGGTCCGGTCTCCTGCTGCCACTGTTCCAGTTGCTGGCCGTGGCTCTTGAGCAATTTGAAATAACTTTCAATGCGCCACCTCCAGTAGTAACAACGAGCCAGGTGTTCGGTATGCACGCACTTCGACGCGTTGGTCAGCAGCATCCACTCGGCCAGTACTTTTCCCCTCCCGTCACGGAGTTGGACCACAACATACCGCAGGGAAAGTGGTCGTCCGGCAACTTGGAAGCGCTTTCCCTTGACGTTCTTCCTGGCAGGCCGATTCAGGATCACGTGTGTCTCTGCCACCCACAATTGGGCGGCTTTGCCGTGATAGCTCGCCTCGTCAGTCACTTTGTGGAACGCCTCGCGCTGGGTGAGCGATCGTCGAATCTCACTCAAGAGAACAGACTTACCGGACCACTGCACGCGGCGATCATCGGCCCGCACGAGGAACTTGAACCCTGCGGCATCCCACTTACGGAAATAGTCCACCGAGTCCGCTTCGCGGTCGATGACGTGCAACAACGACTTGTCCAGCTCCCACCCGCGGCTTGCCTCCATCGTCGGCAGGACCTGATCCAGATGGGGCCGATCGTGAGGTGCTGGATCCCGCGTGCTGATCACCCCACCGGCCGTTTTCAGATGCATCTCCATCGGCGCCAAAGGGCTGCCATCGTCGGCGCTGACCAACAGGGCTGTAGTCAGCTCATAGCCGATGTCCGTCGCGTGGGTCAATTGAGTCAGGTCGCGTTTCCCGTAGGTGAAGCTCAGTTTGCACCAGTCATGAACCAGCAAGGCAAATCGCGACTTCAACTCCCGGACACGACCGCGACCGACCTCGCGGGGCGGTTCTATCAATTCGGGCATGCCAACACGTTCGTTATTCAAGAACCGCCATGTCGCTTGGGTTGCGGCAAACGCCGCGCTGGTGCTCGGAAGGCTTGCCACGCCAGCCGCCAGTTCGGGTGCGGATCGCAGGTGAGACTGCACCATGATCAGGTACCGTTTCTGAAGCCGCGCTTCCAGCGGTGGCAAGGCAATTCCCTGGATCGCGTCTTCTCGATCAGGAAGCCGGCTGAGGTTCTCGACCACGACCAGCGGAAGTGTTTCGCCTTCACTCAGGTCAATGTCAATCCGCGGGGGATGCGGTTTTCTAGATCGACGTGGAGCAGCAGAATGACACCGTGCGCCACGACCCCTTCGGCCCGTGTGCTGATCTCCCCGCTTCCTTCGTTGTGTGGTGGTCCCTCGCATTGTGGTCTATCCATGGTGACGCTGAAATTGACAAGGGAGCCTCCTCCATTGAAAGCTGCCCAATCTCTTGCAACAGAACAAGTTACAAAAAACTGGGAGTTGTGTAGATACCAATGCCCTTGGAGGTGGAGGTGGAGGTGGCAGCGGCGGTGGCATCTTTCTCCATGCCGACTCCGTGTTGCTCACGGGCAGCCTGTCCGCCGCCGGGGCCGCTGGGACAGCCAGCGGTTCCTTCTCCGGCACTGGTTTCACCTACAACTTTGCCGCCGGTGGCGGGGGTGGCGG